>CP076053.1:1200141-1800212 GCA_018672315.1 Nocardioidaceae bacterium | reverse complement strand
GGGCGGTGCTGCGGTCGGCGTACGCCCAGCTGGTCTTCTCCCTCGGCGGCACCGACCACGCCCAGATGGAGCGCATGCGTGCGTTCCTGACCGCGTTGGTGCGCGGCTGGGACGTCGCGACGGTCACCGAGATCGTCGCCGACACCCTCGACACCGTGGTCGATCCTATGGTCTACAACGAGGCCGTCTCCTTGATCGCGGGCCACCACGCCCAGGGGCGCGACGTCGTCATCGTCTCGACCTCCGGCATCGAGATCGTGGGACCGATCGGCGAGCGGCTCGGCGTCGACGACGTCGTCGCGACGCGCCTGGAGGTGAAGGACGGGCGCTACACCGGTGAGATCGAGCGCTACGTATACGCCGAGGAGAAGGCGGTCGCCATCCGTGAGCTCGCCGAGAGCCGCGGCTACGACCTGGCGCGCTGCTTCGCCTACTCCGACTCCGTCACCGACGTCCCCATGCTCTCGGCGGTCGGGCACGCGTACGCGGTGAACCCCGACAAGGACCTCCGCGCCCACGCGGCCGAGGTGGGCTGGCCGGTGCTCGTCTTCTCCGACCCCGTCGGGCTGCAGCCGACCAGGCACCGCGCCCAGGCCGGGTCCGCTCTCGCGGCGGTCGCCGTGACCGGTGCCGTCGCCGCCGGTGGTCTGGCCTGGGCCCACCACCGTCGCCAGCACGCCTGACCTGCGCCGACTCCTCCAGCGGAGCGCCCCGGCCCGTGACCCGGGTCACATCGTGAGACGGATCGGGTCACGACTCGGACGGCTCTTCCCCCGCCCCCGGGCCTCGCCGCACCATGGAGGCACAACCACAGACCGCACGGCGAAGCGGTACCCACGCGGCGATCTCCCTTCTTAGAGGGCGCGAGTCCCCGGGTCCCGGGGCAGCAGAGATGAGTGCACGCCTGGTAGCCGCTCCTCACCGTGCAAGCAACGGCACCCGGTCCCGAGTCGGGTGCCGTTGTTCTGTGCCCCTCAGCCGCTGAGCGGGCTCGCCTCGGCCCCGGCGGCGAAGGCCTCACCGGCGTACAGCAGCCAGGAGTGGACCCCGGCGCTGCCGCCGTCCCGGTAGCCGCGCAGGTTCGACTCGTACGCCGCCCGCAGGGCGAGGTGACCGGCCTCGGGCACCGTGACGGAGACGGGGTCGACGCCGCGCGCGGCCAGCACCAGACGCTCCAGGCCGCGGGCGACGAGACCGTCACGCGAGCCGAACGGCTGGAGGGTCGCCACCTCGGCGTGCGCCATCGCGGCTTCCAGCAGCGCGGGGGCGGCCGTGCCCTGCTGCAGTCGTCGGGCGAGCGCGGTCAGTCGGGCGGCCGCCTCGGGCGACCGGGGTCGTCCGGCGCTGTCCGGCTGGGGCGCCACGAGTACGTGCATCCGCGCCAGCGCCTGGGCGGGCGCCGTCCGGAACGTGCCGAGCAGACCGAGCAGCTCGACGTGGAGGCGTACGGCGGCACGGGCCAGGTCGTCACCCCCCTCCGCGCGCACCTCCTCGAGCGTCGCGGTCGATCCCTCGAGGGTGGCGCTGGCGTACGCCCCGCGCAGCAGGGCCTCGGCGGTCGTGCTGCGGTCGACGCGTCGCATCCCGCGATCGCGCAGCAGGGCGTCGATGCCGTCACGCGCGGCCGCGAGGCCGGACCCGACGCCCTCCCAGCTCGCCAGGCCCACCAGCGGGTCGCTCGCCGGCGGATCGGTGGCCGCGGGAGGCGACCCGTCGCTGTCAGACACCCGCGGAAGGCTAGCGGTTAGGCTGCGCGAGCCATGTCGACCCCGCCCCCGCCTCCCTCCTCCCGGCCCTCGTCCCGGCCCTCGTCGCGGCAGGCCCCGGCCGCCGCACCGCGTCCCACCGGACCGCCGCTGCGCCTGCCCGCGGCCCCGGACCCGCGGGGTGCCCGCGCGTTCGCCGGCGTCGCGGAGGCCTTCGAGCGCGGCCGCCCCGGGTACGCCGAGGCAGCCCTGCGGTGGGTCGCCCCCGGCGAGCGGCTGCAGGTGCTCGACGTGGGCGCAGGCACCGGCAAGCTCAGCCGCGGCCTCCTGTCGCTGGGCCACGCCGTCACCGCGGTGGAGCCGGTGCCCGAGATGCTCGAACAGCTCCGCGAGGCGGTTCCCCGGGCGCATCCCGTACGCGCTCGCGCCGAGAGCATCCCGGTGGTCTCGCGCTCGGTCGACGTCGTGCTGGCCGCCGACAGCTTCCAGTGGTTCGAGGCCGGCGCGTTCCTCGCCGAGGCGACACGGGTGCTGCGCCCCGGCGGCGTGCTCGCCCTGCTGTGGAACCAGCCGGACGTCCGGGTGCCGTGGGTACGGCGCCTGGCGCGGCTGCTCGGTGACGACCACCTGCTCACCGAGCCGGTCGAGGAGCGGCTGCCGCTCGCGGCGGTCGACGACACCGGACAGTTCGAGTCCGTCGAGCAGGGCGCCTTCCGGCTGTGGCAGCGGCTCCGCAAGGCCGAGCTGCGAGACCTCGTCGCGAGCCGTCCCGACGTCGTCGCCCGGGGGCCCGTCGCGGTCGACCGGCTCCTGGTCGAGGTCGACGAGCTCTTCGCCGACGCGGCCGCGGGGTCCGAGCTCTCCATGCCGCTGGTGACCCACGCCTTCCGCGCCGCGGTGCTGCCCTGGGCGTACGTCGGGGCTCCCCGGCTGGGCCGCGGCTCCCGGGCAGCGGCTCCGAGCGCCCCGACGGGCGTCCCCCCGACCAGCGCCGAGGACGCCCCGGAGGCCCCCGACCCCCAGGACGACGGGGCCCCGGCTGTCGGGACCGCGGACCCGGCCGACGACACCGACGGCCCCGAGCCCGTCGGGTCGTGACACGCGCCACAGGGCTTGGGAGACTGCCCGGGTGCGACGACTCGGCATCTCCCGGCGCCCGCTCGGCAGCGACGCCGACCGGGCGACCTTCCGAGCCCTGCACCTCGCCTCGCTGGCGGGCCCGCCGCTGCGCGAGGGGCTCGACGCCGAGTCGGCCTCGCTCAGCCTGACCCACCTGCACCGGCTCCTCGGGTCACCGGTGACGGCCCTGACCGGCACCGAGGAGCTGCTCGCCTGGGAGGGCCGCTACGGCCACCACCGGGCGGACGCCCCCGAGATCGCCCGTCGCGCCCTCGCGTCCGGTCGCACCGAGGTGGTCGAGCGCGGACGACTCGCCTGCGACCGTCCCGGCTGCGAGGTGCGGCACGCGGTCGCCGCTCCGCTGGTGGTCGAGGGGCGCGGCGTCGGCACCCTCCAGGTGTACGCACCCCGCGCCTCGGGCGCGTTGCTGCGAGCCACGGAGGAGGTCGCGGCGTGGGTCTCGGGCCAGCTCGAGCTGGCCGAGCTCGACGAGTCGCGCACGCGACTGGTCGAGGCCGAGCTGCGGGCGCTGCGAGCCCAGATCAGCCCGCACTTCGTCTACAACTCGCTGTCGGCGATCGCCTCCTTCGTCCGCACCGACCCCGACCGCGCCCGTGAGCTGCTGCTGGAGTTCGCCGACTTCACCCGCTACTCCTTCCGCCGGCACGGCGAGTTCACGACGCTCGCCGAGGAGCTGCGCTCCGTCGAGCGCTACCTCGTGCTGGAGCAGGCCCGCTTCGGCGAGAGGCTGCGGGTGCAGCTGCAGGTGGCGCCGGAGGTCCTGGGCGTGACGATCCCGTTCCTGTGCCTGCAGCCGCTGGTGGAGAACGCCGTACGCCACGGGCTCGAGGGGCAGCCCGACGGCGGCCGGGTGACCTTGACCGCCCGCGACGACGGCGCCGAGGCGGTCGTGAGCGTCGAGGACGACGGTGCGGGCGAGGACCCCGACCGGATCCGCCGCATCCTGGCCGGCGAGGACGCGGGCGACTCCGTCGGCCTGGGCAACGTCGACGCACGCTTGCGCAGCGTGTTCGGCGAGGAGCACGGTCTGGTCGTCGAGACCGCCCGGGGCGCCGGCACGAAGGTGACGGTGCGGTTCCCGAAGTTCGCGGTGGGGGTGAGCGCGTGAGCGACCACGGCCGTGGGGCGGGGCTGCGGGTGCTCGTCGTCGACGACGAGGCACCGGGCCGCGACGAGGTCGCCTGGCTGCTGGACCGTCACGAGGACGTCGCCGAGGTCCGGACGACCGGCTCGGCCACCGAGGCGTTGCGCCTGATCGGGGAGACCGAGCCGGACGCGGTGTTCCTCGACGTGCAGATGCCGGGTCTGACGGGGCTGGAGCTGGCCGGGGTGCTCGGCCGGTTCGCGGCGCCGCCGCCGGTCGTGTTCGTCACGGCGCACGAGTCGCACGCCGTCGAGGCCTTCGACCTGCACGCGGTCGACTACGTGCTCAAGCCCGTCCGCCCGGAGCGGCTGGCCGAGGCCGTACGCCGGGTCCTGGGGGCCGCCGCGACGGCGGAGCCCGTGCCCGCACCGGCGGCCCCGCCGGCGGTCCCGTCCGTCGAGACGGACCCGGACCGCCGCGAGGACTCCGAGCAGATCCCCGTCGAGCTCGGCGGGGTCACCCGGTTCGTCAGCCGCGCCCACATCACGCACGTCGAGGCCGCGGGCGACTACGCGCGCCTCCACACCGCGGAGGGCAGCCACCTGCTGCGCGTCCCGCTCTCGACGCTGGAGGAGCAGTGGTCCGATGCCGGGTTCCTGCGGGTCCACCGGTCGGTGCTGGTGGCGCTGCACCACGTGCACGAGGTGCGGATGGACGCCGGTCACTGCACCGTGGTCGTGGGCCGGGGCCCCGCTCGCCACGAGGTCGGTGTGAGCCGCCGCCACACGCGTACGCTCCGCGACCGACTCGTGAGACGGAGCGGACCGTGAGCGACCGCGTCCCGTCCCGTACGCCGCCCCGGGTGCGGGTGACCGCCCCGCGCCGGGGCGCCCCGTCGGGCGGCGGCGCCCGGTCGCGGCTCGAGGACTCGGTACCGCTCGAGGAGATCTACGTGCGCTCGTTGCTGCGCGCGCAGCTGCGGCTGGCGCTGCGGTGCCTCGGCACGGTCGCGCTGCTCGCGGTCGTCGTGCCGCTGCTGTTCTTCGTGCGCCCCGAGCTGGCGGAGGTCTCGGTGCTGGGGCTGCCGCTGGCGTGGGTGCTCCTGGGGGTCGTGTCCTACCCCGTGCTGCTGGGCGTGGGCTGGTGGTACCTGCGTGGCGCCGAGCGCAACGAGCAGGACTTCGCCGACCTGGTCCGCCGAGGGCCCCGGTGAGTGCACCGATGAGTGCCTCGGTGGAGGTCCCGCTGAGCGTCCCGGCGGTCGCCGACGGACTCGTCGGTGGCCCGGCGCCGCCGCTGGTCGCCGTGCTCCTCGTCGTGGGCGTCACGCTCGCCGTGGGCATCTACGGCCTGCGCTTCTCCCGCACCACCAGCGACTTCATGGTCGCCTCGCGCTCGGTGGGCCCGCGGTTGAACGCGGCGGCGATCAGCGGGGAGTACATCTCCGCCGCGTCCTTCCTCGGCATCGCCGGGCTGCTGCTCGTGCACGGCGCGCAGATGCTGTGGTACCCGATCGGCTGGACGGCGGGCTACCTCGTCATGCTCGCTCTCGTGGCCGCGCCGCTGCGTCGGTCCGGGGCGTACACGCTGCCCGACTTCACCGAGGCGCGCTTCGACTCGCGGCGGCTGCGCACGGTCACCGCGGTGCTGGTGCTGGGCATCGGGTGGCTCTACCTGCTGCCGCAGTTCCAGGGAGCCGGCATCACCCTGGCGCTCGCGCTCGGCACCCCGACCTGGGTGGGGCCGGTGGCCGTGTCGGTGGTGGTGCTCGCGAACGTGATGGCCGGAGGCATGCGGTCCATCACCTTCGTCCAGGCGATGCAGTACTGGCTCAAGCTCACCGCCCTGCTCCTGCCCGCCGCGGTGATGCTCGCCGTGTGGGTCGGGCAGGGTCGGCCGCAGCCGACGCTCTCCGGCGGACTCGCCGGCACCCGTGTCGAGCAGCCCGCCGGCGTCGGCGGCGCCGCGGGCGCCGGCGTCACGGACTGGTCGCTGCCGCTGGTGGGCGACGGGGCGCTCGGTCTGTACGCCACCTGGTCGCTGGTGCTCGCGACCTTCCTGGGCACCATGGGGCTGCCCCACGTCGTGGTGCGCTTCTACACCAACCCCGACGGCACGGCGGCGCGCCGCACGACCCTGACGGTGCTGGGGCTGCTCGGCGCGTTCTACCTGCTCCCCCCGATCTACGGGGCGCTGGGGCGCGCGTACGCCGACGGCCGGGTCGAGAGCGTGCGCTCGGACGTGTTCGTGCTCGAGCTCCCCGCCCTCGTGCTCGGCGGCGGGGACGGGGCGCCCGACGGCCTCGGGCAGGTCGTGGCCGTGCTGCTGACCGCGCTGCTCACCGCCGGCGCCTTCGCGGCGTTCCTCGCGACCTCCTCCGGGCTGGTCGTGGCGGTCTCCGGCGTGCTCAGCCAGGAGGTCACGAACCGCGCCGTACGCGGGCGGCGTCTGGTCGGGCTCGGCCCGTTCCGTGCCGGCGCCGTCGTCGCCGCCGCGGTGCCCCTCGTGCTCGCCCTGGCCCTGCCGCACGTCGGGATCGCCCGCACCGTCGGACTCGCCTTCGCCGTCGCCGCCTCCACCTTCGCGCCGCTGCTGGTGCTCGGCATCTGGTGGCGCGGCCTCACCGCTGCCGGCGCGTACGCGGGGGTCCTCGCCGGCGGCCTCGGCTCCGGCGCCGCCGTGCTGTCGACGCTGGGCGGCGCGGCCCCGGGACCGCTGGCCACGGTGCTGCTGGGTCAGCCGGCCGCCTGGTCGGTGCCGTTGGCGGTGCTGGTGATGGTGGTGGTCAGCCGGTTCACCGCGCCGGTCGAGGGCGTCGACCGCATCCTGGCCCGGCTGCACCTGCCGGAGGACCTGCTCACCGGCGAGCGGCCCCGCGCCGAGCGTCCACCCCTGTGACCGGCACGGTGACCGGCACGGTGACCGGCACGGTGACCGGCACGGTGACCGGCACGGTGACCGGCACGGATCTCAGGCCGAGCGGGCCAGCCGCACCGCCGCGAGCAGCGCCGCCACGCCGCCGCCGAGCACCATCAGCAGGCCGAACCCGGGGAGCCAGCCGGAGAACCCGACCAGCGTCGTGAGCCGCACGAGCTGCCAGGTCGTCAGCGCCAGGGCGACGGCACCCATGACGGCGGCCTGCCCGGCCGCCACCCGCAGCCACGGGATGAACATGCCGGCGAAACCGAGCATCGAGACGTAGAAGGTCCACAGGCCGGCGCCGGCGTAGCCCGGCACGTTGCCGACCGCCGTGTGGATCCACGGGAGGAACGACCCGAGCGCCACGAGCACGGTCGCGAGCATGAGACCGCGACGTCCTCGGCGGGCGAGGTCCGGGTCCGACGCCACGATGACGCGGGGGGCGCGGGCGGTGCGCGGCGTACGGCGGGAGCGGCTGGTGGGCGTGGTTGCGGTGGCCATGCGGTGACTGTAAGCGGCATCACAGGCCTCCGGACGGGTCGCAGACGACCGTTCGTCGCAGCCGGCGACCGGTCCCGCGCGACGGACGGTGCGCTCCGCACGACGAGCGGTCGCGATCGCACGACCGACGGTCGAGAGCTCCCGCCCACACGAACATCTCACCCGCTCGTCGCAGATTCCCGACCACCTGCCGCCCCGTGTGACCGCAGTCACGAACGGCCGTTGACCGGCTCTCGGCGCCGGCGCTTCAGTCGGGGCGACGGCACCGCCGGGTGCCTCAGCGACCCGACCAGGAGGACGGCATGGACGACGCACCGGACGACAACTGGCGCCAGGAGTACTGGCGCAGGAACCTCAGACTGATGGCGGTGCTGCTCACCGTGTGGGCCCTGGTGAGCTTCGGCGCCGGCATCCTGTTCGTGGACCCGCTCAACAACATCGTCATCGCGGGCTTCCCGCTGGGCTTCTGGTTCGCCCAGCAGGGCTCGATCATCACGTTCATCGCGATCATCGCGATCTACGTGCTCCGCATGGACAAGCTCGACGCCGAGTTCGGCGTCGAGGAGCTCGAGCAGACCCCGGGCACGGCGCAGGGGGGTGCGCACTGATGGGTGACGTGCAGCTGTGGACCGGCATCTTCGTGGTCCTGACCTTCGGCCTCTACATCTACATCGCGTACGCCAGCCGGGTCTCCGACACGGCCGGCTTCTACGTCGCCAGCGGGGGCATCCCCGCCTCGGCCAACGGCGCGGCGATCGCCGCCGACTGGATGAGCGCCGCGTCGTTCATCTCGCTGGCCGGCATCGTGGCCTTCACCTACAACGGGTACGCCGGCTCGGTCTTCCTCATGGGGTGGACCGGCGGCTACGTGCTCCTCGCGCTGCTGCTGGCGCCGTACCTGCGCAAGTTCGGCAAGTACACGCTGCCGGAGTTCGTGGGCGACCGGTACTCCGAGACCACGCGCCTGGTCGCGGTGGTCGCGGCGATCGTCGTCTCCTTCGTGTACGTCGCGGGGCAGATGGGTGGCGCAGGCGTCGTGTTCTCCCGCTTCCTCGGCGTCGGCACCGCCACGGGTGTCGTCATCGGCATGGTCGTGGTCTTCTTCTACGCCGTGCTCGGCGGCATGAAGGGCATCACCTGGACCCAGGTCGCGCAGTACTCCGTGCTGATCGTCGCCTACCTCATCCCCGCCTTCGCCGTCTCCCAGCAGGTCACGGGCATCGCCGTGCCGCAGATCGGCTTCGGCCAGATCCTCGACGAGCTCAACGGCCTGCAGCAGGACCTGGGGATCGCCTCCTACACCGAGGCCTTCACCCAGACGAACATGGCCAACATGCTGCTCATCACCGGCGCCCTGATGTTCGGCACCGCGGGTCTGCCCCACGTGATCGTGCGGTTCTACACGGCCAAGAACGTACGCGCCGCGCGCTACTCGGCCCTGTGGGCGATCGGCTTCATCGGCATCCTCTACCTGACCGCCCCGTCGGTGGCCTCGTTCACGAAGCTGCAGATCCTCCAGGACCTGCGCAACACCACCGTGGGCGCGGCGCCGGACTGGTTCTCCAACTGGGCGGAGATCGGCCTGATCACCACGGCGGCCGGTGACCCGATCTCCACCGCCCCGGAGACCGCGATCCGCTTCAACGACATCCTCGTCAACCCCGACATCATCGTGCTCGCCAGCCCGGAGATCGGTGGCCTGCCGGCCCCCATCGTCGGTCTCGTCGCCGCCGGTGCCCTGGCCGCCGCCCTGTCGACGGCCTCGGGCCTGCTGCTGGTCATCAGCTCCGCGATCGCCAACGACGTCTACTACAAGAAGATCAACCCGCAGGCCACCGAGGCCCGCCAGCTGCTGGTGGGACGCATCGCGATGGCCGGGGCGATCGTGGTGGCCGGCTACCTCGGCATCAACCCTCCCGGGTTCGTGGCGCAGGTCGTCGCACTGGCGTTCGGACTGGCGGCCGCCAGCTTCTTCCCGACGCTCGTGCTCGGCATCTTCTACAAGAAGACGACCGCCAAGGGGGCCGCGGCGGGCATGATCGCGGGCCTCGGCGTGACGATGGCCTACATGATCTGGACCATCGACATCTACGGGAACTCCGAGGGTCTCTTCGGGATCCCGGAGACCGGCTTCGGCACGGTCGGCATGCTGATCAACTTCGCGGTCACGCTGGTGGTCAGCCAGTTCACCGAGAAGCCGTCCCAGCAGATGCAGGACCTGGTCGAGGAGATCCGCTACCCCGGGTCGCCCCGCACCCCCACCCCCTCGGCCTGAGACGCCACCACCGAGGAACCGGACCCGGCCGGCGGCGAGGACGACCCTCGCCGCCGGCCGGCCTCGTCCCGTGCCACCGACTCCATCCCCGCAGTCCGTCCGCGCCACTTGTCACCGGCCACCCCCAGGGGTAGGCATGGGACGAGGCTGTGACCC
Organism: Nocardioidaceae bacterium; assembly: GCA_018672315.1. NCBI lineage: Bacteria > Bacillati > Actinomycetota > Actinomycetes > Propionibacteriales > Nocardioidaceae > Nocardioidaceae bacterium. The sequence goes on along the minus strand of CP076053.1, from coordinate 1,790,431 downwards.
AGCGCACCGACCGCCCCACGAGAGGACCACCGTGAGCGACTCCAGTTCGACCCTGTCCAACCTCAGCCGCGAGGAGCGTCGCTTCCCCCCGCCGGCCGACCTCGCCGAGCACGCCAACGTCACCGCGGAGGCGTACGACGAGGCCGCGGCGGACCGCCTCGGCTTCTGGGAGGCGGCGGCCGAACGGCTGGACTGGGGGCAGCGCTGGGACCAGGTGCTCGACTGGAGCGACCCGCCCTTCGCGAAGTGGTTCACCGGCGCCACCATCAACGCCGCCGTGAACTGCGTCGACCGCCACGTCGAGGCCGGACGCGGCGACAAGGTCGCCATCCACTGGGTCGGTGAGCCGGAGGACGACACGCGCGACCTGACGTACGCCGACCTCAAGGACGAGGTGTGTCGGGCGGCCAACGCCCTGACCGACCTCGGGGTGGCGAAGGGCGACCGGGTCGCGATCTACATGCCGATGATCCCCGAGACCGTGATCGCGATGCTCGCCTGCGCCCGCCTGGGCGCACCCCACACCGTGGTCTTCGGCGGCTTCTCCGCCGATGCCCTGGCCAGCCGCGTCAAGGACGCCGGCGCGAAGGTCGTCGTCACCGCCGACGGCGGCTACCGCCGCGGCGCTCCCTCGGCGCTGAAGCCGGCGGTCGACGAGGCGTGCGGCAAGGCCGACGGCGTGGTGGAGCACGTGCTCGTCGTCCGGCGCACCGGCCAGGACCTCGGCGACGACAGCTGGGTCGAGGGGCGCGACGTGTGGTGGCACGACGTCGTCGACGGCGCCTCGAGCGAGCACGAGGCCGAGCTGCACGACTCCGAGCACCCGCTCTACGTCATGTACACCTCGGGCACCACGGGCAAGCCGAAGGGCATCCTGCACACCACCGGCGGCTACCTCGTGGGGACGTCCTGGACCCACCACGCGGTCTTCGACCTCAAGCCCGAGACGGACGTCTTCTGGTGCACCGCGGACGTCGGCTGGGTGACCGGTCACTCCTACCTGGTCTACGGCCCGCTCGCCAACGGCTGCACGCAGGTGATGTACGAGGGCACCCCCGACAGCCCCCACAAGGGCCGCTGGTGGGAGATCGTGCAGCAGTACGGCGTCACCATCTTCTACACCGCCCCCACCGCGATCCGCGCCTGCATGAAGTGGGGCGACCAGATTCCCGCCGAGTACGACCTCAGCTCCCTGCGGGTGCTGGGCAGCGTGGGTGAGCCGATCAACCCCGAGGCGTACGTCTGGTACCGCGAGAACATCGGCGGCGGCGCGGCGCCCATCGTGGACACCTGGTGGCAGACCGAGACCGGTCAGATCATGATCAGCCCCCTGCCGGGTGTGACCGAGGCGAAGCCCGGCTCGGCGATGCGGGCGCTGCCGGGGGTGGCGGCCGACGTGGTCGACGACCAGGGGCAGTCGGTGCCGGACGGCTCCGGCGGTCTGCTGGTCCTCAAGGAGCCGTGGCCGGCGATGCTGCGCACCATCTGGGGTGACGACGAGCGCTACAAGGACACCTACTGGTCGCGCTTCGCCGACGAGGGCTTCTACTTCGCGGGCGACGGGGCGAAGAAGGACGAGGACGGCGACGTCTGGGTGCTCGGCCGCGTCGACGACGTCATGAACGTCTCGGGCCACCGTCTCTCGACGACGGAGATCGAGTCGGCACTGGTCTCGCACCCGAAGGTCGCCGAGGCCGCGGTGGTCGGCGCGAGCGACGAGGACACGGGCCAGGCGGTCTGCGCGTTCGTCATCCTGCGCGAGGACGCCGGCGACGGCGGGGACGACATCGTCGACGCGCTCCGCAAGCACGTCCGCAGCGAGATCGGACCGATCGCGACGCCGCGGCAGGTGATGGTCGTGCCGGAGCTGCCGAAGACGCGGTCGGGCAAGATCATGCGCCGCCTGCTCCGCGACGTCGCCGAGAACCGCGAGGTGGGCGACGTGACCACCCTGGCCGACTCCTCGGTGATGGACCTCATCTCCCGGGGCCTCGACAGCTCGGAGAGCTCGAACGCATGAGCCGGGTCGGCACCGTCCGCGCCACGGGGGCGCTCGACGCCCTCGCTAGGCTCGGTCGGTGCCGTCCGCCGGTCGGCTGAGTCGCGAGCGCCAGGAGTCGTCATGTCCGAGGACCAGCACGAGACCGCGGACGGGGCTGAGACCGAGCTGGACGAGCGGGAGCCGCACACGCTGCGGGACCGCGACGACGGCAGCACGCGTCTCTTCAGTCCCGGCACGTTCCTGGAGTCCAGCCGCATCGCCGAGGTGCTGCGTACGGAGGCCGTCGGCGGGGCCCTGCTCATCGTCGCCGCGCTGGTGGCGATCGTGTGGGCGAACACACCGTGGGGCGACGTCTACACCTCGCTGAGCGAGCTGAAGGTCGGGCCGCACTTCGAGGTCGGCCCCGTCCCGGTGCACCTGGACCTGACGCTGTCCACGTGGGCCGCCGACGGCCTGCTGGCGATCTTCTTCTTCGTCGTCGGTCTCGAGCTCAAGCGCGAGTTCGTCGCGGGCGACCTGCGCAACCCGCGCCGGGCCGCGCTGCCGGTGGCAGCGGCCGTCGGCGGCATGGCGCTGCCGGCGCTGATCTACGTGGCGGTGCAGCTGTCGATGAGCGACGGCGCCCTGACGGGGTGGGCCATCCCCACGGCCACCGACATCGCCTTCGCCGTGGCGATCCTCGCCGTGATCTCCAGCCACCTGCCCTCGGGGCTGCGGACGTTCCTGCTCACCCTCGCCGTCGTCGACGACCTGCTGGCCATCACGATCATCGCCGTCTTCTACACCTCGGAGCTGAAGCTGGTCTACCTGCTCGCGGCCCTGGTGCCGCTCGCGATCTTCGCCCTGCTGGTGCAGAAGCGGGTCTCGGCGTTCTGGCTGCTCGCCCCGCTGGCGCTGATCACCTGGTTCCTGGTGCACGAGTCCGGCGTGCACGCCACCGTCGCAGGCGTCCTCCTCGGCTTCACGGTGCCGGTGCTTCGACGCGACGCCGCGGACGGTCCGGGTCTCGCCGAGCACCTCGAGCACCTGGTGCGGCCGTTCTCCTCCGCCATCGCGGTGCCCGTCTTCGCCTTCTTCGCCGCCGGCGTCGCGATCGGCGGCTTCTCCGGGCTGGTCTCCTCCCTCACCGACCCGGTCGCGCTCGGCATCGTGCTCGGCCTGGTGGTGGGCAAGACGGTCGGCATCTTCGGCTCCACCTGGCTGCTGGCGCACTTCACCGCGGCGGACCTCGACGACGACCTCGCCTGGATCGACGTCGTCGGTCTGGCGATGCTGGCGGGCATCGGGTTCACGGTCTCGCTGCTCATCGGCGAGCTCGCCTTCGGCGGCAGCTCCGAGCGCGACGAGCACGTCAAGGTCGGCGTGCTGCTCGGATCGCTCATCTCGGTCACGCTCGCCACGATCGTGCTGCGCAGCCGCAACCGCACGTACAAGAAGATCCACGAACGGGAGACCGCCGACCTCGACGAGGACGACATCCCCGACGTCTACCAGAAGAGCTCCCCGGACCGCGCCACGTGAGGCCGGCGACGCGGGCGGGCAACCCGTGACGCGCAGGGGGCGTCAGCACCGCCTGAGTGGTTAGGCTCCCCCCATGGCAAAGAGTGAGTCGAGGACCCCTCCCAGCGAGCAGCCCGCGGTCCTGGAGTCCGGCACCCCGGTCGCGGACGAGCCGACCGTCGGTCGACTCGTCGCGGACGTCAGCCGTGACGTCTCCTCGCTGGTCCGGCAGGAGATCGAGCTGGCGAAGTCCGAGCTCAAGGTCTCGGTGCGCCACGGCGGCCTGGGGGCCGGCCTGTTCGCGGGGGCTGCGTTCCTCGCGCTGCTCGGCATCATCATGCTCTCGGTCGCCTTCGCCTACTTCCTGCACTTCACCGGGTTGGACCTCGCCTGGTGCTTCCTGATCGTCTTCGGTGTCTACATGCTCCTGGCCGGCGGCCTGGTCTTCGGCGGCGTCAGGCAGATCAAGCGGGTCGGGCCGCCCAAGCGCGCCATCAGGCAGGGCCAGGAGATCCCCAACGCCTTCAAGCGCGGCTGAGACTCGTGACCAGTCGGTGACCAAGCGGTGACCGCGTCCGTCGTCGAGGCGCCGGGGCCCTGGGAGCACCGCTACGTCTCGGCCAACGGGGCACGCTTCCACGTCGTGGTCTGCGAGCCGGCCGCCTCACCCGTCCGCGGCACGGTGCTGCTGCTGCACGGGTTCCCGCAGCTGTGGTGGACGTGGCGGGCGCAGCTGGTCGGTCTGGCCGACGCCGGATGGCGCGCCGTCGCGATGGACCTGCGCGGTTACGGCGGGTCCGACAAGACCCCTGAGGGCTACGACCCCGGCACCCTCGCTGCCGACGTCGCGGGTGTCATCGGCTCCCTGGGGCTGGGCCGCGCGGTCGTGGTGGGCCACGGGTGGGGCGCGTACGTCGCCTGGACCGCCGCCGTCGCGCACCCCGACCGTGTCGCCGCGGTCGGCTCGGTCGCGGCCACGCACCCGCAGTCGATGCTGCGCAGCCTCTGGCGCCACCGCCCGCTCGCGTTGCGGCACGTCGTGCGCATGCAGCTGCCGTGGCTCCCCGAGCGCAGGATCCGCACCGAGGGCTACCTCCGGCGCCACCTCGGCGCCTGGTCGTCCCCCACCAACGACTTCCCCGACGCGCAGACGGTCAGCGCGTACGCCTCGTCGCTGGCGCTCTGGCCGGCGCCGCACTGCGCGCTGGAGTACCACCGCTGGCTCGGCCGGTCCCGCTTCCGGGCCGACGGCCGGGCGTACCGGCGGTTGATGAGCACGCCCGTCTCCCAGCCCGCCCTCGTGCTGCTCGGAGCCGACGACCCGGCTCTCGGGCCGCTGACCTCCGACCGCACCCCGCGCTTCGTCGACGGCCCGGTGCGCCGTGTCGCCCTGGAGCAGGCCGGTCACTTCCTGCCCGAGGAGCGGCCCGACGCGGTCACCGCCCAGCTGGTGGACTGGCTCGGCCAGCTGGAGCTTCCCTGAGGCGTCGGACCCGGGTCAGGCGCAGTCGCCGGTGTCGACCGTCCGGGACCGGTTGATGCCCCGTGCGGCCGCCCGGCTGACCTGGTCTGCCGTGAGCACGTAGCCGGTCTGCTCGTCGGTGACCGACGCGGCGAACACCACCCCGACCACCTCGCCCTGCCGGTCGATCATGGGGCCGCCCGAGTTGCCCGGCCGCACCAGACCACGCACGGCGTACACGTCACGGGTCACCGTGCCCTCGCCGTAGATGTCGGAGCTGCGCAGCTGCTGGTTGGAGCGGATCCGGGCGGGCTGCACGTCGTACGGTCCGTCCTCGGGGTAGCCGAGGACGGCGCCGGCCTGCCCGTCACGGGCTGACCGGTCGAAGGACAGGAACGGCCGGTCCAGGCCGTCGACGGCCAGCACGGCCACGTCGACCTGGGGGTCGTAGAAGACGACCCGCGCGGGCACCTGCTCGCCGTCGACGATGAGGAAGGGCTCCTCGACCCCGGCCACGACGTGGGCGTTGGTCATCAGCCGCGTGGGGTTGTAGAGGAAGCCGGACCCCTCGACGCCGCGGCCGCAGGAGTTGTTGGCGCGGATCTTCAGCACGCTCGCCTCGGCCGAGGCCACCTGCGGGTCGCCGGCGATGCGTGCCGGCGGGCGACGCACGTCGACGATGCGCTCGTTGGCGAAGGGCTCGAGGTAGCTGGGGAAGAACGAGCTGGACGCGACCGTGTCGTTGAAGCGTCGCAGCGCCTGGTCCACCGGCGTAGGCACGACCTCGTCGACGGCCGAGAGCACCGAGGAGGTGCGGACCTCCTCCGACACCGCGGGGATCTTCGCCCCTGCGACCGCCACGCCCAGCGCCCACGCGACCACGAGCACCGCCACCGAGGACAGGGCGGCACCGCCGACGGCGTCGAGCACCCGCGCCGGCTGCCAGGTGAGGGTGCGCCGGATGCGGGCGCCGACGCCCTGGAAGATCACCTGCCCGATCGTCGCGGCGAGCAGCACGATGAGCAGCGCACCCAGCGACACGGTCAGGGACGGGTCGAAGCCCTCCAGCGCGATCGGCGCGACGGCGACGCCGGCGGCACCGCCGACGAGCAGACCGACCGTGGCGAAGGCACCGGTGACGAAGCCCTGCCAGTAGCCGCTCAGCGCGTACGCCAGCACGAGGACGACCAGCACCCAGTCGAGGAGGTTCACGCGGTCAGTCCCCCTGGAACGAGGTGTTGGGCTGCGGCACGTCGATGTCGGCGGAGTCGCCGCGGGGTCCGCGGCGCTCCCGGCCGGCGAGCATGTGCGCGGGCAGCTTCTCCTCCCGGTCGGTGTCCCAGGGAAGGGTCCAGCCGACGTGGTCGAAGAGCCGCGAGATCACTCCGGCGGTGAAGCCCCACAGCAGCACGTCCTTGTTCTCACCGACCCAGAAGCCGGGCGAGCGCCAGGTCGAGGGACCCACGACGGTGAACCGGTGCTCGGGGTCCAGCAGCTCGTCGATGGGCTCGACCAGCACCTCGTGCACCTCGGCGGGGTCGACCACGGACACCGGGGAGGGCTCGGCCCACCACCCCACGTGGACGGTCACCGAGAAGTTCGACGGCGGCAGCCACAGGTCGGGCAGTCGACCGAAGACCTCGACCCCGGCGGGGTCCAGACCCGTCTCCTCCTGCGCCTCCCGCAACGCCGCGGCCTCCGAGCTGGCGTCGCCGGGGTCGACGGCCCCGCCGGGGAACGAGACCTGTCCGGGGTGCGACCTCATGTCGTGGGAGCGCTCGGTGAGCAAGAGCTCGCGGCGGCCACCCGCGCCCTCACCGAACAGCATGAGGGTCGCACCGGCGCGGGTGTCGGCGTCCTCCGGCGGCGCGAAACGGGTGAGCTGGTCGACGCTGATCGTGCGGGCGCCCTCCCTCACCGGCTCCAGCCAGCGCGGGATCACGGGGTGATCCCGAGCTCGGAGCCGACCAGGCCCTCGAGCTCCTCGTAGCTCGCGATCTCGGTGAACTCCGAGTAGGCCACCGAGCCGTCGGAGTCGACCATCATCAGCAGCGGGAGCCCGGTGAGCCAGGGGTAGGACTCCTTGAGACGGGTGCCGGGATCCGCCACGGAGGGGAAGGTGACGCCCTTCTCCTGCAGCAACCGCAGCGCGGCCTCGGGCTGGGTGTCGAGGTAGTTGATGCCGAGCACGTCGACGGTGCCCGAGTCGGCGAGCTGCTGGAAGATCGGCAGCTCCTCGCGGCACGGACCGCACCACTGCGCCCAGACCGTGATCACCGTCGGACCCCGCAGCGTGGCGAGGTTGACCGCCTGACCGCCGCCGAGACACGGCAGCGTGAGGTCGGGCAGGGCGTCGGGACGGTCGCTCGGTGCGCCGGCCCCCTCGGGGCACGGGTCCAGGCCCACCTGGTCGCGGACGCGCTCCAGGTGGGGCGTGGCGACGTCGACGGTCGCCCCGACCCCCGAGGCGTCCTGGTCCTCCATCAGCCCGCACCCGGCCGTGGCGACGAGGGCTCCCGCCAGCGCGGCGCCACCGAGGGCGCGCGTACGGCGTCTCATGCGCGCCCCTGGTCGCGGACGAGCTTCTCGGCGGCCGCGGTCTCGGTCGGGCCCTCCCCGTACGCGGGGCACCAGTGGGCCACCGGGCAGGCGCCGCACGCCGGGCGTCGCGCGTGGCAGCGGCGACGGCCGTGCCAGATCAGCCGGTGGGACAGCATCGTCCAGTCCTTGCGCGGGAACAGCGCGGCGACGTCGGCCTCGACCTTCACCGGGTCGTCCTCCTCGGTCCACCCCAGCCGCCGGGCCAGCCGCCCGAAGTGGGTGTCGACGGTGATGCCGGGGACGTCGAAGGCGTTGCCGAGCACGACGTTGGCGGTCTTGCGACCCACGCCGGGCAGCTTCACGAGCTGCTCCAGGCGAGCGGGCACGTGGCCGTCGTGGTCGGCGACGAGCGCGTGGGAGAGCTTCAGCAGGCTCTCGGTCTTGGCCCGGAAGAAGCCGGTCGGCCTGATCAGGTCCTCCAGGTGCGCCCGGTCGGCCCCCGCCATCGCGGCGGGGTCGGGGTAGGCGGCGAAGAGGGCGGGGCGTACGCCGTTGACGCGCCGGTCGGTGCTCTGCGCCGAGAGCACCGTGACCACCAGCAGCTGGAAGGCGTCGTCGAAGTCGAGCTCGCAGCCGGCGTCGGGGTAGGTCTCCGCGAGGACCCGATGGACCTTGCGGGCCCGGCGGACCAGAGCGGTCTCGGGCCGGGGCCTCGTCGCGGTGCCTGCGGGGCTCGGGGGTGCCACGGCCTCAGGTTACGGGGCGGGACCACGGGCGGACCCAGATGGCGACAGGCGTGCAGGCGCGTTCCGTGGGCAAGAAGCCCAGGACAGGGCACACTGGCCCCGACGTGCGTGATGAGCGCCGCAGACCCTGCGGCGCCGACTGACCGAGATCGGTTCGACCCAGGAGGACACAGTGGACAACGACCTGCTCCGCCAGGCCCCGCTGTTCAGCTCGCTCAACGACGAGGCTGCCAGCGCGCTGCGGGCCTCGATGACCGAGACCCGGCTGCGGCGCGGGGAGGTGCTCTTCCACGAGGGCGACTCCGGCGACAAGCTGTACCTCGTCGCGTCCGGCAAGGTGAAGCTGGGACGCACCTCCTCGGACGGCCGCGAGAACCTGCTCGCGATCCTCGGTCCCGCGCAGATGTTCGGTGAGCTGACGCTCTTCGACCCCGGCCCGCGCTCCGCGACGGTCACCGCCGTCACCGACGCCACCTTCCTGTCGCTGTCGCACGAGGACCTGCTGCGCTGGCTCGACGGACGTCCCGGTGTCGCCCGCGCGCTGCTGACCCAGCTCGCCTCGCGGCTGCGCAAGGCCAACGACGTGGTCGCCGACCTGGTCTTCTCCGACGTGCCGGGCCGTGTCTCCAAGGCGCTGCTCGACCTCGCCGACCGCTTCGGCCGCACCGCCGACGACGGGGTCCACGTGCACCACGACCTCACCCAGGAGGAGCTCGCCCAGCTGGTCGGCGCCTCCCGCGAGACGGTCAACAAGGCGCTCGCCGACTTCGCCTCCCGCGGCTGGTTGCGCCTCGAGCCGCGCTCGGTGGTCCTGATGGACCTCGAGCGGCTGCGCCGCCGCGCCCGCTGACCGGGCCCCGCACGGCCGGCCTACCGCGAGAAGTCAGTCGAGAAGGAAGGCGAGCTGCGCTCGTACGCTGAGCTCGGCGGCGCCCCACAGGGTCCGGTCGACGTCGGTGTAGACGACCTCGACCACACGCCGCGCGAGCTCGTCGTCGCGACGCAGGGCCTCCACGTCGTCGCCCGGGTCGTCGCTGCCGCGGAGCGTACGGAGCGCCTCCCGCACCTGATCGAGCCGGTCGCGGCGGTGCCGCTGGTAGTGCTCGATGACGCCCAGGGCGTCGTCCAGCACCGGCCCGTGCCCGGGCCACACCCCGTCGATGCCGTGCTCGGCGGCGAGGTCGTGCAGCCGGTCCAGGGAGTCGAGGTAGGCGCCCAGCTGACCGTCGGGGTGCGCCACCACCGTGGTGCCCCGGCCGAGCACGGTGTCACCGGTGAGCACCGAGGACTCCGCGGGCAGGTGGAAGCTCAGCGAGTCCGCGGTGTGGCCGGGGGTCGCGACGACGTGCACCTCCAGGCCGTCGATGTCGACGACGTCCCCGTGGTGCAGCCCCTCACCGCCCAGCCGGTACGCCGGGTCGAGCGCCCTCACCCCGCAGCCCATCCGCTCGGCGAACTCGCGCGCGGCCTCGGAGTGGTCCAGGTGGTGGTGGGTCAGCAGCACCACGCCCACCCGGCCGGAGCCGTCGGGCCCGGCCGCGGCCTCGGCGACGGCGTCGAGGTGGGACCGGTCGGGGGGACCGGGGTCGACCACGATGCTGCGGGTGGCACCGGGCTCACGCAGCACCCAGGTGTTGGTGCCGTCGAGGGTCATCATGTTCGCGTTCGGGGCGAGCACGCAGCGGCCCCGCTCCCCGAACGTGCCGCCCTGCCAGGCCGCGTCCCCGCTCACGACCGACCCCGCGCCGTGCGGCGTTCGGCGACCTGCGCGGCCAGCTCCACGAGCCGGCTCGGCACCTCCAGGTGCGCCTCGTCCCCCTCGAAGCGCGCGGCCGGCTCGACCTGGTGCCACTCCCGTCGGGACGCGAGCTCCGCCGCCGCGGCGGCGGTGGGGGCGTCGTACAGCTCGGTGAGCGTGTAGTACTGCGGCGGCATCATCAGCAGCTCGCGGTCGTCCGCCGCCTGCATCGCGTCCGCGACGGTGCTCCACCGCACCTCCACGGACTCGGTGGAGACGTCACGGGTGACCTGCCCGGCCGGGAGGGTCGCGAGGAAGAACCAGGTGCGGTAGCGGCGTGGCTCGAAGACCGGGGTCACCCAGCACGACCACGGCGCGAGCAGGTCCGTACGCAGCACCAGGTCGCGACGTGCGAGGAGCTCGCTCATCGACAGCTCGTGCGCCTCCAGGGCCGCACGGTCGGCCTCCCACTCCTCGCCGGTGGTGTCGGCGACGACGTCGTCCTCGCGCGCCCCGGCCAGCAGCACCCCGGACTCCTCGAAGGTCTCGCGCACCGCAGCCAGCACCAGCGCCCGGGCGAGGTCCTCGTCGGTGCCGAGCCGGGCGGACCACTGGGCGAGGTCGGGCCCGGCCCAGCGGCGTACGACCTCGTCGTGCTCGGCCTCGGTCAGTGCGTCGCTCGCGGCGAAGTCGCGGGTGTCGACACCACCGCCGGGGAACACGGCCATCCCGCCGGCGAAGGCCATGTCGATGGTGCGCCTCAGGAAGTACACGTCGAGACCACCCGGCTCCGCGTCGCGACCGTCCCGGACCAGCACCACGGTCGCCGCGTTGCGCGGCTCGGCCGGGGTCGCGCGACCGTCCGCGACGTCGCGGGCCTGCCGCGCCAGGTGTGCGGGCAGAGGCATCCGTGCGTCCACGGGCGCTCAGGCCTCGACGACGAGCTCGACCTCGACGGGGGCGTCCAGCGGGAGCTGGGCGGCGCCGACGGCCGAGCGGACGTGCGTGCCGGCGTCCCCGAAGACCTCGCCGAGGAGGTCCGAGGCGCCGTTGGCGACCTGTGCCAGGGCCGTGAAGCCCGGCGCCGCGGCGACGTAGACGCAGACCCTGACGACGCGACGGACGTGGTCGACGGACCCGATCTCGGCGGCCACCGCCGCCAACGCGTTCAGCGTCGCCGTGCGCGCGGCGTCGTACGCCTCCTGCGCGGAGACCTCGCCACCCACCGCGCCGGTGGCGACGAGCTCGCCGTCCACCGACGGCAGCTGCCCCGCGGTGAGCACCCAGGAGCCGCTGCGGACCGCCGGGACGTACGCGGCCAGCGGTGCAGCGACCGCAGGCAGCTCGAGCCCGAGCTCGGCGAGACGCTCGCCGGGGGTGGCGCCCGACTGCCCCGTGGTCACGAGCGGGGGCGCTTGAAGTAGGCGACCAGGTTCTCCGCGTTCGGGCCCGGCACGACCTGCACCAGCTCCCACCCGTCGGCCCCGAAGTTGTCCAGGATCGCCTTGGTGTTGTGGATCAGCAGCGGTGCGGTCAGGTACTCCCACGTCGTCATGGCGCGACCCTACGACAGGCCGCACGGCTCGCTAGTGTCGTGCCGTGGCCCGAGACGACCGCGGTGACTTCCCCCGCGCCCAGCTGCACATCGTCACCGGCAAGGGCGGCACCGGCAAGACGACCGTCGCCGGCGCCCTGGCTCTCGCGCTGGCCGCGAAGGGCCGCAGGACGTTGCTGTGCGAGGTCGAGGGGCGTCAGGGCATCGCCCAGCTCTTCGACCGGGCCCCGCTCCCGTACGCCGAGACGCGCCTGGCGTCCGGGCCCGACGGCGGGGCGCCGGTGTACGCCATCGCCATCGACGCGGAGTCCGCGCTGATCGAGTACCTGCAGATGTACTACCGCCTCGGGCGCACCGCGAGCCGCTTCGACCGCTTCGGGGTCATCGAGTTCGCCACCACCATCGCCCCCGGCGTACGCGACGTGCTGCTGACCGGCAAGGTCTACGAGGCGGCGAAGAAGGACCGGCGCGGCAAGGACGCCCGCACCTACGACGCGATCGTGCTCGACGCCCCACCCACCGGACGCATCGCGCAGTTCCTCAACGTGAACTCCGAGCTCGCCGGCCTCGCGCGGATGGGACCGATCAAGGGCCAGGCCGACCTGGTGATGACGCTGCTGCGCTCGCCGCGCACCGTGGTGCACCTGGTGACCGTGCTGGAGGAGATGCCCGTGCAGGAGACCATCGACGGGATCGCCGAGCTGCGTGCGAACGACCTGCCCGTCGGCGGCGTCGTCGTCAACCTCACCCGCGACCGCTCGCTGGGTCCCGAGGCGCTCGACGCGGCCGCGTCGGGCACCCTGCCGCGCGAGCGCATCGCGGCGTCCCTCACGCAGGCGGGCGCCGGCCCGGAACCCGTGGCCGCCGACGGTCCGCTGGTCGACGCGCTGGTCACCGAGGCCCGCGACCACGCCACCCGGCGGCGGCTCGAGGACACCCAGCGCACGGCGCTGGCGGGGGCGCGGGTGCCGACGTACGAGCTGCCCCGTCTGCCCGAGGGCATCGACCAGGGCGCGCTGCTCGAGCTCTCGGCGATGCTGACCGCCCAGGGCATCGCATGAGCGCGCCGGTCCTGGACGTCGACGCCCTGATCGACGACCCGGGCACCCGCATCATCGTGTGCTGCGGGGCCGGCGGTGTCGGCAAGACGACCACCTCGGCCGCGCTGGCGCTGCGGGCTGCCGAGCGGGGTCGCCGGGTCGTGGTGCTCACCATCGACCCGGCGCGGCGTCTCGCGCAGTCGATGGGCATCGAGCAGCTCGACAACACCCCGCGACCGGTGCCGGGGCTGCAGCCCGACGGACCGGCCGCGGGCTCGCTCGACGCGATGATGCTGGACATGAAGCGCACCTTCGACGACGTCGTGGAGAAGCAGGCCTCACCCGAGCGTGCCGCAGCGATCCTGGCGAACCCCTTCTACATCGCGCTGTCGAGCTCCTTCGCGGGCACGCAGGAGTACATGGCGATGGAGAAGCTCGGGCAGCTGCGGGCGGAGGCGGCCACCACCGGCTACGACCTGATCGTCGTGGACACCCCGCCGTCCCGCTCCGCGCTGGACTTCCTCGATGCGCCCGAACGACTCTCGCTGTTCCTCGACGGTCGGTTCATCCGCCTGCTCCTGGCGCCGGCCAAGGGGCCGGCCCGCCTGATGACGGCCGGCTTCGGGCTCGTCACCTCGGCGATGAGCAAGATCCTCGGCGCGCAGGTGCTCACCGACCTCCAGGCGTTCGTCGCCGCCTTCGACACGCTCTTCGGCGGCTTCCGGCAGCGCGCGCAGGCGACGTACGAGCTGCTGCAGGACCCCGAGACGGCCTTCGTCGTCGTCGCGGCGCCCGAGCCCGACGCCCTGCGGGAGGCGGCCTACTTCGTCGAGCGGCTGTCGGACGAGCAGATGCCGCTCGCCGGTCTCGTCGTCAACCGCGCCGCCACCGCACCCGAGGGCGACCTGACGCCCGAGGCGGCGGTCGCCGCCGCGCAGCGCCTCGACGGGGTCGACGACACCACCGCGGCGCTGCTGCGCCTCCACGCCGACCACAGTCGCATCGTCGACCGGGAGCGGCGGTTGCGGCAGCGCTTCGCGGTCGCCCACCCGGGCGTACGCACCGTCGTGATGCCGGCGCTCGCCTCGGACGTGCACGACCTCGACGGGCTGCGCACCGTCGGCGCCGCACTCGCGGCCGCCGCGGACTGACCCGCCCCCACACGCGTCAGTCGGACCTGGACCTCAGACGCCTGCAGCGCGCGCGGACAGCTGGTCCTCGTACGCGCGAAGCGCCGTGTCGACGCGGTCGCGCCACGAGGTCACGTCGGGACGGTCGGCCAGTAGCTGTCGGCGTTCGCGCTCAGTCATGCCACCCCACACGCCCCACTCGATGCCGTTGTCGAGGGCCTCGGCGAGACACTCGACGCGCACCGTGCAGCGGCCGCAGATCTGCTTGGCGCGCTGCTGACGGGCGCCCCTGGAGAACAGCTCCTCGGCGGTGGCCTGTCGGCACGCCGCTGACACCGCCCAACTTTCGTTCGTCATGTCCCTCTCCCCTCAGCCGGATGGCTGCCTCACGGCACCTTCTCCAGACAGGGACGAAAGTAAACAAATGACACCGCGGACGGTGGGACGGACGAGATGCAGGTGCTGCGACCGCGATCGCTGCGCGGTGTCCTCAGGCGCTGCGCGCCGGCCGCGAGGCCGGTGCGCCCGTGCCGCCGGCGAGCTGCTGCTCGCGGGCGGTCTCCAGCAGGCGACGCCACGACGTCACGAAGGGACGCTGACGCAGCAGGGCCCGGCGCTCGCGCTCGGTCATGCCTCCCCAGACGCCCCACTCGATCTCGTTGTCGAGCGCCTCGGCCAGGCACTCGGTGCGTACGGGGCACCCCGTGCACACGGCCTTGGCCCGGTTCTGCTCGGCTCCTCGCACGAAGAGCTCGTCCGGCTTCGCCGTCCGGCACGCCGCGTCGCTCGCCCAGTCCTCGTTCCACATGATGCAATTCCCTCCCAGGAAGTTCCCCTCGGCGAAAGCGTTTCCCCCGGGCCCTCCCCAGAACCCGACGCCTTCGCGACCGAGAGAACCGTAAGACAGGTCGAAGGACCCTGGACAGGTCACTTCAGGTGATGTTGCGGTAGTTCCCCTGGGCTATTCGCAGCATGGCCCCGTGCGGATCGCCCGGAATGATCCCTCTCTCACGACACGCGTCTCACGTCGCTACCCTTCGCGACGCAACGTAACCTCGGTGGTATGCGCCGCGCCCGACGTACCGACCGTCTCTCCTTCTCCGGGGTCCTCAGCCACCTGGGCGGCCTCGCCGTCGTCTCGGTGGTGCTCGGACTCCTCGTGGGAGGACTCGCCATCCCCTTCGCCGGCACGCTGGGACTCACGGCCCGCTCCGCCGCCGAGCGCCTGCAGGACCTGCCCTCCGAGCTCAGCGCCGACCCGCTGGCCGAGCGCTCCCTGATGCTCGACGCGCGCGGCAACGTCATGGCGAGCTTCTACGACGAGTACCGCATCAACGTCGGTCTGCAGCAGGTCTCGCCGGTCATGCGCGACGCGATCGTCGCGATCGAGGACTACCGCTTCTACGAGCACGGCGCACTCGACCTGCAGGGCACGCTGCGCGCCTTCATCGCCAACGAGGCGGGCGGCGAGGTCGTGCAGGGCGGCTCCTCCATCACCCAGCAGATGGTCAAGCAGACCCTCATCAACCAGGCCGAGACCAAGGAGGAGGAGCTCGCGGCACAGGCCGAGACCTACGAGCGCAAGCTCAACGAGCTCCGCTACGCGATCGCCTTCGAGGAGAACTACTCCAAGGACTGGATCCTCGAGCGCTACCTCAACATCGCCTACTTCGGCGACGGCGCGTACGGCATCGAGGCCGCGGCCCAGCACTTCTTCTCCACCTCCGCCTCCCAGCTCGACGCCAAGCAGGCCGCTCTCCTCGCAGGTCTGGTGAAGAACCCGGTCGGCTACGACCCGATCGACAACAAGCGCGACGCGCGCGAGCGGCGCAACGTCGTGCTGAGCGTGATGGCACAGCGGGGCGTCATCTCCGAGGAGGAGTCGCTCGAGCTGCAGGAGCAGGCGCTGGGTCTGCGGGTCAGCGACGTGCCCAACGGCTGTCTCTACTCCACGGCTCCCTTCTTCTGCGACTACGCCTACAACTACCTGATCTCCGACCCCTCCCTCGGCGAGACCGAGGCCGAGCGCCGCCGCCTGCTCCAGCAGGGCGGCCTGACCATCCAGACGACGATGGACCCGCGCATGCAGCAGGCTGCGGACGACGCGGTCGAGCAGTCGGTGTACCCGACCGACCAGGCCATCGGCGCCCTGGCGACGGTGAAGCCCGACACCGGCGAGGTGAAGGCACTCGCGCAGTCGCGTCCGATGGGACGGGACGAGGAGGCGGGTGAGACGTTCCTGAACTACACCGTCGACTCCGAGTACGGCGACTCCGCCGGGTTCCAGCCCGGATCGACCTTCAAGGCGTTCGTGCTGGCCGCCGCGATCGAGCAGGGCGTTCCGCTGCGCACCTCCATCGAGTCCCCGCAGACGCTCGAGATCCCCATGCAGGAGTTCCAGACCTGCGGCGGTCCCTACACCTCGACCGACACCTGGGAGGTCAGCAACTCCACCGGGTCGGGCACCTACGACCTCTACTCGGGCACCCAGCAGTCGGTGAACACCTTCTTCGCGCAGCTGGAGCTGCAGACCGGGCTGTGCGCGCCGTACCAGCTCGCCAAGGACACGGGCGTCACCCTGACGAACCCCGACATCGAGCGGGTGCCGAGCTTCACCCTCGGCGTCGCGGACGTCTCGCCGCTGGAGATGTCGAGCGCGTACGGCGTGTTCGCCGCCGGCGGCATGGCCTGCGAGCGCCGCCCGGTGCTCGAGGTGCGCGGGCCCGACGGCGCGATGGTCTCGGCGTTCGACCAGTCCTGCGAGCGCGTCATGGAGCAGGGCACCGCCGACGCGGTCGCCGACATCATGAAGGGCGTGCAGGAGCCGGGCGGCTTCGGCTACGGCGCCGGTCTCTCGCTCTCCCAGGAGAGCGCCGGCAAGACCGGCACGACCCAGAGCAACCGCGCCGTGTGGTTCGTGGGCTACACCCCGAACCTGTCGACCGCGTCGATGATCGCCGGTGCCAACCAGGACGGCGAGCCGCAGACCCTGAACGGCAACTACGTCGGCGGCAGCTACATCAGCTCGGCCTCGGGCTCGGGCACCGCGGGTCCGCAGTGGAAGCTCGCCATGGGCGTCATCGACGACTTCCTGCCCGACGCGGAGTTCCGTGAGCCCGGCGAGGAGGTCGTCAACGGCGACCAGGACGCCGTGCCCTCCGTCGCCGGCAGCTCGATTTCCGAGGCACAGGCGACACTGGAGGCCGCCGGCTTCACCCCCGTGGTGGGCTCCTACGTCGACTCCGACTACACGGCCGGCACGGCCGCCGGCACCTTCCCCGGCGCCGGCACGGAGGCCGGGGCCGGCAGCACCGTGACGATCTACCTCTCCGACGGCACGGCGTACGTCGAGCCCGACGACGGCGAGGGCTGAGCCCGCCGGGCCTCGACGCGGGGCCCTCCGTCGGGACTCAGGCGAGCTGCTTGCGCACCTCGGCGGCCACGACGCCGCCGTCGGCGCGGCCCTTCGTGCGCGGCGTCAGCACGCCCATCACCCGGCCCATGGCCCGCATGCCGTCCTCGGCGGCGCCGGTCTCGGCGATCGCCTCGGTGACGAGGTCCCGGACCTCCTCCTCGCTGAGCTGCGCAGGCAGGTAGTCGGCGATCACCTCGGCCTCGGCGCGCTCCCGGGCAGCCATCTGGTCGCGCCCCGCGCCCTCGAACGCCTCCGCGGCCTCGCGACGCTTCTTCGACTCCGAGGTGAGCACGCCGAGCACATCCTCGTCGCTCAGCTCGCGCGCCTCCTTGCCCGCGACCTCCGCGTTCGTCACCGCCGTGAGCAACATCCGCAGGGTCGAGGAGCGCACGTCGTCGCGCGCCTTGATCGAGGTCGTCAGGTCGTCCCGCAGTCGCTGCTTCATCTGGCTCATGGAGGCATCATCCCAGGCCGCCGAGGACGGCTCCCGGTCACTCGCGACCTGTGGGATGCTGTGGCGTGCCGTCGACGTCCTCCGCCCGCGCCTGGTCGCGCCGGGCGGGCCGCGCGGCCGCCTGGGGGGCCGCAGCGGGCACCGCCGGCGTCGCGTACGGGAGCCTCGTCGAGAGCCGCTGGTTCGCGCTGCGGCGTGTCGACGTCGCCGCGCTCCCCATGGACGCCGACCCGATCCGGGTGCTGCACCTCACCGACCTGCACCTGCGGCCCGGGCAGCGCGCCAAGCGGGCCTGGGTGCGTACGCTCGCCGGCCTCCGCCCGGACCTCGTGGTCGACACCGGCGACAACCTGGCCCACGCCGACGCGGTGCCCGCGCTGCTGGAGTCGCTCGGGCCCCTCCTGGACGTGCCGGGTGTGTTCGTCCTGGGGTCCAACGACTACTTCAGCCCGTCGCTGCGCAACCCCGTGCGCTACCTGCTGCCGGACGACGGGTCCCGCAACGTCCACACACCGCAGCTGCCCTGGCCCGAGCTGAAGCGTCGTCTCGTCGGCTTCGGCTGGCAGGACCTCACCAACACCACGGGCGCACTGCGCATCCGCGGTCTC
Source organism: Nocardioidaceae bacterium (assembly GCA_018672315.1). Lineage (NCBI taxonomy): Bacteria > Bacillati > Actinomycetota > Actinomycetes > Propionibacteriales > Nocardioidaceae > Nocardioidaceae bacterium. Next base: position 1,772,240 of record CP076053.1, on the reverse strand, counting down.
GACCTCGCCTTCACCGGCGTCGACGACCCGCACCTGGAGTACGACGACCTCCCCGCGGTGGCCGGGCCCGCCGACGTCTCCGCGGACCTGCGGGTGGGCGTGACCCATGCGCCGTACCTGCGGGTCCTCGACCAGTTCGCCCGCGACGGCCACGAGCTCGTCTTCGCCGGGCACACCCACGGTGGTCAGCTGCGCCTGCCCGGCAAGGGCGCCCTCGTCACCAACTGCGACCTCGAGCCGGCCCGCGCGCGCGGACTGCACCGTCACCCGGCCGACTCGGTGCCCTGGCAGCCCCGCAGCTCGTGGCTGCACGTCTCCGCGGGGCTCGGGTCCTCGCCGTACGCCCCGGTGCGGTTCTGCTGCCGCCCCGAGGCGACGCTCATGACGCTGCTGCCGCGGTCGTCCTGAGCAGTCGTCCTGAGCAGCCGTCCTGAGCAGCCGTCCAGGGCGGCACCGGGGCACTCCCCCCGATTCGTCGGGCCCCGTGCCGCTGGGCTAGGATCGCTGAGGCTTCGGGCTGTGGCGCAGCTTGGTAGCGCGCCTCGTTCGGGACGAGGAGGCCGCAGGTTCAAATCCTGTCAGCCCGACCATCCGACGCCTCGGCGTCACACACAGCCGGACTCCCACGGGAGTCCGGCTGTGCCTGTCTCTGTGTCTGTCTCTGTGCCTGCTTCCGCGTCGGTGCCGTCATGTCCAGGCGCAGCGAGGCGGGGTTGTCCGGCGCGGCTGTGTGGCATCATTCGCCCATGGCCCAGGAGAAGGACGAGTCGAAGCTCGAGCTGCCGTCGTTCAGCATCTTCGGAGGTGGCAAGGGCAAGCGGCGCGCGGGCCGCGACGAGCCGCCGGCACCCGACGCGAGCGAGCAGGGCTCGACCGAGACCACCGAGACCACGGAGATCCCGATCGATGCGGACGCCGACACCGAGGTGATCGACGTCCGGGCCGAGTCGGCGAGTCAGCCCGAGCCCGCCCCCGAGCCCACCCCCGAGCCCGCTCCTGAGCCCGCCCCCGAACCGGAGCCCGAGCCGGCACCCGAGCCCGAACCGGCGCCGGAGCCGGCACCCGCCCCGGAGCCCGAGGCCGAGCGGGCGACCGAGCCGCAGCTGCTGGCCGCCACGACGGGCCGCCGCCGCGCCGACCGTGAGCGCAGCCCGGGCGGCGTCGGTGAGGCCATCCCCCCGCGACCGGTCGAGCAGAGCTCGGGGCCGGCGATCACGATGGCATCGGACTCCCCCGGGTCGTCCCTGTCCGGCCGACTCCCGTCCCTGTCGGGTCAGGTGGCCGCCGCCGTGACCGGCGCCGTCGTCGGACTGGCTGGTGTGCTGCTGACCGTCGGCGCGCTCAAGGGCTGCGAGGCCGTGCGCGGCACGGCCACCTGCGGCGCCGCGGGGTTCCCGCTGCTGATCGCCGTGCTGCTGCTGATGGTCCTCATCGGGCGCATTCTGCTGGGCGCCTGGAAGATCATGGACCCCACCGGCACCGCAGTGCTCGCCGTCGGTCTGGTCGCCGTGATCTCACTGCTGTTCTTCATCCCGATCCTGCTGCAGTGGTACATGATCATCGTCCTGCCGCTCGTCTCGGTCGTCGCGCACCTGATGAGTCATTTCGTCACCACGGCGTACGTCGAGCTCGAGGACGACGACTACCAGAAGACGACCACCACCTGACCCTGAGCCACCCTCACGACTGCAGCAGGGCCCCTCACCGCGTCGGCCTGTTCGGCTTTTAGTGTGGGTTCACGGCGCGCCTGTGGCGCATCGAAGCGCCCCCCGGTCCGATCGGACCGGGGGGCGCTTTCGCGTCTGCGCCTCCGAGCCGATGGCTCCAGCCTGCACGCGATGGGCGGAGCTCGGGGGCAGGTAGCGGTCGGGCGGCGTGTCGGCGAGCGCTACTCGAGCGTGACCGGCGCGCGGAGGAGCGTTCTCCTGTCGAGGGTGACGGCGACTAGGCCCGCGCTACCTGCACGTGCTCGACCGCTGGCCAGGCGAAGCATCAGAGCCCGAAGGCTCCGCCGCTGTAAAGGATGACCAGGCCCAGGCCGATGAGGACGACCGGGAACAGGATGTGCTCCCAGCGTTCGAGGACTTCGTCGATTCCTGGTCGGGTGGCGACGAACCTGGCTGCGACCACCAAGGCAGCGACGAGGACGAGGAAGACGACGCAGTAGGCGGCTGTCGCGGCGGGGCCCACGTTCAAGAAGACGGGGACGTAGACGCCGATGTTGTCGCCGCCGTTGGCGAAGGTGACGGCGGCGACGGTCCACACTGCGACGGCCTTGCCGGCGACTTTGGCGTCGTCGTCGTCATCATCATCATCGCGCCATGCCTGCCATGCAGCCCAGAGGCCGAGGACGAGCGGGATGAGGCCGAAGTAGGGGATCGCGGCCTCGGGCAGGAAGGCTCCGGCGCCGAGCGACACGAGCACTGCCGCGGCGAGGATGCCGGCGAACCCCAGGTACTGCCCAGCCAGGATGCGCGACGTGGTTCCGGGCCGTCCAGCTCCTCGGGCGAAGAACAGCGACAGCACGATGATGTCGTCGATGTTGGTGGCGATGAACAGGCCGATGGCCTGCGCTGCGGAGGTCAGCATCAGGCGCCGGCCCCTTGGGTGCCACACCCGGGCAGGACACATTGCTGGTCGATGCAGGGTGCGCTCTCGTCGACGGCGAGGGTGACGTCGATGAGCGCAGTGAGAGCCCGGGTGAGGTGCGGGTCAGCGACGGCGTAGCGCGTGTGTCGGCCTTCGGGTTCGGCTACGACGATGCCGCAGTCGCGCAGGCACGCGAGGTGGTTCGACACGTTGGACCGGGTCAGGTCTAGGTCGCGGGCGAGGTCGCCGGGGTAGGCGGGGCCCTCCAGAAGGGCCATGAGTAGGCGGGAGCGCGTGGGGTCGGCCATCGCCCGACCCAACCTGTGCATCACGTCAAGACGGCTAGCAGTGGTCAGCATGTGCTGAATAGTACAGCGTGCGCTGAACATTGCTTTCATCGCGGTGGGAGAACGGGGGCGCGCGCTTCAACGCCGGCTGGGATGTCCGACTGGTTCGTCCATCAGCGCGGCAGGTAGGGGTTCGGGTTCACGCGCCCTTCGGGGCGGGCGAGGCGCCGGTGGGTGATGGTGCGCGGCTGCTGGGCCCGGGCGGTGGCGACCGCGGCCTGCTCGTGCCAGGTCATCCACAGTTCGAGCTCATCGTAGGCCGGGTCGGTCGTGCGGCCGGCGAGCACCGTCCCCGCGGCCTCCTTCGCTGCGGTCAGCCCGCGGGTCTCCGCGATCGACTGGCACGCGATCCGGGCCAGCCGCGGCTCGTGCAGGTGGAGGTCCTTGCTCATCGCGGCGGCGAGGTAGTCGTTCGCGGCGAGGACCCGGTCCTCCTCGACGGTGAAGGTGAACACCATCCAAGCCATGTACGCGGTCTCGCGCGGGTGGGTCGGTGACCAGCGGTTGATGCGACGGTCCTCGCGCTTGCCGAAGAGGCGGTCTCGGATGCCGGTCTTGGTGAGCCTGCCCTGCTCGCCGAGCACCGCGATCCGGGTCACCGGCTGGTACAGCGTGTCGCGGGGGCAACCGTGACCTTCCCAGCAGTCGGGGCAGGAGGGAGACCCGGACGGCTCGCACGGGGTGGAGGCTTCGACCTGGGGCCGCTGCTTGGCCCACCAGCGCAGCGCCCGGGTGTGCGCGAGCGCGGGCGCGGCCGCGGGCGGGTCGGCACCAGGGCTGGAGGCGGTGATGAGCGCGGCGACGGCGCCGAGCAGGGTGCCTGCCTGGCCGGGCTCGGTGACGGTGGCCAGCAGCGCGACGAGTGGGTCGAACAGCGCGGCGCCGTTCTCCTGGGCGGCGAGGGTGGCTTCGGTGCGCAGGTGCGGGCAGCGCAGCCGCACGCACTCCACGGCCAGCTCCAACCACGCCTGCTGCTCGGCCGGAGTGCCCGCGTGGGTGAGCGGGGAGTCGTGGCGGACCAGGTGCTCGGTCGGGACGACGGGCGCTTCGCGGCGGCTGCGGATGTAGCCAGGAAGCTTCGGGTCGTGGGTAGTGCCCCGGGCGTGATCTTCGAGCAGCGCCTCGAGGCTGTCGTAGGCGAACGCCCCGGCGGCGTGAAGGAGCAGCTTGACCAGGGCGTCGGCGGTGGCGCGGGCGTCCGCGCGGGCGTGGTGCGCCTCGGCGTTGGCGACCCCGACGAGCTGGCACAAGGTGGCGAGGCTGACGACGCCGCGCTGACCGACGCCGGGCAGCCGGAGCAGTCGCGGCAGGGGGCTGGTGTCGATGATGGGCAGCTCGGGCAGCTGCTCGAGGCCGACGGTCACCGTCGCGTCCCCGGTTGCCCTCGCCTCGTCGAGCCGCTCCAACTCGCGGCGCAGCACCCGGATGTCGCTGCCGGTGTGGCAGACCAGCACCGCGTCGGGGACGGTGAGGGCGTCGAGCACCGCGGGCGCGTAGTAGCCGAAGCGGCGCTTGCGGGCCACGGCCTCGGTGGTGAAGCCGTGCACCGCGGTGGAGCGGGGGTCGACGGGCACGCCGGGGTTCATCTCGACGTACAGCTCGCTGTCGCGAACCCGTTTCCCGCCGACAACCGGGGTGATGGCCAGGGAGATGATGCGGTCGCCATCCCCGTCGGGGTCGCGGGTGTACTCGGTGTCGAGCACGAGGAAGGTGCGGGCGGTGAGGTGCTGGAACAGCTCGAAGCCGGCGTCGGTGAGCGTCACGGTCGCCCTCCGCTCTGCTGCCCGCCCTGCTGCCGAACGGGTGGTTGGGTGAGCCGCTGCTCGGCGAGCGCGGCGACCAGCAGCGGGTTCAACAGCGAGGAGTACACCGGTGGCGGCTCACCCTCGGCGCGCGGTGGCGGTTGAGCGTCGGCGAGGGTGCGCGGGGCGGGTGCCCACCCGCCGGCGGCCTCGTTGTCTTCGCGCAGCAGCCGGGTGACCTCGTCGAGGTCGGTGAACGCGCCCCGGGCCCGGGCGACCGCGAGATCGAGCAGGAAGTTCGTCCGGGCGAGGTTGCGGTACAGCTGCTTGCGGTTGTCCAGGAACGGCTCAAGCGCGTGCCGGATCCGGTTCTCGACCGCGGCGTTGGACGCCGGCAGCTGCGGCTGTCGGGCCAGGATGGGCAGCGCGGCCGCGACCCGGGGTTCGTAGATGCGGCGCTGCTCCAGCACTCCGGTCACGGGCGCCGGCAGCGTGGCGACGGCTCCGATGAGGTCGTCCCACCACCGTGTCCAGTCGGCGGGGCCGAGGTTGAGCAGCTCGTCGCGAGCGAGCACGTCGAGGTGCTTGGCCAGTTCGGGGACCAGCACGGTGCGCCCCTCGAGCTTGGTGGTCGCCCCTGGCAGCTTCCTCAGTGCGTCGCGGAGGTTGCGCTGGATGTGGAACAGGCTCGGGACCAGTCCGACGACCCCTGCGCCGTACTGCTTCGTCACCGCGTTGCTGATGGCTTCGGCGTTGTCGGCGACGATGAAGTCCGGGCGTTCGCCGAGCTCGTCCAGCACCAGCCGCCACGCCTGTTCGTTCGCGCGCGGGTAGGCGCGCGCCAGCCGGAGCCGGTACTCCCGACGCGGGTAGCTCATCGGGTCCTCGGCCGGGTGCCAGCGGACCTCGACGACCACCAGCAAGCTCCACTGGTTCCGCTCCAGGCGCCGCTGCTGGCCGCGCCGGCGACGGCCGGACAAAATGACCGGCTGCTCGTCGAGCAGCCAGGTGATGGGGGTGGCGAGCGCGGCGTTCGGTGCAGCGGCGAGCTGCTGGTCGTTCGCGGCGCGCTGCTGCCGGTCGCGGTCGCGCATCTGCTGCTCGACGGGGCGCCACAGCAGCGGTGCGTACTGCTCCACCAGGTCGGCGGCGAGGTGCCAGGCGGACTTGCCCTGCGCGGCGGTGTACGACTGCGCGGCCCCGGTCGCCTGCCCGTCGAGCAGCGCGCCGCCGCCATGGTGCTCGAGCAGGTGGCGGCTGGCTCGGTCGCGGTACTCGCGCATCATCAGCGACACCGCCGCGTAGCTGGCGCCCATCGAGAGCTCGTTCAGCGCCCGGGCGTACAACGCGAGCGTCCACGGGGTGTGCCGGGCGCCGGTGAGCGCGCCGCGGTGCGGGGAGAGCAGTTCGTCGCAAGTCGTGCAGCTCTCGACACCGACCTCGACGGCCTCCCGTGCCAGTGGCGGGGTGAAGGTGTGTGGCGCCGTGCCGTCGGCGGGGACACAGCGGTAGCGCTGCCGCTTCGTGGCGCCGCGGCCGTACACGCCCTGCCGGGTCACCTTCGAGACCGCGTGTTCGGGGCACCCCGGCGGGCGGTCGAGCGAGGTGAGCTGGGTGCCGGCCGCCGAGGCGAGCACCTGGAAGAAGTGCGAGCTGCCGTCGGGCCGGGTGCACCGGAACCGCCGCCAGGTGCCCGCCTTCGTCGTGCGCGTGCCTCGTCCCTGGACCCGGGCGTCGGCGTGCCACGGGTCAGGGCACCGCTGCCTCGGTGAGCGTCCAGCCTCGACCGCTCCGGCGGCCGGGGTGGTGAAGAAGTGCCGCTTTCCGGTCTCGGGCAGGCACTCGAACCGCTGCCGCGTGCCGGCCGCGGAGGCCCTGAGCCCACGGCGGCGCACCCGGCTCCCCGCGTGTGACGGGTCCGGGCACTGCGGTGCTGCTGCGTCGGTCAGTTGTCCTCCTGGCGGGACGTCTCCGCCAGACAGCGTGCCGGCGCCGGTCCCACCGGCAGTGCCGTCCTCGAGGTCGCGGGCGGCAACCACCAGCGACCCCTCCGAACGCGAACCGGCCCTCCCGGGCCCTGACCGAAGGGTCAAGGCTACCGGGAGGGCCGGACAAGGCGCGCCCAAAACCACACTAAAAGCCGAACAGGCCGCGTCGGTGAGGGGCCCTGCTGCCGTGTCGGTGCCGTGCGGGTGCTGCGGGATCAGAGCTGGGCGGCGAGCAGCTCCGCGATCTGGACGGTGTTCAGCGCGGCCCCCTTGCGGAGGTTGTCGCCCGAGACGAACAGCGCGAGGCCGCGACCGTCGGGGACACCCTCGTCGGCACGGATCCGGCCGACGTACGACGGGTCCCGCCCTGCGGCCTGCAGCGGCGTCGGCACGTCCGAGAGCTCCACGCCCGGGGCCTGCGCGAGCAGCTCGGTCGCACGCTCGGGCGAGATCGGCCGGGCGAACTCGGCGTTGATCGCCAGGGAGTGACCGGTGAACACCGGGACGCGTACGCACAGGCCCGAGACCCGCAGGTCCGGCAGACCCAGGATCTTGCGGGACTCGTTGCGGAGCTTCTGCTCCTCGTCGGTCTCGTTGCTGCCGTCGTCCACGAGCGCGCCTGCCATCGGCAGCACGTTGTAGGCGATGGGGCGTACGTACGGGTCGGTGTCGCCGGTGTCCACGGCGGACCCGTCGTACGCGAGACCGCGGGCGTCGCCCGCCTTCTCCAGCTGCCCCGCGAGGGCCTCGACGCCCGCGACGCCGGACCCGGAGACGGCCTGGTAGCTGCTGACCACGAGCCGCTCGAGGCCCGCCTCCTCGTGCAGCGGCTTGAGCACCGGCATGGCGGCCATCGTGGTGCAGTTCGGGTTCGCGACGATGCCGCGCGGGATGCGCGCGAGGTCGTGCGGGTTGACCTCGCTGACCACCAGCGGCACGTCGGCGTCCTTGCGGAACGCCGAGGAGTTGTCCACCACGGTCACACCGGCCTCGGCGAAGCGGGGGGCGTGGGCCCTCGACGTCGCACCACCGGCGCTGAACAGCGCGATGTCGAGCCCGGTGGGGTCGGCCGTGGTGGCGTCCTCGACGGTGACCTGGCGGTCGCCGAAGTCGATGACACGGCCGGCCGAGCGCGGTGAGGCGAAGAGCCGCAGCTCCTCGATCGGGAAGCGGCGCTCCAGGAGGATCTGGCGCATCGCGACGCCGACCTGCCCGGTCGCGCCGACGATGCCGAGGCGTACGGGCCGGGCCGCGGGCACCTGCTGCGGGGCGGTCATCGGCCGGACCCGCCGTACACGACCGCCTCGACCTCGGCCGAGTCCAGGTCGAAGGCCGTGTGGGCCGCCTGCACCGCCGCGTCGACCTGCGAGGCGTCCACGATCACCGAGATGCGGATCTCGGAGGTGGAGATCATCGAGATGTTCACCCCCGCGCCCGCGAGGGCGGTGAAGAACTTCGCCGAGATGCCCGGGTGCGAGCGCATGCCGGCACCGATCAGCGAGATCTTGCCGATCTGGTCGTCGAAGAGCAGCTGGCTGAAGCCGATCTCGGGCTGCAGCTTCTCCAGCGCGGCGACCGCCGCGCTCGAGTCGTTCGCCGGCAGCGTGAAGGAGATGTCGGTCAGGTTCGTCGACGCCGCCGAGACGTTCTGCACGATCATGTCGAGGTTCGTGCCGGCCTCCGCGAGCGCCTCGAAGATGCGTGCGGCCTCGCCGACCTTGTCGGGCACCCCGACGACGGTCACCTTCGCCTCGCTGCGGTCGTGCGCGACACCGGCGATGATCGCCTGCTCCATGTCGGACCCCTCGTCTCTCTCGGTGCTGTCGGTGATCCAGGTGCCGGTCTTCTGGGAGAACGAGGACCGCACGTGGATGGGCAGGTTGAAGCGGCGGGCGTACTCCACGCACCGCAGGTGCAGGATCTTCGCGCCGCACGCGGCCATCTCCAGCATCTCCTCGTAGGAGATGTGCTCGCGCCGCCGCGCGCTCGGCACGATGCGCGGGTCGGCGGTGAAGACGCCGTCGACGTCGGTGTAGATCTCGCAGACGTCGGCGTCCAGCGCCGCCGCCAGGGCGACGGCGGTGGTGTCGGAGCCGCCGCGACCCAGCGTGGTGATGTCCTTCGTGGACTGCGAGACACCCTGGAAGCCCGCGACGATCGCGATGGCGCCCGCCCCGAGGGCGTCGGAGATGCGGCCTGGCGTGACGTCGATGATCTTGGCCCGGCCGTGCACCTCGTCGGTGAGGACGCCGGCCTGGGAACCGGTGAAGGAGCGGGCGTCGAGCCCGAGGTTGCCGATCGCCATGGCCAGCAGTGACATCGAGATGCGCTCACCGGCGGTCAGCAGCATGTCGAGCTCGCGGCCCTCGGGGCGCGGCGACACCTGCTCGGCGAGGTCGATCAGCTCGTCGGTCGTGTCACCCATGGCCGAGACGACCACGACCACGTCGTTGCCCTCGCGCTTGGTCTCGGCGATGCGCTTCGCCACCCGCTTGATGCTCGTGGCGTCCGCGACGGAGGATCCTCCGTACTTCTGCACGACAACACCCACAGGTCGGCTCCTTCACGCGGGGACGATCCGGGCACGCCCCGTACGCGGACAATCGTAGGGATCGGCGGGCGCCCGCACGAATCCGCCGTCAGGCCCGTGGCTCAGGTCACCCTCAGCCTCATGCCAGCGCGCGGCGTCCCTCGAAGGCCCTGCCCAGCGTGGCCTCGTCGGCGTACTCCAGGTCACCGCCCATCGGCAGGCCGCTCGCGAGCTTGGTGACGGTCAGTCCCATCGGGCGCAGCATGCGGGAGAGGTACGTCGCCGTGGCCTCGCCCTCGAGGTTCGGGTCGGTGGCGAGGATGACCTCCTCGACCGTGCCGTCGGCGAGCCGGCCCAGCAGCTCCTTGATGCGCAGCTGGTCGGGGCCGACCCCGTCCATCGGGGAGATCGCGCCACCGAGCACGTGGTAGCGGCCGCGGTACTCCCGCGTGCGCTCGATCGCCAGCACGTCCTTGGACTCCTCGACCACGCAGATCAGGCTCACGTCGCGGCGTGGGTCGGTGCAGATGCGGCACGTGTCGGTGTCGGAGACGTTGCCGCACACGTCGCAGAACTTCGCGGTCAGCTTGACGCGTACGAGGGTCTCCGCCAACCGCTTCACGTCCTGCGGGTCCGCGTCGAGCACGTGGAAGGCGATGCGCTGAGCACCCTTCGGACCGATGCCGGGCAGCCGCCCCAGCTCGTCGACGAGATCGGCGAGGACTCCCTCAAGCACGCGGCGGCTCACCCCCGCCGAGCAGCCCGCCGAGGTCTCCCAGGTCGGGCATGCCGCCGCCGGCTCCGAAGGCGTCGCCGCCGACACCCGGTCCGCCGCCCATGCCGGCCGCCGCCGCCAGCGGACCGAGCCGCTCCTGGGCCAACCGGTCGCTGGCCGCCTTCGCGTCCCGCCAGGCGGCCACGACCAGGTCACCCAGGTCGGCGAGCGAGTCCTCGCTCGGGGCGCCGTCACCCAACGCCGCCGGCGTGATGCGTACGTCGGTCAGGTCTCCCGTGCCCGTCAGTGCGACGACGACGGCACCGCCGGCCACCGAGCCCTCGACCACCTCGTCGGCGAGGGATGCCTGCGCGTCCACGAGCTGCTGCTGCATCTCCTGCGCCTGACGGAGCAGTGCTCCCATGTCGACGCTGCCGAAGGGGTTCTCGCTCACGGTGACTCGCTCTCGGGGTGTGGGACCTGGGGACCGCAGGCAGACGCCGAGCGGACGACCGGGTGTCGGCTCAGCGTAGGGCGCTGACGCCGCGTGCCACGCGCACCACGACCGGCGGCGCTGCCTTGCGAGTGGAGCCTGCCCGGACTCCGGGGGGTGGCAACCCTCCGTGGGCCCGTCGATGGCCGTGGCAGTCGCGTGGCGCCAGGGGCGGGTCAGTCCTGGTCGTGCCTGATCTCCTCGATCAGCTGCGCACCCAGCTCGCGCTCGAGGAGCTCGGCGCCGCCGAGCCCGGCGTCGACCGACGGGTCGTCGGGGTCGGCCTCGTCGTCGGGCACGTGCGCAGGACCCGCCTCCGCTCGGCCTGCGCCCTGGCGTTCCGCGGCGACCTCCCAGGGACGACGACGCGGCTGCGCGCCGGCATCGGCGACCGCCGAGGGGCCGGTGCCGGCGGTGGCGTCCTGACCGTCGGGGTGGCTGCTGCGGCCCGCGCCGGACCAGCCCGGGTCGGCGGGGGGCGGTGGCTCCTCCTCGTCCGGGGGCTCGGGGAGGTCGACGGGCGCGCGGGGGGCCTCCGAGGCCACTGGGGCACCCGTGGCACCGGAGTCACCCGAGGGCGCTGCGGGAGGCTGCTGCTCGTCGCGCCGTGGGACACGCGGCACGTCCCACCCCGGGGGTTCCTGCGAGTCCTGCGCCGGCGCCTGACGCTCCGGCGGGGCGGCCTGCTGCGCGGGAGGCTGGGACGGTTGCTGCCGGGGTGCTTGACGGCCCTGCTGCGGGGGTGCGGACTCGGCCGGGGCTCCGCCCGGCGTCGCTCCCGGCTGCACGATCGCGTCGACGCGCCAGTCGGCGCCGACGACGTCGATGACGGCCTGTCGCAGCACCTCCGGTGACCCTCCGCCGGCGAAGGAGTCGCGGGCGCCGGCGTTGTGGAACCCGAGGGTGAGCACACCATCGGCGACCGAGAGCACCTGCGCGTTGCTGGTCAGGTGGATCCAGGTGATGCGTCGCCGCTCCTTCACGGCCTCGACGACGTCGGGCCACACCCGGCGGACGTCGGCCATGGTCAGTCCACTGGCTCCGACCGGCTCCCCCACCGACTCCGAGGTCGTGGAGGTGCTCGGGGCGGTGGGCCCGGGCGGGGCGGCGGGGGCGGGCTCGTCCGCGGACGTACGCGGCTGCGAGCTCGGTGGCTGCTCCACGTGCTCGCCGGGCTGCTCCTCAGCGGCGCCCGAGGACCCCACCGACGTCTGGTGCGGACGCGTCGGCTCCGCGGAACGGGCCGCCTCGGAAGCGGCCTGGGGTCCGGCGGCGGGCTGACCGTACGCGTCCTGCCCGTGCACCGGACGCTGGTCGGGCGAGCGCGTCGGCCCACCCGCGTCGCGCGGTGTCGCCGACGTGCCGGGCGCGCTGCCCTCGGGACCCCGCGTCTGCGGCCGCTGCGCCGGACCGGGTGTCGTCGGGGACGAGGCGACCTCGCCCGAGGGCGTACCCCCCTCGATCGAGACCCGGCGCTCCAGCCGGTCGAGCCGCGCGAGCACGCCCGAGGTCGTGTCGTCGGCCGCCGGCAGCAGCACGCGGGCGCAGATCAGCTCCAACAGCAGCCGTGGCGCCGTCGCGCCGCGCATCTCGGTCAGGCCGACGGCGACCAGGTCGGCGGCGCGGGACAGCTCGGCGGCCCCGAACCGGTTGGCCTGACCGACGAGCCTCTCGGCGGCGTCCTCGCCGACGTCGACGAGACCGCTGACCGAGGCGTCGGGCACCGCCTTGATCACCACCAGGTCGCGCAGCCTCCGCAGGAGGTCCTCGGTGAAGCGGCGCGGGTCCTGACCCGACTCGACCACCCGGTCGACGGCACCGAAGACCGTGCCGCCGTCGTGCGCGGCGAACGCCTCGACGACGTCGTCGAGGAGGGAGTCGGGGGTGTAGCCCAGCAGCGACGTGGTCAGCTGCAGCGTCACCCCCGCCTCACCCGAGCCGCCGATCAGCTGGTCGAGCACCGAGAGGGTGTCGCGGGCCGAGCCACCGCCCGCGCGCACGACCAGGGGCAGGGCCGCGGGCTCGATCGCCACGCCCTCGGCGTCGCAGAGCTGCCCGAGGTAGTCCGCGAGGGTGCGCGGCGGGATCAGCCGGAAGGGGTAGTGGTGCGTGCGCGACCGGATGGTGCCGATGACCTTCTCGGGCTCGGTCGTGGCGAAGATGAACTTCAGGTGCGGCGGAGGCTCCTCGACCAGCTTCAGCAGGGCGTTGAATCCCTGCACCGTGACCATGTGGGCCTCGTCGATGACGTAGATCTTGTAGCGGCTGGCCACCGGCGCGAAGAACGCCTTCTCCCGCAGGTCGCGGGTGTCCTCGATGCGGCCGTGGCTCGCGGCGTCGATCTCGATGACGTCGATGGAGCCGGGACCACCGCGCGCGAGGTCGCGGCAGCTCTGGCACACACCGCACGGCGTCGGGGTGGGGCCCTGCTCGCAGTTCAGGCAGCGCGCCATGATGCGCGCGCTCGTGGTCTTGCCGCAGCCACGGGGACCGGAGAAGAGGTACGCGTGGTTGACCCGGTTGCTCGCCAGCGCCGCCCGCAGCGGCTCGGTGACGTGGTCCTGCCCGATGACCTCGTCGAAGGTCTCCGGTCGGTAGCGCCGGTACAGCGCGAGGGGGGCATCCACGTCTCGGACCCTAGCCGCGGGAGCCGACGCTCCAGAACCCCCGTCCACAGCCCGGGGCGCCTCCGGCCCCGGACGCACAAGGCCCCCCGTGCACCCGACAGAGCTCACCTGCCCTTGCTGCCTTCCGGCCCTGGGGGATTCAGCGAGATGCCGCCGCACGGGGGGTTGGCACGAGTGTAGGACAGCGGCGTACGCCCCCCGATCGCCGGGGACGCCTCGTCCACGGTGCGGGGCAGGCTGGGCTCGTGGACCCCACCGAGCTGGTCGTACGCCACCCCCGGGTGTGGCACGTCGTGCCCGCCGAGGCCTGGCCCTCGGTCGAGGCGCACGGCCTCCTCTCCGCAGCGGCGCTGCTCGACCTGCACGTGCCCGACGAGGCCGAGCGCGCACGGCTGCGACGGACCCGACGTCTCACGCCCCACCGTCTGGGGACGCCGGCGCGACCTGAGCTGGGCACCGCGGTGCTGCGCGACCAGCTGCCGCTGAAGTGGATCGACCAGCGCATCGCACCCGGGTCCTCGGTGCCGCAGTTCCTCGAGGCGCTCAACGCACGCGTGTTCCTCGCCGCGACCAGGCGACGGCTGGACCGTCTGCTCCACGCCCGCGCGAACCGTGGCGTGCCGCACCTCGTGATGACCCTCGACACCGCAACGCTCGTCGCCCGTCACCTCGACTCGCTCGACCTCAGCCGCCTGAACTCCGGTGCCGTGACGCAGCTGAACCACCCCGTCCGGGGTCATGACCTGTGGCGGTCCGTCGCGGACTACCCCTACGAGGCCTACCGCCGCCGGTACGCCGACCCGCTCGCCGAGGTCTGCGTGCCGTACGCCCTCCCGGACGCCCTCGACCTGTTGCTGGGCCTCGAGCAGGTGACCCCGTGACCACGGCGACCGCGTACGCCTGTCGCCCAGGTGTCCTCACGGCGGACGCGCCTTGTAGAGTCCTCCGCGGAGGATTCGCCTAGTGGCCTATGGCGCTCGCTTGGAAAGCGGGTTGGGTTAACGCCCTCAGGGGTTCGAATCCCCTATCCTCCGCCAGCGACCTCGACGCCGGCACGCGCCTACGGGCTCGTGCCGGCGTCGTCGTTCTGCCTCCGGTGCCGCAACGCCACGGTGACCCCGCCGGCGGTGGCGGCGCCCGCCACACCCAGGAGACCGAGGGCGACACCGCGCCGCGTCGACAGGGCGTCGGGGCACGAGGCGAGCGTGGTGTCGGCGTAGGCCTCGGACACGTCGCGCCCGCGGAGCGGTGCGTACGAGCCGTCGTAGACCACCCGTGAGGTCGTCGACGAGACCCAGGTGCCGCACTCGACCCCGGCCGAGGAGGTCGGCACGAACGAGGCCCACGCCGCGCCGAGCACGCAGGCCAGCGCCACCAGGGCGAGGAGGGCTGGGAGGCGCGTACGCGTCGTCCTCATCGCTCCCGGCCCCTCCACCGAGCCCACGCACCCGTGCACCACAGGGCCCACGCGATGAGCAACGGCTGGAAGAGGAGCCGCACCACCCGCGACGTCGTGGTGTCGAGCCCGAAGGAGTCCGAGCCGTTCACCGCCTGCCACACGTTGCCCGGGAAGACGGCGACGAAGAACACCGCGACGACCGCACCGAGCAGCGCCAGCGGCCTACCCCGGAGGAGCAGCAGGAGAGCGCCGAGAAGCAGCTCGACGACGCCGGAGACGAGGACGATCTCCTCGCGCAGCGGGAGGAAGGTGGGCACCTGGCCGAGGAACGCCTCGGTGTCGACGAAGTGGGCCGTGCCGGCGACGAGCAGGAAGGTCCCCAGGAGCACGCGACCTGCAAGACGGAACCCTCGGCCCACGGCTGAGCGTCGGGCGTGGTCGACCTCGCCGCTGTCGGTCGAGGAGCGCGTCATGGTCAGGAGTCTCGCGCATCGTTCGTGTGGATGTCCCGCAGCGGCCACGAGATGATGAGGCCGTGATCTGGGTGCGCGTCCGAGACTGGATACTCGTCGAGGCCGGGTGGCCCGAGCCATCGCCGGGTGACGTGCTCCGCGGAGTGGGCGTACGGATCAAGGGGGAGCTCGTTCCCGCTCCGGCCGGCCGCCCGGAGGGCATCGAGAGCCTCGCATTCGCAGGAGCGATGGGACCGCGAGCCCCTTACCGGCTCACCGGAACTGCTGGCGAGGCATGGAACGTGTCGATCTCGAGAAGCACGCGTGTCCGGTGGCGCACACGACTCGAGCATCGGCAGGCGGGCGCCGAGATCGTTCTCGTCGTCGGCCGCGATCGCTTCATCGCGGGGCACGGCGGCAGCGCCCACGACGTCGTACCCGGTTCCCGCGTGACGGTGACCGGGAAGCCGACGCTGGTCGGAGACTACGAGTGGGACGGATTCGGGCTGCCCGACCTCCGCGCCGACTGGGCTGTGCGCGAGGTCGTCAAGGGCTTCGACCGGGAGGTCAACGTGCTGATCGAGCCCGTCCACGGACGCTTCGAGGACCCGTCTGCGTCACATTCTTAGCTCAGGGAGCCCGGGCGAATTGCGCTCGCCGATCCTCGTCGAGGACGAGCACGGTGCCGGGTCGGTGGGCGAGGCGGTGGTGGCGTGGGCAGAGCAGGACGCCGTCATCGACCGTCGTGTGTCCGCCCTGGGACCAGGGCCGCAGGTGGTGGGCGTGACACATGCCCGGTGGCCAGTCACACCCATGAGCCCGGCAACCGCCGTCGCGGACGCTCATCGCGAGACGCTGCGCGCGGGAGTGGAGACGGCGCTCACGCCCGAGGTCCAACGGCTGGGACGCACCACCCAGGACCACGGGCACGACCCCTGCGGTGCACGCCAGCCGGCGGGCCTCGCCCGCGGACAGCCGGCCACCGGTGTCCAGGGTGGCAGCGCCGGCGACCTCCTCGCCCAGGTCGGTCCGGAGGTCTTCGAGACTGGTCGTGACCACGACGGTCGCGGCGCCGCCGGCGGCTGCGGGCAGCGCGGCGGCGGGGAACCGTTCGACGTACTCACAGAACGCCTCCCCGAGCTTCAGCCTCGGCGACCGGCGAAGGGTTGTCCCAGCCGGCTCCTCACGACCGGCTGAGGCGCCGGGATCGGTGGTGCGGGCGGGGTTCGCGATCGCAGTGAGGGCCTTGTGGAGCATCGACCCGGTCAGCTCCGGCAGCACGAACCGGCCCACCCAGCACCCCTGCGCGTCCTGGGCCATCGACAACGACCACCGTGCGTGCGCGGCGCCCTCCTGTGCGGCCAACCGTGCGGCCTCGCGGGTCTCGGCACCCTCGGGGTCGATGACCTCGTGGATCCGGCGGCCGAGCTTCCGCAGCGCCGGGACGTGCCAGGTGCGCGCAGCCTCGATCAGATGCGTTCGCGCCAGATCACGGGCCGGCGTCTCGGTCGCCTCCCCGCCGTCGTCTGCACCGACGACTGCCCCGACGACTGCCCCGGCGGGGACCCGGTCCACGGCCTCGATGATCACCGCGGCCTGGGCAGCCGAGACCCTCCCAGCAGCCATCGCGGCGGCCACCGGTGCGTGATCGCCGGTGTCGAGATCACGCGCGGCCCTGACCCGCCGCCCGGCCTCGGCCCGCGTCACCGGCAACGACTCGGCCAACCACCCGACCAGGTCGCCCTGGGAGACCCACCCCGACCGATCGTCGTGTGCACCCCCGGACCGGCCCGAGGTCGCAGACCCGGTGTGCCAGGTGCCGGCATCCCGCGCCGCGTGCGCCAGCACTCGCGCCTGCAGCGCCGCCGCCTTCGCGGTCAGCTGCTCCAAAGCCACGATCAGCTCACCGGTCTGCGACCCGGTCAAGGACCACACCGGCGCCTCCGCGACACCGTCGAGCACCTCATGCGCCTGCCTCACCGCGCCCGCCACGCCCGCCACGCCCGTGCGCCGCGGCGCGGGCCGCACCACCGCAGCCCACGCATCCCCGAGCACGAGCTCCAGGGGTGAGGTGAGCACGTCCGCGGCGACCGACATGAATCGAACGTACGTTCGACCACCGACAGAACCGGCGCGTCGGCCTGCACCTGTCCAGACAGGGTTCTCAGTGGGTCAGCTTCAGACCCACGACACAGCCCACGAGCACCGCGATCAGCGCCAGCCGCAGCAGCGACGCAGGCTCGGTGCCGGTGACCATCCCGTACGCCACGGTCAACGACGCGCCGATGCCGACCCACACCGCGTAGCCGGTGCCGAGCGGGATCTCCCGCAGCGCGTACGCCAGACCTCCCATGCTCAGCACGAGCCCGATGACGAACACGATCGTGGGCCCGACCCGGGAGAATCCTTCGGACCGGTCCAGCGCGATCGCCCAGACCGCCTCGAGGCCGCCCGAGACGACGAGTGCCAGCCATGCCATGACGACTCCTGACGGCCGTCTTGTCGCGGGCTGGGTACGGCTCCCTCGTCCAGGTGAGCCGTGGCGGCTCCGCCACGACCGTAACCACTGGCCCGCCCGGCAGCCACCGGCGACGGCCGAGGGTGACGTGTCCGACCCCGACGACTCGTCCCCGGGTGGCAGTCCTCGCGGGCGACGGGGTAGGAACCGGGACATGCTCAGCGTCATCTCCCCTGCCAAGTCCCTCGACTTCGACTCCAAGCCCGCGACGAAGAAGAGCAGCGAGCCGCTGTTCCTCGATCGCTCCGAGACCCTCGTGGAGCTGATGCGCGAGAAGTCGCCCGCGGACCTGCAGGAGCTGATGGACATCTCCGAGGACCTCGCCCAGCTGAACCACGACCGCTTCGCGGACTGGACGACGCCGTTCACCAAGCAGAACGCCCGCGCCGCCGTCCTCGCCTTCGCCGGGGACACCTACACCGGCCTCGACGCCCCCGCGACCTTCGACGAGCGCGACTACACCCACGCGCAGAAGACGCTGAGGATCCTCTCCGGCCTGCACGGGGTGCTGCGACCACTGGACCTCATGCAGCCGTACCGGCTCGAGATGGGCACGGCCCTGGACACGCCGGAGGGCAAGGGCCTCCATCGCTTCTGGCGCAGGCAGGTCACCGCGCACCTCGCCGAGGCGATCGACGCCTCGCCCGGCGCGAAGGTGCTGGTCAACGCGGCCTCGCAGGAGTACTTCGGTGTGGTCGACGCCGACGCCCTCGAGGAGCAGGGCATCACCGTCGTCACGCCCTCCTTCCTCGACGCCAAGGGCAGCGACGAGCCCAAGGTCGTGAGCTTCTGGGCCAAGCAGGCCCGGGGCGCGTACGCCGGCTGGCTCGTGCGCGAGCGCATCACCACCCGCAAGCGCCTGACGAGCTTCGACCGCGGCGGCTACGCCTACGACGGTGACCGCTCCACGCGTCGCGAGCCGGTCTTCGTACGCCGCCACGCCTCCTGAGCAGGCGGCACAGCCCGGTCGGGGGCTGTGCTGCGTGGGATCATCGCGGCATGACGGCACCACCCCGGGGATTCGCGCGGCTCACCGCGCACGACCCCCCGGGTGTGCCCGCGCTCGAGGTGGACGACGAGGCCGAGCCCTCACGCGTACGCAACCCGCTGGACGCCCTCCGGCTCGCACTGGTCGGCACCGGGATGCTCGTGCTGCTGGGCTGGGGGCTGCTGGCCGGTCGACCGACCGACGTGCTGTCGCCGACCGTGCCGCTGACCGCGGCACCGGGCATCGCCCGCTTCGTCACCGTGCTGGTGCTGCTGGCGGGCACCGTCGCGCCGCTGGCCGTGGTCGTCTCCGCGGTGCTGGGCCGCCGCCTGCGCAACCTGGCGGAGGCGAGCGCGACCGGCCTGCTCACCGCCGGCACGGTCTTCTCCACCGACCTCCTCGTCACCGCCACCGCCGACCCCGGTGAGAGCGCGGCGCTGCGGAGGCTGGTCGTCGCGCTCGACGGCGCCGGCTTCTCCCCCGGCGGCCACCTGGACCCCTTCCTCGCCGGTGTCCTCGCCTTCGCCGTGGTCGCCCGGGTGTCCTCGCGGCCGTGGCTGCGGACGTGGGTCCTCACCGCCCTGGCCGTCTACGGCGCCGGCGTCATGCTCACCGGCCAGCACTCGGCGTACGCGTTCGGCGTCTCCGCCATGCTCGGCGGCACCGTCGGGCTCGCCGTGAGGCTCGGCACGGGGCAGCTCAACGACCTGCCGCACCCCACCCGGGTCGCCGAGGTGCTGGCCGAGGCGGGTCTGCCGGTGACCAGCCTGCGCCGTCGGGAGTACGCCGGCCTCGCCCGCGCCTACGAGGCCCGTACCCCCGGTGGCGACGCCCTGGAGGTGCGGGTGCTCGACCGGCCCGTGGTCACCACGACGGTGCTCATCGGGCTCTACCGGCTGCTGCGCGTCAACTCCGACCTGCTGGTCACCCCGGCGCTGTCGCTGGAGTCGCGCGCCGAGCGCCACGCGGTGCTCGCGATGGCGGCGAGCCAGGCCGGGGTGCGTACGCCCACCCTGCTGGCCTGCGTCCCGTGCGACGAGGACGCCGCCGTGCTCGTCTACCGCCACCACGACCTCGTCGCCGCCGACCACCACGTCAGCGACCTGCAGCTGCAGGCGTGGCACTCCCAGCTCATGCTGCTGCACGGACGCCGCATCACCCACCGCGGGATCACCCCGGACGGTCTGCGGACCGACGCGACGGGCGGCGTCATGCTGCCCACGCTCACCGAGGGCAGCCTGCTGGCCAGCGGGCAGCAGCTCGCCGTGGACCGGGCGCAGATGCTCGTCTCCCAGGCCGTCCTCGTCGGGCCTCGGCGAGCCGTGGCCGCGGCGTGCGCCGTGTGGTCCCCCGAGCAGGTCGGCGAGACCCTGCCGCTGCTGCACCCGACGCTCCTCTCGCCGCCCGTCCGCAGGGCCGTGCGTCACGCCGCACGCAGCGAGGAGGGGACGGGCACCGACAACACCGACAACACCGGCGAGACCGACGAGGCCGACGAGGCCGACCTGACCGGTCAGGCGCAGGACCTGCTCGCCGGCCTGCGCGAGGAGCTCGGCGACCACGTCGGGTCCGGGCACACCGACTCGGTCAAGGTCGAGCGCTTCCGCCCGCGCACCGTGATCTCGATCGTGCTGCTGCTCGTGGCGGCCTACCTCGTCGTCGGCCAGCTCAGCGAGGCCGGGCTGTCGCGGCTGTTCACGGGGCTGCGGTGGCAGTGGGTGCTGGTCGCTCTGCTCGGGTCGGCGCTCACCTACCTCGGCGCCGCCCTCGGTCTCATCGGCGTCGTCCGCGAGAGGCTCGGGCTGCGCCGCACGATGCTCGTGCAGCTCGCGACGTCGTTCGCGAACCTGCTGACCCCGCAGGCGATCGGCGGGGCCGCGGTGAACGTACGATTCCTGACCCGCCGTGGCGTCCCGCTCGCCGACGCGGGCGCCTCGGTCGGCACCCTCCAGGTGCTCAACGCCGTGTGGCACGTCGTCGGCCTCCTCGCGCTGCTCGCCGCCACCGGCACGGCGCGCCAGGGCGAGATCGCGCTGCCGTCGTGGACCACCGCCGCCGTCGGCATCGTGCTGGTGGTCGTCCTGGTGCTGCTCGCCTGGCAGCGCACCCGGGTGCTGTTGCGCGACAAGGTGCTGCGCCCGTTCCTGGGAGCGGTGCCGCGGATGCTCGACGTGCTCACCACACCACGCCGGCTCGCCGCGAACCTCGGGGGTGCGGTGCTGCTGAACGGTGCGTACGTGCTGACGTTGTGGGCGTCCGTGCACGCCTTCGGCGGCACCGCGACACTGCTCACGGCCGCGATCGCGTACTTCGCCGCGGTGTCGATCGGCGCGCTCTCGCCGACGCCGGGCGGTCTGGGCACCATCGAGGTCGCGCTCGTCGCGGCCCTCACGACCTCAGGCGTCGCCGGCGGCGTCGCGGTCAGCGCCGTGCTGCTCTACCGCCTCACCACCCTCTGGCTCCCGGTGCCGCTGGGGTGGCTGGCCTTCCACCGGCTGCAGCGCGACGACCTGCTCTGAGGTCCGCCCGCGCTTCCGGGCGCGGCCACTGTTCACACGCGGCCCGGAATTGTCACGTTCCAATGCCCCTGGTCGTAACTCTCCGGAAAACTTCGGGTCCGACAGTGGTGCCTCCACCACCACCCCCGGAGGACATCATGAGCACCGCACCCGTGGAGACCACCCACCTCGACGCCGCCCGCACCCCCGGCCAGGACCGCACCGGCGGCCTCGCCGTCGTGCTGGACCTGCGCGCCACCCGCGCCGACTCCCGCGACGAGCGCGTCGTCGCCGGCCAGCGTCGCCGACTCGACGTGCAGGCCCGTCAGCTCGGCCGGCTGATGGACCGTCGCCCCGAGCTCCGCGGCGCGTACGCTCCGGCCGACCTCGCGCTCGAGGGACTCCTGGCGGGCGTCTGAGGAGAGGGCGCGTGCGGCGGCCACCTATGCTGAGGGGGCCGTAGCACGCCGACGCCCGGCCGCCACCGTTCCTCGGCCGGGCGTCCTCAGCCCGACCGGAGAGGCTCGATGACCGCACGCATGATCACCTCGGTGGTGACCCTGATGGTCCTCGTGGCCCTCGTCATCGGCGGCGTCTACTACGGCTTCCGTGAGCTGACGGCCCCCTTCCCGTCGCTGAACAGCGAGCCCGAGCAGGTCTGCGAGACCGTGCCGGGCGGGTCCCAGCTCTCCACCGACCAGGTGGTCGTGAGCGTCTACAACGCCTCGGACCGTTCCGGCTTCGCCAGCACGACCCTGACCCGCCTCGAGCGACGTGGCTTCCAGCCCGGCTCCGTCGGCAACGCCCCCACCGGCACCTCCGTGCGGCGCGTCGAGGTCTGGGCGCAGGACGTCGACGACCCGGCCGCGCAGCTGGTCGCCCGGCAGTTCGGCCGGCGTACGGAGGTCGTGCAGAAGACCGAGCCCCTCGGCCCCGGCCCCGACGTGGTGCTCGGCCCCCGCGCCCGCAAGCTGAAGAAGGCGCCGCGTCAGATCACGGTCGACGAGACCCGCACCGAGTGCCGGCCCGCGGAGAGCCCGGCCCCCTGAGCCCCAGCCCAGGCGTCACCTGAGCCCCACCCCCGGGCCTCACCTCGAGCCTCACCGGGTGGAGCGGCCCGGCTCCTCCGGCTCGAGCCAGCGTGCCAACCGGCCGCCCTTCGACACCGCTCGCAGACGCTCCTCGGTCACGACCCGGCTGCTGCGCGGAGTGACGACGAGCAGGTCGTCGTCGTGCCGCAGCGCCGTCCGGCCCGAGGGGGTGAACGAGGTGCCGTCCCGCACGATCAGCGCGATCGAGGCGCCCTTCGGCAGCCGCAGCTCGGAGACCTCGACGCCGTGCAGCTTCGACTTCGGACTCACGCGCACCTGCAGCAGGTCGGCGGCGATCCGCTCGAGCGGCGCGGCCTCGACGTCGAGGTCGCGGGGCTCCTCCCGGCGCGCCACCCGCAGGAACTTCGCGGCCGGCCCGAGCGTCGGTGCCGTGAGCAGCGTGGAGATGACCACGAGCACGAAGACGGTGTGGAACAGCGCGAAAGAACCCGGCACCTCGGCGGCCAGCGGGATGGTCGCGAGCACGATGGGCACGGCTCCGCGCAGTCCCGCCCAGGAGACGAAGAGCAGCTGCCGCGCAGGCAGCGGTTGCACCACGGCCGCGACCAGCACCGAGACGGGCCGGGCGACGAAGGTGAGCACCAGGCCCACGACGACCGCGATCAGGGCGCCGCGCCACGTCAGCGCCGCCGGGGAGACCAGCAGCCCGAGCATCACGAACAGGCCGATCTGCGCGAGCCAGGCGGTGCCCTCGGCGAACGACCTGGTCGTCGCCCGGTGCGGCAGCTCGGAGTTGCCGAGCAGCAGCGCGGCGACGTACACCGCGGCGAACCCCGAGGCCATCACGGAGGCGCCGCCGGCGTAGGCGAGCGTGGCGAAGGAGATCACCGCGAGGGGGTACAGGCCCGAGCTCGGCAGGGCGGCCCGTCGCAGCACCCAGACCCCCGCACTACCGATCACCAGGCCGATCAGCAGACCCACGAGCAGCTGGTAGAGCACGATGCCGGCGAACCCCGCGACGCCGTACTCCAACGCCGTGCCGCTGCTGACCAGCGTCACCAGCACCACCGTCGGGGCGTCGTTCAGGCCCGACTCCGACTCCAGGGCCCCCACCAGCCGCCGCGGCAGCGGGATCCGACGCAGCACCGAGAACACCGCTGCGGCATCCGTCGAGGACGTCACCGCCCCCAGGAGCACCGCCAGCTGCCAGGACATCCCGAAGACGAAGTGCGCGGTGACCGCGACGATCGCCACGCTCACGCCGATGCCCACCGTCGCCAGCGACGCCCCCAGCCGGACCGTGGGGCGCAGCTCGCGCCAGTTCGTCGTCAGACCACCCTCGATGAGGATGATGACCAACGCGGCGAAGCCCAGGGCCTGGGCGGCGGTCGCGTCCTCGAACTGGATGCCCACCCCCGCCTCGCCGAGGGCGACACCGATGCCGAGGTAGAGCAGCAGCGAGGGAAGACCCACCCCGACCGCGAGGCGCACCGCGAGGATCGCGGCCAGCAGGACGGCAGCACCGATCAGCAGGAACTGGTCGAGCTGCTCGACGTCGAGGGTCACGGCGTCTTCCTGGTCGGGCTCGGCGGGGTGGTGGCAGTTTATCGGCGTACGCCCCCACGGGTGCGGCGGCATCCGACCGGTGGGACCGCACCCCCGCCGGGCATGGTGGGTCCATGAGGTCCAGCACAGACCGCGAGCCGACGTACGCCCGCTTCACCGCCGCGAGCCGCGCAGCCGTGGCGCCCTTCCACGTGATGGACCTGCTCGCCGCTGCGGCCGAGCGCCGCACCAGCCACGGCGACGTGCTCGACCTCGTCGCCGGCCAGCCCTCGACACCGGCTCCGCAACCGGTGCGCGCCGAGGCGGCACGCGTGCTGGAGTCCCAGGTGCTCGGCTACACCCCCGCCGTCGGCATACCCGCGCTGCGTGAGGCGATCGCCGCCTCGTACGCCACCCGCTACGGCGTCGACGTCGATCCCGCCGAGGTCGTGGTCACCACGGGCAGCTCCGGCGGGTTCCTGCTCAGCTTCCTCGGCGCGTTCGAGGTGGGCGACCGGGTCGCGATGGCGAGGCCGGGCTACCCCTGCTACCGCAACGTGCTGTCAGCACTGGGCTGTGAGGTCGTGGAGCTCCCCACCGATGCGGCCACGCGGTTCCAGCCGACCGTGGACGCCGTCGCCGCCGCCCACGCCGAGCGCCCGCTGGCCGGCCTGGTGGTGGCGAGTCCCGCGAACCCGACCGGCACGATGCTGACCCGAGCCGAGCTGGCCGCACTCGCGGCGTGGTGCGAGGAGCACGGCGTACGCCTGGTCTCCGACGAGATCTACCACGGCATCGTGCACGGCCGCGCCGAGCAGGGACCGTGGGAGAGCTGCGCGTGGGAGACCTCCCGCACGGGGTTGGTGCTCGGGTCGTTCTCGAAGTACTTCTCGATGACGGGGTGGCGCATCGGCTGGATGCTCGTGCCCGCCGACCTGCGTCGCACCGTCGACGTGCTCGCCGGCAACTTCACCATCTGCGCGCCGGTGCTCAGCCAGCACGCGGCCGTCGCCGGCTTCTCCGCCGAGGCCACGACCGAACTCGACGCGCACGTGCTGCGCTACCGCGAGAACCGCGACCTGCTGCTCGACGGTCTGCCCCGCCTCGGCATCGACCGGCTGGCGCCGGCCGACGGGGCGTTCTACGTGTACGCCGACGTCGACCACCTCACCGAGGACTCCCTGGCCTGGTGCCGCCGGCTGCTCGCCGAGACCGGGGTGGCCATCACGCCGGGCATCGACTTCGACACCGTCGACGGGAACCACCACGTGCGGTTCAGCTGCGCCGGCGACACCGGCGAGGTGCGGGAGGCTCTGGAGCGCCTCTCGTCCTGGCTCCCCGCCCCCTGAACGCCCGCGTATGCGGGCATTCAGGAAGTTCCGCGGGTCTGTACGCCCGCGCAGGTACCGGCTGAGCCGCGTACGCGGGCGTTCAGGGTGGGGTGGTGGGGGTGGCGGAGCGGCCGGCGGGTCAGCGGGACAGACGCCGGAACAGGGCCTTGCGCATGAAGCCGTTGCGTACGCGCTGCGGGTGGTCGCCGACCCGCGTCGTCTCCACGACCCTGCGGGTGCGGTAGCTGATCTTCGAGACGGTGTCGGTGCCCGACCAGGAGACGTAGCAGAAGCGCCCGTTCTGCGACGGGGTCGCCCAGTACGCCTTCTCGCCCGCTTTGAGCAGCGGCCCGCGCTTGAAGTTGCCACGATTCACGACCGTGGCGTAGTCGCTGACGGTGCCGGCGACGCAGATGCGCTTGCCGTTCGGGTTCATCGCGATGCCGTGGTGGGCCGAGTCCAGCACGTACTGCTCGCGCAGGGTGAACGGCCGCAGGTCCGGCAGCCGCTTGACCCGGGTGATGCGCTCGGTGCGTCGGTCGTACTCGAAGAACCCGTGGAAGAAGCTGAGCTGGAAGTACAGGAAGCGCTCGTCCGGCGAGACCGTCAGGGGCCGCACCGCGTTCGAGACGCGGGTCAGGCCACGTGCGTCGAGGGCGCCGCGCACGTCGATCATCTCCTTGATGCGGCGCGTACGCGTGTTGACGACCTGCAGCTGGCGGTCCCCCTTGGTGGAGTCGAAGTCCTCACGGTCCAGCGGCGTGTAGACCAGGCCGATCGAGGCGTGCAGGATCTCGCGGCCGTCGGCGAGGTAGACGTTCTCGTGCGGGCTGTCACCGGAGGGGAAGGTCCACTTCTCCCGTCCGGTGCGGATGTCGAGGACGTGCACGACGTTGCCGGTGGAGGCCGAGACCGCGACCTCGGTGCCGTCGGGGGAGACCGCCATGTGGTCGCTGCGCTGCCCGTCGACCTCGAACCGCCAGGCCAGACGACCGGTCCGCAGGTCGATCGAGACGACGTCGGCAAAGCTCGGCCGCGAGACCACGACGTTGCGGCCGTCGGGGGTGAGGTACATGTCGTCGACGTACTGGTTGTTGCCCTCGCCGATCGCCAGCGCGATCAGGTTGAAGAAGGCGAGCCGCTCGGGGTCCGTCGCGATCTCGGCGAGGCGACGGCGCTCGTCGGGGATCGCGTCGATCCGCGCCACGTTGCGCCACGAGCCCGGGGTGAGCACGTCGATCGTGCCCGCCCAGTTGTTGCCGACCAGCACCACCGGGCGCAGGCCCGGGCCGCCGCCCGAGGTCGAGCCGGCGGCCTGGGCCGGTCCGGCACCGAGGGGTGCGACGAGTGCCGCTGCGCAGGCAGCCGCCAGCGCGCGGGTCAGCAGGCGGGGACGGCGTACGCGACCGGACATGAGCGAAGGGTGCCTCACCGGTCACATCCGCGCCAGTGGTTCGGGTGAGGTTCAGGCGAGGTTCAGGCGAGGTCGTGCACGAACTCGCCGAGCTGCTCGAGGTTGCGGCACTCCCGCATCGGCACGACGGTGCCGAGCTCCCACGCCGCCGAGTCGCCGGTGCCCCACTGGCGACGCGCCTCGGGGTTGAGCCAGTAGGCGTGCCGGGCGTCCTCGACCATGCCGCGCAGCACGTCCAGGTGCAGGTCGGCGTGGTTGGAGCGGGCGTCGCCGAGCACCAGCAGGGACGTACGCGGGTCGAGGGCGTCGGGGAACTGCGCGGCGAAGGAGCGGAAGGCACGTCCGTAGTTGGTGCGCCCGAACCGGCTGGCGTGCGCGGCGGACTCCCGCAGCACCGTCATCGTCTCGGCGACGTCGTCGCCGGGTGAGAACCAGTCGGTCACCTCGGTCACCTGGTCCACGAACGTGAACGCGCGCACCCGGTTGAACTGCTCGCGCAGCGCGAAGACCAGCAGCAGGGTGAAGGAGGCGAAGTTCGCCACCGAGCTCGACACGTCGCACAGCACGACGAGGTCCGTACGCCCCGGCCGCTTCGGTCGGTGCCGCAGGTCGACCGGCACCCCGCCGGTGCTCATCGCGTGGCGCATCGTGGAGCGCACGTCGACCGGTCCGCGGCGACGGTCGCTGTGGGCCCGGGTCAGCCGCGAGGCGAGTCGCCGCGACAGAGGGTAGATCTCGCGACGCACCTCGTCGAGGTCGGCGCGCTTCATGTGGGTGAACGCGAGCTGCTCGATGGGCGGGCGCGTGGAGTAGTCGGCGACGTACGCCGGGCCGCGCTGCTCGGCCTGCCGGCGCCGCGCGTCGGCCTCGACCGCCTCGGTGAAGGCGCTGACGCCCGCCGCGACCTCGGCGCCACCGTCCGGCACCACCGTGCCGGGGTCGACCCGTCGGAGGGCGGCGTACGCGCTGAACTGCTGCCCCTGGTCCGGCCGCGCGCCGAGCCGCCCGAACCTGCTGACCGCCTCCCGCGCCAGGGCCTCCATCGCCGACCGACGGTCGAGGTGGCCGGCATCGGCATGGCCGCCGCCGACGCCGCCACCCTCTCCCCCGCCCTCACCGGACCCCGCCGGCAGCAGCAGGGCGGCGAGGCGCTCCCGGAGGTCGGCCAGGGCCTCGGCGTCCGTGGGCGGTCGTCGCTCGCCCTCCGCGTCGTCCTCGGCCGCGAGGTCGCCGTCCCCGAGCACCCCCTCGCCGATCGCGGGCGGGAAGTAGAGGTCGAAGAGCACGTCGAAGGCCGCCTGGTGGGCGGCGCGCTTGACGAGCGTGGCGGCGTACGCCCGGCGCAGGTCGGTGCGCGAGGCGACGCCGACGGCCTCGACGGCGTGCACCGCGTCCAGCCCCTCGGCGAGGGAGACGGGAAGCCCGGCCTCCCGGAGCCCGTCGAGGAAGGCCAGGTGCTGGTCGAGGAGGCTCACGGGTGCCGGCTCCGGTCGCGGCGGACGCCTACTCCGCGGCTCGGCGCACCGTCACGTCGGGAGTCCGTGACGGCGGCAGGGGCAGCGGAGCGGCCGGGCGCGGGGACGTGGCGCGTCGGCCGGTCGTCCTGGTCCAGGCCCGTCGGGAGGAGTGGCACAACTCCATGATGAAGGGCATCGGGTCGCGCCGCGACCACACGGCATGCACCAGGGGCCTGCGCAGGTCCTGCGACCACTCCCGGGCGGTCATGGCGCCGGCTCGCCGGGCGGCCCAGAAGGCCAGCGCGTCGCGGCGGAGGTTGATCCACGCGGGTCCGCCGGGTGCCTGCCGTCGCTCGGCGGCGGGCGGGAGCGGGAGCCCGACCGCGTCGGCGTACATCGTCATGAGCAGCTCCACCCCGCTGGCCTCGGCCATGGCCGACCGGCCGGTGGGCCGCCCGACGTTGGCCTCAATCAGGACCGGGCGGCCCGAGGCGCGGTCCCGCTTGACCTCGAGGTAGGCGAGACCGTGGAACCCCGCGTCGGCGAACAGCCGCTCCGCCAGCGCGGCGACCTCCGCGTCCTCGACGGGTTCGGCGTAGGACGCGATGCCCAGGGCCGGCGGCCACTGACGACGCTTGCGGCTGGTGAAGCTGGCGAGCGTACGCCCGTGCCGGTCGACGTAGCTGTTGCAGGTGATCAGACGGTCCTCGTCCCCGTCGACCAGCTCCTGCACGACCAGGGCCCCCGCGGCACGACCGACCCGCGCGCACAGCTCGCGCAGCCCCGTCGGGTCCTCGACCCGGCAGACCTTGGACCGCGTCACCGTGCGCCAGTGGTGGGACTTCACCGACGGCTTGACCACCACGGGGAAGCGCAGACCTGCCGCGATCTCGACGTCGGCAGCGTCCCGGACGACGCGGGTCGCCGGACCCTGCAGTCCGACACGGTCGATGAGGTCGGCGAAGGCGGCCTTGTCCGTGAGGGCGTGGACCGTGTCGAACCCGGAGAGGGGCACCTCGAACCAGCGCCGCAGCGCCGCAGCGTGCTGCGCGACGACCAGCACGGCACGATCCGTGCACGGCAGCAGCACCGGCCCGGGCAGGCCCGCGGCGCGCGCGTCGGCCAGCTCCTCGGCCAGCTCCTCGCCGAGCACCTCGAGCACCTCGAGGAAGCCGGGTCCGTGCACGTCCGCGGCCAGGACCCGCTCACAGGTCCTGGTGCGCGCGGCGTAGTGGCCGGGGTCTCCCGCGAGGCCGATGACGCGGATGCCGCGGTCGTGCAACAGCCGCGCGGTCTGGAGCCCGATCACCGAGGCCAGCCCGACGAGGACGACCGGAGGTCGCTGGGGGTCGTCACCACGCCCGGTCACGGACGCGGCGCGCGGGGGAAGCACCCGACTCATGCTCCCCGTTTACGTCGTCACCGTGCCGCAGATGCGGCTCCTCTGCGTGTCGCTCCCGTTCGTATCGGTCCTCATCGTCCGCGCCGACCTCGGCGCATCCCGACCACGGCGGTCGCGAGCTCCTCCAGCTCCGGCGCGCGCAGGAGTCGCAGCACGAGGGCGTACGCACCGCACAGCACCGTCGCGGTCAGCAGCAGGGCCCCGAGCTGCGTGAGCAGGCCTTCCGCAGCCGTGGCGAGCTCCGGCAGACCGAGCAGGAGGCACAGCGACGCCGCGAGCAGCGCGGCCACGCCGGCACGGCCCGTCGTGGCGAGCACGCCACCCACCGAGACCGCTCCGTGGCGCCGGTGCAGCGCTCGCACGACCAGCACCACACCGACCGCGAGCGACAGGCTCGTCGCCGCGGCCAGTCCCACGATGCCGAACAGCAACCCGAGGGTCAGGTCGCCGACGACGTTCACCGCGAGGACGACCAGCGAGACCATGATCGGGGTGCGGGTGTCCCCCATGGCCAGACAGGCGCGCGTCCCGAGCGATCGGAGCGCGAGGGCGACCGCGCCGACGGCGTAGCCCGCCACCGCCAGACCCGTCGCCGCCACGTCGGCGTCGTCGAAGCTCCCCCGTCCGAAGAGCAGCGCCACCACCGGCTCCGCGACGAGCACGAGTCCGATCACGATCGGGGCGAGCACCGTGATGACGACCCGCATCGCACGGGTGACCAGCCGCCCCACGGTCGCCCCGCCGTGGCGGGCCGCCGCCCCGAAAGCGGGGTAGAGCGCTGCCAGCAGCGTCACGACGAGCAGGGTGTCGACGAGCGTGACGATGCGCCAGCCCAGGCTGAGGGCGGTGATGACGCCCTCTCCCTGGGCGGAGCCGACGGCCCTGTCGACGAGGGTGCCGACGTTGACGGCCGCAGCCGTGAGCAGCAGGGCCGGCACGAGGTGCAGCACCTCGCGTACGCCCGGGTCACGGAGGTCGAGCCGGGGGCGGGCGGTGAGACCCGTGGCCCGGGCGGCCGGCAGCTGCATCAGGAGCCGTACGGCGGAGCCCGCGACGAAACCCCAGGCCAGGGATGTGATGCCGTACCGCACCCCCAGGGTCGCAGCCACCCCGATCATGACGACGTTGAAGCCGATCCCCTGCAGCCCCGACCAGAGGAACCGACCGTGGGCCTGCGCCGCCGCAGCGAGGATGTCGGTGCCGGCGACCAGCACGGCGGCGAGCAGCACGATGCGTGACAGGTCTGCCGCGACCTCTCGCGTGGCGTCGTCGAAGCCGGGCGCGAGGATCGCGACCAGCCCGTCGACGGCGAACCACGCGGTGGCGGCCCCGGTGAGCAGCACCAGTGCGGTGAGGGTCAGCACGGTCCGGGTGACGCGGTGGCCCCCCGAGGGATCCCCGTCGGCCACGGCCCGGCTGACGGTGGGCACGACCGCCCGCGCCATCGCCGAGGCCACCAGGGCCAGCACGAGGTTCATCAGCCCCTGGGAGACCAGGTAGGCGTCGAGCGCGGCCCCCGCGCCGAACACCGCGGCGACGACCGCGTCACGGACGAATCCGAGCAGCTGGCTGACCGCGGTGAGCACCGTGAGGAGCCCCGCCGCCCGGGCGACGCCCCCGCGATCCACGACGTGTGCCGGTCGGCTCAGCCGAGCTTGAGCTCGCGGACGGCCTTGTCGAGGTCGCTGCGGTGCTTCAGCACGACTCCCAGGGTCGCCTTGATGGTGGCGTCGTCGGCGCCCTTGCGGCCGGAGGCGCCGAGCGCGAGGAGCGTACGCGCCCAGTCGACGGACTCGGCCAGGGACGGGGACTTCTTCAGGTCGAGGTCGCGCAGGCGGCCCACGACGTCGACGACCTGCGCCGCGAGCCGGGAGTCGATGCCGGGCACGCGGGACTCGACGATCTCCCGCTCGCGCTCGGAGTCGGGGTAGTCCAGGTGGAGGTAGAGGCAGCGCCGCTTGACCGCCTCGGACAGCTCGCGGGTGGCGTTGGAGGTCAGCAGCACGAACGGACGCCGGGTCGCGGTGACGGTGCCGAGCTCGGGGATCGTGACCTGGAAGTCGCTGAGCACCTCCAGCAGCAGACCCTCGACCTCGATGTCGGTCTTGTCGACCTCGTCGATGAGCAGCACGGTCGCCCCGTCGCGGCGGATGGCGGTGAGCAGCGGGCGGGAGAGGAGGAAGTCCTCGGTGAAGATGTCGTCGTGGGTGGCGTCCCAGTCCCGGTCCTCGGGGGCGGCCTGGATCCGCAGCAGCTGCTTCTTGTAGTTCCACTCGTACAGCGCGCGGGCCTCGTCGAGGCCCTCGTAGCACTGCAGGCGGACGAGCTCGGCGTCGCAGGCGGCCGCGACGGCCTTGGCCAGCTCGGTCTTGCCGACACCCGCGGGGCCCTCGACCAGCAGGGGCTTGCCGAGCTCACCGGCGAGGTAGGTCGACATCGCCGAGGCGTCGTCGGGCAGGTAGCCGTGCGTCCGCAGACGGGCGGCTGCGTCGTCGGCGGAGCCGAACCAGGTCACGGAGTGCTCTCCTCGAGGTCGGCTGCGATGACGGCCGCGGCGGCGCGGGTCTCCTCGAGGGTGTTCGCCCGAGGGTCGAGGCCACCGTAGGTGACGACGTACCACTGGTCGTCGGCGAGCACGTTGAGCTGGCCCAGCTCGGGTGCCCAGAAGGCCTGCTCGCCGAGCCCGTCGACCGGCTCGGCGCCCGTGGGCCGCTCGGCGTCGGAGAAGCGGTCCCGGTTGGCGGCGACACCGGCGGCGGACAGCGCGGTGCGTACGACGAGCCCCACGGCGTTGCGCGCGCCGTCCTCGTCGCGGTCGACGGAGAGGTAGCTGCAGCTCGTCACCGCGAGGTCGGGCCCGGCGGTGCCCGTCGTGGCGGCGGTGGGGAGGTCGGCGACGGACCCGAGCACCTGCTCTGCCCGCTCGGCCGTGAGCACGTCGCACGCCTGGATCGGCTCCTCGCGGACGACGCCGTCGCCCGGGCTCAGCGACGCTGTCGGGCGTACGCCCGGCGCGGTGTCCGCGCGCGAGGTCGACGGGTCCGGCGCTCCGGTGCACGAGGCCAGGAGCAGTGCGAGCGTGCCGAGGGCAGCGGACGCGGCCGTGCGGCCGGGACGGCCGGGGCGCCCAGGACCGGCGGCAGCAATCACGGCCTCATGCTCGCAGGTCGTCGTGCTCGCTCTCCGGAGCCGCCCCCGCGGCGTCGGGCAGCAGCAGCGAGCCCAGGTCCTGCAGAGTCCCCCGGTCAGCGGCGTACCAGGACTCGGAGCTCCGTCGCTCGGCGGTCACGAGACCTGCTGCGACCAGCTGCCGCAGATGGTGGGTGACGGTCGGCTGGGTGAGACCGAGAGGGTCGACGAGGTCACGCGTACGCAGGCCGGGCCCGTCGCCGGACAGCAGCAGCGACAGGAGCCGCAGACGGTTCCCGTCCGCCAGGGCCTTCAGCCGCCACGCCAGCTCGTCCGCTTCCGAGGAGGTCAGGGGCGCCTGGCCCAGGGGGGCACAGCACTGGCGTGCGGGGACCGGCGCCGGCAGGTCCGGGAGCGGCTTCGGGCTCATGGCGCGATCCTCCCACGCCGTCATCGACAGCGTTCGATGACTTGCGCCGACGAAGCCCCTGCTGGCATCGTGTCATTCACATCCATCTATGACAGGAGCCTCATGAGCACGCCGCCCCTCGACCGGGTGCAGCTGGCGCTGCACGTCCCCGACCTGACCGAGGCCATCGCCTTCTACCGCGACCTCTTCGCCACCGAGCCGCACAAGGTGCGTCCGGGCTACGCGAACTTCTCGATCACCCGGCCGCCGCTGAAGCTCGCCCTCCTCGAGGACCCGTCACGAGCCGGCGGCCTCGACCACCTCGGGGTCGAGCGCTCGTCGACCGAGGCCGTCGAGGCGGAGGCGCGCCGACTGGAGGCGTCGGGCCACGTCCTGCGCCGCGAGGACGGGACCGTCTGCTGCCACGCCCGCCAGGACAAGCACTGGATCACCGACCCCGGCAGCCTGGAGTGGGAGAACTACGTCGTGACCGACGACGCGCCGGAGGCGTCCGCCGCTCCGTGAGCCGCGGTCGTCTCGCGCGTGGGCCCGTCGCCTGAGGGCGTCGCGAGGGCCTCGACCAGCTCGGCCGGGACGCGGCCTGCGACGACCTCGCCGATGACGTGGCCGATGCGGTCGGAGAGCTCGTCGAACTGGTCGATGAAGCGATCGAGGTCGGCCTCGTCCCAGTCGGCCACCAGACGGGCCATGAGGCGACGGCGGATGCCCGTCGTCTGCTCGGCCACGCGTTCGCCCTCGTCGGTGAGCTCGAGCAGCACGCGACGCCGGTCCGTGGGGTCGTGCTCGCGGGAGACGAGACCCAGACGCTCACAGTCCCCGAGCAGCCGGGACGCGGTGGAGCGTTCGAGCGAGAGGTGCGCGGCGACCTGCCCCACCATCACCGGACCGTCCTCGCGCAGGGAGGCCACCGCCTCGCAGGCCGCGATCTTCGCCGGGTCCGCCTCGACGACGTCGCTGTCGCCGAGGGTGCTCGTGAGGGCCTCGAGCCGCTGCGGCGACGGCGGATTGCTCATCCATCGACGCAGCCGGAGGAAGGCCGCGTCGAGGCGTACGACCGCGTCGGCGAGACGAGGCGAGCTCGGCACCGCGGAGTCGACGCCGCGTGGCTCGGACCCGGTCACGTGGCCCTCCTCTCACTTGACGTCGTCGCGTTTGAAACCCGTGTGCAGCACACACATAATGCATGTGTCCCACACATGATGCTGGGCGCCCCCGTTTCTCTCAAACCTCACTCGGACCTCGCCCCGATCCACCTCAGCCTGGAGACGCCCTATGACCTCCGTGTTCCGCCACGCCGTCCGTCGACCGCTCGTCGCCATCCTCGTCTGGGTGGTCGCCCTGGTCGCCCTCGGCATCGGCGCCCTCGTCGGCGGCGGCTCCTACGACGACTCCTTCACCCTCCCCGACACCGAGTCCTCCACGGCCCAGAACATCCTGGCCGAGGACTTCGGGGGCGCCACCAGCCAGGCCGTGGTGCAGGTGGTCTACCGCAACGAGGCGCCCGTACGCGAGGCGGTGAGCACGCTGCTCTCCGAGGCCTCCGACGTCGACGGCGTCGCCCAGGTCGTCTCGCCGATCGACCTCCCGGCACGGCAGGCGGCGCAGCAGGGCCTGGTCAGCGAGGACGGCTCGATCGCCCAGGGGCGGATCGTCTTCGACGGTGAGATGCAGGACGTCGACGTCGCCTCGGTCCGCGAGATCGTCGACCTCGCCGAGCAGGCACGCGCCGACATCCCGACGGGCGACCTGGGCCTGGCCGGCCAGATCCTGCAGGCCGCCACGACCGAGCCGCCCGCGACCGGCGAGATCGTCGGCCTGACCGTCGCTGCGATCGTGCTGCTCATCGCCTTCGGGTCCGTGGTGGCCGCCGGTCTGCCGATCCTCACCGCCGCCCTGGGACTCGCCGGCGGTCTGGGTGCGGTGACGATCCTCGCCAACGTCTTCACGATCGCCACCTTCGGACCGACGCTTGCCACGATGATCGGTCTGGGCGTCGGCATCGACTACGGGCTCTTCGTGGTCAACCGCTACCGCCGCGCGCGCCACGACGGCGCCGAGCCGCGCGACGCCGTGCTCGAGGCGGTCTCCACCGCCGGACGCGCGGTGCTCTTCGCCGCCTTCACGGTGATCATCGCGCTGCTCGGCCTGTTCGTGCTCGGCATCGGGTTCATGAACGGCCTCGCCATCGCCGCCGCCGTCACCGTCGCCTTCGTGATGCTCTCGGCGACCCTGCTGCTGCCCGCGGCGCTCTCGCTGCTGGGCAAGCGCTCGCTCGCCGGCAAGGTGCCCGGCGCCGACAAGCGCTCGGCGCGCGAGGGGCGCCTCTTCTCCCGGTGGGCCGACGTGCTGCAGAAGCGCCCCGGCGTGATCGCCACGCTGGCGACCGTGGTGCTCCTGGCGATCGCCTCCCCGGTGCTCGACCTCCGCAGCGGCTTCCCCGACGCCTCCGGCGACGCCGAGGGCAGCCTGACGCGGGTGGCGTACGAGCTGACCGCCGAGGGCTTCGGCGACGGCGCGAACGGCCCGTTCCTGGTGGCCGTGGAGCTCGGCGGCACCGGCGAGCAGGCCCTTGCGCCGGCGGCCCAGCTCGTCGAGCGCCTCAACGGCACCGAGGGCGTCGCCTTCGCCAGCCCGCCCCAGCCCTCCGAAGCCGGCGACACCGCCCTCATCCAGGTACAGCCCACGACCGGGCCGCAGGACCCCGCGACCGGCGACACCCTCGACCGCATCCGGGACGACGTGGTGCCTGCTGTCCTCGATGGCACTGACGCACAGGCGTACGTGGGCGGCTCGACCGCCATCTCCGCGGACTTCACCACCGTGCTGGTCGACGCGCTCCCGCTGTTCCTCAGCGTCGTGGTCGGACTGGGCTTCCTGATGCTCGTGCTGCTGTTCCGCTCCGTGCTCGTGCCGGCGCTCGGCGCGGTCTCGAGCCTGCTCTCGCTCGCGGTCTCGCTCGGCGTCACCACGCTGGTCTTCCAGGACGGGTTCGCCAACGGCCTGCTCGGGGTCACGGGCACCGGACCGATCCTGCCGTTCGTGCCGATCATGGTGTTCGCGATCCTGTTCGGCCTCGCGATGGACTACCAGGTCTTCCTGGTCTCGCGGATGCAGGAGGAGTGGCAGCTCACCGGGGAGCCGACCCGCGCTGTCCGCGCCGGGCTCGTGGGGTCGGGTCGGGTCGTCGTGGCCGCCGCCCTGATCCTGGCGAGCGTGTTCCTCGCGTTCGTCTCGGCCGACGACCGGATCATCAAGACCTTCGGGCTGGCGCTCGGACTGGGCGTGCTGGTCGACGCCTTCGTCGTGCGGCTCATCATCGTGCCGGCCGTGATGACCAAGCTCGGCCGTGCCACCTGGTGGCTCCCCTCCTGGCTCGGGCGCGTGCTCCCGACCGTCGACGTCGAGGGCGAGTCCGCCGCCGACCCGCGGGGCCGGCACGCGGCGCCCCGGCCGGAGGACGAGCCCGAGCCGGTCGCGGCCGGGGGGCGCCACCGCGCCTGAGCGGGGCTGCGTGACGACGGCGGCGAGGGGTCAGTCCTCCTCGCCGCCGTTGTCGTTGCCGCCGCCGTTGTTGTTGCCGTTGCCGTTGCCGTTGCCGTTGCCGTTGCCGCAGGATCGGGCGAACCGCAGGTCGGCCGGGTAGGTCGTCTCGGTGACCTGCCCGTTGCTGAGCTCGTAGGTGAAGACGAGCTCCGCCACCGAGGAGTCCCGCTGCGCCGTCACGTGCACGACGGGGAGCACGGTCCGGTTGGCCCGCAGGTCGGTCCCGACCATGTCCGAGGCGTCGCGTACGACGATGAAGCGCCCCACCTGGTCGGCTGTCAGGGGCCATGCCCCGACGCCGCCGACACGGCCCGTACGCCCGGCCAACGGGACCTGCTGGGTGTCCTCGACCGTGACGGTCACGCCGGTGGAGTCGACAGCCCGTACGTCGGTCAGGCGGCCGCTGGCGGTGACGTTGACCGCGGAGGCGTACCAGGCGACCTCGCCCGGGTCGTCCCCACCGAGCGCGTAGCAGGTCGCCTCGGCGTCCTCGCCGGGCTGCTTCACGAAGGTGAGGGCGGGCACGGGCTGCGCCGTCGGCTGACCGGAGGGCTGGCCCGAGGGCTGGCCCGACGGCGGCTCCGAGGGCTGGGACGTGGAGCTCGCCCCGGCCTCGTCGCCGGCCTCGTCGCCGGCCTCGTCGCTCCCCCCGCAGCCGGCGACGGACAGCCCGAGACACAGGGCGAGGCCGACCGCGGCGGTCGGGCGCGGGAGGGGAGCCTGGCGGCGTACGACGGTCATGTGCGTCATCTTCGCGCTCTGCGGCGCAGGTCACACCTCACGAATGGGCCACGGGGGGTGCGCGCGAGCGGCTCCTAGGATGTGGGGGTGACCACCGACCGACGGCGCCGGCACCTGATCGACCCCGCCGACCCGCGGCCGCGGCAGTCGGCCTCGGGGTACGAGATGAGCCTGTCGACCGTGCAGATGTGGGTCATGTCGGTGCTGGCCGTGTCGACGATCCTGCATCTGGCGGCGGGGGTCTTCTACGCGGCGTTCACACTCGGCGACCGTCGCGCGGGTGCCGAGACCGGTCTCATCCTCATCGCCGGGATCTTCTGCGTCATGGCGGTGGTCGCCGGCCGGGCCATCCACCGCAAGCCGGTCCTCAGCCCGTGGCTGCTGCTCGGTGTGGCCCCCGTCGTCGTCGCGCTGCTCGTGCGCTGAGCGCTCAGGCTCCCAGCTCGGCCAGGCGGGCGGCGACGAGCGCGTGGTCGCGTACGAAGGTCTCGGCGTGGGCGCGCGCGTCCGGTGAGGTGCCCCGCGCCGCCGTACGCCGGGCCGGCTGCAGCAGGGCCTGCTGGTGCTCGGCGACGGTGAGCAGCCAGAACGGCGCGAAGCCGGGGCTGTCGCGCTGCTCCTCGAGCAGCGCCAGACTCTCCTCGACCGTCCCGAGCGCGGTTTCACCGTCGACGGCGCGGGCCGGGAGGTGCGTGTCGCGGTCCCAGACCGCGAGCAGGTCGTGGAGCCCCTCGACCCGGCTCGCCTGCGTGGCCACGAGCAGCTCCGCCAGCGCGCGGTGCTCGTCGGTCGCGCGTGCTTCGGCGAGCATCAGGTCCGCCAGGCGGCCGGTGAGCTCGTGGTGCTCCACGGCGGCGAGCACGTACGCAGCGTCCTGCTCGTCGTGGACCCGGCTCAGGTCGTCACCGCCCGCAGGGTCGGACTCGGACTCGGACTCCGTGCTCGGCGCGACGACCGGCGACGACGCGGCGGCCGGGCGGATCGCCGTCGCACTGCTCGCCTCGGCGTAGACGCATCCGCTGAGCAGCGCGGTGCCTATCACGGCAACGCCCGCCACACGTGCACGACGCGCCGCACCGGTGAGCATGACGCCGTCCTACCCATCCGGGGGTGAACGACTCACCCCCCGGCGCGGTGGCACCTCAGGCGAGCGAGAGGAACAGCTTCTCCATCTTCTTGACGTCGACCCCGTCGACGCCGTCCGACCCGGAGAGGCACTGCTCCATCCCGCTCGCGACGATGGCGAAGCCCGCGCGGTCCAGCGCCTTCGAGACCGCGGCGAGCTGGGTCACGACGTCCTCGCAGTCCCGACCCTCCTCGAGCATGCGCACCACGCCCGCCAGCTGACCCTGCGCGCGCTTCAAGCGGTTGACGACCGGGGTCATCGTGGTGGGCTCGAGCTTCATCGAGCGTCCTCCTGGGGGGCGTCGGCGAGGGCCGACAGCATGGCGGTGAGCCGCTGCCTGGCGTCGGCGGCGACGGTGTCGAGTCCCCCGGCGGAGGACAGACCCATCATCGCGTCGGGGTCGAAGGCCTCGACCACGGTGGTCCCGGCGTCCACGGCGCGGACGACGACGTTGCACGGCAGCACGGTCGCGATCGAGGGATCCACCTGCAGGGCTTCGTGCGCCAGCGGCGGCCGGCAGGCCCCGAGGATGACCTGGGACGGTACCTCGACGTCCAGCTTCGCCTTCAGGGTGGCGCGCAGGTCGATCTCGGTGAGGATGCCGAAGCCCTGGTCGGCCAGGCCCTCACGGACCTCGGTGACGGCCGCGTCGTACGGCATCGCCAGGGTGGTGGACAGGGTGTAGTCGGCCATGGGTGCGCTCCTCGCAGGTGCGGGTCTCGGTCGCTGCCGACTATACCCCCGGGGGTGTTATTGTCCGGACATAGCTCGGCGCATTCGGTGCGCCCCGACGAACGAAGGAGCCCTCATGTGCCGTCCCCTCACCTGCGACGTCTGCGGCAAGACCACCTGGGCCGGATGCGGCCAGCACATCGCCCAGGTCGAGGCCGGTGTTCCCGCCGGCCAGTGGTGTCCGGGCGAGCACGCGCCCGGTGAGCGCAGCGCCGCCGACCGGAGCCCCGCACCGGCCGGGGGCGCCTTCAGCCGCCTGTTCCGTCGCGGCTGACGTCAGGCGATCAGACCGTCATCGACGCCGCGTACGACGGGCCGACACCCGCCTGAGGGTGCCGGCCCGTCGTGACCAACTGGATGTGGCGGTGGCGGAGGGATTTGAACCCTCGGTTGGGTTGCCCCAACAAACGCTTTCGAGGCGTTCTCCTTAGGCCGCTCGGACACGCCACCGGGAGAAACCCTACACAAGGCGTACGCGCGCGAGGTCGGCGGTTCGCAGCCGACGAGGCACGAAGTGTCGTACGGTTCTGATACTCATTCCCACGTGAGCAGGAGCCCCATGAGCACGCCGACCGCGCAGGACTCCCGTGAGAGCCCACCCCGCTCGACCATCGGTCAGACCGAGGTCGTCGCGATCGTCATGTCGCTCGTCGTGGTGGCCGGGTCGTTCGCCGGGCTGAGCCTCTCCCAGCCGCTGCTCGCGTCGTGGAGCACGATCTTCCTGGCGATCGTCGTGCAGTCGGCGCCGTTCCTGGCCTTCGGCGTGCTGCTGTCGGCGGTCATCTCCTCCGTGCTCTCCGAGCGCGTGCTGCGCCGCGCCGTCCCGAAGAACCCGATCCTGGGCGTGCCCGTCGCCGGGGCGGCGGGCATCGGGCTGCCGGGGTGCGAGTGCGCCGCGGTGCCGATCGCCGGCAGCCTCATCCGGCGCGGGGTGGTCCCTGCCGTCGCGCTGACCTTCCTGCTCGCCGCCCCTGCGGTGAACCCGGCCGTGCTCATCTCGACCGCGGTGGCCTTCCCCGGCCAGCCCGAGATCGTCCTCGCCCGCTTCCTGGCGTCGCTGGCCGTGGCGATCCTCGTCGGCTGGTGGTGCTTGAGCCGCGGCGCCCGGCTGCCGATGCGCCGACTCGACCGCGTGCCGTGGGAGGGCTCGACCACGCGCGAGCGCTTCACCGCCACCGCCCGCCACGACTTCGTGCACGCCTCGGGCTTCCTCGTGCTCGGCGCGATGATCGCCGCCGCCGTCAACACGATGGTCCCCCGGGCTCTCATCGACACCGTCGCCGGCCAGGCCGTCCTCGCCGTCGGCACGATGGCGCTGTTCGCCTTCGTCATGGCGCTGTGCTCGGAGTCCGACGCCTTCGTCGCCGCGAGCCTCACCGCCTTCTCCGACACGGCGAAGCTCGTCTTCCTCGTGGTCGGGCCCGCGATGGACGTCAAGCTCGCCTCGCTCGAGGCCGGCTACTTCGGAGGCGCCTTCGCCCGCCAGTTCGTGCCCGTCGTCCTCGGCGTCGCCGTGGCCGTCGCCTCCCTCGTGGGCTGGTGGCTGCTGTGAGGGCTGCGACGCAGGGCCTGCTCATCGCGATGCTCGGGGCGGTGCTCGTCCGCATCTCGCTGACCGGGGAGTACCTGCGCTTCGTCACCGACTGGATGCGATGGCCCCTGCTGATCACCGGCGTGCTGCTGCTGGTCATGGCCGCCGGACCGATCCTGCGACCGGAGCGCCACGAGGGCGACGGCGGCGAGGAGCACGACCACGCGCACCCCGTCCCGCTCGTCACCTGGTTGCTGGCGCTGCCCGTCATCGTGCTCTTCGTCGTCCCACCCCCGGCCCTGGGCGCCTTCGTCGCCGAGCGTCGCGCCTCGGACGCCACCCCCGTCCTGCAGCCCGCGCCGTTGAGCGCGCTGCCCGAGGACCAGGTCTCCCGGATGAGCCTTGGGGAGTTCCTCTACCGCGCCTCGCGCGGGCAGGGCGGCAGCCTCGAGGGCGTCGACGTACGCCTCACCGGGTTCGTCAGCTACGGCGAGGGGGGCGAGTGGTACCTCACCCGCCTCACCATCGGGTGCTGTGCCGCCGACGCGGCGCCCTACCGCGTACGCGTCGAGGGGTCCGCCGCCCCGCCACGCGACCAGTGGGTCACGGCGACCGGTCGGCTCGTGCCCGGCACCGGCTCGCGCTCCTCGACCACCCCCGCCTCCCTGGAGATCTCCGGGCTCCGGGAGATCCCGGAGCCGGCCTCCCCGTACGAGTGACCCCGGGCGTCCGAGGGGGCGGCTACGGCGAGCGCCGGTCGGCGAAGAACGCGTCGAGCACGTCACGGCAGCGTTCGGCCTCGACGCCGCCGACCACCTCGGGACGGTGGTTCAGGCGTCGGTCCCGCACCACGTCCCACAAGGACCCGGCCGCGCCGGCGCGGTCGTCGTACGCCCCGAAGACCACCCGCGCGACCCGGGAGAGCACCGCGGCACCGGCGCACATCGTGCACGGCTCGAGCGTCACCACCAGCGTGCAGCCCTCGAGCCGCCAGTCCGCGCCGTCGGGGTGCCGTGCGGCGGCGGCGCGACGCAGCGCGAGCACCTCGGCGTGCGCCGTCGGGTCCCCGGAGGCCTCCCGTTCGTTGTGCGCCGTCGCCACGACCACACCCGCGGCGTCGAGCACGACCGCCCCCACGGGCACGTCGCCCGCCGCCTCGGCGACGCCCGCCTCGTCCAGCGCCTCCTGCATCGCGGGCCGCCATGGGACGTGCCCCGCCAGACGTCCGGGACTCACGTCGCGGAGAGTCCCCGCACCTCGTCGACGAGCCCGTCCAGGCCGATCTCGACCGCGATGCCGGCGATCATCTCGTCGGGGAAGAGGTCCTCGTCGTCCAGGATCTCGTCGACGTCGGACTCGGTGAGCCCGAGGTCCTCGAGCAGGTCGACGTCGCCGACGGTCTCGGGGTCGTCGTCCTCGTCGGGCAGGTCCTCCCCGAGCGCCTCCAGCGCACCCCGGGCGACGTCCCACTCCAGGGCCGCCGTCACGTCCGAGAGCAGCACCTGCACCCGCGCCCCGCGCACCCGCACGACCAGCAGGAAGTCCTCGTCGTACGCCACCATCGCGATCGCACCGTCATCGGCGCTGCGTCGGCGCAGCTGCTTGGTCAGCGTCTCGAAGTCGAGCACCAGCTCGGGCTCGAGCTCCTCGACCTGCCACACCTCGTCCTCGCGGTAGGCGACCACGGCCAGGTCGACGGCATCGGAGGGATCCGTGGCGTCGACCGGCGGCTCGGTGTGCGGGCTCACCAGGGAATCGTCGCAGAGTCGGCCCACCCAGGCGAATGAGTTCCCGCGCGGGGAGCGCCTAGGGTTCGGTCATGCAGCTACGCGTCGTCGACCACCCGCTCGTGGCCCACAAGCTCACCACCCTGCGCGACCAGCGGACGACGTCACCGACCTTCCGGCTCCTCGCCGACGAGCTCGTGACGCTGCTGGCGTACGAGGCCACCCGCGACGTGCGGGTCGAGCCCGTGCAGGTCACCACGCCGGTGGCCGTGGCCGACGGCGTCCAGCTGAGCACGCCGCGGCCGCTGGTCGTGCCGATCCTGCGCGCCGGC
The DNA here is from genome assembly GCA_018672315.1 of Nocardioidaceae bacterium. Lineage (NCBI taxonomy): Bacteria > Bacillati > Actinomycetota > Actinomycetes > Propionibacteriales > Nocardioidaceae > Nocardioidaceae bacterium. The sequence goes on along the minus strand of CP076053.1, from coordinate 1,729,862 downwards.
CTCGGCATGCTCGACGGTCTGCTCCGGCTCGTGCCGACGGCCGAGGTCGGCTTCCTCGGCATGGTGCGCGATGAGGAGACCCTGGAGGCCACGACGTACGCCGAGCGACTGCCCGCCGACCTGTCGGGGCGACAGTGCTTCGTCGTCGACCCGATGCTCGCCACCGGTGGCACGCTCGCCGCCGCCCTGCGGTTCCTGGTCGACCGAGGCGCCTCCGACATCGTCGTCGTGGTGCTGCTCGCCGCACCGGAGGGCGTGGAGCTGCTCAAGCGGGATCTGGCCGACATCGACGCCCCGGTCACCGTCGTCACGGCGGCCGTCGACGACCGGCTGACGGAGAAGGGCTACATCACGCCGGGCCTCGGCGACGCCGGGGACCGGTTGTACGGGCTCGTCTGAGGTCGATCCGCACCGGTGGGGGCCGGTGGGTGCCGGTGCTGGGACGGCTCAGTAGGAGTAGAGCGGGATGGCCCCGGTCGCACCGAGCACCATGATGATGAGCACGACGGCGCCGAGCACCAGGAAGTCGATGCCCTTGGCCTCTTCTTCCTCCCGGGACTCCGGCGCCTCGTAGCGGTGGCCGTCGTCCTTCGCCAGGCGCTCCTCGTCATCCTGTGTGGACATGAAGGCTCCTCGGGGGTGTGGGGTACGCACAGATGCGCCCTCCATACCCTCCCACGTCCGGCGCCACGCGGCAGCGTGATCGGGAGAACAGGTGTGCTGCGACCTCGGTCCCGCGCTGCTCAGAGCGCCTTGACGGCGCTGAGCAGCTTGCCCAGCTGCTCCTTGGCGTCCCCGAAGAGGAGCGTCGTCTTCGGGTCGAAGAGCAGCTCGTTCTCGATGCCCGCGAAGCCCGGACGCATCGAGCGCTTCATGAACACGATCTGCTGCGCCTCGTCGGCGTCGAGGATCGGCATCCCGTAGATCGGCGCGCCCGGCGTCGTCTTGGCGGCCGGGTTCACGACGTCGTTCGCGCCCACGACGACGACCACGTCGGTGTGCTTGAACTCGCCGTTGATGTCGTCCATCTCCTTGAGCTGCTCGTACGGCACCTGCGCCTCGGCCAGCAGCACGTTCATGTGGCCCGGCATGCGGCCCGCGACCGGGTGGATCGCGTAGTCCACCGCGATGCCGCGGGCGGTGAGCACCTCGACGAGCTCGCGCAGGGTGTGCTGGGCCTGCGCGACGGCCAGGCCGTAGCCGGGCACGATGATGACGCGGCCGGCGTACCCGAGGAGGATCGCGACGTCCTCGGCCCCGGCGGAGCGTACGGGTCGGTCCGAGGCCTCCCCGGCACCCAACGTCGAGCCGCCCTTCAGCGCCCCGAAGAGGATGTTGGCGACCGAGCGGCCCATGGCGGAGGCCATGAGCCGGGTCAGGAAGGTGCCGGAGGCACCGACGAGGGTGCCCGCGACCAGCAGCAGGGTGTTGCCGAGCACGTAGCCGCCGGCGGCGACGGTGAGGCCGGTGAAGGCGTTGAGCAGCGAGATCACGATGGGTACGTCGGCCCCGCCGACCGGGAGCACCAGCAGCACGCCGACGGCCAGGCCGAGCAGCGCGAGCACGACGCCGATCCACACCGCCGGGCTGGTCACCAGCAGCACCGAGAGCACCAGGGCGAGCACCAGCGAGCCGCCGAACGCGACCGGGAGGCCGGGGAAGAGCACCGGCCGCGAGGTCATGAGCTCCTGGAGCTTCAGGAACGTGATGACCGAGCCCGCGAAGGAGACCGCACCCACGACGACGGTGAAGGCGGTCGCGACCAGCGCGAAGGTGCCGGGCTCCTCGGCGCCGGGGGCGAGGAACTCCTCGAGCTCGAGCAGCGCCACCAGTGCCGCCGCGCCGCCGCCGACGCCGTTGAACAGCGCGACCATCTGCGGCATCTGCGTCATCTGGACGCGTTGGGCGCCGACCAGGCCGACCACCGAGCCCACGGCGATCGCGACCAGGATCGGGACCAGGTTGTCGAGCTCGACGTAGAAGAAGGGGATCGCGCAGCCCACGACGGCCGCCGCGGCGCCGATGAGGTTGCCGCGACGCGCCGTGCGCGGGCCCGAGAGGCCGCGCAGCGCGAGGATGAACCCGACGGCGCAGACCAGGTACGCCAGCTGTGCCCAGACGGGGACGCCGCTGACGGGGCTCACGCCTCGAACTCCGAGGTCGTGACGGTCGGCTTCTTCTTCGCGCCGAACATCTGGAGCATCCGGTCGGTCACCACGAAGCCGCCGACCATGTTGATCGCGGCCAGCACGATCGCGACCAGTCCGACACCGATGGCGAGGGCGGACTCGGCCGTGCCGGTCACGAGGATCGCGCCGAGCAGGATGATGCCGTGGATCGCGTTCGCGCCGCTCATCAAGGGGGTGTGCAGGGTCGAGGAGACCTTGCTGATCACCTCGACCCCCACGAAGACGCTGAGCACGAAGATCGTGAGCAGGGTGATGGACTCGTTCATGACGCTCCTCCAGCCGTGGACCCGGGCTGCTCCAACGCGGCGCGGGTCTGCTCGTGCCGCACCTCTCCGCGGTGCACGACGCAGGATCCGATGACGATCTCGTCCTCGTGGTCGGGCGCGAACCCGCCCTCGCCGTCGCTCATGAGCGTCACGAGGTTGACGACGTTCTGGGCGTAGAGCCTCGAGGCGGGGCCGGGCATCTGCGAGGGCACGTTCGCGCCGCCCCACACCGAGGCGTGACCGACGCGTACGACGCTGCCCGCGACCGAGCCCTCCACGTTCCCGCCGGTCTCGGCAGCCAGGTCGACCACCACCGATCCCGGCTTCATCTGCTCGACCATCGCGGCGGTCACCAGCCGCGGCGCGGCGCGGCCGGGCACCGCGGCGGTCGTGATCAGGGCGTCCGCCGCGGCGATGTAGGGGGTGAGGAGCTCGCGCTGCCGCGCAGCCCGGTCCTCGGTCATCTCCCGCGCGTAGCCGCCCGAGCCCTCGAGGGTCTCGAGGTCGAGCTCGATGGCCTGGGCTCCCACCGAGCGGATCTCCTCGGCGGCCGCGGCGCGTACGTCGTACGCCTTGACGACTGCGCCGAGCCGCTTCGCCGTGGCGATGGCCTGCAGACCCGCGACCCCGGCACCGAGCACGACCACCTGGGCGGGCGGCACCGTGCCCGCCGCGGTCATGTTCAGCGGGAAGAAGCGCTTGAGCATGCCGGCGGCGACGACCGCGCAGCGATACCCGGCGACCAGCGCCTGGGAGCTCAGGGCGTCCATCGACTGCGCGCGGCTGATGCGGGGCACCAGCTCCATCGCGTACAGGTCGACCTGGGCGTCGCGTGCCGCGGCGACGGCGTCGAGGTGCTGGTGGGGGTGCACGAAGGAGACGACCGCCGTCCCGGGTCGCAGGCCACGGACCTGCTCGGCCTCGAGAGGGTTCACCGCCACCAGGACGTCGGCCTCGGCGCGGGCGTCGGGTGTCACGGAGGCGCCGGCGGCGACGTACTCCTCGTCGGCGTGCAGCGACCCCTCGCCGGCCCCCGGCTCGACCAGCACCGCGTAGCCCAGCGCCGTCAGCTTGGCGACCAGCTCGGGCACCATCGCGACGCGGGCCTCGCCCTCCCGGGTCTCTGCGACCACTGCGATCTTCACGGTCGGTGACCCTACGGCTCAGGCCCGGGCCTGGCGAGAGGCCGCTGGAGGCTGAGAGCGGTCTCACCCGGAGTTACGACTCGACAGTCGTCGGATCGTGGGGGCCGGCCGCCCTGGTCACTTTGGGGCCACTCCCTGAACGCCCGCAGGTGCGGGCGTACCCGTGCTTGCGCGGGCTTACAGACCCGCGCAAGCACCTGGACAGCCGCGTACGCGGGCGTTCAGGGGCGCGGAGACCACGATGGCCGCACTCAGTCGGCGAGGATCTCCTCGACCCACTCCGGGACGCTCACCGTCGCAGGTCCCCCGCGGAACTCCTCGAAGCGACCCGAGCACAGCGGGTTCAGCTCGACGGTGTGCGCACCCATCGCGTGGGCGAGCTCCACGAAGCCGGCGGCCGGGTAGACCTGCCCGGACGTGCCGACGGCGGCGAACACGTCGCACTCGGCGATGCGGTCGGAGATCTCCTGCAGCCGGTACGGCATCTCGCCGAACCACACGACGTCCGGCCGCATCGACGCGACACCGCACTCGGGGCACGGCGGGGCGTCGCCCAGGTCGAGGTCCCACGCGCTGCGCCGGTCGCACGCGGTGCACCAGGCACGTCGCAGCTCGCCGTGCATGTGCACCACCGAGTCGCAACCGCCACGCTCGTGCAGGTCGTCGACGTTCTGGGTGACGACGTACGCCGTCTTGTTGGCCTCGCACAGCCGACCGAGAGCCTCGTGCGCGGGGTTGGGCTCGACGGCCAGCAGGAACCGTCGACGTTCGTCGTAGAACCGCTGGACCAGCTCGGGGTCGCGCGCGAACGCCTCGGGCGTCGCCACGTCCTCCGGGCGGTGCCCTTCCCACAGACCGTCGGCGTCGCGGAACGTCGGGATGCCGCTCTCGGCGGAGATCCCGGCGCCCGTGAGCACGACGACCTTCACGGCGGTCCTCCTCTCAGGACGGGTCCTGCCCCGGTCGGGCGTGCACGGCGACGACGTAGCCGCTGGCCCCGTCGTCCCAGGCATCCCCGTCCCACGTGGCGTAGCGACGCGAGAGCTCCAGCCCGGCGTCCGTGCACGCGGCGTCCCACGCCTCGAAGGAGGTGACCGGGACGTCGCCCGGCAGGTGCTCCTCGTCGAGCCCGAAGCCGGCGACGACGACGCCGGAGCGGGCCAGCTGCGTGGCGCAGTGTGCCGCGACGTCCCCGAGCGTCCCCTCCGCCACGAGCGGGACGACGTTGCCGGCCAGCAGCACGACCTCGAACGGCCCCTCCTCGACGGCGCCGCCGGGACCCAGGTCGAGGGCGGCGAGGTCCTGGTGGACCCAGGTCACGTGCTCGCTCGCGGCACGGGCGACGTCGAGCATCTCGGCGTCGGAGTCGACGCCGACCACGCGGTAGCCGAGCTCGGCCAGTCGCACGGCGACCCGGCCGGTGCCGCACCCCGCGTCGAGCACCCGGGCACCCGGGGGCACCACCGAGGCCACGAGGTCGGCCTCGCCGTGCGCCTGCCCGGCCGACTCCGGCGACGGGGCGACGTCCTCGGCGTACGCCTGCGCGGTGAGGCCCCGGGCCTCGCGCAGCATGTCCCAGCGCGTCTTCATCGGATGTCCACCGCACGATCGATCTTGTGGTGGTAGCGGTTGCCCACCGCTCCGCCCAGGACGGCCGCGAGCAGAGTCAGCAGCAGCACCCCGACCCCGATCGCGATGCCTGCGATGGTCACCTGATCGGCCGAGGCCGGCAGCGTGGGCAGCTCGACGCGGTCGAGCACGTTGTAGCGCTCACCGAAGACGACGCCCGCCACGGCGGCGGCAGCGGTGACGAGCAGTCCGATCGCCCACACGCCGCCCCCCTGCCGCTTGCCGTCGTAGCGGCTCATGCGTCCGGCGACGTAGCCGCCGGTGTAGTAGGCCAGGAGCAGCAGCACGAGCAGGGCGACGCCGGCGATGATGCCGGCCTCGCCGGTGCCGAGCTGGTCGAAGCGGCTCTGCAGGTCATAGCTGGTGTCGAGTCCCGCCAGCACCGCCGAGACGATGCCCGTCAGCAGGACGAAGACGCCGACGGCGACCAGCCAACCGAAGAAGCTGGCACCGAGGTTCAGGCCGCCGAAGCGCTCGCGCGCGAGGCGGTCGTCGACCACCGGCTGGGACGCCGTGTCGGCGCGACGGGTGCCGTCACCGGTCACGGGACTCGGGTCGGGGTCGCCCTGGGTGGGGTTGCTCATGGGTGTCCTCCTGCGCTCGTCGCCCGCGAGGTACCCACCGTCTCTGTCGGATGATCCCGGTGGCGGGCACGATCCGGAGACGACCGGCCGCGTCCTCGACAGGTTGAGGAGCCGGTGCCCGCGTACGACACTCCCCACACCCGCAGCGGTCTGGTGCCCGGGGCAGCGATTGCGGCAAGGGAGCGTCGGGACCGCGTCTCTTTCATCACCTCGGATCGGGGAAGAATGTGATGAAGGTTCAATCACCCACCGGCGCGGCCGGCCGAGCAGGAAGGATCCGTCGTGCGTCACTCCCTCGGTCGCCTCACCGGGTCGGCGGTCGCCCTGGTCGCCCTGGGCACGGTGGCCGCCTGCTCGGACACCAGGGACACCAGGGACCCCGGAGGCACAGGCCCCGAGACGACGGACACCACGAGCGACGGCTCGGCGCTGGGCTCCTCCGGCATGTCGGGGTCGTCCTCGGGCTCGGGCGCCGGCCGCGACGACGGTGACCTCGCGGCCCCTCGATCACCCGAGGGGTCGCGCTCCCAGGAGCGCGACGACGGACCGCCGCGCCGCCTGTCGCTGGCCTTCGCCGGTGACATCCACTTCGAAGGCGCTCTCGAGGGCCTGCTGACCAGGCGCGGGTCCGACCTCGGTCCGATGGCTCCCCGCCTGCGTGAGGCCGACCTGGCCGTCGTCAACCTCGAGACCGCGCTGAGCGGGTCGCGAGCCCGGGACCCGAAGGCGCTGGAGGTGCCGGGGCAGCGCTACTGGTTCCGCGCCGACCCCGACCGTGCCCTGGCCGTGCTCGCTCGATCCGGTGTCGACGCGGCGTCCATGGCGAACAACCACGCCGGCGACTACGGCCAGGGTGGCCTGCGCAGCGCCCTGGGCGCGGCCTCACGCAGTCCGGTGAAGGTCGTCGGCGCCCGCGGAGACCGGGCGGCGGCGTTCCGACCCGCGACGTTCCGCGTACGCGGGGTCTCCGTCGGCGTTCTCGCCGTGGACTCCTCGATCATCGAGGGAGCCTCGCCGGTCTGGTCCGCCGAGCGCGGTACGGGTCCCGGCATCGCCGCCGCCCACGGCCGCGACACCGGACGCATCCTCGCCGCCACCCGGCGTGCGGCGCGCGACCACGACGTCGTGGTCGTGATGCCTCACTGGGGCACCGCGGGCATGCGCTGCCCGGACGCGGAGCAGCAGCGCATCGCGGCCGAGCTGACCGAGGCGGGCGCCGACGTGATCGTGGGCGCCCACGCGCACGTGACCCAGGGCGCCGGGATGATGGGCGACAGCTACGTCGGCTACGGCCTCGGCGACTTCGCCTGGTACCACGGGCAGCGTCCCCGCACCGGCGTCCTGACCGTCGACCTGAGCGTCGACGGCGACCGGGTCACGGTCGTCGGCGACGACTGGGCGACCGCACGCATCCCCGCCGGGGGCGGGGTCCCCCGACCCTCGGAGACCCCGCGCCAGGACACCGAGCACTGGCAGAACCTGCGCGGCTGCGCCGGTCTCGCTCCCGTCGGGGCTCCCGAGCAGCGGCGTGACGACGCGCTGCGCACGGCCTCCGCGCCGCGCACCGACGACGGCCTCCCCGCATACGAGGCCCAGGTCGACGAGCTCCCCCCGGCCGTGCGACGCCGCATGACCGGCGTGAGCCACCAGCCCGACCAGTGCCCCGTGTCCCTGGACGAGCTGCGGCTGCTGACGGTCGACCGTGTCGCCTTCGACGGCTCCGCGAAGCAGGGACGCATCGTGGTGCACCAAGACGTCGCCGACGAGGTCGTGGACATCTTCGGCGAGATCTACGACGCGGGCTTCCCGATCCGTCGCATGCGGTTGGTCGACGCCTACGGCGGCGACGACAACCGCTCGATGCGGGCCAACAACACCTCCGGCTACAACTGCCGCACGGTCGCGGGCACCGACCGCCTGTCGAACCACGCCTTCGGCCGGGCCATCGACATCAACCCGCGGCAGAACCCGTACGTCACCTCCAGCGGGGTGCAGCCCCGCGGCGCCGACGGCTTCGCAGAAGCGCCCCGCCAGGCCGGCGCGGACGCCGCCGACGGCGTCATCGTGCGCGGTGGTCCGGTGATGAACGCCTTCACGATCCGGGGCTGGAGCTGGGGCGCGGACTTCGCCGACTACCAGCATTTCGCCAAGAACTGAGCCGGGCCACGAGCTGAGGGCGCGACCGCGGTCGGTCAGGGGCAGCCCACGTCGGTCCAGTCACGGTCACGGCGTACGCCCCCGGGCGTCTCGAGCCGGTAGGCCGAGCAGTAGGCGTAGCTGGTGAGGCGGCGACGCGGGAGCGCGACCGGCTCCCACGCGCCCTCGTTCCGCGGCTCGAGGTAGGTGAACCGCCTACCCAGCAGCGCACGGTCGTTGCGCTCGTGCTGGAGGTACCGTCTCAGCCAGGCCTGCACGTAGTGGCTCGTCAGCGCCTGCCCGTAGCGGCTGGCGGGGAGGACGAGCGGGATGTCGGTGAACTCCAGGTGGGTGGAGGCACGCGGCACCAGCACCAGGGAGTCCACACCGGCGCGGTTCCAGGCCTCCCAGCCCGTACGCCGCTCCCGGCGAGGGTCGGGGCCCTGTGGCGACGGCGTCGGCGTCAGCGACGAGCCGCCCGAGAGCGGCCAGGGCGTGACGGTGAAGCCGTACTCGGACTGGATCGACAGCGCCGGCACGACCGGCTCGACGCGACCGGGCCGCAACGGGCCCTGGGCCTGCGCGGCGAGCTTGTCCAGCGCGACGACGGTCATGACGCGGTTGTCGACGCCCTGCACGCGGCTGACGGCCGCGGCGCCGAGGCTGTGGCCGATGATCGCGACGCGCCGGGTACGCCCCGGGGTGTCGGTGCGGCGGTCGCGCGATCGGTCGAAGAGACGGTGCCAGGGGCTGAAGGCGTCCACGGCCACGTCGTCGCTGTTCGGGTTCCGCCAGGGACGGCGAGGGGTCGAGAGGAAGAACGACAGCGCGTCGCGGGTGCCCTTGGTGAAGTTCGCGAGCTGCTGGAACGGCACGCCGGGACAGCCGAGCAGCTCTCCGGCGGCCGGCGGGGCGAAGGGGTTGCAGAAGGGCAACGCGTTGATCTGCTGACCCTGGTGGGGGAACGTCTCGGAGGTGCCCTGCCCCTGCACGTCGTAGGTCAGCACGAGGTAGCCGCGCTCGGCCAGGTCCTGCGCGAGCCAGCGGTACATGCCCTCGCTGCCCTGCACGGAGCCGGGCGTGATGACAACGCCCGGGAACGGACCGCGCAGCACCTCACCGGTGTAGGGGTCGCGGGCGGCCGGGAGCGGGGCGTACAGGGTGCCGCGGACGAGCGCGCCGAAGCGGTTCGTCCACTGCACCGGCCGCATGCGGCCGCGGGTGCGGTCCCAGGAGGCGCGCAGCGGGTTGCCGACGTTCCAGCCCGGGATGAAGGCGCCGGCGGTGAGCGAGGGACGCGACGGGGTGGCGACCTGCTCGAGCAGCTGGGCGACGCTCGTCCGGCTCGTCTGCTCGACGAGTGCGGGGAGGTACGCCGGGTTGCGCAGCTGTCCGCCGGGGCCGGTGATGCGGCCGTACGCGTCGGCGATGTTGCGGGCGTCCCGCAGGGTGTAGCGCGGGTCGGTCGGCTCGAGGTCGGCCGCGCGCGCCGGGGCCGTCGGGCCGACGAGCGGCGCGGCCAGGGCGAGGGCCGCGCCGAGCGCGGTCAGGGTCAGCCGGTGGCGACGAGGCGTACGCATGCACGTATCAGACCCCGCCGGGCGCCTCCCGTCGAGCGGTTCACGCACGGACGCCGGCCGCGAGCGGTGCTCGCGACCGGCGTCCGGTGTCGTACGACTGTGTGGCGGAGAGCCTCAGGAGGCGTCCGGCAGGGCCTGCTTGAGCGCCGTGGCCGGCTTGAAGGCCGCGGTGGTGCTGGCCTTGATCTCCATGGACTCACCGGTCTGCGGGTTGCGGCCCGAGCGCGCGGAGCGGGTGCGGATCTCGAAGGTGCCGAAGCCGCTGATCGAGACCTTCTCGCCCTTGCCGAGCTCGTCGGTGATCGCGGCGATGACGGCGTCGACGGCTGCGCCCGCGCTCTTGTTGTCGAGGTCGGTGCCGTTCGCGACGGCGTCGATGAGCTCGCGCTTGTTCATGGAGTCTCCTGGTTCAGGGTCGGTCGTGGGAAGTCCGTGCTGAGCGTGCGTGTCATGGGCCGCGGAATCAAGTCGGCGCGCCCAGGCGGTCCAGGCCCAGCTCCTAGAGTCTGACCGGTGGAGACGTACAACCGCTTCGTCGCCCTGGGGGACAGCCAGGTCGAGGGCATGAACGACTACCGGCCCGACGGGACGCTGCGCGGCTGGGCGGATCGGCTCGCCGAACGGCTGGCGGCGACGACCAGCCCCGACCTCCTCAGCGCCAACCTCGCCGTCCGGCGCGTGGGTGCTGCCCACGTCCGGGAGGTGCAGCTGCCGCGGGCGCTGGAGCTGCAGCCCGATCTGGCGACGGTCGTGGTCGGCATGAACGACGTGCTGCGCCCCGGCTTCGACCTCGCCGTGACGATGGACCACATCGAGACCACCCTGGTCGCGCTGACGCGGCAGGGCGCGGAGGTGGTGTCGATGACCGCCCCCGACGTGGTCGCGATGTTCCCCTCGATGCGTCACCTCGGTCCACGACAGCGGGCGCTGCACGCCGCGGTGCGCGAGCTGCACGCCGACCTGGGCGTACGCACCCTGGAGCTGACCGACCAGCCGATGAACCGTGACCCCGGGCTGTGGGACCCCGATCGGCTCCACGGATCGCCCGAGGGGCACCGCCGCGTGGCCGAGGGCATGGCACTGATGATGGGACTGCCGGGTGACGAGGCGTGGGCCGACCTGAGGCCGCCGCGTCGGGGTCCGGTGCGCACGGCTGCGCGCGAGGCGTGGTGGTGGACGACGTACCTCGGTCCGTGGGTGGCCGGACGCGTCCGGGCGCGGAACGCGCCGCCCGAGGCGCAGCCGGTGTGCAAGCGGCCCGACCTCGAGCGGGTGGCCGACTGGTCGACGACCGCCCGGGGCTGACCGTCGCCGGCCCCGGCAGCCGGGTCAGGCCCGCTCCGGCTGGGGCCACACGACGGTCAGGCTGCCGCCGACCTCGACCGCGCGCCACCGCGCGGACAGGTCGTCGAGGCGGCCCAGGACCCGGTCCAGCGTCGGGGGCGTGAGCTGCGTACGCGGGGGTCCGTCGACGGCGTAGCGCCCGCCGATGTGTCGCAGCCAGCGTGGGTAGACCGCGGCGACCAGGTCCTCCGACCGCTGCATCTGCGTCCCGGTGGTCCTGTTGCGACGCTCGATCTGCCGTGCCCAGGCCTTCGTCCGCAACTCCTCCGTCGGGACGAAGGTGCCCGCGTTGCCGCCCGCCGCGAGCTGGCCGAAGATGCCGTCGCGCAGACCGAGCTCGTCCTCGACGACCAGGTGCACGAGGTCGTGCGGGATGAGGTCGGAGTAGCCGGGGGCCGGATCCATCCGGAGGTCGCCGTGCAGATCGCGGAGGATCACGACGGCGTAGCGGCGCTCACCGGTGCGCTCGAACCTGACCTGCATGACCCGGACGGTAGTCAGGACGCGGCGAAGGGCGCGAGAAGTTTCCGCCTCGCTCCCGCGTGCCGCGTCAGTAGTACCAAGGGAAGCGCGGCACGCTCAGCGGCTGGTAACGATTGCTGACGGCACTATGCGGTTGACCTGCGCAAACGTGACTGTCGGCGTTGGTGGTCGATGACCTGCGATGACTCTCCTGCCACGTTTCTGCCACGCACCAACCCACTGCGATCGCAACACGAATCGACCCAACTCGACTGGACCGGGTCGCTGCAACGGCGCTACGCCACGCAGAACTGTGAGCTCCGAAAGCCTCTGATCTGGGCAACCCCTGGCACAGGATCGGGCCACCCTCCCAGGATCGCCGCCTCGACTTGAGCCGCGCCGGCGGACAAAGCCGCCGCAGCAGCGTCAGCCAGCCTCACAGGGCCAGCCGCGTGCCCACCGACCAGCAGACAGGTCGAACCTTGGGGAAAGCCGCTTGTGTAGTCGTAGACGTCGAGGTCGACCTCCGCGACGGTCATCGCCGCGCCGATGATCCGCTCGCCCGCATTGTCGACGGCCATCAACAGGACGCGCCGTTCCGAGCACAGATCTGCGAGGTGTTCGGCAGCTGCACGAAGATCGCCGCCCGCGAGGGTTGCGTTCGCGCGCTGCGCGTCCAGCACGCTCATGAGCAGCTGGTGAGTCATGGAGTAAGTATGTAAGTCGCTGCAGTCAAGCGGGCTTCGACGCGCTGACATCACAAGCACTTCCTTACATACTGTTCTCATGGCAAGGTCTCGTCTCCTAACCCTGGCAGAGGCCGCCGACGCCCTGAACGTCTCAACCCAACGGGTCCATCAACTACTTCTCGCCGACGAACTCGAGGGCCCCGAACGCCCCCCTGGACGGCTCCGGTTCCCTCCAAACTCCGGCCGCGTGACCCGCGATAGCGTCGATCGACTTCTGCGCTCGCGCGCAGCCGCTGCAGACGCTCGTACGAAGACGAGCCGCGGTGGGCTCGCCGGCCCGTCGCCCACCGCTGGCTCGGCGAACCCGGCGGCGGACGACCAAGTTCGTGCCGCCGCACAGGAGCTCAAGGTCAAGCTCGACGTTCTCCGAGACCAGATCCGCGCCGAACGCGCACGCAATCGCAAGCTCATCGATGTCGCATCCGATCTGCTAGCGATGCTGAAGACCGCCTCGACCGACGCCGACACACTCGACGACGTCACCGACGGGTACTCCCACGCACTCACGCAGCTGCTCTCCCCCGACGGACCCACGGCCTAACCGACCGGACCAGAGGCGTGGCCAGAGGTAAAAAAAGGCCCCTGAACGCAGCACTCAGACCCGCTTGTCGACCAGACCGGACAATGCAGCGGCCGCTGCCGGACCGCGGTTGCTCCGCTCGACGAGACCGACGCCGTCAGCGTCCAGCGCAGCCTTGCCCGACCGGTTGTAGGCGTGCGCGCACGCCACACCAGTCCTAAGGTGCGTGTTCGCGACGTGCTCGTGGGCGGCAGCCGTCACGGCGCCTTCGACGACCAGCCGTAGCCGCGGGCCGTCCTTGTTGGTTGGACGCGCCGACATATCGGCGCGGCGCACGATGACGATGTCGGGGCTCAAGGTGGAAACGCGACCAGACACGGCTCGGAAGTAGCCGCTGGCCAGCTCAGCCCAGTCGTCGTCCGGCAACGTCAGGTCGAACTCGGTCTCGACGGTCACGTCACCCAGGGCCGGCACCTGAGCCGCATCGAACGGATCATTCAGAAGAACGACCCGGACCACGGGTCGCATCTGCGTCGGCACATCGACGTGAAGACCCAGAGCTCGCACGACGCCTTCCCCTACCTTGTGGAGTAAGACCGCCAACATCTTGCCCGGGAACTCCCCGCTCGGGCGCCGAATCCACAACAGGTACCGCATCGACGGCTACCTCGGTGGCGGACAGAACGGCCACGTCTACGAGGTTTGGGACGAAAAGCAGAAGCAGCAGGTAGCGCTCAAGCTGATGGACGCCAACCGTGCCGCTCCGGTAGGCACCTGGTTCGAAGCGGAGGTGCTGACCGGCCTGCGCGGGGACTTCATCCTTCCCATACTGAACGCCGACGACGACGCCGGTGTGCCGTTCATCGTCACCGAGATCATGCACAACGGCAGTTGCGCGGATGCTGTTGTGGCGGGCGTCGGGGTTGCTGTCGACCGTGCCGCCAAGTGGACCCAGCAAGCGTGCATAGGGGTCTCCCGTATCCACGATCTCGGGCTCCTCCACAACGACATCAAGCCTGCGAATCTCTTCCTCGACGGCGACGACAACGTGCTAGTCGGAGATCTCGGACTCTCGTGCCGCTGGGACGCCAACGGCAACGGCCACGCAGCCGGGAGCGTCGAGACGATGGCTCCAGAAGTCGCGCGGGCGAACCCCACGACCATCAGGACCGACGTCTATTCCCTCGGCGCGACGCTGTACCAGCTCCTTGCCGGTCACCCGCTCAACCCTGAACTCGAGCGGGCAGAAGCCGCCGGAGCGACCCCCCAACAGATATGGGCGATGGTCGCCGCACACACGCCAAGGCCCTTGGGCGACGTGGCACCCCACGTACCCCTGGGATTGCGTCAGATCGTGATGAGAGCGATCGACCCGAATCCCTCCAACCGGTACGCAGCCCCAGCAGACCTGGGGTCCGCAATCGGATCCCGAACCCGACTTCCACGGGTCTGGACGCGGGACGCACCCTGCCCCGGCCACACGACATGCTTCACTGGCATTCGGCCGGGAGCCGCCACGTTCAAGGTGTGCGCAGTCCCGACCGGAAAAGGCGTCCGACTTTTAGTCCAGGCGCATCGAGTGCCCGCCGGCACGCGCATCAAGACGCCTGCGTGGAAAGAGGTCACCCCCGCCAAGCTCAGCCAAGAACTTCGCGCCCGCATGAGTGCGCTGACGTAGAGGCTCCGGCGCGCTGGGTCGGAGGACACTGACCCGGGCGTTCACGAATCCTGTTGGCTATGGGGCCAGCCGCGGAGTCGCCATACAGGGGTGGCTCATCCATCTGCGTCCGAGACGCCTTGCCCCTCTTTGAGGGTGGCCTCCCAGTTCTGGCCGCCGTGGAAGACGCCGAGGATATTGACCACGAGCTCGTCCGACGACTCGTCGACCTCGTAGGCGATCAGCGTCCGCTTCTTGTACGTCGTTGTCCGCATGCCCGGACGTATGTCGTCGCGGGCACGGCCACCGCGGGGAAACACGAGGATCCCGTCGATGTGCTCAAGGATCGCGGTCACGAAGCGACGAGCGATATTTGAGGTCGCCTTCGATGCGATCCGGTCGTCGATCTCGTTGAGTTGCCGTTCAGCTTCGGGAGTGAGGTTGATCCGCCCCGTCATGAACGGGCGGCCCACTTGGCCTCGAAGCGATCGCGAACGTCCTCGACCGGGATCGCACGGGACGGGTCAGCCTTGAGCGCGTCGTACGCCGCGGCCGCCTCGGTGCGAAGCCACGCCTCCGCTGCCTGGCCGAAGGCCTCGTCCGGATCGACCGATTCGAGCAACCGCAGAGCCACGTGCTTGCGCACGTCAGGAGGCAAGGACATCCCCGCCTCGTAGAACTCCGACTCGCTCAGCGACATGCATTGAGTCTACGCCGGGCTGACGACCAATCGCCTTCAGAGCAGCCGCAGGACCACGTTGTCCTCTGCCTCGGCACCACCCGGGCCGTGGGCCTCGATGATCTCGACGATCCAGTCGAAGAGTGTCGTTCCCTCCCCGCGTCTCGCGGCTTCGAGTTCGGCCGTGAACCTCGGGGCGTTGGAGGGATGACACCTGTCGATGGTGTCCTCGAGCCACCGAATCGTGGCGGGCCAACCGAGCGCAGTTCGTGAGCGCTCCGAGTTCAACCAGCGAAGCTCGAAGCCGCCGTCCGGCGTGCCGCAGCCGCCACGGAGGATGTCGTTGAAGGCGTCGAGGCTGCCCCGCCACCCGAAGTCGTCGAGCAGTCCTGAGAAGCGCGACACGAACCCATCGAAGTCATCGAACCGGGCACCGTCGATGGTGAGGATGGGCAGTCCGACCGGCATCGCTCGCCGCCAGTTGTCCTCGAACTGGTCGGCGGTCAGAGGTAGAACCTCGAGCTCTTGGGCGTCGATCTCCGCCTCACTCGGTGTTGTCACCCAACTCAGCGAGGTGGCCGCATCAGCGATGCGGTCCGCGCGCTCCAGCCTGCCATCGGCGAACTCGTGCACCTTGCGTACCTCGTATCGCGCCCCATCCAGCTCGCTGAGAATGAGCACCGGGTCTTCGGCGTTCGAGTGAGTCCAACGGCACGCGAGGTAGGCCCTCGGGGGCGGGAACTCACTCAGCGCGTCCTCCGCGTCGAGCACAGCACGTGCGAGGCCCTGGAGACCGGCAAAGTAGGCGGCGTCGGTCGAATCCGTGAGCAGTGTCGCCAATCTCCGTGCCTCGTCCATGCATTGCGCAAGGACCCGCTGCCGGTTCCGGTCGAGTCGTCCTGACCCGAGCCACGACGAGACGAAACCCGCGATGTCCGCGTCGAGCAACACGACCTCGACATCGCCGACAGCAACTCCCCGCAGGTCCGGCGGGAATGGTCGAGCAAGGTGCTGCGCCCATAGCCTCTCGACCTCCGCGCGATGCGGCTGCGTCATGACCTTCCCTCCCCATGCTGCGCGTTCGCCGTCAGGGGAGGTACATCGTCTTCTTGAAGTGCTCGGAGGTGACTGCGGATCTCGTCGTCGATCGCTGGGCGCTGATCTGGGTGATCGTCCCAAACCTTCAGCAGAACCATCAGGGCTTCCCCACCGCCGGGCTCCCAGAGGCCCTCGTAGTCACCGATGATCTCGAGAACATGCTGAGCTGACGCATATGGCCTGTGCGTTCGGTCCATGCGGTCGACCGCCCACCAGATGCCCTCCCACTGGCCACGCCACGGTAGGTGTTCGTAAGGGGAATCGACGTCACGGATCGGATGGCCGAGCTCGGCCAGAACGTCGGCGAGGCGCACCTTCCCTTCAAGTGCCTCCCTTGATGTCAGCGACGCCAGCTCTCGCAGAAGCGGCGAATCGTAGCCGTCGACCAACCACTGCGCCGCAAGCATCGGCAGGTCGCGATCCGGGATGACCCGACCATGAGACGCCTGCTCGGGCGTGACGTCGTAGTCGCTCACCGGAACTCGCAAACGACTTCGATCAAACCGACGATGTGCCGGTTGAACTCGTCGAGGTCCTCGGCCGGGATCCAGTACTCCAGGATCGTCTCGCCGCCGGCGCGCTGGACGTCGTACTGGTCTAGGTAGTCCTTCTCGACATCGAAGCGCGTCACGTAGCCGACGCCGCTCGCCTTGACGTTCGGGACTGCTGCACGATCAGGTGACAGGTTGGGTCAGGCTGCCTGAGCAACCGTCGTGGTCATGATCGTCTCGTACTCGATGGGGGTCAACCGGCCGAGCGCTGCTTGTCTGCGGCGGCGGTGGTAGGTCCGTTCGATCCAGGTGACGATCGCGATCCGGAGCTCCTCGCGGGTGGCCCAGGAGCGGCGGTCGAGGACGTTGCGTTGCAGCAGCGCGAAGAACCTCTCCATGGCGGCGTTGTCGCAGGCGGCGCCGACGCGGCCCATCGATCCGACGAGGCCGTGGCGGTTCAGAGCGTGCCCGAATTTCCGGCTGCGGAATTGAGAGCCTCGGTCGCTGTGCACGATGCAGCCGGCGACATCGGCGTCCTCGACGCGGCGCCTGGACACGGCGGACTCGAGCGCGGTGACCGCGAGGCGCGACTTCATGCGTGAGTCGATCGAGTAGCCGACGATGCGGTTGGAGTAGGCGTCCTTGCTGTCACGGGATGGCGCAGAGGTAGAGCTTGCCCTCGCGGGTCTGGTGCTCGGTGATGTCGGTGAGCCACAGCCGGTTCGGAGCGTCCGCTTGGAACTAGTGCCGCACCCTGCCGTGCTTGTCGGTCACCGCGCACAGGTCGTCGCGCACGGGCGGACCGGGACGGCCGGCCTTCCCGCGCGTGGGTTTGCCGAAGGCGCTCCACCAGCCGTTGCTCGAGCAGATCCGCCACGCGGTCCGCTCTGCCATCGGCTGCCCGGCGCTGCTGGCTTCGTCGAGCAGGAACCGGTAGCCGAACTCGGGATCGTCGTCGTGGGCGTTCCACAATGCGTTCGCGCGGTACGCCTCGGTCAACTCAGCGTCCGTGACCGGTGCCGCGAGCCATCGGTAGTAGGGCTGGCGGGCGAGCTTGAGGACCCGGCACGTCACCGACACCGGGATTCCCTCGGCGGCGAGCTCACGGACGAGCGGGTACATCATTTTCCCGGCAGGTTCGCCTGCGAGAGATACGCCGCGGCACGACGCAGGACCTCGTTCTCCTGCTCCAGCAGCCGATTGCGGCGGCGCAGATCGCGAAGCTCGGCGTTCTCGCTGACGGTCGTCCCGGGCCTGACGCCGTCCTCGCCGTCAGCGGACTTGAGCCAGTTCGTCAGACAGGACTCGCTGATCCCGAAGTCGGCAGCGATCTGCTTGAGATGGACTCCCGGCTCGCGGTTCCGGGCGACCCGGACGACGTCCTCGCGGAACTCTCGGGGATAGGGCTTGGGCACGGTGCACATCCTTCCAGCGGCATCTCTCGGCACCACAGATCAGATGTCACCCATCCGTGCAGCAGTCCCTACGTCGCACTGTGTGCCTTCGTCGGGCTGCGTCGTGGCGAGGCGCTCGGTGTTCAGGTCGGCGACATCGACTTCCTAGGGCGCAGCTTGCGCGTCACTCGCCAACTGCAACGAGCTAAGGCACCTGACGTCGCGGCTGGGAAGAACCTGGTCGAAGCGGCAGGCGGGATCACCGTAGTGATCCGCCCACCGAAGTACGAATCGGAGCGGACCATCTATCTGCCTGACGAGGTGATCGCGATCCTCGCCGAGCACGTCCGCGTGCACACGCCGGACGGCGAGCCGTCGCGGTGGCTGTTCGATGAGGTCGGCAGGCCATGGCACGACAACCTCGTGGACTACCGCTGGCGATCCACCCGTACCGATGCCGGAGTGGCCTACAAGCTCCACGAGCTGCGGCACTACTTCGCCAGCGGCCTGATCGCCGCCGGGTGCGACGTCGTCACGGTCCAGCGAGCGATGGGCCACGCCTCCGCCACGACGACGCTCAGCACCTACGCGCACCTCTGGCCGACGGCCGAGGACAAGACCCGGGCGGCCGCCGCGGGGATGGCGGTCGAGGTGCTCGCGGTCGAGGGCAAAGACGAAAGTCGAGGGACCGCGACCACGACGCGATGAGACAGTTGCCCAATGAAGTGGTTCGGCCGCGCCAAGGCACCCTCAGCTGAAGAGCAGTGGGACCAGCACAAGGCGGCGATCACGGCCGCGAAAGAGTCACGCTTCGCCCAAACCGTCACCCGGCGCGACCTGGTTGCCGAGGTCTCGCGGATTCTGTTCGAAGCCGACCCGATCGGAATCAACTTCGAGTCGAACACCGACGAGTACGTCGCTGAGGCAGAGACGATCGTGATCGCCCTGCCGCATGCGCGGAACGCCGACGACGTCCGGGCGCTCACCTACGAGACGTTCGTTCAGTGGTTCGACCCCGAGACGGCTGGCCCCATCGAGCGATACCGAGCAGTCTCTGCCGAGATCTGGCACGCGTGGCAGCGCGACCAGGGTCAGGCCGCACTGTCCGCTCCGGAGACGACGAGCGGGCTGAACAACGATGCGGACGCCACCGTGCGCGGCCTGAAGATCACGGGCATCAACTTCGTGCACGACTTCATCGAGGTGCACATGGACGACGTCATCCTGACGGGCTACACGGAGCCGTTCGGCATCATCGGGTGCCAGGGAGTGGGTCCTTCCTCGATCACTCAGCTGATCGGTAAGACCGTCGAGCAGCTCTCGGTCGTCGAGGGTGAATACGTGGCGATCGACTCCGGCGAGAACCGTCTGGCATTTCCAATCGGTGGTCCATCGGTCAAGGGCCCCGAGTCAGTCCGCCTGTACGTGCGCGGCCAGGACGAACTCGGAATCCGGAGCGCGCACTGGATCTGGTGAGGGACGTATTGCAGGGCCGCCGCGAAGTCGAGTTCACCTACCGCCTGACCGGAGCTGGGTGGAGCGAAGCGCGTCTGACAATCGGTGCCGCTTCGACGCCGCTGTCGGCTTCGTACCTCGATGACGCGCTCGGGGACCTGGTCGCTGCTGCCGTCCTCCTGCCTGACGCAGAATCGACGATTCGGGTGTCGTGGGCAGAGGAACCTGGCGAGTTCCGCTGGGTGCTCGACCGTTCCGGAGATCAGGTGGCTGTTCGAGTTCTCTGGTTCCACTCGCTCTGGGGACCGGACCCCGACGAGAAGGGCAAGGTCCTGCTCGACGCGACGTGCTCGCTGGTCGCGTTCCAGCGCGCGATCGCCTCGGGTGCGCGGGCGGTGCTGGATGAATGGGGCGAGGCCGGCTACCGCGCGAAGTGGATCGACCACGACTTCCCAACTGCCACTCTCCTTGAGCTGGAGAGCGCCATCTGGGCCGACTGCTCCCTCATGGCTGAGGAGGGTCGCCTCCAGGGCGTGAAAGCCTGGGCGTCCCGGCTCGCCGGTGCTTGCCGAGCCCTGCTAACCACTCTCCAAGGTGATCGTCCTGATGGCCTGCTTTGGCTCGCCGTTCTCCGTCCAGGAGGCGCGGATCTCGACGGTGCTACCCGACGCGCCCCAACTCGGCGTCGGAATGAGCGTCCACGAGAGGCTCGAGCGCGGATGGACCGTGACAGGCCCGTCGGGCGGCTCCGGGAAAGCGAAATGCGTCGGGCCCACAGCCACGATCTCGAACGTCAACTCCTCGGCGGGCACCGAGCCGTCGTTGGTGACAACGAGATCGTTTGCCGTCGTCCGATACTGCATCTTTCCCCGCTTGTCGAAGCCCTTGGGCTCGCGCCCATGGATATGTCTCCAGACGAGGTCGGCACCGGCCTCCGCAGTCGAGGGCGAACTCGGATCGGCCCAGCCGGCATCCTCGATGTCCAATTCGATGGCGCGGACCACCTGGCCGACCAGGTCCGCTGGGTCCGCGTAACGACCCATCAGTCCCCGCTGCTCCATCTCGGCTTGGAATGCTCTCAGTGCCTCGAGTTGCTCGCCGTCGACATCCCGGGGGAGCGGCTCCTCCGAGAAGTACACATGTACTGGCTTGCCGAGGTCGGCGGCCCGGTTGATCTCCTCGGCCGTCCCCGAAACGTCCACCTCCGTTGCCGTTCCGAGTCGACTGTCGAAGAACGCCACGACGACGTCGGCCTTGTCAACGGCCTGCGCGTTGATAATCGCCTGCGGTCGGTCGCCAACCTTTGCCACCGCGTGTCGCTCGAACAGCCACGGCAGAAGTGCGACGCGCTCCCGTCGCCCACGGGTGATGTTCCAGTCGACCAACGCTTCACGCACCGCCGCCCGTTCCTCAACCGCGTCACCTGGGGATGCGATGAGGACCAGGACTCCGTTCGTGAGCTGTGGCACGATTCCTCCCGATGATTCCTTGCGGTTGAGTACGCCATCTTGTCGCACGTTGAAATCCGAACCAGCCGTTCACGGCTCGCAGAGCTGGCTTAGCCGCGAAGGAGTCATTGATCGCCGTGCGCCCAATCGTCTCAACGCCCGACAGCGATTCTTGCCACGCACCTGCCACGCATGAGTCCCGAATAGGCCTCTGGCCTGCGCAAACGCGCAAGATCAGTAGTACCAGGGGAAGTCGGCGACCGGTTTTCGAGCTGCGTTGGAAGTTGATGGCGACGTACGAAAACAGCCGCTGAACTGGGCGTTCGCGTGACGGAATCTGTTGAACGCTTCGATTCGACGACGGGTCCCGACGAACTTTCTGCGGACTTTCTGCGGACCGAGGAGCTGTGCACCGGATGGCTTTGCGCCAAGGGCTGCACCCGTGTGAGCGACTGTCAACCCGGGTTGCGGCATTGCAACGACCCGGCAAGGTGGCCGGGGGTGACATCCGACGGTCGAGTGAACCTGGGCAAGCCAAAGTCGCCGTCTCGGCACGCGGGGGCTGCTGCCGGGAGCCCCCGAATGCTTGGGGTCGAGCGGCGGATCCACACCAATCAGGCTCTCGGTAGTCCCATCAGGTCCCCGCGCGCTCCGAGTCCAACAGTGAAGCGGGTCAGTCCGCTCCCCCTAAGCCCGGGCCGCGATCTCCCCCGGCGGGGCGAGGCGGACGCGGACGACGCTGCGGTCGCGGAACGCTGCCCGGAGGAGCGATGGGGCTCAACAGCTACTCCTAGTAACGTCGCCACGGCACCCGCGTTTCGTCGTGCCTCGGCGAGACAGCGGAAACGAGCAAGCGGCGATCGTCTACGAGGCGCAGTCGATCCTCGTGCGCCAGAAAGCCGTGCTCGACCGCGCGAGTCCCGGGCGATACCGAAAGCTCACGCCTCGGTCACGCCACTCCCGCGGTCCATCAAATCTCGCCGGGGCACCACGCCACGAAGCGGTCAACGGCTAGAACTTGCGGGACTGACCTGCGCCGTCTACGTTACCTGCTCGTGACCTCGCGAGGTTCCGCTCGTCGGACCGGCAGGGTTGCTGTCCGGGCCACCCGCCGTCGGGTGCCCGACCACAACTTCATGCCAGTCCGGGTACGCCGAGTCCTGCCCCGTCCGTGAACTGGTCCTGTCAACCCACCAACCACACGGGGCAGGAGTGGGGGACCCACATCACCACGCGTCCAGGCCGCCAGCGGCCCGGCGCTCGGGGTGAAGCCGCACCCGTGCGGCGGAGCACCTTTCCGGCTCCAACCCGACAGCTGACCTCACAGGCGTGGGAAAGGAACCCGACCCGTGCCCGCTGCTGCCCGTTTCCCCCTCCGCACCCTCCGCACCCTCCGCACCGCGGTGCTGCTCCCCCTGATGGTGCTGGCCTTGGTGCTCACCACGGTCGCCATCGCTGCCCCTTCGGCTGACGCCGCCGGCAGCGCCCGACTCGAGAAGATCCGCAAGGCGGTCCGCATCGTGGCCGCCCAGAAGGGCGACGCCTACCAGTGGGGCGCAGCCGGCCCGAACGCATTCGACTGCTCCGGCCTGACCTACTACAGCTACCGCAAGGCGGGCTTCCGCAATGTGCCCCGCACCTCCAACCAGCAGGCGTCGGCGTACAAGCGGGTCAGCAAGCGCAGTATGCGTCGAGGCGACTTCGTGTTCTTCGCGAAGAACGGGCGCGTCTACCACATGGGCGTCTTCGCGGGTCGCAAGAACGGCAGCGCGTACATCATCCACGCGCCTTACGGCTCTCAGCGCGTCAAGCGCGAGCGGATCTGGACCAGCTCTTGGTTCGGCGGCTCGCTCCGCTGAGCCGCCCCGGACCACTCCGGGCGCCCCACGTGGGCGTGGCGCAGGCCCAAGAACCAGTGCGGCCCGCCTTCCGCGCCATGTGATCGAACCGTCACACATCGCCCTCCTCGACTACCGCATGTGCGACTGCCCGCGGACGCTCAGGATGCCGGTCGACTTGCTGACGGGCCTCCCTCGGCGTCGTGGCTTCCGAGTGGTGCCGGCGCCGAGGCTGCTTCTCACGTTGCCCACGCGTACGCCGCTGGCACCTTGCTAGTGGTGATCACCATCACCGGCGCCTCCGGGCTGACGGTCCGGGCAGGCGTCGGGGCGACATCCGATTACTTGGTCGTCGCCGTCCTGCCCGTCGCCGCTGCCAGTCGGCTGCGTCGCGGGCGCCTGGGATCGTGGACCGGCTAAGCACGGCGAGGCTCTCAGGAGACTTCACCGTCCCGGTACGCGGTCGCCGCGGACACCGCCGCCCGCGGCGCCTTCTCGCCTTCTTCTGGCTCTCGCCACGACCCCGGCGCACGCCGCGGCGACGGAGCAGACCTTTCGAACGTCGTTCGTTGTTGTTGAAGTTGATGTCGAGCAAGGCAAGCGAACTAAGGCTCGTGGAACATGTGTCGCGTTGCTCTAGGCTTGCCTGGATATGACACCCTCCCGGTCTCTGGCTCGCGCTGTGTGTACACGGTCCTCGGTCCGCCGCCTGAGCGTGGTCCTACCGGTCCTTGCCGCGCTGATCATGATGCATGGCTTCGCTCAGAATGCCGCGTCGGACGATTCGTACAGCGCGGTCGCCACCATCCCCCACCACGGCACCGCGGCCGTCACGGTTCTCCCCGGTGCATCCGTACACCAGTCGTCCGCCGGCTCCGATGGCTCAATCGGCGAGGCCGCAGAGGTGCTTGCCGGCCCCCCGCCGATGACGATCGGCATGAGCATGGGGCTCTGCTTGGCGCTGCTGGCGACAGGGCTGGCCCTCCTCACCGCGCTCGCGAGGTCTCGATGTCGTCTCCTCACGGTCTGCCCCCGGGCGACACGCCAACGCGTCCCGCCTCCCGCGTCTCGGAGACGTGATCGCCCAAACCTGCATCGACTTTCGATCCTGCTCTGCTGAGGCCGGACCGGGTGTCTTCCGGCTCCGGATCCAACTGCGCGCCCTTTCGACGTCGCAGCCCCTCATCAGTCTGAAAGTTGAGATCGCCATGTCCTTGAACCACAACTTCACGCGTCCTGCCGTCGCCGTCCTCGCCGCCGTAGCCCTCGGGGCATCGTTGACGGGATGCGCTCCAGACGACGCCGACGGCAAGTCGCCGGCAAGCGCCAGCGCTGCCCGCGCTCACAATCTCGCCGACGTCCGCTTCGCCCGTCAGATGATCCCGCACCACGCCCAAGCGCTCGAGATGGTCGACCTCGTCGAGGGTCGCCCGCTCTCGTCCGACGTGAGCGCTCTCGCCGAAGAGATCCGCACAGCCCAGACACCAGAGATCAAGCAGATGTCGGGATGGCTTCGCGAGTGGGGCGAGCCAGTGCCCTCGACCATGGCCGACCACGGTTCCGGTGGTGCCGCAGGCATGCCGTCGATGGAGGGGATGATGTCCGAGCAGGACATGAGCGACCTCGCCGAGGCCTCCGACAGCACGTTCCAGCAGATGTGGCTATCGATGATGATCGAGCACCACGCGGGCGCCATCGCCATGGCCCAAGCCGAGGAGCGCAACGGCAAGTTCGACCCAGCCATCGCCGTGGCCCGCTCCATCGCCTCATCGCAGCAGCAGCAGATCCGCACGATGAAGCGGCTCCGTCAGCCGTAACGCACGCTTGCCAGCCGTGCTTCCTCGATGTCGCAAGGAGGCGCGGCTGGCGCCGCAGTGCGCGCTCGGCACCTGATCCCCGCCGACAGATCAGGCATGACCTGATCGTCAGATCTCTCAAGGATATCCTCTTGTACTGGGTCTTCACCATCCTCGGCGTCAGCCTCGTCACGGTCGCGTTGCGCGACATCTTCCACACCCTGTGGCACCCCGGTGGCTTCGGACCGTTGTCCCACGCTGCTTTCGTCCTCACGTGGCGGGCAACCCGGGTCCTGTCGCGCCGGCCACGCGGCTCCGAGCTGGGCGGCCCGCTCGGTCTGTTGCTCACCCTCGCCGTGTGGACGGTGATGCTGGTGGCCGGTTTCGCCTTGATCTACCTCCCGCGCATGCCCGACGGGTTCAACTACGCCTCATCCCTCGACGTGCCGACGTCCTCAGGCCCGCTCGGGGCGGTGTACGTGTCCGTCGTCGCCCTCACGACGCTCGGGCTCGGTGACATCCAGCCGGCCTCGTCGACGCTCCGTCTACTCCTGCCGATAGAGGCTCTGCTGGGCTTTCTGCTCCTCACCGCAGGCATCTCGTGGATCCTGCAGCTGTATCCCGCACTCGTCCGACGACGTGCGCTGGCCCGCCACCTGACGACGATGCGACGATGCGGCACCGCGGAGCAGGTCGGGTCGGGCGACGCAGCCGCGGTTCACCACCTGGAGGGACTGCGCAGCGAGCTGGCGATGGTCCACGTTGATTTAGTGCAGTACGAAGAGTCCTACTACTTCCGCGAAGCGTCCCCGGACCTCGCCCTCGCCGCCGCCCTTCCGTACGTGGACACACTCGCCTCCGCCGGGCAGCGCTCCTCGTCCCCGGCCGTGCAGCACAGCGCCAGGTTGCTCGCGGGCGAGTTGTCCGCTTTGCTGCAGCGGTTGCGGCGCCATCACCTACGGCGGTCCGAGGACGAGGCCAGCACCCTGGCAGCCTTCGCGCGAGATCACGGGTACGAGGGACAGACCTGATGCGACCAAGGTCGGGTCGGAGACACGACTACCATGCGACCACCGCAGCAGCAGGAGGTCCTCGGTGTCGATGGGTGTGCTCGAGTCAGCCGTCATGTCCCAGATGTGGGACCGGGGAGACGAGGCCACCGTGCGTGAGGTCCGCGACTCGCTCCTGGCCGTCCGTCCCGTGGCGTACACCACCGTTCTGACGGTGCTGCACAACCTGCATCGCATTGGCTTCGTCTCACGTCGCACGGCCGACCGTGCGTTCGTCTACCGGGCCGTGTCGAGCCGCGAGGAGTACGCGGCCTCGCTGATGGGCGAGGTGTTGGAGTCCGTGGAGCGACGCGACGCCGTGCTGTTGCAGTTCGTGCAGCGGCTGCATCCCTCCGAGCTCGAGCAGCTGCGACGCACGATCGCCTCGATCGAGGTGGAGATCGAGGTCACCCGGGGCCAGGAGCAGTGATCGCAGCCTCTGCCTTGCTCATGCTCGCTGGGGTCCTGGGTCACCTGGTAGCGCCACGGCTGGTGCGCAGCGAGTGGACGCGTCGAGCGCCCGGCCAGGCCCTGGCGGCCTGGGTGGTGCTGCTGACCTTCGTGATCGTGTCGCTCATGCTCGTGGGTGTCGCCCTCGTCGTGCCCCACGTGGCCCCGGCGCACGACTTCTCGGGTCTCCTGCACATGTGCACCGAGCTCTTTGGCGGCCATCTCGACTCAACGATAGGAGCGCTCTCCGTCGTCGTCGGGACGTCGACCACCGTCGTCCTGGCCATACGTGTGGCGATGGCCTGACGCCGTTCCTCACGACTGCGTGAGGCCTCGGCGGCCGCGGTACGTGCTGCGGTGTCGAGCGCCTGGTCGAAGCGGTCCCACGACGAAGACTTCGTGGTGGTGCCACACCACGGTGCTGCTGCCTTCTGCCTGCCCCGCTCCTCGAGGCGGGGCAGGACCTCGTCGTTCTGACCAGCGCCGCCCTGTCCACGTTGACCGACGCAGAGCTGGAGGTGGTGCTCGCCCACGAACGGGCCCATCTCGACGGCCGGCACCACCTCGTCCGACAGGTGGCCGTCGTTGCTCACGACGCCCTCGGAGGGAGGCTCGGCACGCGTGGGGCCAAGGGCGCGATCGCCTGGTTGGTCGAGCTGCACGCCGACGACGCGGTGCCGCCGGCGAGACGGGTGTACTTCACCGGCGCTCTGCTCGCGCTGGCCGGCCACGGGTCGACGAAGGACACGGGTGGACGAGACGGCGGTGCGCCGGAGGGGCTGAGCGCCCTCGGCGACACCGAGGCGCTCGCGAGCAGGGTTGACAGGATGGCGCTCCCCCGTACGCCGCTCTCACGGGTCCACTCGGTCGGCGTCGGCGCGACGGTTGTCGCGATGCTCGGCGTCCCCTTCGTGGTCGCCGCGTCACCGACGATGGCAGTCGATCTCGCGCACGTCTGTCACACCTCGGCGGGGCACCCCAGCCGTGACGCCCCGGCGGTCAGTGACCGTGACCATCGTCCGCGTGCTCGGCCAGGTCACGTCGCGACGAGCCTGGCTCGACTGACCGACGAGGCTCTGTCGTAGGAGACGCAGCGTCGTCAGGCAAGGTCGCGTGGGCTGGTCCTGGGCTGTCGGGCGGACTCGAGCCCGGTGCACCCGCCTCAGGAGAGTGAGGGGCTGTCCGGTCGTCGTGCCGCTCGGCGTCGTCGTGGGGTTCGGCGTCCTCGTGGGGCTGCCCGTCGTCGGCGTGAGCGCCGTGGTCGTGCGCGAGGGCCCCCGACACCCCCCAGGCCGTCGGCGCCGTCACCAACAGGACTCCTGCGGTCAGAGCCACCGCCCCACCCTTGTGTGGTCGCGAGGGCCACGCCAGCGCTCAGCCCAGCGCAGAAATCGTCGCTATCTCCAGACCGGTACTCGCGATCCCCGCAGGACCGATGGGCAGTTCCGTGCCGGCTTGCGGCCCGAACGGTTCCCCGGTCACCCAGCGGGTCAACGCCCACAGGGTGGCCGACGAGACGCTGACGAGCATCCCGGATGCCAGTAGCACGGTGCGGAGGCGGCCAGCGGAGACCACGGCCGGCGCGGCGGCAGGGCGCACTCCCCACGCGAGCTGGAAGACGGCCAGCAAGGCGAAGAAGGCGCCCGAGACCCACCACACCCGGGCGTGGTCGGTCACCACAGCGACGTAGATGACGACCGAACCGAAGGAGGCGAGAGCTGCGATGCGGACTGCGGTATGGCTGCGGAGGGGCAGGGCACTCCTCGGTGACGGCGGTGATCTACTATTTCAGGTAGTAGATCACGTTCGACGGGTCTCGTCCCGCATGCAGGAGAGGGAGGCGCGTCATGAGGCACGCGTACCTGACAGGTCGCGTAGGTAGCCCCGTAGACGGGGGCAACGGCCTCGCCGACGGCACCAGCTGGCTGGTCGCCCTACTGGCGCTCCTGGTTCTCATCGCTGTCGCATGGTGGGCCGTGCGCCCGGCGCGCCGCGCCAAGCGGGCCGAGCGCCGGGCGCCGAGAGAGCCGGACCTGGCATCACCGCAGCATGGTCGCAAGCGGCGGCCCTGAGCGGTGCACGGATATCCATCACTGGACGGACCGGCCGACGCGCTCTCACAATCAAGACACACGTGCACGACAAAGGAGAACCGTGATTCGCACCCGATGCCGCATCACCTCCATGTCACACCGCCGTCCGAAGGTCCTCTCGACCACCGCAGCGCTCTTCTTCTTGCTGTCGGGTTGCAGCGACGGAAGCGAGTCAAGCGGCTCTGACGCTGACCGAGGCACGCCCGGAGCCCAGACCAACGACGCGGTAGCTCTCGCCGTGTCCCACGTGCACGGCCTGTCCCCGACGCAGGCCGGTGACGGGGTGCTGATCGCGACGCACCAAGGCCTGATCACGTATGCCGACGGACGCCTACGCCGTGTGGGCCAGCTGCGCAGCGACATGATGGGCTTCGCAGCGGGATCCGGGCAGCGGCTGTACGCCAGTGGTCACCCAGGTGAGGGCGAGGACGGGCCCGCCGCCCTGGGGCTGATCTCCTCGGCCGATGCAGGCCAGACCTGGCAGTCGGTCTCGCTGACCGGCCAGGTCGACTTCCACGCCCTCGACGCCTGGAGCGACGGCGTGGTCGGCTACGACGGCGCGAGCACCTCCCTGCTCCTCAGCGAGGACGAGGGCGCCACCTGGGCGCGACTCCCGCTCGTCGATCCCGTCGCGGACCTGGCTGCCTCCGAGGACGGTCGACTGGTCGCCACCACCCAAGCGGGGCTCCAGGTCAGCGACGACGGAGGCCGCTCGTTCCGGGTGGTCGACGGCGCCCCCACGCTCTACCTGGTGGACTTCGCCGAGGACGGAAGCCTCGTCGGTCTCGACATCGACGGCCGGGCGCACGTCAGCGACGACGACCTCTCGTCGTGGGAGGCCAGAGGCGTCGTCACGCAGGAGATGACCGCCATGACGACGACCCCCTCGGGTGACGTCTGGGTGTCCACCACGACCGGTCTGGTGCGGAGCCGCGACGACGGCGCGACCTTCTCCACCGCGGTCGCCTGGTAGCCGGCCTCGCCGCCGGGCGCTCTGGCCCGCAGGCGTCGTGGCGGCGAGGCCAGATCATCGGGGACTCATCTCGTGAGAGTCAGCGCGGGCCCGGCGACCAGACCCAGCACCACCGCGCCGGCCGCGCACGAGACAGCCAGCCGTCCGGCGGTGCGTCCCGCGAGGAGCGGTCCGGGGTCGCCCGTCGGAGGCGAGACACCTTGACCCCCGTCCCGGCCCTCGGCCCCGGACGTCGCCTGGCTGAGGCACGCCGCGAGCCACCGCAGGTAGTACGCGAGGCTCAGCACGGTGTTCAGGGCGACGATCACCGCGAGCCACCGCAACTCGGCCTCCCAGGTCACGGCGATGGTGAGCAGCTTCGCGACGAACACCGCCGTCGGCGGGGTCCCGACGAGGCCGAGGACGCCCACGCCGAGCGCTCCAATCAGGACCGGGCGGGACCGGCCGACCCCGCGCCAGTCAGCGACGGCGCGACGCTCGGGCTCGGCAGCCAGCACGGCGAAGCAGCCGAGGTTGGTGACGGCGTACGCGGCGAGGAACAGCAGCAGCGCCGGCAGCGCGTCATCGGAACCCGTGACGGCGGCTGCGGCGGCGAGCAGGTAGCCGACCTGGCTGATCGTCGACCACGCGAGCAGCCGGCGTACGTCTCGCTGCCCCAGCGCCGCGAGATTGCCGACCGTCATGCTCGCCGCGGCGATCGCCCCGATCAGAAGCGGCCAGGTGCGATCTTCGGGGAGGACCTCAAGGAGTCGCGCGATCGCCAGCACGGCACCGAGCTTGGGCACGGTCGTGAGGAACGCCCCGGTGACGGTCCACGACCCCTCGACGGCGTCAGGGACCCACGGGTGCGCCGGCACGGCGCCCGCCTTGAACAGCAGCCCGACCAGCAGCAGCACCACGCCAGCGACCGCGGCGGCCGAGGACACCTCCTCGAGTCGGCTGAGCGCCTCGTACGACGTGGCTCCACCGAGGCCGTAGAGCACGGCGGCCCCGAGCATCATCAGGATGCCTGAGAGCCCCCCGAGCAAGTAGGTCTTGACCGCCGCCTCGGGGGCCGAGGACCCTGCGGACAGACCGATCAGGCCGTAGAGCGGGATGCTGGCCAGCAGGAAGCCGACCACGAGGACCGCGAGGTCGGTGGCCCCTCCCACCAGGATCACCCCGAGTGCTCCCAGCAGGAGCATCACGTAGACCTCGGACTCGCGCGCATGACCGCGGATCTCGGCCCGGGCGAGGATGAGCAGCACCGCGAGCGAGAGGCCGACGACGAGGCGGAGCACGTCCGTGGTGGCGTCGACGGCGAAGGTGCCGGAGAAGGCCGACTGCGTCTGGGCCGTGATCCCCGCCGGGCCGGCCGCGGTCGCCAGCAAAGAAGCGGCCACGGCGACCCCGGCGGCCACCGCCACGCGGCGCTGACGCCAGCGTGGAGTCCAGGACCCCAGGAGCAGGCAGCCGATGGCTCCCACGAGCAGGCACAGCTCGGGCAGCAGCGCGAGGGTGTCCGCCGTCATCCCGTTCATCGCCAGGTCACCTGCTCACCAGCGACACCACGACAGCGGCCGCCGGTTCGACGAGGTCGAGCAGCGGGCGGGGCAGAACACCGACCGTGACGGAGAGGAGCAACAGCCCGGCGACCGGCGCCGACTCCCGGGCTCGTACGTCGGGGAACCCGTCGGACAGTCCGCCCACCGGCCCGGTGAGCAGCTGCTGCACCGCCCGGAGCATCACGGCGGTCATCAGCAGGATCCCCACCAACCCGACCGCCGCGACGGGGGTCGTCGCGATGCTCCCGGCGAAGACCTGCAGCTCCGCGACGAAACCGGAAAGGCCCGGCAGGCCGAGGGAGCCGAGGGCGGCGATGCCCAGCAGGGCGGCGAAGCGTGGCGCCGGCACGGCGAGGCCTCCGTACTCCCTCATCGTATAGCTCTCCCGACGCTGCCAGAGCACCCCGGCGAGCAGGAACAGCGCGCTGGTGAGCAGGCCGTGGCTGACCATCTGGGTGACGGCGCCGGAGACCGCCGTACGTCGCGCCTCGGTCTGGTCGCCCCCGTCAGCGGCCAGGCCGGCGGCCCCCAGGGCGAGGACAACGTAGCCCATGTGGTTGATCGAGGTGTAGGCGACCATCCGCTTGAGGTCGGTCTGTGCGAGCGCGACCAGCGCCCCCCACAGCACCGACGCGATGCCGACGCCGATCAGCCACGGGGCCCAGGCGCGGAACGCCTCGGGCAGCATCGGCATGGCGATGCGGACGAACCCGTAGGTGCCCAGCTTGAGCAGCACCCCGGCGAGCACCGCCGAGCCGATCGCGGGAGCGTCGGTGTGGGCGGGCGGCAGCCAGGTGTGGAACGGCACGGTCGGCGTCTTGATCGCCAGGCCCAGGAGGATCGCACCCAGCACCAGCACGCCGGTCGTCCCCGATCCCTGCAACGGCGGTGACGAGGCCAGCTCGACCATGTCGAAGGTGTGGGGTGCCGAGGCGATGTAGAGCCCGACGAAACCGAGCAGCAGCGCCAGCGACCCGAGGAAGGTGTAGAGGAAGAACTGCAGGGCCGAGCGGGCCCGGTCACCGTGTCCCCAGCCGTGGATGGAGAGGTACATCCCGACGATCGAGAGGTCGAAGAAGACGAAGAAGAGGATCAGGTCGGCGGAGGCGAACACGCCGAGGCACGTGGTCTCGAGGAACAGGAACAGGGCGGCCTGCAGGCGGGGACGCTGGTCCTCGGCGAGCGCGAACACCGCGCAGGCGAGGAACACGACCGTCGTCATCGCCGCGAGTGGCAGCGACAGCCCGTCGAGGCCGACGTGGTAGCTGGATCCGATGCCGGGGATCCACGGCACCCGCTCCTCGAAGGCGAGGCGGCCGGGGCCGGGGTTCTCGTAGGCCGTCCACAGCGCGACGACGCCGGCCACCTCGATCGCGGTGACGACCAGGAACGCCCGGCGGGCGAGACGGTCGCCGATGCCGGGCCACAGCAGTCCCACGGCGACGAGGAGCGGGAGGAACACCAGGACGGAGAGCACGGGCTACCTTCCGAGGAGCACGAGGGCGGACACGATGACGACGAGCACGAGCAGCGCGACGACGAGCTGCTGGTAGTAGTGGTGGAGCTGGCCGGTCGAGGACGGGCGCCGCACCAGTCGGCCCCCGTCGCGGGCACCGGCGGCGACGGCACGGACGCCCTGGTCGACCTGGGCGTCCCCGCGGTCGGTGCCACGGGCCAGCCGCAACGCGCCCGTGGCCACACCGGTCACGAGCGCGGCGAGCACGCGGTCGTCGACACGCGCCGCGAGGTCGGCTCCGCGCAGGGTGGGGCGTACGACGAGCGCGTGGATGACCTGCTCCAGGTGCAGCCACCCGTGCAGCAGGGCGCGCGCCCGTCCACGAGGCGGTGCCGTGCCGGGACCCGAGGACCGGCGTCGCAGCCACACGACGGACGCAGCGCCCGCCAGCAGCACCACCACGGCCGAGAGGACCAGCTCGTCGGTCGTCGGCTCCGCCGGCACCCGGCCGGGCAGGCGCTGCAGCACCTCGGGGAGGACGAAGACGCCGAGTGCCACGGCCGCAACCGCGAGCGGCGTCGAAGCCGCCGGCACGCGGCGGGGCACGACGCGGCTGCCGGGCAGCTCGTCGTCGAGGACCGGCAGCTGCCCGAGGTCGGAGGGAGGCGTCCGCAGCAGCGTCACCAGGGCGAGCGTCGCGTACGCCACGGCGACCACGGTCGCGACCAGTCCGGCGAGGTAGAGAGCGAGCGACTCCCCGTGGGCGGCGGCCAGCACCGCGTCCTTGGTGGCCCACAGCGAGAGCGGTGGCAGGCCGCCGAGCGCGAGCAGCGCGGCGACCGTGACCGCGCCGAGCGCCGGCCAGCGCCGGGCGGCGCCCGACAGCGTGGTGAGCTGCTTGCTGCCCAGGGCGTGCAGCCAGGCACCGGCGGCGAGAAAGAGCAGCGACTTCACGGCTGCGTGAGCTACGAGGTGGGCCGTTCCCGCGGCGGTGGCTCCCAGCCCCGCCGCCATCACCACGAGCCCGAGCTGGGCGGCCGTGGAGGCGGCGAGGAGCTGCTTGAGGTCGGTCTGAGCGAGCGCCACGAGGCCCAGGGCGACAGCGGTCGTGACCCCGGCCCAAGCGGTGACCGGGCCGGCCCAGCCGGTGGCCGCGAGCAGCGGTGAGAGCCTCACGAGGAGGTAGCCGCCGAGCGCGACCATGGCGGCGGAGTGCAGCAGCGCCGACACCGGGCTCGGCCCGTCCATGGCGCGGGAGAGCCAGAACGAGAACGGGAGCTGCGCTGCCTTGCCCAGTGCGGCGACCAGCACCCCCGCGGCGACGACGTCGAGCCAGCCGGGACTCGTCGTGGTCAGCGCGTCCAGGCTCAGGTCGGTCCGCCCCGCCAGTGCCGCCGCCACCGCGACGTAGAGCCCGAGGTCCGCCGCCCGGGTGGTCAGGAACGCGGTGGCGCCCGACCCGACCGCACCCGGGTCGCGGTGGCGGTACCCGATCAGTGCGTAGGACGCGGCTCCCATCAGCTCCCACCCGAGGAGCAGGGTCGGCAGGGTGCTCGCGAGGACCGTGAGCGTCGCGGCTGCGGCGAAGAGCAGCATCATGCCGACGAAGCGGGCCTGACGGGTCTCGGCGACGGCGGTGGCGACGACCATGACCAGCATCGCGACCACCAGGATCATCGGCAGCAGCACCTGGGCCGGGCCGGTCGCCGCGAGCCCGAGGTCGGCCCCGGCGACGAAGGGAGCGGTGACGGTGGTGCCGGCGTCCACCACCGCGTACGACGCCACGGCGCTCACCCCGAGCACGCCGACACCGAGCGACGGTGCGAACCGGTCGCGGCCGGGCACCGGGACGGGCAGTGCGAGCACTGCCCCGACCAGCGCCGGGCCCAGGAGCACCGTGAGCAGTATCGCGGTCACGCCTCACCGTCCGCGACGCGTTCGTGGAGGTCTGTGAGCATGTCGGTCATGTCCGCACCCGCGCGCCGGTGAAGCAGGGTCGCCACCGCGAACCCGGTGGCCATCTCGACCGTCATGGCGGCGAGCACGACCAGCAGCAGCACCTGGCCGGAGGGGTCCGGGGACAGGAACCACCAGAGGCCCCCGAGCGCGAGCAGCACCCCGGCGATCATCAGCTCCAGGCCCATCATCACCATCACGACGACCTGTTGGGACAGGGCACCGTAGAGCCCCACCGCGACGAGGGCGGAGGCGATGAGCAGCACGGTCTCGAGGGTCATCGGGAGGCCTTCTGACCGGTGGAGCCGCCACCGACGCGAGGTGGGTCCGACGGGGGCTGGTCCAGGTCGTCGCCCAACCGGTCGTAGCGGCTGCGGGCGGAGGACAGCACGACACCGACGACGATGGTGCCGACCATGACCGGGCCCACGGCCATCATCACGAGCATGTGGCTCTCCATGATCGCCCGACCCAGGGCGGCCGTGACGTCCGGCGAGGGCGCACCGCGCCGCGTCGGCCACGGCACGAGCACGGCGCCGGACCCCAGCACGACGAAGGTGACGACCGCGACACCGACGGCGGTGCGGTGGGAGTGCACCATGCTCATCGGCATGAGGGCCGGGTTCATCCCCATGAACATCATCATGTAGACGGCCATGACGGCCATCTCCATGATCATCATCAGCACCACGATCACGCCGAGGTAGTCCTGCTGCATCAGCAGCAGTGCGGCACCGGTGGCCAGGAACGAGGTCATCAGCGCATACGTCGCGCGGGCCATGGAGTCGAACACGAACACCAGGGCGCCCGCCACCACGGCGACCACCCCGCAGACCCAGAAGGTCACGTCGACCAGCACGCTGCTGTCGATCGCGAACGTCGTCATCGCAGCACCACCACGACCCCCACGACAAGGTCCTGCGCCACGACCAGGGGCAGCAGCTTGGTCCACAGGGGCTCCATCAACCGGTGCACCCGCCAGGCGGGGAGTCGTCCCGCGACGAAGGCGAGCCCCGCGGTCAGCGCCAGCGCCTTGACGACGACCCAGACCGCAGCGGGAAGCAGAGGCCCCGCTCCCCCACCGAGGAACAGCGGCACGGCGACCGCCGCGCCGGCACCCAGCAAGGCGTGACGCCCGAGACGAGCCACGAGGAGATCGGGTCCCGAGAGCTCGGCCAGCACGCCGCAGGTGGACTCCGACCCAGCCGGGGCGGCCAAGGGGCCCAGCACGGCGAAGCCGAGCACCCCGACCAGGTAGGCGGCGAACGCCACGGGCATCCACACGGCGTACCAGAGACCGGTCTGGGCGGCCCCGATGGCGGCGAGGTCGAGGCTGCTCGCGGCGAGCGCCGGGGCGACGATGGCGAACATCAGCGGCAGCTCGTAGGCCAGCCCCAACGCGAGGAACCGGTAGCCCCCGACCAGACCGACCACCGAGTTGGCCCCCCACCCGAGAAGCCAGACCAGGCCCCAGACGGCGATGTCGAGGGTGTTCGTCCACACCACGCCGACGGGGCTCGCGAGCAGCGCCTCGTCCCCGAAGGGCACCAGCGCCAGCAGCAGCGCAGCGGTCGGCAAGAGGCCCCAGGCGCCCAGCCGCCACAGGGGCAGGTCGGCCGCGAGGGTGCGTCGCCGACGTTGCCGCACGAGACGCACCGCCTCGACGGGGCCGTGGCTGACCGATATCGGGAGCGGACGACCGGTCGCGACGGCGCGGACCGCGCTGGAGGTCCACGCCAGGGCCAGGACGAGGACGAGGACGGCGAGCTCAGGCATCGCTGCCCTGCTCGGTCAGGTCTGACGGCGATCCGTGCGGACGACAGTGCAGGAGCGGCGCGTAGGAGGCGACCAGGAGACGCACGTCGCCGAGGTCGCGCCCGGCGAGCACCGCCACGAGGTCGTCGTCGTCCAGGGGGTCCGCGTCACCGTCGAGCTGGCGTAGAAGCGTGCTGACCGCCTCGCCGGGCAGCACCCCCAGGCGCTTGAGCCTCCTCAAGCGCCGCCGCAGACCCGGGGCGTCGCGACCCGCAGGGCCGCCTGATCCCTCCGCGCGATTCCGGCGAGCGCGGTGGGCCCAGCGCTCGTCGCCGACGAGGGACAGGACCGTGGCGACCGCGTCCAGCGCGTCGGTCGCTCCTCCGCGGTCGTCGGCGAGCGACGACACACCGGTGCGCGCCCACCACCTCACCTCGACCTCAGCCACCGTGTCGCCGTGCAGTCTCGTGGTCAGCTGCAGACCCCCGGGCCACCGGTCGAGCAAGGGCCCCAGGGGGTGCTCGAGCACGTCCATCTCGAGTCCGTCCCGATCCTCCGCGCCCCCGGCGAGCGGAACTCCGCCCGGGGCCATGTCCATGCCCTCGTGGTCGTGGTCGCCGCCGCCGCCATCGTGGTGGTCCTCGTGCTCGTGGGACGTGTCAGCGTGGTCGTCGTGACCCAGGCTCACCCAGGGCTCGACCAGGTCGGTCGGGCGCTGGCGCGCATCACGCCGCACCGCCTCCGCGTCGCGCAGAGCGCGCCGTGCCCGGTCCAACGCCGGAGCGGCCTCACGCGCATCCGTGATTGTGGTGCGGGTGCGGGGTCCGGGCAGCTGGGACCACAGCAGCTGCTCGGCGTCGACGAGGGCGGCGGGCGTCGCGCCGGCCAGCAGCAGCACGTCGGCCGAGGCTGGGCTCTCGGCGGCCAGCCAGTGCCGGCGGTCGAGCTCGTCCTCGACCGCCATGCGTACGGCCGCGCCGCCGGGCGACTCGACGACGTACACGCGGGGTCGGACGGTCGCTGCGGAGACCAGTCGTCGCCTCAGGCCCACCGGAAGGCCCCCTCGCGGCGCGCCCAGGCCACGGCGGCGAGCAGTACGCCGAGGAACACGAACATCTCGATGACCGCCCCGGGACCGAGCTCGGCGACGACGACGGCCCACGGGTACATGAAGAGCATCTCCACGTCGAAGGCCAGGAACACCACGCTCGCGGCGTACCACCGCGGGTGGTAGCGCGACAGGGCGTGCTGGGTGGGCACGCGGCCCGACGCCTGCGGCAGCACCAGGAGGGGGGTCCGCGCGTCGGCCAGGCTCCAGTGGAAGGCCGCAAGCATCAGGCCTGCCGCGACGAGCATGGCCAGCAGGGTGACGAGACTCAGCACGACAGCTCCTCTCGGGGTTCTGCGACGGATGCTCCAAACAGGGATACTATGCGGGGGTATAGTATCAATACGACAACACGGCAGGTGAACGAGCCGACGCCCAGGCACGCTCGGGCCGGGCGGTGTCGCCGGGGAGAGGTCGATGTGGCGGACACGACGCCTGGCGAGGGTGCAGGGACCTCCTCTGGAGACCACCAGCACGGCTACATCCACGACAAGGACGGCTACCTCAAGCGGCTTCGCCGCATCGAGGGACAGGCCCGCGGGCTGCAGCGGATGGTCGAGGAGGAGAAGTACTGCATCGACATCCTCACCCAGGTGTCCGCCATGACGAAGGCCTTGCAGTCCGTCGCGCTGGGCTTGCTTGACGAGCACCTGAAGCACTGCGTCGTCGATGCCGCCAAGGCAGATGACGCCGCAGCTCGAGCCAAGATCCGAGAGGCCTCGGACGCCATCGCCCGCCTCGTCAAGTCCTGAGCTCAGCCGCTAACGCCGCGTCAAGAAGGAGAATCCAGTGTCACACCCCCCGGGAGGCCCCCGCCTCACCTGCATTCGCCGGAACCTCGACTCGACCACCCGGCGAGACCGTCAGTGATGGGCGGTGGCGCCGGTCTGGGATTCGGCCTGTTGATGATGATCGGTCTGGTGCTGATCGTCGTGGTCGTCGTCTGGGCGCTGCTCGGGGGTGTCAGCGGCCGGACCGGGGACCAGAAGTCTTCCCAGGCGCCTTCGTCTTCGTCTGAGCTCTCCGCGCGCGAACTGCTGGACCAGCGCTACGCGCGCGGAGAGATCGACGACGAGGACTACGAACGGCGCAAGCGCGCGATGGGCAGCGACTGAATGCGTCCTGTCGGTCGTCGTCGCTTTCTCGCTCTGGGTGGGCTCGGAGTCGCGAGCGCCGTCACGGGCGCCACCGGACTCTTCGTCCAGCGCAGCACCCTCGACGTCGTGACGGGCCAGGACCTGAGGGAGCCCCCCGTCCTGAGCAGCACGGGCGGAACCCTCGACGCACGCCTCGTTGCGGCCGAGACCGAGCACGAGGTGGGGGGCGTCGCCGCACGCACGATGAGCTACAACGGCGGACTTCCCGGACCGACGCTGCGAGCGCGCCCCGGCGAGACGATCCGCCTCCAGCTGGTGAACCGCCTCGACCAGCCGACCAACCTGCACGTCCACGGTCTGCACGTCTCACCCGAGGGTCGCAGCGACAACGTCTTCCTGACCGTCGGCCCTGGCGAGGAGCAGGCCTACGAGTACCGCATCCCCTCCGACCACCCGACGGGACTCTTCTGGTACCACCCCCACCTTCACGGCAGCGTCGCCGAGCAGGTCTTCTCCGGGCTGTACGGCGCCATCCTCATCGAGGGGTCGGACGACGGGGTCCCTGTCGCACGCACTCGGCTCATCGTGGTCTCCGACATCACCCTGGGCGGTGACGGCACCGTCCGCAGCGGCTCGATGGAGGAGCACATGACCGGCCGCGAGGGCGACCAGGTGCTCCTGAATGGACAGGTGATGCCCCGGCTCCAGCTCACGACCGGCGAGACCGAGCGGTGGCAGATCGTCAACGCTTGCTCTTCGCGCTACCTCAGCCTCGGCCTGCCGGGCCACTCGCTGCAGCTGCTCCGCCGCGACGGGCACCGGCTCCCCCAGTCGCGCGACGTCAGGTCGGTCGACCTCGTTCCGGGCAACCGGGCGGATCTCCTCGTGACGCCCGGCAGCGGCAGTTCCCGGCTGGTATCGGCGGCCGTGAACCGGTCGGCCGGCATGGGAGGGATGTTCGGCGGGTCCGTGTCGCCGGAGGTGGAGCTGGCCACCGTCGTGACGAGCGGGTCGAGCCGGGAGGGTCGGGATGGCAGGGGGCTTCTCTCTGCGTCCACGCTGTCGGCCCCTGCCCTCCGCGACCTCAGGGACGAGCAGGTCGCCAGACGACGGACCCTGACGCTGACCACCGGCGGCGGAATGATGGGGATGGGTGGCGGCATGAGTTTCGGCTTCGACGGCAGAGCGTACGACGCCAACCGCGTCGATCAGCGCGTGGACGCCGGAGCCGTCGAGGAGTGGACGATCCGCAACGCGAGCACGATGGACCACCCCTTCCATCTCCACGTGTGGCCCATGCAGCTCATCGAAGAGGACGGCGCTCCCCGGAACGAGGTGGGGCGGCTCGATGTGGTCAACGTGCCTGCCGATGGTGAGGTGAAAGTGCTCATCGCATTCGATGACTACACGGGCAGCAGCGTGTACCACTGCCACATCCTCGACCACGAGGATCGAGGCATGATGGGTGTCGTGGA
The DNA here is from genome assembly GCA_018672315.1 of Nocardioidaceae bacterium. Taxonomy (NCBI): domain Bacteria; kingdom Bacillati; phylum Actinomycetota; class Actinomycetes; order Propionibacteriales; family Nocardioidaceae; species Nocardioidaceae bacterium. Next base: position 1,690,446 of record CP076053.1, on the reverse strand, counting down.
GGTGCGATGACCTGTCAGTCCACGCATCGGCAACATCGACGCCACCCGGGGCTCCGTCGCTGGAAGGTAGCGCCGACTCTGGCCGCAGTCGCGATGCTCCTCGCAGCCTCGTGTTCCGTCGATGGTGAAGACGACGCGGGCGTCGCCCAGGGGACCCGGTTCGCCCACGTCCATGGCCTAGGGGTCAATCCAGCAGACGACCGTCTGTACGTCGCGTCGCACACGGGCGTCTTCCGGCTGGAGTCGGACGGATTCAGTCGGGTCGCCGATCGCTACCAGGACACCATGGCCTTCGCTATCGCCGGGCCCGATCGATTCTTGGCCAGTGGGCACCCGGACCTGCGCGAGGACCTTCCCACGTTCCTCGGACTGATCGAGTCGACCGACGCTGCACGGACCTGGACTCCGGTGTCCCTGAGCGGCGAAGCGGACTTCCACGCCCTGGAGACAGTGGGCGGCACGTTCTACGGCCTCGACTCGCAGTCGGGCGATCTGCTGGTCTCGCGTGACGGGACGCGATGGGAGTCGTGGGGACGCGTCCCAGCAGTCGACCTCGCGGCCGACCCCGATGGACGTCGCGTCGTCTTGTACACCGACCCTCGCGGCGGCCTCCGTCGCCTTCAGTCCGGCCGCGCCCCCGAGCGCATCGCGACGGCACCTCCGCTCGCGCTGGTCGACTGGCAGCCCGGGGCGCTCGTCGGTCTGGGACCCGACGGCGACGTGCAGGTGAGCGTCGACGAAGGGGTCACCTGGGTGTCGCGGGGTCGGCTGCCGGGAGCGCCCCAGGCGCTCGAAACCGGGAGCAAACGCTGGTTCGCCGCCATCGACGGCGCGATCCTGATCTCGCAAGACGAGGGCGACTCCTGGACCGAGATCACAACCGCTGTCGACCTGTGAAAGTTGAGTCCCCGATAGTGGTGTAGCGCGAGGTCGCCCAGATCGTCACCGGCATGGGGCCGGACGAGGACGCGGCCACCACGTGATCCTTCGAGTTCACCTCTCACAGCTCTCTCGAACGGACCCCACGATGACCGCTCCACACATTGTCGACCCTGCAGGCCTCCTCGAAGAAGCCCTGGGCGAGGCGAGCCCTGACCTGTTGCGGCAGCTGCTGCAGACGATGATCAACGCACTGCTCTCTGCCGACGCCGACGCCGTGGTCGGCGCCGAGTATGGCCGCCCCAGCGCTGGTCGCACGTCTCAGCGCAACGGCTACCGGCACCGGCCGCTGGACACCCGCGTCGGCACCGTCGACGTCGCCGTGCCCAAGCTCCGCAAGGGCACCTACTTTCCCGAATGGCTCCTCGAGCGCCGAAAGCGCGCAGAGTCAGCGCTCATCACCGTCGTGGCGGACTGCTACCTCGCCGGCGTCTCGACCCGCCGGATGGACAAGCTCGTCAAGCAGCTCGGCATCGACTCGCTCTCGAAGTCCCAGGTCTCCCGGATGGCGGTCGAGCTCGACCAGCACGTCGAGGAGTTCCGCCACCGACCCCTCGACGGGGCCGGGCCGTTCACCTTCGTCGCCGCCGACGCCCTGACGATGAAGGTCCGCGAGGGCGGCCGCGTGGTCAACGCCGTCGTGCTCGTCGCGACCGGCGTGAACGGCGACGGGCACCGCGAGGTCCTCGGCATGCGCGTCGCGACCAGCGAGACCGGGGCCGCCTGGAACGAGTTCTTCGCCGACCTGGTCGCCCGCGGCCTGGCTGGGGTCGGGCTCGTCACCTCCGACGCCCACGCCGGCCTCGTCGACGCGGTCGCAGCGAACCTGCCCGGCGCGGTGTGGCAGCGCTGCAGGACGCACTACGCCGCGAACCTGATGGCTGTGACGCCGAAGGCGATGTGGCCGGCGGTGAAGGCGATGCTCCACTCGGTCTACGACCAGCCCGACGCCGACTCGGTGCACGCGCAGTTCGACCGCCTCATCGACTACGTCGACCAGCGGTTGCCCGCGGTGCACGACCACCTCGACGGCGCCCGCGCCGACATCCTGGCGTTCACCACGTTCCCGAAGGACGTGTGGTCCCAGATCTGGTCCAACAACCCCGCCGAGCGGCTCAACCGAGAGATCCGCCGCCGGACCGACGCCGTGGGGATCTTCCCCAACCGCGAAGCCATCGTCCGGCTCGTCGGCGCCGTCCTGGCTGAGCAGACCGATGAGTGGGCCGAAGGCCGCCGCTACCTCGGCCTCGAGGTCCTCACCCGCTGCAGACTCACCACCGTCCTCGACACCGACGCCCAGATCGGAGGCGACGACCTGCCCTCACTGACCGCCTGAACCACCCGGTGAAGGAGAACGCAGCGCTACACCACTACCTGGGACTTGACCCCTGTGAAGGCAGTACCTGCCGGGGGCTGACCCGCGCGGGCCATCACGCGCACCGCTGCGAGTCGAAGATTCTCGAGTTCGAGACTTCACCGACTGCTGGCGTCGGGTGACGAGCGTGGCGCGCGGCCTCGACGGGTGCGTGAGGTCGTCTCAGCGCTTGAAGGGCTGGCGGCCGTCGAACCGGCCAAACCCCCACCGACTTCACGCTGGTCGCTCCGGGCCGCCGACCGACGTCGCCTGCGGCCTGCCGACACCGCTTCGATCTTCTTTGGCGACCCGACGCCGAGCAGCTGCGTGACCTCATCTCATCACCGCCACTCAGACCCATGATCGCGTCAGATCTCACGAATCATCCCGACGGCCACGCCCCATGGTGACCAGCGCTACCGACACGGTGAGGATGACCGCCCAGTACCGCGGAGCGTCTTGGAAGCCCTGCTTGCCTGGAAGCGCTCAACAGCCGACATGGCGGCCATCCCACCTGCGGCGCCCACGCCGATCGCGGGCAGCGTCATCGCCGCCGTCCAAGCCATAGCCCCCCGATGGCGCACCCTGCGGTCGATCGAGATGCGGTTGTCGGCAGGATGTCGAGGTCATCGCTAAAGGGTGGACCCCGCGCTTCCAGGCGCTTAGCCGTTTGCTTAGTGTCGCGAAGGCAGGGGCGGTACATCCTCAAGCTAGGACCTTGTCCTAGGGCTTCCGGCGCACGGGTGCGGATGACAGGTGGCTGTCTCTGTGACCGTCTGAGTGATGGGTCAGGCTGCAGTCTTGCGCAGCCGCTTCTTGAGGTGCTTCTTGACCTCCAGGGGTGTCCTTCCTGCCATGTAGGCGCCGTGGTTGGGGCGGGCGGTGTTGTAGTCGACCAGCCAGGCCTGCAGCGACCGGTCCAGCAGCCTGACGTCATCGACCCGCCCGCGGTGGAATTGGGGCCGGTAGAACTCATCGAGCACGGTCCCGTGGAACCTCTCGCACACCGAGTTGTGGTTCGGCGACCGGGGCGGAATCCGGTGATGTGTCAGCCCGAGCTCAGCGGCACGGGTCGTGAACGCCTTGCCGGTGAACTCCGGGCCGTTGTCGGTGAGCACACCGTCCAGGCCGATGCCGTGCTGACGCAGCGCCCTTCGGAGGTGGTCCAAGAACGCCGCCGCGACGGCTGCGGTCTTGTCCCCCACGATCAGCTGCACGACCGCGGTGCGGGTCGCGACATCGACCGCGGTGAGCTGCCAGACCCCGCCGATGCCTTTGAGCCGGCGGGGCCTTACAACGGGGGTACGGCTGCGCTGCTTTCGCACACGCGGCTGCTGCGCGTACAGGTGACTGCTCGGCTCGCTGCCAAGGGATCGCAGAATGAGTTCTGCGGGAACACCCGACCGCAACTTTTCCATGCCAAGCGTCGGCGAGACCGTTGGTCGTGGCCAGGATCCTCGACACGGGTGGCGAATCGCCGTGATGACCCTTCACAAACTTCACGCAGGCGACGGCTACACCTATCTCACCCGGCAGGTCGCCGCCGCGGACATCGGCCGCTCTCCTGGCCAGCTTCTGGCGGACTACTACGTCGCGTCAGGCAATCCGCCAGGGCGATGGATCGGTTCTGGCGCGCACGATCTGGGCGTGGACGGCATCGTCGAAGAGCGTCAGATGAGAGCCCTGTTCGGCAAGGGGCTCCATCCGGATGCCGAGCAGATAGTGGCGCTCGAAGTAGCCGCTGGCGCCACCGCTACCGAAGCCGCTCAGGCCGCCAAGCTGGGTCGCGTGTTCCCGGCGTACACGCCCCTGGGGCCTCGCGCCGAACGCGTCGCTGCCCGTATCGCCTCATTGACAGCCAAGCTCGGCCACTCCCCCAGCGTCGCGATCCAACAGCGGATCGAGCAGGCCGAGCGCCGTAAGGAGCGCAAGCCGGTCGCTGGGTACGACCTCGTCTTCACGCCGGTGAAGTCGGTATCTGTCCTGTGGGGCCTGGGGCCTGCGTGGATTCGCGAACAAGTTGAAGAGGCGCATCACGCCGCCGTCGCTGACACCCTCGCCTGGCTCGAGCGAGAGACCGCCTTCGCCCGCATCGGTGACCGGGGCGAGCAGCAGATCGAGACCCGCGGCTTCATCGCCGCTGCGTTCGATCACTTCGACTCGCGCGCCGGAGATCCCGACCTCCACACACACGTCGCCATCGCGAACAAGGTCCGCGCACTGCAGGACAGAGACGACGGATGCCCGAGGTGGCTCGCGCTCGACGCGCGAGCGCTCCACGCAGCCGCCGTCGCCGCCTCGGAGCGATACAACACCCGCATCGAGGACCAGATCGTCCGCCGACTCGGAGTCGAGTTCGTCGACCGTCCGGGCAGCGGTCGCGATCAGAAACGGGTCATCCGCGAGGTCGACGGTGTGCCCATTGCGTTGATCCGGCACTTCTCGCGACGCCGAGCGGCGATCGAGACCCGGCTCGATCAGCTCGCCGTCGACTACCGCCTGCGGCACGGCCGGGACCCAGACAACACGGCGAACCTCCGCCTCGCTCAGCAGGCGACCTTGGAGACCCGGCAGGGCAAGCCGGCACCCGTCGCGCTGGCCGCGAAAATTCAAGACTGGCGCACGCAGGCCATCGAAGTCGTCGGTGCTGCACGGCTTGAGGCCCTCGGCCGTCCGCTGAGCGGACGGACGAAAGATCCAGCCGTTGAGAACCGAACCGTGAATGAACTGGCTCAGGGAGTTCTGTCTGAGCTCTCGGCACGACGGTCGACGTGGACCCGATGGAACGTCATCGCCGAGGCGGAACGGCAGTTGCGTACACACCGATTCGCTTCCGCCGTAGATCGTGAGATCGCCACCACCGCACTTGTCGATCGCGCCCTCTCCCCCGACCTCGCCACTGCGCTCACTCCAACCGTCGACGCGCAGCTCAGCACGCCAAGCGCGACGACATCGCTGAATCCTGGTCAACGACGACGTGATGGCAGCAGCGTCCTGACCCAGCATGGAGCGGGGCGGTGGACCGTCCCTTGGATCCTCGACGCCGAGCGCCGGCTGCTTGACCACGCCGCCGCAGCCACGACGTACGCGATGGACCCGCAGTCTGCGTCGACGGCGGTCACGGACTTTGATCAGGCGGAGAGCGGTGGGCTCGATGCCTCGCAGCGGTCGCTCGCGGTCGGGTTCGCCTCCGACCCTCGTCGACTCGTCGTCGGTATCGGCCCGGCGGGTGGGGGCAAGACGACGGCCATGCGGGCGCTCGCGTACGCCTGGAGAGGCGAAGGCAGGCGACTCGTCCCCCTCGCGCCCACCGCGTCAGCTGCCGAGGTCCTGTCTGCCGAGCTCGGCTGCCGTGCGGAGAACCTTCACAAGTTCCACCACGCCCTGACCCAGTCGACGTTCGAAGAGCAACCGACTGCGGACGGTGCGCCAACCACAGATGAGTGGTTCACGCTGCGCCGAGGCGATCTCGTCCTGGTTGACGAAGCCGGGATGGCCGGGACGAAGATGCTCGACTGGCTCATCACCTATGCGCGCGAGCGCGGGGCACTCGTACGTCTGCTCGGGGACCCGGCGCAGATGTCACCCGTTGAGGCGGGAGGTGCCCTGTCGCTGCTGGCGCAACAGACGCCGACGTACGAGCTTACCGACCTGCACCGCTTCTCCGACCCGGGTGAGGCGGCCGCGACACTCGCGATCCGCAACGGTGACCGTGCCGGCCTCGACTTCTACCTCCGCGCGGACCGCGTCCACGGAGGGATCCGCGCCGGCATGACGCACGACGCCTTCACCGCCTGGACCCGCGACACCGAGCGCGGACTACGTAGCCTCCTCATCGCCGACACCGCCGCCGACGTACGACGCCTCAACTCACGCGCTCGAGCCACACGAGTGGCCACCGGCGACGTCGACGCTGACGGAGTCGCTCTGCACGATCATACCCGGGCTGGCGTCGGCGACGTGGTGGTCACCCGCCGCAACGACCGACGCCTCTCCCTGACCCGCGGCGCCTTCGTCAAGAACGGGGACCACTGGACCGTCACCGCCCGGCACGCCGACGGTTCGCTCGGCGTACGCCACACCGGCACCGGCGCGAGCACGCGACTGCCTGCCGCGTACGTCGCCCGCGACGTGGAACTCGGCTACGCCACCACCGTCACCCGCGCGCAGGGCGCCACCGCTGACACTGCCCACGCCCTGATTTCCACCCGCACGACGCGCGAGGCGCTGTACGTCGCCCTCACCCGAGCCCGGCACAGCACCACCGTCTACGTCGCCATTAGCGACACCACGGGTGAGCACCTCGACCAGGATCCCGCGTCCCCCGAGGACGTCCTCGAAGCAGTGCTCGCACACACCTCGGCACAACAGCCCGCTACGCCGCTACTACCGAAGGCGCAGAGGCCCGAGACGGCCCCTGGACCACACGACGAACCGCCATCGAATCCGCCGGTCCGGCGCCGGACTGCGCCACTCGCGCACGCCACGACCGGACCGGTCCGGCGCATGTGAGCGTCCCGCCTGCACTTTTCGTCGGAGCTATTCACAAACCGGGGTGACCCTCTTGTCAGGACGATTCGCGGGGTTTCTGATTGTCGTGGGTTGTCGCAACCGGTCTCGGCCGGGCCGTCAGCGGTGATCTTGGTAGCAGGTCGCCGGCGGTGAGGTGAGAGATGACGAATCGGATCAAGGACGCACGGCTGCAGCACGGATGGTCACAGACCCAGCTGATCACCGAACTGACCAAGGCCGGCGCACGCAAGGGCACCAAGCTCCCGTCACGGGAGACGCTGAAGTCGCGCGTCTCGCGCTGGGAGAACGGGCGGGCCGTGCCCGACGACTTCTACCGCAGCCTGCTGCGCGAAGTACTCGGCCGCGACGACGTCGAGCTCGGCTTCGTCGACGCCGGAATCACCACGCGACTCGGCGCCGAGGACGAGCTCAAGAACCGACTGTCATTGGAGCGCGTCCCCGACCCCGAGCTGCTGTCGCTGCTCGCCGGCCAGACCGAAGCGATCAGACGCATGGACCGTCAATACGGCGCCGGACAACTCCTCGAGCAGATGCGCGGACACGTTGCGCACCTGGAGGACCTGGTCCACTTCGCCGCCTTCGACGCCGTTCGTGCGGCGTACGCACGCCTGCTCGCCGATGCCGCCGCTCTCGCTGCCTGGCAGGCCCTCGACCTGGGCGGGCTGCAGCAGTCCTACCGGCTCTACGAGACCGCCAACCGCGCCGCGAGCGCTGCGGGCGACCGCGAGCTGCACGCCTTCGTACGCATGGAGATGGCGCACGTGCTCGCCGATCTCGGCTACCTCGACGACGCTGCTCAGCTCGCCCACGACGTGTGGGGGACGTTCAAGAACGACGTCGGCGGCGCGCTGCGGTGCTGGCTCGTCTCGGCCGTGGGCGAGATGCTCGCGCACGCCGGCAAGGCTACCGAGGCGCGCTCCGCACTCGCGCTCGCCGAGCGGCTCTCCCCCGCCCTCGACGGTGACCGTCCGACGTACCTGGTCTTCAACGACGTCCACCTTCACCGGTGGACCGGTCACAGCCTGGCAATGATGGGCGACGTCGCGGCCGACAGCCTGCTGCGGCAGGCGCGCAGCGACATGGACAAGACGTTCACCCGAGCGGCCGTGTCGCTGGGCGTCGACCTCGCCCAGTGCGCTCTTCTGACCGGCGACCGCGAGCGAGCCGACATCGAGCTCAGAGACGCCGAAGCGAGCGCACACAAGATCGGCTCGCTCCGGCAGCTCGGCCGGGTCGCCACGCTGCGACGCGAGAAGATGTAGCCGGCTCAGGCAGTCCGAGAGGCCAGCAGGTAGAGCACTGCGGTGACCGACGCGCCGTCGCGGATCTCGCCGCCGCTCACCATCGCGAGGAGTTCGTCAACCTCGACCCAGCGGGTCGCGCCCGCTTCCTCGGCATCCGTGGGCTCGCCCGCGTGGGAGAGGCCGTCGAGCACGAACACTTGATGCGGACTGTCGGCGATCCCCAGCATCGGCTGAAAGGTGAGAGCCTCGGTGCATCCGGTGGCCTGCCAGCCGGTCTCCTCCCGCAGCTCGCGCACGGCAGCCGCCGCGGGGTCTTCGCCTGCCTCGACGATGCCGGTCGGCAGCTCCCACCCCCAGGAGTCGTCGACGAAGCGGTGGCGGCGCATCATCAGCACTGAGTCGCCGGGATCGCTGAGAGGGACGCAGACCACGACGCGCTGCATCCGCACGACGTGATGCTCGAACCGTCGACCGGTGGGGGTCTGCACGTCGACGAGTTCGACGCGAAGCCAGGGCGGGCCGTCATAGACGGTGCGCGAGCTGAACGCGTCCCACCGACGCGAGACCTCCCCCGAGCCATCAACTGACGTGTCCAGCCGCGCTTCGTCGCGCTCGTCGTCCATGAAGTCCGACGCTACCCGCATCGACGGGTAGCGCCGGTTGCCGTCGCAGCCGCGCGGCAACGCAACACGAGACCGCTTCTGCCGCGTACGCGGAAATCCGACGCTTCTCGGGACGAGAGGAGCAGTCATGGACACCCCTTGGGTCGACGCCGTCAACCACTGCGCGTACGTTATCGAGGCTGACGAGATGCCGCTGTTCCGGCAGCTCCTGGTGATGGAGGCGTACAACGAGCTCGTCGAAGGCCGCGAGCTCGACGTCCCACCGGTATCGGTGGCGCGCATGCCGATCGAAGACGCTCTCGATCGCGCCTCCGAAGCCGCTGAGCACCTGCTCGCCGAGACCATCGACGCAGCCACACGATCACGCTGGATGCGGGCCCTGCTGTTCCTCCAGGGAGCAGCGTCGTCGTGACCGAGTCGTACGGGCCGTATCAGGAGTTCGCCGCTCTCGCCCTGCAACATCTGGTCACGCAGCGTTCAACGCTCCAGCCGGAGAGCATCACGCCGGTGCTGCAGGCCCGGAACCAGATCATCCTGACGCTTCGCGATCGCGCAGCGCTTCTCGGCGCGCGCCGACGCGTCGACCTCGAACCTCGTAGTTGAGTCCCCGATAGTGGTGTAGCGCGAGGTCGCCCAGATCGTCACCGGCATGGGGCCGGACGAGGACGCGGCCACCACGTGATCCTTCGAGTTCACCTCTCACAGCTCTCTCGAACGGACCCCACGATGACCGCTCCACACATTGTCGACCCTGCAGGCCTCCTCGAAGAAGCCCTGGGCGAGGCGAGCCCTGACCTGTTGCGGCAGCTGCTGCAGACGATGATCAACGCACTGCTCTCTGCCGACGCCGACGCCGTGGTCGGCGCCGAGTATGGCCGCCCCAGCGCTGGTCGCACGTCTCAGCGCAACGGCTACCGGCACCGGCCGCTGGACACCCGCGTCGGCACCGTCGACGTCGCCGTGCCCAAGCTCCGCAAGGGCACCTACTTTCCCGAATGGCTCCTCGAGCGCCGAAAGCGCGCAGAGTCAGCGCTCATCACCGTCGTGGCGGACTGCTACCTCGCCGGCGTCTCGACCCGCCGGATGGACAAGCTCGTCAAGCAGCTCGGCATCGACTCGCTCTCGAAGTCCCAGGTCTCCCGGATGGCGGTCGAGCTCGACCAGCACGTCGAGGAGTTCCGCCACCGACCCCTCGACGGGGCCGGGCCGTTCACCTTCGTCGCCGCCGACGCCCTGACGATGAAGGTCCGCGAGGGCGGCCGCGTGGTCAACGCCGTCGTGCTCGTCGCGACCGGCGTGAACGGCGACGGGCACCGCGAGGTCCTCGGCATGCGCGTCGCGACCAGCGAGACCGGGGCCGCCTGGAACGAGTTCTTCGCCGACCTGGTCGCCCGCGGCCTGGCTGGGGTCGGGCTCGTCACCTCCGACGCCCACGCCGGCCTCGTCGACGCGGTCGCAGCGAACCTGCCCGGCGCGGTGTGGCAGCGCTGCAGGACGCACTACGCCGCGAACCTGATGGCTGTGACGCCGAAGGCGATGTGGCCGGCGGTGAAGGCGATGCTCCACTCGGTCTACGACCAGCCCGACGCCGACTCGGTGCACGCGCAGTTCGACCGCCTCATCGACTACGTCGACCAGCGGTTGCCCGCGGTGCACGACCACCTCGACGGCGCCCGCGCCGACATCCTGGCGTTCACCACGTTCCCGAAGGACGTGTGGTCCCAGATCTGGTCCAACAACCCCGCCGAGCGGCTCAACCGAGAGATCCGCCGCCGGACCGACGCCGTGGGGATCTTCCCCAACCGCGAAGCCATCGTCCGGCTCGTCGGCGCCGTCCTGGCTGAGCAGACCGATGAGTGGGCCGAAGGCCGCCGCTACCTCGGCCTCGAGGTCCTCACCCGCTGCAGACTCACCACCGTCCTCGACACCGACGCCCAGATCGGAGGCGACGACCTGCCCTCACTGACCGCCTGAACCACCCGGTGAAGGAGAACGCAGCGCTACACCACTACCTGGGACTTGACCAACCTCGTCGACGGCAGATCACCACTATCGGCGTCGCAAGCCGCCCACTGTCACACGTCGCGACAACCCTCGCGGCTCTTCCGACTCCCACAGACGGTGAAGGGTGGCCCTCCGAGGTGCTTCGGCTGCGGCCGCAGGATCCGCCCATAGTCGGCGCCTGGCGTCACGCTGCCCGGGCCCTCACCCTCGCCACGGCTGCACTGCAGCGCGCGGAGTCGAAGCCGTGGGAGGACGACAAGTCAGCCGCCTGGCATCTTCTCGGCGACCTCGCGATGACGACCGCAGCGATGTGCAGCCTGGATGACCGTTTGGGCGCTCAAGAGATCCTTCCGCGGCTGTCCGGCAACGCCCGAATCGGTCGGCAACTCTCCCTGCTCGACGTCGCAGGCCTCGCCGATGCCTGGGGTCGCAATCCTGCAGCGGACACGATCGCGCCTAGCGTCGGGGCGCAGACCGCAGGCAACGCTGCGATACGCATTGTCCGAACCTCGGCGGACCTACCCGGAGCCCTCATCTCCCTCGCTGCCGCCCTGCATGGGGACCCGTCGATGCCAGGCGTGACCGGAGCCCACACACGCGCCGGCTTACGCGCGCTCCGCACCGTCGCCGTCGGCCAGGCGCAACTGTCCCTCGCGTACGCACGAGGAGCCGACGCTATGGGTGACGAGGAAATCGCCGTGCGATTCCGCGGGCGAGCCCATGCGTACGCGGACCTTCACCGCAGCTGCGTAAAACTTCGCGACCATATGCCCGACCGCGGCCAGAAGACCATCCTGCAGCAACGCGAGATCACGCTACTCGTGCGACGCAGCGGCCGGCTCGAACCTGCGAGCGCCGATACAACGCCGCACACACTCGCTCAACTGGACCGCGCCGTCGCGCAGCGAGTCCTCGCGATAGCGCACGAGGGACTCGTGGGCGCCACCCGGCAGACACAGGAATCCGTCACTCCCCGGCCGCCATTCCTAGCCCTCGATAGCTGCGGCGACGCCATGCCGGCGACCCAACGCACCCGACTCGCGAAACTGATGCGGACGCTCCCGGGGGCACCCATGCGTTCGCTCGGACGGTGAGCCATCGACTCCCAGGTTCGTCGTTGCCCGTCACCCTGAAGAGCCTCTACTCCCCTCAACCTGGCGGTCACGCTTCGGCTCTCACACTGCGTCTCGCAACCACTGCGTCCCGCAAAGGGATCGTCGCGCGGGACGCGCTCCGAACAGGATCGTCACGCGGAGCCTGACCACTACGGAATCCAACTTCGGCCTGGCAAGCGCAACCAGCTCACGTCGGCCGATGTGACATCGAACATCAACTGTGTCGGTGCCGTCAGGCAGGATGCTGAGTGCGGTCGCCTTCCGTGCGGCCGTCTATGTATCAATCTCAGCTTGATGGAGCCCGATATGACCGTCGGCGATGGTGTTGTCAACCTCGGCGAGGCTACGCCACGCCGCCTTCTCGTGGACTGGGCGAACGGCCAAGACGCCTGGGTGCGAAAGCTGACGGCGGAGACGATCCTGTCCCGACAGGCACCCACCGCCGACCTGATCGACTCGGTCTACGCGGTGTTCCTCTCCGAGAAGGGACTCTCGGACGAGGAACTGGCGAGCGTGCCAAAGCTCGAGGTTCAGGAAGTCGAAGACACGAAGGACGAGACGCTCGAACTCGCCAGCCTCGGCAACGTTCAGAGCGTCAACGCTTTGGCGAGCGATCAGGAACTCGAGTTCGACCAGAGCTTGACGATCCTGTTCGGCCAGAACGGGTCGGGCAAGACTGGCTACGCACGCATCATCAAGCGGCTTTCGGCCGTGCGCTCACCCGAAGACATCTTGCCGAACGCCCACACGGCGCATTTCGATCCACCACCTCAACCGTCGGCAGACATTAAGTACCGGGTGGGCGCCGAGGAGCGCACGGCGCGATGGAACAACGAAGCCGGTCTAACGCCGTTCACCAGGATCAGTGTGTTCGACGCGGACGCCGTGCAGCTTCACGTCGACACCGATCTTGGCTACGTCTACACGCCCGCCGAACTTGCGCTCTTCGGCCACGTTGCCGCCGGACTACAGGATCTCCAGCAACGCATCGCTTCGGAGGTCAGCAGCCTGGCTGGCGGCTCCAATCCGCTGCTCGGGAGATTCGCTCGCGAGACTAAGGTCTACCCCCTGATCGAGACCCTCGGCGCGGCGACCGACCTCGGCGAGCTCGAAGCGGCCGCAGCCGTCGACAGCGATGCCGAATCCATCCACGAGCGGCTGACCGGTGAGGTCCATGCGCTGCGCGCGAACGCACTCGACGCGCTTGTCACAAACGCCCAGCAGGCCGAACGCGAACTGCGGCGCCTCAGCGGGCTCCTGTCCATGATCAAGAGCTTCGACGCCGGTCGATACGACGCCGCCGTTGCGGCTGTCGCCGAGGCTGAGCAGCGGCGCGCCGAAGCGCGCGAGCAGCTTTTCAGCGAGGACGAGCTGCCGGGGCAGCCGGACGAGGAGTGGCAGCGATTCGTTGCAGCAGGCGACACATATCGGCAGCATCTGGGTCACGACGAGTACCCACAGGACGGCGACGCCTGCCTGTACTGCATGCAGCCGCTATCACCGACCGCGATCGACCTGCTAACTCGCTACCGCACATTCCTCGACGAGACGCTTGTGCAGCAGCTCACGACAGCGCAGACCATTCTCACCGCGGCACGCCTGGTGCTGGACGAGGCTGAGTTGAGTCGAGCCAAGGAGTACGTCACCGACCTCGCGCACGAAGACGAGGCTCCCGAGTGGTCGACCGCGGTGGCGAAGGCCTTGGTTGACGCGGCCACCGTGAGGACGGAGACGGCCAAGGGTCAAGCGCTGTCGGTAACCAGCGTGGCGGCGGATGCCGCCAGCGCCGCCTCGGAGGTCGACGCTGCGCTTGGTGCCGCGAAAACACGTGCCGAACAACTCGCCACCGACAAGGAGAACTCGGCGGCCGCACTCGCGACCAAGCAGAAGGAGCTCGCCGAGCTTACCGCCCGCATAGAGCTCAAGAAGAACCTGGCAACCGCGCGGGAGTACGTCCGTCGAGCGAAGCGGGCACAGCAGTTGGAGAAGCTGTCGCGCGCCATCTCCAGCGGTGCAACCAAGCAACTGACCATCCAGTCCAAGCTGGCAAGCGAAGACCTGGTCAACAAGAACTTCGAGACGCTCTTCGCCGAGGAGTGCGAGCGACTCAACGCCCCGAGGGTTGCGCTGCACTTCCAGGGCAGGAGCGGCAAAGCGCAGCGCAAGAAGGTCGTCGCGAACTACCGTCCCTCAGCCGTCTTGTCAGAGGGTGAGCAGAAAGTACTGGCGCTGGCTGACTTCCTGGCGGAGAGCCGCATGCGCGGCACCCGGGCTCCACTGGTGTTCGACGACCCGGTGACCAGTCTGGACTACCGACGCCTCGACGAGGTCGCGGCACGCATCCAGCACCTCGCCGAGACACATCAGGTGATCGTGCTGACGCACAACATCATGTTCGCCTCGGCGCTGATCTCCAACCGGCAGAAGAAGAAACTACGCGTGAAGATCTACGAGGTTCGCGACGGCGGCGACCAGAAGGGCATCCTCGCGCCCAACGTCGAGCCACAGCTCGATACGCCGGCCGATCTGGCGAGCCGCATCAACGTGAAGCTGCAGGAGATGCCGAAAGCCGAGCCGGTCGTGCAGGACGCGCTGATCAAGGAGGCATACGACCTGCTACGTGCCTGGTGCGAGGCATTCGTGGAACAGGAACTGCTCCAGAGCGTCACCCAGCGCTATCGACACAACATCATGATGACCAAGCTGTCGAAGATCGACGCCAGTCGACTCGACGCCGCGACCGCGGTTATCGAGCCACTCTTCGCGAGGGCGTGCGACCGGATGACCGGTCACTCGCACGCCGCTGAGAAGATGAGCACGAAGCCGACTGTTTCGGAGCTTCAGGCGGACTGGGAGAAGGCCAAGGCGGCGCGGGCCGCCTACATCACGCCGTAGTGCCGGGTACCGCCGTACGGGGAGTTCCCCTCCGAGATCAGGTGCGGGCGGTGCTCAGCGACAAGCTGTGCTACTCGGTTTCAGCTACCTTCAGATCGATAACTGTGCGCCAGTTCAAATCCCAGTTCGGCGAGTGCGGCGCGTGCACCTTCACGAACCGTCGGAGTTGGCCCGCTCGATGAGCAGGTTTAGAGCAAGCTCTGGAACCCACCCTCGAGCGCAGCCCGGTGTGTCTCCTCGGGACCGGCCCGCTGAGCCGTTCGAGGAGCTCGACCAGGCTCTTGCTCTTCTGCTTGTCGCGCAAGAGGTTGCCGTGTTCGTTCACGTTGTCAAGGTGCCGGAAGGTGCCGCTCAGGGATCGTCGCGCGGGACGCGCGCACACAGGGATCGTCGCGCGGGACGCGCGCTCGCTCAGCCCGGATCCACCACCGTTGATTTGTGGTCGGTGATTCCGGTGGAGCCTTCGCGTCGCTTGGTCTCGGGGCGTGGCTGATCTGCCGGTCGGTGCCGGCTTTTCCACTTCGAGGTCCTCGGTCGCGCCGTCTCTGGCTGGGTGGTCAGGTCGTGACAAGGGCTGGTGGCCCGGACGCGGTCGACCACAACAGTTTCCAGCGCGATGCCCACGGCCAGTGGGTGGGAAGGTGCAGGACGAGGCGCCGGCCGGTGGTCGCGATCCGGCCGGGGATGTTGATGATCCGGGTGCGCAGGGTTGCCCAGCGGGCGGTGCGCATCGAGGCAGCGACCGCGGTAGCGCGGGCGATGTTG
The DNA here is from genome assembly GCA_018672315.1 of Nocardioidaceae bacterium. Lineage (NCBI taxonomy): Bacteria > Bacillati > Actinomycetota > Actinomycetes > Propionibacteriales > Nocardioidaceae > Nocardioidaceae bacterium. The sequence continues at coordinate 1,674,974 of CP076053.1, read as the reverse complement.
AACGCGATCACGGCATGGGAGACCCAGGCGGCGTTGGCCGCGTACTTCCCCGACGGCAGGTGCGCGAGCGGACCATCCTTGAGCTCGGCGATGACCTGCTCGACCAGCGCGTGGTCACGATGACGTTGATCAGCCTCGACGGTCGAAAGTGTGCTGTTGGTGATGAAGGCGTGGTGGCGGTAGGTCGCGAACAGCTCGCCCTGCTCGGTCCCGTCCGATGCCAGGGGCTGGAGTCGCTTGACCCGGCGCACGACCAGACGACACCGGACGTGCTCGCGCTTGCGGCGGCCGGTGAACGCCACGAAGGGAACTTCGGCGACCTCGGCGTCGCTGACCCAGCGTTGCTCGTCCTCGTCGTAGACCGCGTTGGGGTACTCGATCGGCTTCCAGGCACCTGCGTCGATGCTGGTGATCGCCGCGGTCACGCTCGGCGTCATCCGCGCGGTCACCGAGAACCACGTCTTGTGCCGCAGGGCGGTGCCGACGAACGCGTGCCCGTAGTAGGCGGAGTCCGCACGCGCCAGGATCCGACCGGTCACGCCAGCGGCGCGGGCGGTCGTGATCACCTGGGCCAACAACCTGCCGGCGCCCCTCGCGGAAGCGGTGTTGCCCTTGCGGAGCCGGGCGCGGGCGATGACTGGTGCTGCGGTCGGAGTCGAGATCGCCGCCAGCTGGACGTTGAGACCGCGCTGGCCGGTGTACCCGAACGCCGCTCCCTGCTTGGCGTAGCCGTGGACCTCGCGGACGGTGTCGTCGACATCAACGAACGCAATCCCGTCCGCGTCCGAACCGGCGAGCAGGCCGGGCACCCGGGTCGCGAGTCCGGCCAGCAGCCCGGCGTTGATCTTGTCGAGCTGCTGCACGTGCCCGTGGGTGAACGAGCGCAGGAACGTGCCCAGCGTCGACGGTGCCCGGACCCCGGCGAACAGTCGGCCCATCCCACCGTGGCGCAACAGGTCGAGGTCATCGATGGAATCCGCACCGGCGAGCATCCCGCCGACCACCGACGCGGTCTTCGCAGCAGCGTTCGGCGAGGCCACCGTCAGGTCGTCGAGAAGGTCGTAGAGCCCGGCCGACTCGGCCAGCCGCAGCGCCGGGACCAGACCGGCTGCCGACACCAGGTTCGGGTCATCGAACACAGGCCGGATCGTGTGAGAAGGTTTCACTTACGAGGTGCCCCTCTTGAGTGGTTCGGATCGGACGTCGCAATCCAGATCCTCCCTGCTCAGGAGGGCATTCTCGTTCTACGCCACGCTCACGCCACCACTCGACATCGGTGGATCAGGGCTCAGGCCCTGCTCGACGACGTCCAAGGCGTCTGCGAAGCATCCCGATAGCTGAACCTTGACTGGGACGCCGGCCCTCTCGGCCGTGGAACCTTGCCGCTGTTCTTGAGCAGCTCACCGTATGACCCGTCCGCGTCGTTCGCCGGGACAGAGAGCCCGCCCGTGCGCAACGAGTTGGTGACGACTCGGCATCACGCGCTGGTGCAGAGCATCTGCAAGAGGTGTGTCCTCTTCTGCTCTCGACTCGGGATCGGACTCGACAGGCCGGCCTGAAGACGAATTTCCCACCGGCTGGTCGCTCGGCCTCTAGCCCGTCGTGCATGCCGCGTGCTTTCCTGAAGTTCGGAGGAGTTGCCATGACCGACAAGAAGCTGGACAGGGATGGCCGGCCTCGTCGTGTCGTGATGGTCGACGCCGACGACCCGATGCGCGAGATTGAAGGCGACTTCGTCTGGGTCGAGGAACACGAGCAGGCGATCGCAGCCGCACGTGCTGATGCGTACGCCGAAGGCCTGGCCGCCGGACGTGCCGAGGGCCGCTCGACAACCGTGACCATCCGGCGCCGGCGCGGTCTGCGCCGCCGGCTCCGCCTGATCGGCCTCGCGATCATGGCGCTGTTCGTCGTTCTGATGCTTGTAGCGATCCTCGCCGGCTGAGCAGAGCCACTGGTCAAAAGCGCCGGCAGCGACCGGCGGAGGTGCCGGCCTTGTCGCGTGCGCCGCCGACGGGTTGCGCCACACCAGCACAACAGAAGACACCTTCTGCGAGCGACAGGCTCCACGTTGGGTGAGGGCTGTGCCTCGGCCTCGATGTCCGGGTCGGGCACGACACCGGCCCCGAGGCGTCGTACACGGTGCGGCTCCTCCCTCACCCAGGAGCAACCATGCACCGGATCCTCCCGCTCATCACGACCAACCCCGACCCGAGCAAGCTCCCCGGCGGCCGCGTCATCCAGCAGCTGATCGACGGGCTCGCCGGCTGGGCGCTGTTCGCCTCGCTCGCCGCGCTTCTGATCAGCGCGCTGGTGTGGGCGCTGGGTGCCAACAGCGGCAACTACCACGCTGCCGGCCGCGGGAAGACCGGCGTCGTCGTCGCTGGCATCACTGCGTTGCTGATCGGTGCCGCGCCGGCGCTGATCAACTTCTTCAACAGCCTGGGCCAGCAGGTCTGACTCGTGCGCCCCTCCCCTGCAGACCTGCTGCCCGCCACGTCGACGTCAGTCCCTGCCGTGGCCGTCGAGCCGCGCGCGGAGGGCCTGGACTGCGACTGGTGGAACCTGGTCTGTCAGGGCGGCCAGCAGGTCGCCGACAGCGGCTTCTCGGCGATCACGTCCTGGATGGTGACCGGCCTGGTCGCCCTGTTCGGTCAGATCACCAAGATCGTCGACGAGTCGACGCGCGTGCCGCTTGGCGACCCGGTCTACCGCGACACCTACTACGGATTCGCCCAGCTGGCGGTGCCGCTCATCGCCATCATCTACATCATCGCGCTGCTCGTCTCGGCCGTGCATCACGACCTCCGGGCGGTCACCCGCGCTACGGTCGGGCTGATCGTGGCCTGCATCGGCAGCGTCGTGTACGTCATCTTCGCCCAGCTGCTCGTCTCACTCGACGACTGGCTCGCGCATGGCATCGTCGCCACGACCGGCGCCGACTTCGGCGAGCAGATGGGCGACCTCACCGACAAGTTCGACGTCATGGGCGACACCGCCGGCGGTCTCGCCGCCAACGCCCTGATGCTCATCTTGATGGCAGCCGCCCTCGTCGCCGGCATCGTGCTGTGGGTCGTGCTGCTGCTCCGCAAGATGGCGATCCTCGTCGTCGTCGCGTTCGCGCCCATCCTCATCGCCGGCTGGCTGTGGGCGCCGACCCGCAGCTGGTCCCGCAAGGCGACCGAGGTCCTCGTCGCGCTGGTCTTCGCCAAGTCCGTCATCTACATGGTCTTCGGCATCGGGATGTCGCTGCTGCTCCGAGGCAACCAGTCCCTGTCGGACTTCGTCGGCGTCGTCGTCCTGCTGTGCGGCGCATGCTTAGCGCCGCTGGTGATGCTGCGACTGGTGCACTTCGCCGCGGACTCCCACGTCGCCGGCGACATGGTCGCCACCCTCCGGTCCGGTGCCCAGCCGACGATGGCCAAAGTCGCAGCGGCCGGTCACGTCGCCGGCGCACCGCGGCAGAGGATGGCCGCCGACTACGCCAGCACCGCCCGGACCTCGAAGGCCACCACGCTCGGCGGTGGAACCGCCGGCAGCTCTGCCGGTACCGGCGCTGCGGGACCCCGCGCGGCAGGCGCCACCAACGCCGGTGCAGCGCGGGCCGCCGGCTCGGGCGCAGCCGGATCGTCGTCCGCCGGCGCGGCCGGTGCCGGGGCCGGCGCCGCCGCGTCGGCGGCAGTCCCCGTCGCCGGCGCCGCGGTCATGGCGGCCGGCGCCGTGAAGCAGAAGAACGGCGCAGCGAAGGCGAACGTCTCCCGCGCCGTGCGCAGTACCGCGTCGGCCGCGACGGCAGGAAGTGGCGCAACAACAGGACCTGCGAGCAGCCCTGACAGCTCGATGCGCCAGACCGATGGTCCGACCGCACCCGCTCCCGGCCCCACGAAGGAGAACTGATGTCGACCACGACCGAGGCAGCAGCCGCCAACGAGCCGACGTACATCTTCGGACCCCGTGACCGGCGAGCGCTCCTGCTGGGAATGCGACTGCCCCAGCTCCTTCTCGTCGCACTCGGCGGAGGCGTCCTCCTGCTCGGGCTGCTCGGCACGCTCGTCCCTTTCCCGCTCGCTGCCGCCATCGCTCTGCTGACGCTCGCGGTGGCGTTCCTCCCGGTGCAGAGCCGGCCGATGGTCGACTGGGTTCGACCGATCGGCAACTACCTATTCGGCCGGTTCACCGGTGAGGCCTCCTATCTCGGCGGCCCGTGGGCGCTGCACTCCCCCGATGGCGGCAAGCGCCTGGCGCTTCCCGGAGCTGCCGGTCCGATGCAGGTTCGGGCGTTCACCATCCAGCACCGCGAGATCGCGGTCATCCGGCAGGGCAACCGCTGGGTCGGTGTCGTGCAGGTCGCTGCGCCGGCGTACCCGCTGGCCGACCGCGCGACCCAGCACGAGCGGGTCTCAGCGTGGGGGTCGCTCCTGGCGCAGCTCGGTCAGGAAGGCTCGCGCATCGCGTCGGTGCAGTGGCTCACCCGCACCATCCCGGACTCCGGCCGCGGTCTCGAGGACTGGTGGCAACGTCACGGGCAGACCGGCAGCCCGGCCGCCGAGTCCTACCGGCTGCTCATCGACGGTGCCGGCCCCGCCGCCACCCGGCACGAGACCTTCGTTGCCGTCGCGGTGGATGAACGCCGCTGCCGTCGCGCGCTCCGCGCAGCGGGCGGCGGACCCGAGGGCATGGCGTCGGTCCTGGCCACCGAGCTGTCCTGGCTGGAGGCAGGTCTGCGCCGCAGCGACGTCGAGGTCCTGGGCTGGCTCAACAGCGAGGACCTCGCGCGCCTGGTCCGCACGCAGTATGACCCGATGGCGCTCACCGCCATCGACAAGCGTCGTGGCGCGGGCGTCGACCTCGCTGCCGCCGGCCCGATGGCGGCGCACGCGGCGTTCACGCACTACCGCACCGACTCCGGCTTCCACGCGACTTATTGGGTGGCCTCGTGGCCGCGGATGCAGGTCGAGGCCGCCTGGCTCTACCCGCTGCTGGTCCTCGGCGGCGTACGCCGCACCGTCTCGCTCACCGCCGAGCCCGTCCCGCCGTCGCAGTCCTTCCGCGAGGTGCGCAACGCCAAGGTCCAGAAGCTCACCGAGGACGCGCAACGCGAGCGTCTCGGGCAGGTCGACAGCGCGCTGGACGACGAAGCCCACGCCGCGCTGCTGCGACGCGAGCGTGAGCTCGTCGCGGGGCACATCGAGTACCGCTTCACCGGCTACGTCACCGTCTCCGCCACCACCGAGAACGAGCTCGAGGACGCCTGCGCCCAGGTCGAGCAGGCCGCAGTCCGCAGCGTCCTCGAGGTCCGCCGCGTCTACGGCGAACAGGACCAGGCCTTCGCCGCAGCAGCCCTACCGCTGACCCGAGGTGTCAGATGAGCACGCCGCAGCTGACCACCCGCCCGACCCGCATCATCACGAGGCCCAGCCCGACCGAGTCAGCCGCGCGTCGCGAGCTGGAGGCGCTCACCCCGCGGCGTACGCGCCGAAGCCGGATCGCCCGCCGCCGCGACATGACCGCGGACGCGCCCGGCACCGTCGAGATCCCGAAGCTCGGCCCGCCGGCGAAGCGGCAGCGTCGACGTCACGGCGCGGATCCGCTGCTGCCGATGCGGCTGCCGTTCCACCGAGGCACCACGGCGAACCTGCAGGCGGCGTACCCGTTCGTCGTGGAGTCAGGGCTCGGCAGCGAGGGCGCGTACGTCGGCCGCGAGGTCGGCTCCGGCACGTCGTTCGTGTTCGACCCGTGGCACCTCTACGCCCGGCAGGTGCTCTCCAACCCCAACATCCTGCTCGCCGGCGTCCTCGGACGCGGGAAGTCCTCGCTCGCCAAGACGCTGGCGTACCGGCTGGCCGCGTTCGGGGTCGGCATCTACGTGTCCGCGGACCCCAAGGGCGAATGGGCGCCGGTCGCACGGGCGCTCGGGGTCGAGCCGCTGACCCTTGGACGCGGGCTCGCCTCTCGGATCAATCCGTTGGACGCCGGACGCCGTCCCAGCGACCTCGACGACGAGGGCTGGGTTGCCGAGATCCGCGCTCGCCGCATCGGGCTGCTGCAGGCACTCAGCGAGACCGGGCTCGAACGCCGGCTCCGACCGGTCGAGCGCAACGCCCTCGTGCTCGCTCTCGATGAGACGACGCGCGCCCACGCCTCGCCCGGTCGTCAGGCCGTTCCGATCCTGCCCGACGTCGTCGAGGTCCTCATGCGACCGACCGAGGAGATGGCGTCGCTGATCGGTATGACTGCCTCGGACCTGGCGACGCAGTCCCGCGACGCCACCCTCGAGCTCCGTCGCCTGGTGGTCGGCGACCTCGCGGGCCTCTTCGACGGCCCCACCACCCACCCGCTGGACTTCGACGCTCCTTGCCAGGTCGTCGACACCTCCCGATTGAGCGGTGACGACACCGCGATCGCGCTGCTGATGTCATGCGCATCGGCCTGGATGGAGACGGCACTGACCGATCCGAACTCCGGGCACCGTCTCGTCGTCTACGACGAGGCCTGGCGGATGATGCGGATCCCGGCGCTGGTGCGGCGGATGCAGTCGCACTGGAAGCTCTCCCGTGCGTGGGGCATCTCGAACATGGCTGTCGTCCACCGGCTCAGCGACCTCGGTGCGGTCGGGGACGCCGGGTCTGAGGCCGTCGCTCTCGCACGAGGTCTGCTGGCCGACTGCTCCACCCGCATCGTGTACGCCCAGGAGTCCGACCAGGTCGGTGTCACCGCGTCCTCCCTCGGGCTCACCGACGTCGAGGCCCACCTCCTCAACGGCTTCCCCGTCGGCCGGGGACTGTGGAAGGTCGGACGTCGGTCGTTCGTCGTCGACCACGTCCTCGGCCCGCACGAAGCCGCCCTCATCGACACCGACAGCCGGATGCGATGACGTCTCCCCGTGCGGCCGGGCCGGCGACATCGCCGCTCAGCCTGGACCCCCGCGAGAGCGTCACCGGCATCCTGCTCGCGCTGGGCGGTCTCGTGCTGGTCGGCGGCGCGGCCGCTTACGCCGCAGCCCTGGCAGCGCACAGCCTCACTGGCGGTGGCCGAGCCACCGCAAGCAGTGAGCACCTCGCTGAGTACCTCGGTGGGCTCGCCACGACCGGGTCCCTCGACGGCGCGTGGCGGGCGGCGTACGACGTCACCCCGCCCGCCACCTGGGCCACGGCCGGCCTGCTGCTTGTCCTGGTGTCCCTGCTCGCCGTGGGCGTGTGGGGCGTCAGCCTGCTCCGTGGCCGCTTCACCGCTGGTCATTCGGGCGGCCGATCTTGCGGCGAGGCCGAGGCTGCCGCGTGGGCTACTGCCAAGGACGAGAAGCGCCTCACCGTCCCTCGGGACCCGGCAGATCGGCCGTTCCGGCTCGTCGCCGGACGCAGCCGGACGACCAAGCGGCTGCTGGCCGCCGAGGACTGCATCTCCGCCGTCGCGTTCGGCCCCAATGGGTCGGGTAAGACCGCCGGGCTGATCCTGCCCAATACGATCGAGTGGGCGGGGTCGGTGGTCATGACGACCGCCAAGCCCCAGGACCTCACCGCGGTGCTCGCCGCCCACGCTGGCCGTCGTACCTGGGTCATCGCGCCCGGCGGGGCACCCGGTGTCCCTACCGCAGGCTGGTCACCGGTCGACTACGCAGAGGACCCCGAGACCGCCGACCGTATGGCCGGCTGGATGGTCGACGCCTCCGGCATGACCGGCGACGTCCGCGCCCGACCGTGGAACGCCCAGGCCCGCAAGTACCTCAAGGGACTCTTGCTCGCCGCGAACGTCTCCGGCCGCGGGATCAGCGGGTTCGTCGAGTGGGCCTACGACGGCGAGCTCGCCTCCGCCGAGGTCGGCGAGATCCTCGAGCAAGCCGGCCACGACGAAGCGCTGCGTGAGTACCGCTCCACCTGGCGGATCCACGAGGAAGGCAAGGGTTCGGTCATGTTCACGGCTTTCGGGCTCGCCGACACCTACAACCGACCCGGCGTGCGCCAGGCCTGCAGTCGAAGCGACCTCACCCCCGCCGACCTCCTCGGCCCCGAGCCCGCGATGCTGCTCCTGGTCACCCCGCAGTCCGAGGTCGAGCGCTTCACCCCGTACTTCACCGCCCTGCTCTCTGCGATCGTCCACGAGGCCGAGACCCGCGCCGCGCACACCGGCGGCCCCGTCAACCCGCGCCTGCTGCTCGCCCTGGACGAGGCCGGAAACGTGTTCCGCTACCCGCGACTCCCCCACCTGCTCACCACCGCCCGCGGGAACGGCGTCCAGCTGCTGCTCGCCTACCACGACATCGCCCAGATCGAGCACCTGTACGGCGGCCGCGACGTCGCCCGCACCGTGTTGTCCAACGCCAAGATGCGGCTGCTGCTCCCAGGTGTCGGCGACATCGACACCCTGCGGTACTTCTCCGACCTCCTCGGCCACACCACCGTCGGGGCCGTCAGCCGCCAGACCGGACCCGACGGCCGTCGCTCCAGCTCCGAGACCGACCACCGCGAAGCCCTCGCACCGGTCCACCTGCTCCAGCAGCTGCCCGCCGGCCACGCCGTACTGGTGTACGAGAACCTCCCCGGCACCCGCGTCACCCTGCGCATGTGGTTCCGGGACCGCCGACTCCGCTCACTCGTACGACCACTTGACCAAAAGCCGTCGTCCACCGCCATCAGCACGCCGCGCAGACCTGGGGAGGCGGCATGACGATCGACCTCGTCCACCCCGAGACCGGGGAGCTCCTCGACGCCGATTCGATCCCGGGCCTTGCCGAGATCGCCGCCCTGCACGACCAGCAGATCGCAGCTATGGCCGAGGCACTCGCGGAGCTCGTCGACAAACCGCCGCCTGGGTCCGTGCTGCGCCGGCCCATCGTCTGGGCGCAGCTCGCCCCACACGACGCAGACCACCTGTGGCAGCAGCTCGGCACCTGGGTCGGATGGCTCCGAGGCCGCTACCCGCTCGCCCGGAAGGTCCCGCCGTGCTGGTGGCGCCACCCCGAGCTCGTCGAAGAGATCACCGCCCTATGGCTGGCCTGGCGCGAGGCGTACACCGAGAGAGACGCACCGCTCTCGGCCGGCGCCGACTGGCACGGCCGCTGGCTACCCGAGTTCCTGCGCCGCATCGGCACCGGCGGGTGGAACGTCGCCTGCGAGACCAGCCACCGGCCCCTCGTCGCGGGCCAGTACGGCGACTCCGCCGTCGACGACGCCGACGCCTTCGCCGCCGCCACACCCGGCAACCGCGCTCAGACAGCCGAATCGGAAGCCGGATCGGTACTCGGAGACAGCCACCCCTCTATCACCGTCGCGTCACGTCAGGAGACCTCGATGGACCACGCCACCATGCGCCAGCTGCTCGCCACCGGACGCGCCACCTCCCTCGGCGGCCTGCCGGGGTCACCGGTCGCCGTCGACGAGGACTTCTACGCCCCGCTCGACCACGCCTGGACCCTCATCGAGGAGCCCGAGACCGTCGCCTACCTGCACCAGGTACGCCGCAGGCTCGCTCTCGCCGACGAAGCCGTCGCCGCACAGGAACGCGCCCGCAACCAGACGCTGAACGACGGGCCCGATGACGCAGACGCCCCCAGAAATGGTGAGACGACGTGAGCGTCCGACAGGCCGCCGAGCGCGCCGTGATCGGATCGATCCTCACCAACCCGAGCTGCTACGACGACGTCCGCGAGTGGCTCGAAGTCGAGGACTTCTTCGGCGCACCCGAGCAGCAGGCGTACGCCGCGATCCGCGACCTGTACGGACGCGGGCAGACCCCGACGCCAGTGGCCGTCGACGCCGAACTCCGCGAGACCCTCATCCGCGGCACCCAGCGTGCCGACGCTGCCTGGCTCACCGACGTCATGACCTGGGCGCCCGAACCGACCCGAGCCGCCACGTACGGACGCATGGTCCTCGAGCTCTCCATCCGCCGGCACGTCGCCGACAGCGCCATCCGACTGCGGCAAGTCGGGGAAAACGCCACCGAGACCGACCAGCTCAACCGCGTCTTCGCCACCGTCGACCAGCTCCGTCGCGGCGTCGAGCACCTCCACACCCGCGTGGCCGCCGCCAACAGCTCGCTGTCGGTCAGCCCGCCCCTGCCAGAGCACGACCTCCCTCGGCTGCTGCGCCCCCACCGCAGCGAGCACCACGAAGCCGAACGCGACCTGATCCTCGACCTCGTGCAGCAGCCACGCGCACTCAACGACATCATCGGATGGCTCCGCACCTCCGACTTCGACGACAACGAAGCCGGACTGCTTTACGGCGAACTCACCGCGCTCCACCACGCCCGCAACCCCATCGACCGACTCACCCTGGCCTGGCGAGCAGCCCGCGTCGGCATCGCCGGCCCCATCTGCGAAACCCTCACCGACCGAGCACCCCTCCCACCGCTCGTCGGCGACACCGTCACCACCGCGCGCCGCGTGCTCGACCAGTCGGTCCAGGCCGCCGTCCTCGCCACCTCCGACGAGCTCGACCGACTCTCCACCGACCCCGGGACGTCGGCCACGAGTCACGCCTACGCACGACTGAACTCGCTGTGGCCTCAGCAGCGGCGGATGATCCGTGCACGCCTCGGACTGACCGAATGATCGCGGCGGTGCTCCGATGGAATCCGGCCAGGATCCGTGAGCTGCGGAGCCGGGAGGGACGCTGGGTCGACGAGACCGGCGGGATCCTGCTCAGGATTGTGGTGGTTCTCGCGATGGTCCTCGGCACGCCTTTCTTCGCCATCCTCTTCGTCCTGATCATCGGGCCCAGCTCCCGCAGCGCGGCGTGCCTCAGCGCTGCTGACGCGGACGGAGGATCTGGCGGCGCGGCGACCTCCGGCGGAGCAGCGAACCTGGCCGACCTCACGCCGGCGCAGCGGGCGAACGCGAGCACGATCATCGCAGAGGGCGAGCGCCTCCATCTGCCGGATAAAGCGATCGTCATCGCGCTGGCCACCGCCAGCCAGGAGTCGCGCTTCCTCAACTACGCCAACGACGGGCTCGGCGGCGACCTCACCTACTTCCGGGACGGGATCGCCGCCTCCCTGCGCCTCCCGCATGAAGCCGTCGGGACCGACCACGGCTCTCTCGGGGTCTTCCAGCAGCAGTGGCCCTACTGGGGATCGATGAGAGAGCTGATGGATCCCGCCATCTCTGCACGTATCTTCTACCGATCTCTTATCGAGGTGCCGGCCTGGGAGCAGATGCCGGTCACCGCCGCCGCCCAGGCCGTGCAAGTCTCCGCGTATCCCGATGCGTACGCCGACGACGAAGCCCTCGCACGACAGCTCCTCGCCGAGACGCGGCGCGGCACCCCCGGCATGTCGAACGCATCCTTCGCGTCAGCAGCGGCTTGCGAACCCGCCATCACTACCGTCGCCGCCATCACTGGACCTCGCGCTTTCCCGCTGCCCGCTGGCACCGCGTACGTCGACCAGCACAACTTCGGCGGCACCAGCGCACGCTGGGCCAACACCCACACCGGCACCGACCTCTCCGCCGCTTGCGGCACCCCCGTCCTCGCCGCTCACGCTGGCGTCATCGAGATCGACACCACCCAGTCCTGGTCGGGGCCATGGCTCGTGAAAGTCGCCACCGCACCCGGCCAGCTCACCACCTGGTACGCCCACATGAGCGACGTCCGCGTGCACGACGGCCAGGCCGTCGCCGCCGGACAACAGATAGGCGAAGTCGGCGACCTAGGCAACTCCACCGGCTGCCACCTTCACTTCGAGGTCCACCCCGACGGCGGCAGCATTTACGAAGACCCCATCGACCCTTCGCCGTGGCTCGTGAATCAGCCTGTCCGCAACTAGCCGACAGCCCGCGGCCTTCCGCGCAGAGTGACGCGACCGGTCACGGTCTTGTGCTGCCGCCAGCCAACGCTCGTTGGGCGGGAGAGAGAGTGCTCCCTCCCTCTGGTGGGGTCGCAACGGAATAGGCGAACTCCTTACCGCCGCGCGCCGAGCCCAGAATCTGGCTCTTGCGCAGTGCGCCGACATCGACCAGGCGCTTGAGTCGGTTGTTCGCGTTCTGCGGTGTCAGGTTGAGCTTGGCGCCAACGTCGCTTGCTTTGAACTCGATCAGGTCCCGGGCGACTTCGAACGTCATCCCAAGGATTGGGTCACCGAGGAGCGACACTGAGCCGTCGACCTCAAGGACGGCGACGGCCGTCTTGCGGCGTTCGACACAGACGAGGACTGAGTAGCGGTTGTCTGCATTGAGGCCGGCGACTCTGACGGTCGCACTACTGGCCGAGAAGTCGTGCGAGGTCAGAAACTTGCCGAGAAACTCATCGGCAAAGCTGATGTTCATGACTTCGACTCCGCTGAAGTCGATGGTCAGGTCGAGTCCAGCACGGCCCTCGAGTAGGTCGTCGAGTCTGGCTCGGCCTTCTTGACCACGCGCGCGCGTGGCGGGGTACTTGCCGAGCTGGACGACGGAAAAGATGGTTGCATCTGTCATGGCTTCTCCGGCTTCATTTTCTCGATTGAACCACAGTGTTGCTTCCCGCGCTCAGCCGATGGGTAAGCCACGCCCATGTGCCCGCAGTCTGATCTGGACGGTCGTGCAGCGTCTGCTGTTGGCTGGTCGGGGAGCCTTGGATGCGGACTTCGCCCCTGCCGGACCGGATCTGTAGAGACACTTCTCCGACCTGCCTCGCCTTGATGACGTCGTACAAGCCGTTGCCCCGCTCATCGTCGGGAACACCTGTGACTCCCGCTTCAGTAGCCTTCGCGATGGCGTGCTTGTCGAGGGTGTAGTGCGCGTACTTGGGGTTCAGCCGTAGATGCTCCATGACGCCCATGCCGGTGTCGCAGACCGCGAACTCGAGTCTGGGGCCGCCTGTGGTTGCGCCCCTATGAAGTTGAGCGGCCATGAAAGCGCCGCGTTCGCTGTGGCCGTGCTCGGTGGCGTTCCCAACGAGCTCACCGCAAGCTCGCAGGACGGCAGCGCCAGCCTCGCTGTCCTCGCCGTAGAACCCCATGACGAGCGGTCCGAGACGTTCGGCGAGGTCATCGACGTTGCCGCGATTGAGCGCGGTGACCTCGAGTAAGGACCCGGATCGATCGGACCTGGTGTCGGGTGGGACGCGGCCGACGATCTTGGGCCGAGACGGCAGGTGGCGCAGCACGTCCATCCGTTGTAGGTAGGACGCCATTCCTTGATCCAACGGCATCATCAGTGTCACCGGGATCGCGCTCGAAGCCGCCCAATGCGCCAACCCCACTATCCCGGCTAGGTCGAGCGGGCACGCGAACGTGAGGGCCGTCGCGTCAAGGACAAGCTGGTCCGCATCCTCGCCCATAAGGAACGCCCCGTCAGTCAGCGGCATCGCTCCGGCCAGGTTCAGTTCCACCCGCAGATTGTCCCGCGTAGGACCCGCAGACACGAGGACCGACGCTGTGTTGACAAGAGCAGGACGACGGCCTACCGTTTCATTTTGTACAGTGAAACCGTGGATATCAGAATCTCCGGTGCCGCAAGTCCTTGAAGGAGACCCCAATGAACACCCAGTCTGTGACGTCCCACGACAGAGACGTCGTCGTCCACGCGACCTTTGCGGCCGCGACGAAGCAGTTCAACCAGAAGTTCACGTCGGACGCGTCGATCGGCCAAGTGCTCGCGGCCGTGCTTGCCTTCCTCAACATCGAGTCCGACGGCACGACCCGGTACTTTTTCGTCGCCAACGGTGACGAGCAGGACCCCGGGACGACCATCGGCGCGATCGCAGAGGACGGCCCGGGCCACTCGCGTTCGATCAAGTTGTCCCTGCGGACCGAAACCATTTCGGGCAGCTGAGGGTGGACTTCGAGAGCCAGTTGCGCCTCGAGCGCGACGCCGCCGTGGTGCGCGCCACGCTAGAGGCTGCCGGTGGTCGTCTCGTCCACCGCGTTGCCGACCCCGATGCCCCTGACGCCTCAGTCGACCCACCCGGGCTGTACTGGGCCGTGATCCAGCCGACCGAGCCGGACACCAAGCCGTTCATCGTCCGAACGCTGTGGTCCGTCTACCCTGACCGGCCGCCATCGCTGCTGTTCGCCATCTCCGTCGGTGGCCCTACGAACGTCACCAGCGCGTGGCCGGCGGCCACCGGCTACCGGGCGCCGAACGACGTCTGCAAGCCGTTCACCGCCGAGGGCCAAGATCTTCACGGCGAGTGGACGATCGGCCCTCAGTCATGGCGTTCGGGTGGCAACCCGTTCCTGTACGTCATTGAGAACGTGACCGACGACATCAACCGAGTTCAAGGAGCACGGGCAGCATGAGCAAAATTGATCTGGGAGCCGACGCCCTCGATGTTCTCGTCGGTGACGTCGCCCGGTACGGCGCCCTCGGCCTGGAAACGGGTGCGCTCTTCCTCACGCCGCCCGGTGAACCGTCGGTCACCGTCCTCGCGCTCGCGGGGACCGCCGACATCGATCGCCACGCTCGCCTCCTAGTTCTCTCCTCCGCTGCGCTGAACCCGCTATTCGCGTATGCCGAGCAAAACAACGTCCAGGTCCGCGCACAGATTCACTCGCATATGCACGAGGCGTTCCTCTCCAACACCGACAAGACCGGGAACATCCGGATGCCGGGCTTCATCGCCTCTGTCATCCCGAACTTCGCGACTCCGTCCCACGATCCGGCGACCTGGGGCTGGTGGGCCTTCCAGGACAGCGATTGGGTGCCAATCGCGCCCGCTTCCGTCAAAGCCCGGACCACTACGGTCATTACCTTCGACGCGGACGGTGTCCGTGAGCACTGACCACACCAACTACAGCCGTCCGCTGCGCCTCGCGGCGGGCAGCTCAGGTGCGAACGAGGCTGACCTGCAGACGCGGCTTGAGAACAGCATCGTCTTGGTCACCGCCGACGCTGAAGCCCCCGCCGTCGCAGCGACCCTCCGGGTCCTGGTGGGCAACCTGCGTCGCCTCCCCGTCCGGCTTCACCTCGACCCTTCCGGGGGAGATGGCGAACTCGACCCGAACCTCGTCACCGACCTTGAGCAGCTCACCGCCGGCATCGACGCCGACCGGTCCCTTTCGGTGATCCGGCCCGAGCACGTCACGTTTCACGTTCACGTTGGTACGAGCTCGACCTCGGCACATGTCAGTGGTGTCGCGGACGGTCATGGCACCCGGCTGCGGCCCGCAGGCGCCGCGGTCGGTTCACTCCAGCAGACCGGAACCGGTCTAGGAGGCGTCCTCACCGGCGCGATGCTCACCGCCGAGGTCTTCAAAGACGTCGTTGCCGTCCTCCTCGACCGCCAGGGACCAATCAGGTCCATTGACTTCTGCCCCGTCACCCTCGGCGAACCCGACGACACCATCCGGTCCCTGGCACCGCTGCGGGACATTGCGCTCATCGGCGGCGGCGCCATCGGCACCGCCATCGCGCTTATCTTCCGCGAGCTGAACGCCACAGGTCTCCTCGCCGTCGTTGACCCCGAGACCTACGACCACCCGAATGTCACCACATACAGCCTTGGCGACCGCGCCACAGCCGCAGCGAGGACACCCAAGGTCCACCTCATCCGAGACCAACTTTGCGACGTCACCGTCGATCCCATCATTGGGACCGCGCGAGATTACATCGACGCAATCGATGCCGGCGACAAGCACATGCCGACCACCGTCCTCGGCGCCGTGGATAGCGTGGATGCCCGACACGAGATCGCGGCCATCCATGCCAGCCAAACCCTCGACGGGAGCACAGGTGGCGACACCGGGACGATGCTCAGCCTTTCCGAAGCAACCTGGACGGGCCCGTGCCTGCGCTGCTACTACCCACAGCGTCCCGCTCAAGGCCCGTCGGTCATCGACCTGCTCACTCTTCGCACCGGACTTCCACGAGACCTCCTCGCCCGCGGCACCGACAAACTGACCGCCGACGAGCTCACCTCCCTTGACAACCTGACGCCCAAAGACCGCGCCATCCTTCAGAGCCACGTCGGCAAAGACATCTGCGGCCTTGGGAAGGCCTTTGGTCTCACCGGCGAGAACCAAGGATTCAATCCGTCCGCGGCCTTCGTCGCCCAGCAGGCTGCCGCACTCGTTGTCGGCTCCCTAATTCGCGGGGGCGTCACCACGGAGGCGAACAACGTGCAGTACGACGCGCTTTTCGGTCCGCACGGCGACATGACCCTGTCGAGAAATTCGAAGGCAACCTGCCGCTGCCAGCTCGAGCGGGACATCCACCAAGACGTCCGGACACACCGAAGGGGTCGGTGACGCGCCGATGCCCCGGTGCCCCACATTGCTGAAGAGAGGAGGTGACGACATGGCTGGCAAGCCGAGCAAGGCCGCGCTGTCAAAAGCGGGCAGGACCCTCGCGTCCAACGGATCCTCCAAGGGCGCAAAGTCGAAAGCTGGTAGCACCCTCGGTAAGGGCTGAATCCGCAGCGGCCGCTCTCCCATCCGAATGGGAGAGCGGCCGTCTGGATGCGTCATCCGCCGCAGGTGAGAGAGAGCAGATCGTCTTTCGCGTTTTCGCTCCCGCATCCGGAGACGCTGAGGCACTCGCACGAGAGTTGTCGCGGTCATGAGCATCGGTCGTCACCTTCTTGGAAGTGGACGCACGTCGCACGATGAGTTCCACGCCCGCCACCCCAGATCGAGGGAGTTCATCATGAGTAGCAAATCCACCGCCCGTGTCGAGGGACCGCGCACTGGGGACGCGCTACTCACGCTAGGCGAGGTCTCCGAACTCGTCCGCGTCCCCGCCGCCACCCTTCGCTATTGGCGGCACATCGGCGAGGGACCTCACAGCTTCAAGGTCGGGCGATGTGTCCGCTACTGGCGCGCCGAGGTCATCGAATGGCTCGAGGCGCAGTCTCGAGGCTGCAGCTCTCGCAGCTCTTCCACCTGAAGCGCTGACTCCGCGGAGCGATGTTCCGCCGACACTCTGCACCCACCAAGGGGTCTCGCCCTGACTCATGAGATGAGACGCCATCGATCCTTGGATCGACGGCGGTGGAACCAGCACGATCCGATGCAAGCCAGGATGTCCAGCCGAGAGGGGCCGCGAGGTGGCCGGCAGCGTCGCGAAGCGTCCGGACGGCAGATGGCGCGCCCGCTACCGCGACGAGGCCGGCAAGGAGCGCGCCCGTCACTTCGCCAGGAAGATTGACGCGCAACGCTGGTTGGACGACATCAGCTCGACGCTGATCGCCGGCACCTACGTCGATCCATCGGCGGGCAAGGTCACCTTCAGGCAGTTCTACGACCAGTGGGCGGAGCGTCAGCTCTGGGTGCCGTCGACACGGGCGAACGCCGATCTGGCGGTCAACTCCGTGCCCTTCCTCCATAAGTCACTTAGCGCGGTGCGACGGTCAGACGTCGAGTCATGGATCAAGACGGGTTCGCAGCGATGGGCAGCCACAACCATCAAAACTCGCTTCGTCATCGTGCGATCGATCTTCCGCGGCGCCATCGCAGAACGTCTCATCAGCATCGACCCGACCGCTGGCGTTGCTCTCCCGCGCCGACGTAAGGCCGCTGCTGCGATGCGCGTACCCACGACGAAGGAGGTCGGCCAGCTGCTCGCGCTCGCCGATGGCTCACTCATTTCAAGCCGCCGAGGCTTCCGTGCGTACGTCGCACTGTGCGCATTCGCGGGCCTTCGCAAGGGTGAGACGGCCGCGGTCCAGGTCGGCGATGTGGACTTCTCGGGGCGTTGTCTCACGGTGGCCCGACAGCTTCAGCGCGATGGCGCGACGTACGCGATACGAGCCCCGAAGTACAACTCCGAACGGCTTGTCTACCTCCCTGACGACCTCGTCGTCATCCTGCAAGAGCACGTCTCGCGGCACGTGAGCGGCACGGCCGTCGACACATGGCTCTTCACCGTCGGCGGCGAGCCGCTGAACGACAACGCCATCACGTGGCGATGGCGGGCTACCCGCACCGCCGCGCAGCTTCCGCACGTGCGTCTGCACGACCTCCGCCACTTCTACGCCTCTGGCCTGATCGCTGCAGGATGCGATGTCGTCACCGTCCAGCGAGCACTGGGGCATGCCTCCGCCACCACCACGCTGAACACCTACAGCCACCTCTGGCCGACGGCCGAAGACCGCACCCGGGCCGCGGCCTCTGGGCTCCTTCGCGAGGCCCTCGACCAGGCGTCGGACATCGTCGACGAAGTCCACCTTCCACCTCGGGACTGAGACCAGTCAACGGCGTCCAACCAAGACGCGTCAGTGGAAGCGTTGCGGACTCTGTGCGGACTCCCGGCTCCCTGCAGGTCGCTGAACTGCGGAAACAGGCCGATTCAGTAGTACCAGGGGTAGGGCGACCAGTCCGGCTCGCGCTTCTCCAGGAACTGGTCGCGGCCCTCGGTGGCCTCGTCGGTCATGTACGCCAGCCGCGTGGTCTCGCCGGCGAACAGCTGCTGGCCGACCAACCCGTCGTCGAGGAGGTTGAAGGAGTACTTCAGCATCCGCTGCGCCGTGGGGCTCTTGCCGTTGATCTTGCGGCCCCACTCCAGCGCCTCGGCCTCGAGGTCGGCGTGGTCGACGACCTTGTTGACCGCGCCCATCCGGTGCATGTCCTCGGCGCTGTAGGTGTCGCCGAGGAAGAAGATCTCGCGGGCGAACTTCTGGCCGACCTGGCGGGCGAGGTACGCCGACCCGTACCCGCCGTCGAAGGAGCCGACGTCGGCGTCGGTCTGCTTGAAACGGGCGTGCTCGCGGCTGGCGAGCGTGAGGTCGCAGACCACGTGCAGGGAGTGTCCGCCGCCCGCGGCCCAGCCCGGCACGACGCAGATGACGACCTTCGGCATGAAGCGGATCAGGCGCTGGCACTCGAGGATGTGCAACCGGCCCAGCCGGGCCTTGTCCTCCGGGGTGCGCTCGTCGGTCCTCTCACCGCCCGTGCCGTCGGCGTACTGGTAGCCCGTACGCCCCCGGATGCGCTGGTCGCCCCCGGTGCAGAAGGCCCACTTGCCGTCCCTGGGGCTCGGTCCGTTGCCGGTGAGGATGACGCAGCCGACGTCGGAGGTGGTGCGCGCGTGCTCGAGCGTACGGAGCAGCTCGTCGACCGTGTGCGGCCGGAACGCGTTGAGCACCTCGGGCCGATCGAAGGCGATGCGGACCGTGCCGTGGGCCTTGGCGCGGTGATAGGTCAGGTCCGTCAGGTCCTCGAACCCCGGCACCGGGTCCCAGGCGTCCGGGTCGAACGGGTTCTGGCTCTCGGCGCTGCCGGCGCTCTCGGGGTTCTCGGGGCTCACGCGCCGAGGCTACTGACCGCCGGCCCCTCCCCCGGGACCGCCTGCGTCGCTTCGCGGATCGTCCTCGGTGATCTCGTCGGGCTTCTCCGCGGCCGCCGCCTCCCGGGACTTGCGCTGCCGCTCCTCGGCCTGCAGTCGCTGCACCTCGGCGCGCTCGCGCACGCGACGTTGGAAGTCCTCGCCCGACTCGCGCGTCGGGCGCTGCGACCAGGGTGTGGACTCGCTGGGTGGCTGATAGCCCACGACCTTCGGGGGTCGACCCAACGTCAACCACAGGATGCCGCCGAGCGGCGGCAGCAGCAGGATCACCAGGATCCAAGCCCATCGCGGGAGGCGGCGTACGCCCACCCTGGAGGCGCGGGCGTCGAAGGCGCACCAGATGGTGAACGCCAGGGCGACCGGGCCGGCGATGATGGCCAGACGGACCAACGGGACCTCCTCGGGGGGATCTCTCCAGCGTACGGCGGGGGTGGTTCTCCCGCCTCGATGTCCGCGGACCGGCGGTCGAGGCGCGAGGCGCCGGCAACCCGGTGGTCGAGGTGCGAGGCGCCAGCCGAGCCGCGAGACCCGACGACTTCTGACACCGATCCACACACCCGTCTCATTATTCGAACACGCGTTCGAGGAACTGTCGGTGGTCGCACCTAGATTCATGCTCGTGACCAGCACCCACGACAGCCGCGAGCGCCACGGAGGCCCAGGCGGATCAGGCGGATCGGGCACGCCCGCCGATCTGCTCGCGGCCGTGCGCGCCGGTGACCGGGCAGCTCGTGCTGGAGAGGTGGCCCGCGCCCGGGCGGTGCTGGCCTGGCTCGACGCTCACCCGGCGGAGTCGATCCGTGATGCGGCCGGTCACGGCCCGGACACCGGTGGCGCGCTCCACGGCGAACGTGCCCTGCTCCTCGGCGGGCCCGGGACCCCGATGATCGCCGAGTTCTGTGTGGCCGACCTCGGTGCCGCGCTCGGAACGACGACCGACTCCGCCCGGATCCTGGCCTCGGACCTCCTCGAGCTGCGCCACCGCCTCCCCGCCACGTGGGCACGGGTGGAGGCATTGGATCTGCCGTTGTGGCGGGCCCGACGCATCGCCACCCGCACCACCGTCCTCGACCTTGACCGGGCTGGTGCCGCGGACCGGTGGCTCGCACCCAAGGCGCACCGGCTCGGGGTGCCGGCGCTGGACCGCACCCTCACCGGCCTGCTGCGCGTGCAGCAGGCCGAGGCGGAGCTTGTCCGTGAGGCCGGCGGTCTCGAGGCGCTGGCGCTGACCGACGCGACCACGGTGCACGAGCGTCTGCGCGAACAGACCCGCGCACTGTCCGAGGCGGCCGCAAAGCTGCGGAACCAGCAGCACGTGCGGATCGCGCTGCCGGTGCAGAACCGGTCCGGGTCACCCACCGCCGAAGACCTCGCCGGGCTGGCATGGGTCGACGGGCGCATCGATGCCCTCGACGCAGCCGACCTCGATACCTCCCTGGACCTCATCGCCACCCGCCTCGCTGCCACCGCGCCCGCTCACACGAGCGAGGGGTGCCTCCGCGCCCAGGCCCTGGGGGTCCTCGCCCGCGGGGAACTCGTCCTCCCCTACGACACCAGCGACGCCGATACCGCGGAGAGGCCGACCGACGGTGCCGAGCGGATCATCGACCGCGAGCACCGCACCCGCGCGACCCGCGAGCTCGTGCTCCACGTCCACCTCTCCGCCGCCACCCTCACCCGCAGCACCGATGGGCTCATGCACGCGGCCGGGTTGGCGACCATCGAGTCCGGCCCCGTACGCCTGGTCGACGAAGCCACCGTCCGGGCCTGGGCCCACGCCGCCCTGGCCGACACCGGCCCCACCGCCGGACAGACCCGCCTGACCATCCGGCCCGTCCTCGACCTCAACGAAGAACACGCCTCCACTGCGTACGCCCCCGGACCCCGGCTCCGCGAACAGGTGATCCTGCGCGACCGCACGTGTGTGTTCCCGCACTGCCACCGCCCCGCGCGCGCAGCCGACCTCGACCACATCGACCCCTGGCACGACCCGCCCGACGAACCCCACAGGTCGGGCGGGTCCCAGCCGCCGCAGACGTGCACCGACAACCTCGCCGCACTCTGCCGCTTCCACCACCGCCTCAAGACCCACAGCGGCTGGACCTACCGGCGCACCGGACCACCCACGTCCCCCACGTACGAGTGGCGCTCCCCCACCGGCCGGACCTACCGCCGCGGACCCGACGGAGACGTCGACGACCTCGGCCCACGCCAGCCACCCGGCCCACTCAAGCCGCCTGTCTGACGCCCGCGAGACCGACCGGCGCGACACCGGCGCACACCCCAGCCGGCACCGACCGGTCACGCCTGTCGGTGCCGGCTCGTACGCTCAGCGGCGATGGACCTGACCCTGCTCGACGACGCCGACCTGAGGCGCATGTTCGGGGTGCCCACGATGACGCGGGCGCGGTCGTACGCCCAGCGCGGCCAGACCCGACTGCTCGAGCTCGACCGCGAGGACGACGCCGTCTGGCTCATGGGTGAGTCCGACGGCTCGCACGGTGAGCTCTACCGCGGCAGCATCGGCGTCCAGGACGGCCCGCGGGGCCCACTGCAGCACAGCTCCTGCAGCTGCCCGGTGAGCACAGGCTGCAAGCACGTCGCCGCGATGCTCCTGCTCGCCATCACCCGGGAGGAGGAGGCACGACGGGCCGGCCCCGTCGGCGTCCCCATGTGGGAGCGGCGCCTCGAGGCCCTGCTCGAGGAGCTCGAGGCCGACGACGTCGACGGCGACGGCTGGCACGGTGAGCCTCTGCCACCCGAGCCCCTGGCCCTGGAGGTGAGCCGCGGGCCGATCGCCACCGCCCGGCAGGCGTACCGCTGGGCCAGCGACCCCGCCGGTCCCGCCCGCGGCCCCCTCCGCATCCGACCGCTGCAGCAGAGCCGCCGTGGCCGGTGGGTCAAGCAGGGGGCCGCGTGGGCCGACCTGCGACGGCTGCGCGCGCAGGGCGCTGAGCCCACGCACTGCGACGCGCTCGAGACCCTGCAGGCGCTCTACCGCGCAGGGCTGAACACCTACTACATGACCTCGGAGACGCACCTTCGTCTCGCGGCGTTCGGCTCCGGACTGTGGCCGGCGCTGGCCCGGGCGCGTGAGGTCGGCGTCGAGCTCGTCGCCGGTGACGGGGTGCGCGACGTACAGCTCGCGGACCCGGTCTCCTTCGAGGTCGACCTGACCGCTGAGGGGTCCGGGGAGTCGGGACGGGGCGGCGGCTCGCGCGTACGCCTCGGTGTCGCCGTCGCCGGTGAGTGGGTGCCCAGCGGCTCCCTGGAGATCATCGGCGACCCGGGCCACGGCCTCGCGGCGTGGGCTGCCGACGGCATCCTGCTTGCACCGCTGGTCAAGCCCGTCGGTCCGCAGCTGGCACGTCTGCTGGCCGACGACTCACCGCTCGTGGTGCCCGACGCCGACCGCGACGTGCTGGTGCACGACTACCTCCCCCGTCTCCAACGTCAGGTCTCGGTGGTCTCGGGCGACGCGTCCGCACCGGTGCCCGCACCGGCGCGCCCGGTGCTCGTGCTGACCCTGGACTGGAAGGCCGCCGACGAGGTCGACGTGCGCTGGACGTGGCGGTACCGAGACCCCGGCGGACCCGTGACGACCGACGACGGCTCCGAGGCCGGGGGCGAGCTCGTCTACGAGCTCGACGAGCAGCGCGGCACCACCCGCGGCGTACGCCGCCCCCGCCTGGAGGCGAGCATCCTCGCCGCACTGGACCCCGGCGAGGACACCGTGCACCGCCTCTACCTCGAGCGCGACCGCCACCAGGGGCCGCGAGCGCGCCAGACGATCCGCGGCTACGAGGCCGTCGGCCTCGTCGAGGACGTGCTGCCCGAGCTCGAGACCCGGGCGGCGGCCGGCGTGCTCGAGATCGAGGAGCTGGGCGACCGCCCCGACTACCGCGCCGCCGAGCAGCCGCCCGAGGTGCGGTTCACGTCGCCGCGCGGCGAGCACGGCGACGACCCGGACGACCCCGACGACGAGTTCGTCGGCGGCCGCCGCGGCAAGGGCGACCCGCAGGACCCGGACTACCGTCCCGACTGGCTCGGCCTCGAGGTCGTGGTCACCGTCGAGGGCTACAGCATCGGCCTCGCCACCGTGCTGGAGGCGCTGACCACCGGGCGTACGAAGGTCGTGCTCGGCAAGGGACTCGTCGTCGACCTCGACGTGCCCGCCCTGCGACGTCTGGCCGAGCTCGTCGAGGCCGCCGGCGACCTGGTCGAGCAGCCCCGCGACGGCATCGCCGTACGCCGCCCCGACCTCGGCCTCTTCGAGGAGCTCGCCGACCTCGGCATCGTCGAGGGCCAGGCCGCGCGCTTCGTCGAAGCCGCCCGCGGTCTCACGTTGCCCGACCAGCTGCCGGCCGTGGACGTCCCCGACGTCGACGCCACCCTGCGCAGCTACCAGGACGAGGGGCTTCGCTGGCTCGCCTTCCTGCACCACCACCGCCTCGGCGGGCTGCTCGCCGACGATATGGGGCTGGGCAAGACGCTGCAGACCCTCGCGTTGATCGCCCATGCGCGGCGTACGCGACCCGACGACGGCCCCTTCCTCGTCGTCGCCCCCACCAGCGTGCTCGGCACCTGGGCGGGCGAGGCAGCCCGCTTCACCCCGCACCTCGACGTCCGCGTCGTCGTCGGCACCCAGAGCCGTCGCGGCTCCACGATCGCCGAGGTCGTCGAGGCCCACGGCGGCGCGGACGTCGTCGTCACCTCCTACACGCTGCTGCGTCTGGAGGCCGACGCGTACGCCGCACGCACCTGGGGCGGCGTCGTGCTCGACGAGGCGCAGGCGGTGAAGAACCACCAGGGCAAGACCTACCAGGCCGTACGCCGCCTCGAGACCGACTTCCGTCTCGCGCTAACCGGCACCCCGGTGGAGAACCGGCTGATGGAGCTCTGGTCGCTCCTCTCGATCGTCACCCCCGGCCTCTTCCCGTGGCCCGACCGGTTCCGCCAAGCCGTCGCCGACCCCGTGGAGAAGGAGAGCGACGCCGAGGTGCTGGAGCGGTTCCGGCGGCGGGTCGCGCCCTACCTGCTGCGGCGTACGAAGGACCTCGTCGCCGCGGACCTCCCGCCCAAGCAGGAGCAGGTGCTCAGCGTGCGCCTCGGCCGCGCCCACCAGCACCTCTACGACACGCACCTGCAGCGCGAGCGCCAGCACGTGCTCGGCCTCGTCGACGAAGGCATGGACGCCCACCGCATCGCGATCTTCCGCTCGCTCACCCGGCTGCGGCAGCTGGCGATCGACCCGGTGCTGCTCGACGAGGAGCACGAGGGCGTCGGCGCCGCGAAGACCGACGTGCTCGTCGACCACCTGCGTGACGTGGTCGCCGAAGGACACAAGGCGCTGGTCTTCAGCCAGTTCACCACCTACCTCCGCCGGGTGCGTGAGCGCCTGGACGCCGCCGGACTGCACACCCACTACCTCGACGGCGCCACCAGACGACGCGGTGACGTCGTCGAGGCCTTCCGGGACAGCGGCCCGTCGATCTTCCTGATCTCCCTGAAGGCCGGCGGCACCGGCCTCACGCTCACCGAGGCCGACTACGTCTTCGTGCTCGACCCCTGGTGGAACCCCGCCGTGGAGGCGCAGGCCGTCGACCGGGCGCACCGCATCGGGCAGGACAAGCCCGTCATGGTCTACCGCCTGGTCAGCGCAGGCACGATCGAGGAGAAGGTCGTCGAGCTGCAGGCACGCAAGGCCGCGCTGGCCGCGTCGGTGCTGGACCCCGCGGCGCTGCAGCAGACCCGCGACCGTGCGGCCGGCTCGTCGCTGGGCGCGGACGAGGTGCGCGAGCTGCTCGCCTGAGCGTCGCCCTCAGCCACCCACATCGGGATCGATCAGTTGCACGTCGAGCGCAGACGCCAACCGATCCAGGTCAGACAGGTCGCCGATGACACGGCGGCTCGCGTACGCGCTGTGGGCGAGGACCGTCGGCGTGGCCACGACACCGGCCTCGTCCGCCCGCTCCGGCTGCTCCTCGACGTCGACGACCTCCACCGACTCCGGAGGCAGGCCCGAGGCACGGCACAGCCGGTCGAGGTTCGCGACGGCTCGCTGCGACCGCTCCTTGTCCCTGGCGATGAAGAGGACGAATCGTGTGCTCATACGACGCTCCGGGTAGGGATCGCTGTGCCCGAGAGAACCGCCTCCTTCCCCCGGTTCGCCCGACTCACGCGTCGGCTGCC
The DNA here is from genome assembly GCA_018672315.1 of Nocardioidaceae bacterium. NCBI lineage: Bacteria > Bacillati > Actinomycetota > Actinomycetes > Propionibacteriales > Nocardioidaceae > Nocardioidaceae bacterium. The sequence continues at coordinate 1,649,584 of CP076053.1, read as the reverse complement.
CTGATGCCGGTCCCGCTGCCGGTCTCGTCCGTCGGCTCCGACAGCCGGGCCGCCAGCAACGTCGCGCGTCCGGCCGACCGACCGACCGCGGCCTCGACGGAGGCCTCGGTGCCGATGAGCGTCACCCGCCCTGACGCGCGCGTCAGGGCGGTGTAGAGCAGCTGACGGGTCAGCACCCGGGAGTCCGCGTCCGGCAGCAGCACCGCCACGTGGTCGAACTGGCTGCCCTGCGCCCGGTGCACCGTCATCGCGTACGCCGTGGTCGTGCCCGCCAGCCGCGGCAACCCCAGCACGCGTCCCGACCTGCTGCCGTCGTCCACCACACCGACGAGACCGGCGGACCCCTCACCGCCCGCCGGTGCGGCGGCGACGAGGGCCGTGTCGCCGTTGAAGAGCCCCAGCGCGGGATCGTTGCGCTCGACCAGCAGCGGGCGCCCGACGTACGACAGGGGCAGGTGCCGCTGGAGGCTCGCGCCGAGCAGCCTGGTCGTCAGCCGGTTCCAGGTGCCCGCGCCGTACGGGCCCTCCCGGTGGGCCGTCAGCAGCCGGAAGCCCCCCAGCGCTGCCAAGGCGTGCTCGGGATCGCCGGTGCGACCCGCCTCGTCGAGCGATCTGGCGTACGTGAGCATGAGCTGCTGCAGCTCGCGCCCGCCCGCCTCGGAGGGAGCACCGTCGAGCGGCACCCACCTCACGCCGTGCGGCTCGGGCCCGGACCGGGCGGACTCCAGGTGACGCAGCGTCGCCGCGACGTCCCCGTCGCGCACGGCGGCAGCGAGGTCGCCGATCTCACCGGTGAAGCGACGCGAGCCGCGCAGGCGCGCCACGGGGGGATCGGCGCGGCGTTCGAGTCCCTCGACCATGTCGGTGAGCACCGCCCCGGCGTCGACGGAGGCGAGCTGGTCGGCGTCGCCGAGCAGCACCAGCCGGGCTCCGGGCCGCAGCGCCTCCAGGAGCCGGGCGGTGAGGGTGAGGCTGAGCATCGACGCCTCGTCGACCACGACCACGTCGGCCGGGAGGCGCAGCGCACGGTCGTGCCTGAAGCGTGAGCCGTGCCCGGGTCGGGAGCCGAGCAGGCGATGCACCGTCGTGGCCGGCAGCGCCGTCAACCGCTCGCGCAGGTCGTCGAACCCGAAGTCCGGGTGCTCGGCCGCCGCCCGCACCGACTGGGCCATACGGGCTGCCGCCTTGCCGGTGGGCGCGGCCAGGTGCACCCGCAACGGCGGCGCCTCCGGCGACCGGGCCGCGTGCAGCCGCATCAGCACGGCGATGAGCCGGGCCAGCGTCGTCGTCTTGCCCGACCCGGGGCCGCCGGTGATGATCGAGGTGCGGTGGGTGCAGGCGGTGCGCACCGCGGCGCGCTGGTCCGCGTACGCCCCCTCGCCCTCACCGGCGCCCTCGCCCCCTGCCGCGCCGAGGCCGTACGCCTCGTCGAGCGCCTCCTCGAGGCCGTCACCACCGGGCCCGACCGACGCGGACTCCTCGCGCGCGGCGAGATCGGCCGCGACCTGGCGCTCGTCCTCGAGGTGGCGGTGCAGGTAGAGCCGGTGCCGCTCCCAGACCCACGGTGCGTCCGGGCCCACCAGGGGGCTCGCGGCCACCCGGGCAGCCCAGGACTCGGGGTCCGGCAGCGGCGGCACCTGCTCGGCGCCGGGGTGCTCGACCTCGCCGAGGTGCAGGCACACCGAGCCCTCCCGGACGGCGCGCACCGCCAGCGCGCACGCCAGCAGCACCTCCGGGTCGGCCTCCCCGGCGAGCTCACCGAGGGTGACCGCGAGATGCAGGTCGGCGGCCTGCAGACCGTCGGCGTCGTTCCAGGCGCGCAGCAGGTCGGGCACCTGCCGGCCCAGCACGCGGCCGGGCCGCCACGGGTCCAGGTCGGTGTCGGTCGATGCGGTCACGGCACCTCCACCCCCGCCCGCAGACCCGCCAGCAGGTCCGACGCGGCGACGACCAGCGCGGCCGGCGGACGCCACGAGAAGACACCGGTGGGATGCCCATCGACGACCGGCGTCGCCGCGCCGGCCATGCCGCGCACGTACAGGTAGAGCACGCCGCCCAGATGCGACTCGGGGTCGTAGTCGGCCACCCGCCAGCGCAGCAGGCGGTGCAGCACGACGGCGTACAGCAGCGCCTGCAGCGGGTAGGTCGAGCCGACCATCGCCGCCGCGAGCCGGTCGGGGGTGTACGCCGCGAGGTCGTCGGTCTCCACGGCCTCCCCCAAAAGGTTGGTCTTGTAGTCCGCGACCAGGTAGCGGCCGTCGTGGCGCAGCACCAGGTCCAGTGATCCCGAGAGGTAGCCGCGCAGGTGCTGTGCTGCGTAGCCGGGGCCGGCGAGGCGGTCGGCGAAGGCGTACAGCGGGTCGTCGGAGCGCAGGTGCGTACGCCACAGCCCCGCGAGGTCCGCGAGCGTGCCGCCGGACGGGTCCGGACGCGGCGCGGAGTCGGGGGACGGGCCCAGTCCGTCACCCCCCGCGAGGGGGATCTCGAAGTCCAGCTCGGCCAGCCGGTCCGCCGACCCCAGCGTGGCGAGCGTGAGCCCGGGCGCCAGCGGACCCAGCGGTGTCTCGACGACGGCGGCGAGACCGTCGGCGAGGGCGTCCTCGTCGAGGTCCCCCACCGGCCAGCGCGGCAGCTGCTCGGCGACCTGCGTACGCAGCGCGTCCCGTCGCCCCTCGCCCGTCGCCCCGGAGTGCTGGGAGGGCGGGGCCTCGAGGTCGACGTGCTCGAGCACCGCGTGCACCAGCGACCCGAACGCGGCACCGCCGGGCAGCCCCTGCAACGGCGAGGGCACACCCGTCGTCCCGGTCGCCGGGGCACCGAGGGCCGGCGGCACCTCCTCGTCGTCCCGCAGCGTCACCTCGGGGTCCGCCGTGGTGTCGAGGCCGGCGTCACGGGCCCGGTCGTACGCCTGGTCGTTCGCCTGGTCGTACGCCTCGTCGTACGCCTCGGCCGCCGCGGTCAGGGCGGAGTAGGACGTGCGCCGCCACTGCTGGTCGACGGTGCGGTCCCAGCGGCGCGCCGCGATGACGCCCGCGTCCGGCGACGGAGGCCTGACGACCTCGCGGGCCGGTCCGACGAGCTCGACCGTCATGCCGCCGGCCTGCTCCCAGCGGCTCAGCCAGTCCTGCACGTGCTCGTCGGTCTGCACCGGCACCGCCTCGGGCACGTCGGCACGGCCCGGCGTACGCCCCAGCAGCATGCGGTGCAGCGGTGAGGACGACGTGTGCGAGGACGTGGGAGCCCACCAGCACACCAGCCGCGACTGCGCCCGGGTCATCGCGACGTACAGCAGCCGCAGCTCCTCCCCCGCCTGCTCGGCCGCCGCGCCCTCGAGCACCTCCCGGGGGAACGGCATCCCCCCGACGTCACGCCACCGTGTGCCGTCGGGGCCGTGCAGCAGCGGGAACCGCTCCTCGCGCACGTGGTGGTCCCACACCGAGGGCAGCATGACCACGGGGAACTCCAGGCCCTTCGAGCCGTGGATCGTCATGACCTGCACCGCGTCGGAGTCGGAGTCGAGCCGCCGGGATCGCTCGTCGGCCGCGCTGGTGCGGTCCTCCTCGCGCTGACGGCGCAGCCACGTCGCGAGCGCGGCGAGCGAGAGGCGTTCGCGCACCGACACGTCGTGCAGCACCTCGCCGAGGTGCCGCAGGTCGGTCAGCAGCCGCTCACCGTCCTCGCGGGCCATCACCCGTGCGTACAGGTCGTGACGCTCCACGCACGCCGTGAGGACCGCGGCCGGGCCCTGACGTCGCCCCAGGTCGGCGAGGTCCTGCAGCTCCTCGGCGAGACGCTCCGCCCGGGACGTGTCCAGCAGGTCCTCCGGCTCCAGGCCCCGGAACACCGTCGTCGCCGCGTTGCGCACCCGGCTCGGCCTGGTGGGCGCCACCAGCGCCTCGAGCAGCCGCGTCCAGTGGTCGGCGGCCTCCGTACGCAGCACGCTGCCCCCGCCACCGGTGACCGCCCGGATGCCCGCGGCCGCCAGCGCGGACCGTGCCGCCTCGCACTGGCCGGAGGTGCGGCACAGCACGCCGACGTCCGCGGGCCGCAACGGCCTCCCGGCGAACGTGGCCCCGGCGTCGAGCAGCGCCGCGATCTCGCCGGCGAGGTCCTTCATGACCGCCGACCGCGCCGACGGCACGATCGGCAGCCGCGACGGGGTGCCGCCGGCCCGCGCCCGGTCGAGCACCCGCAGCCGCACCGGCCGGTCCGACGGAGTGCCGTCGGCGTCCGCCAGGCGAGCCTGCTGGTGGTGGGCGGTGACAGGGCGGGCCACGATGCCCGGGTGCCCCAGCTCGGCGCCGTCGAGCACTGCGTCCACCCGGGCCGCGAGCTCGCCGTCGGCGCGGTAGCTCGTCGCCAGCGTCGCCCGGTGGTCGCACTGCTCGGCCGCAGTCAGGTAGGTCTGCACGTCTCCGCCACGGAAGGCGTAGATCGCCTGCTTGGGGTCGCCGACCAGCACCATCGTGGCGTGGCCGGCGAACGCGCGGGAGAGCACCTGCCACTGCACCGGGTCGGTGTCCTGGAACTCGTCGACCAGCACGACGCGCCACCGGTCCCGGACCCGTCGCCGCGCCAGGGAGTCCTGCGCCTCGAGGGCGTCCGCGAGACGGGAGAGCAGGTCGTCGTAGGAGAGCAGCCGCAGCCGCCGCTTGCGACGCTCGAGCTCCTGACGCACCGCCGACCCGAATCCCGTGCGCCGCGCCCGCACCCGCGCACTGTGGGACTCGCGTCCGGGCTGCTCGTCCGACCACAGCCGCGCCTGCGGGTCGCCCGCGACGGCGCGCGCGACGGCCAGGGCGGTGCGCCGGTCGAACTCGGGTGCGCCCTCCGACGCGGCGAAGCCCCGCAGGTACAGGTCGTCGGCGACCTCCACGACGAGGTCGTCGAGGTCGTCGCGGAGCTCGGCGCCCGGGTCGGAGTCGCCCGCGATGCCGAGGGAGTCGAGCACGAGCCGACAGAACTGGTGGGTGGTGGCGATGGTGGCGGCGTCCGCGTCGGCGAGCGCGTCGCGCACCCGCCGGCGCCGCAGCCGCAGCTCGGCCTCAGTCGCGTCCAGGAGGTGGTCCAGCACCGTGTCGCCCGTCGGGACGGGGTCACCGCCCAGCCGGCGTGCCAGGGCCCGGTCTGCGTCGGTGAGCGCGGCGCGTACGCGCGACCTCAGCTCGGCGGTCGCCATGCGACCGAAGGTCAGCACGAGCATCTCGTCGAGACGGGCCGCGCCCTCGGCGACGTGGCGGACCACGAGGCCCGCGATGGCGTACGTCTTGCCCGTGCCCGCCGAGGCCTCCAGCAGCCACGTGCCCTGCGGCAGGTCGCCGGTGAGGTCGAAGGGGGTGGTCGGATCGCTCACGCCGGCCCCTCCCGCTCCAGGTCGAGCAGGGGCCTCCAGGTGCGCCACGCGTACTGACCGAGCCGGGTCGAGTCCTCGGGGTGCCACCGCTCCTCGGCGCTCGCGTGACCCTGCACCGTGCGCCAGCTCGCGTCGCCGTAGACGAGGTGGTGGGCAGGGTCCTCGGCGAGCCCGGGGATCGTGGAGCCGAACTCGCCGAACCACTCCCGCCGGGCGGTGAGCTTCGTACGCCCCTCCAGGCGCTTCTCCTCCAGCCACCGCCACGCGAGCTTCGGGTGGATCGGCAGCGGCTGCCGCAGGCCCTCCTCGCGGACGGCGACGAGGTCGGCCAGCAGCTCCGCCGCCTCGTGACCGACCTGGGGCAGGCGCGAGGCGGTCGGGCCGGAGCGGTGGCTGCCCACGGTGACAGCGGTCCAGCCGTGGTCGGGATCCGATGCGGTCAGCGCGAGCAGGTCGATCCAGGAGGAGAGCCGGTGGCCCGGCCCCAGCCGGGAGTACCCGATGCGCACCAGCTGCGAGCCCCGGACGTCCGGCACGACCCCGGTGAGCCGCACGCCGCCGGCGGGCCCGGACAGCTCGACGTCGACGTCGACGCTGCGCGCCGCGCGCTGCCGGAGCTCGGTGGTGGCGCGGAAGATCTCACCGGCCTGCTCCTCGACCGCCTGCAGGGCACCGAGCCCAAGGCGCCCCGGCGGCAGGTCGCCGCGGACCTCCTCGGCGCGCCTGGCCCGGGCCGGCGGTCGACCGCCGAGCACACCGCGGAGCATGCGGTCGCCGACCTTCCAGGCCGCCAGGGGGTCCAGGTCGACCGGGATCGCCTCGGGGAGGTCCTCGACGCGCTCCGGCATCGCGACGTCGAGACGCTGCCGGACGAACGCACGGACGGGGTGGGTGAAGAACTCCTGCAGCTCCGCCAGCGACACCGCCGCCTGCTCGGCGGGGTCCCGCGGCGGGAGGCGTACGCCGGACCAGCGCCGCGGCGCTCGACGGTCGCCGACCCAGGCGCGGGCCCCTGCTGCCGCAGCGGCGTCGAAGGAGAACGGGCTGCCGGTGCCCCCAGGACCGTGGACTCCCGTCTCGGGGGTGAGGCCGCCGACCCGGTGGTGGCGCGGGTCGACCGGCTGGAGGGGGTGGTGCCAGGTCACGAGGCTGCTGACGGGCACGTGCCGACCGTCGGCGTCGTGCGCCGTCGCGGTGAGGTCGAGCGCGTCGAGCAGGTCGCCGAGCGGCAGCGACGGCGGCCGCGACGCGCCGCTGCGCTCGTCGTGGCCGGTGTAGGTGACCAGCAGCTGCTCGCCGGCGGCCATCACCGCGTCGAGCACGAGCTGACGGTCCTCCGCGCGCGGGTCGCGCTCCCCGGTCACGGGGTCCCGCGCCAGCACGTCGTCGCCGTCGGGCACCGGGGTGCGCGGGTACCGGCCGTCGTCGAGGCCGACCAGGCACACCACCCGATGGGGCACGGAGCGCATCGGCACCAGGCTGCACACGGTGATCGCCCCCGTGCGGAAGCTCGACCGCGTCGGCCGCGGGGCCCATCGCTCACGCAACAGCTGTCGCACCTCGGGCAGCGTGAGCGTGCTCTGGTCGCGTCCCGTGGCCTGGCCCGCCGCGGTCGCCCGCGTCGTGCCGTTCAGCTCCTCGAGCTCGTCCTGCAGCTGGTGCAGCTGCCACTCCTCACCGCGGGCGGGAGCGCCGAGCGCCTCCACCGTCCAGGCGATCGCCTCGGTCCACTGCGCGAGCGTGTGCGCGCTCTCCAGGTGACCGACCGCCGTGCGCAGGCGGCCGACGGCCTCGGCGAGCCGGCCGGCGAGATCGAGGTCGGCGGAGCCCACGTCGTCCAGCGGCACCCGGTCGGCCCAGGGGCCGTCAGGCTCGGCCATCGCACCGCCGAGGAGCAGCCGCTCGAGGCCGGCCAGCCAGGTGTTCTGCGCCAGGCCCGTGAGGCCGAATCCGGAGCGGGCGTCGACGTCCAGCCCCCAGCGCACGCCGGACTCCACCGCCCACGCCGTGCACCGCTGCACGGCGTCGTCGTCGAGCCGGAACCGGCGACGCACCGGCTCCGAACCCAGCAGCGCCAGGACCTCGGGCAGCGTGGCGCGACCGTCGACCAGCTCGAGGACCTCCGCGGCGAGCGAGAGCATCGGGTTCGTGCGGGCCAGGCCCCGGTCGGCCAGCTGCACCCGCAGCTGACGCGCCGGGTGCGCCGCCGGTCCGCCCTCCGCCGCGGCACGTCCGTCGACCAGGCCGAACTCCGCCGCGAAGAGAGGCGCGACCGCGTCGACGTCGGGACACAGGACCAGCACGTCGCGGGGCTCGAGCGTCGGGTCGTCGGCGAAGACCCCGAGCAGCGCCTCACGCAGCACCTCGACCTGGCGGGCCAGGCCGTGGCAGGCATGGACGGACACCGACGCGGCCCGCACGTCGCCGGGCTGCAGCTGCCGGTGCGTACGCGTGGGCTCGTCCGGCTCGCGGTCCTCGCGCAGGTCGTGCTGGAGCATCGCCAACAGGGAGGCGGAGTCCGCGGCGCCGTGCGGCTCGGGCTCCCGGTCGGGTGGCGGCTCGTGCACCGTCAGGGTCGCGCCGGGCAGGAGCGGCGACAGGCCGCGCTGCAGCTCCCGGACGTCGCGTCCGAGGGCACGCAGCAACGGATGGGACAGCGCGCGCGCCGACCGGTCGTCGCGGCGGCGTACGGGGCCTGCGGCCACCACCGGTTCCAGCCGCCGCCATCCCGCCGGGGAGCCCACGGGGAGCCACACGTGCACCTCACGGTGCTGCGCCGCGGCCTCGAGCAGCTGCAGCTCGGGGGCGGCGAGCCGGGTGTGGCCGAAGACCGAGAACCGGTCGGGCAGCTCCACCGCCTCGGGGGCCGCTCGCAGGTGCGCGGCGCGGTGCTCGTGCCAGGCCACGGGGTCGAGCGCGTCTGCCCCGTGGTCGACCGTGGTGCCCGTGGTGCCCGTGCCGCTGTGTCGTTGCACCAGCAGCCGCCACAGCGGCGGCTGCCAGTGCAGGTCCTCGGGCAGGTCGGACCCGAGGCCGTCGGTGGCCTCGCCGTGCTGCCACGCGGACAGGAGCGCGGGGCGCTGGGTGGCGTACGAGGCGAACAGCCGCGCCAGGCGACGTGCCGTCGGCAGACGCCGGGCGCTGCGGTCGGGCCCCGTCGGTGCGTGCCCGGGCTCGGGCTCGGCGTCACGGTCCGGTGCCGCCCCGAGGTGCTGCAGCAGGGGGAGCGCCCACGGTGGCGCCTCCTCACGCCCCGCGGCCTGCACCAGGTCGTCGAGGCAGGCGAGCAGGGCCCAGGTGAGGCGTTCGGGGTGCCACGGATCGTCCTCCGCGCCCTCGCGACCCGCGAGGGCCGTGGTCAGGCTCCACGGCGAGACGAAGTCGACGCAGGCCGTGACGCCGTCTCCGCCCGGCCCGGCTCCGAGCACGTGGGAGAGCCGTTGCGAGAGCCACCTCTCCACCCCGTGGGCCGGCACGACCACCAGCTCCCGGGCGAACGGATCGGCGGGAGGCACCGAGAGCAACCCCGCGAGCCCCTCCGCGAGCGTGCCGGCCGAGGCGGCGACATGGACCTGGAGGCCCACCTCAGCCCTGTCGCGCCAAGGACGCCGCCAGAGTCGTGAGGTGACGGAACCGCACGATCTCCCCGTCGAGGATCTCGGGCCCGCCCCGACGGACGAGCACCACGAGGTGGTCGTCGTCGACGGTCGCGGCCGCCGCGACGAGGTCGTCCCAGCCGGCGGGGAGCTGCAGCGTGCCCCCGCCGTCCAGGGACGGCCAGGTGAAGTCGGCCGGCCACTGCTCCGGCGCCGTGGGTGTGCGGTGCACGATGCCGTCGCGCCGGTGCAGCAGCACCGCCCAGTCGGCGCGGTAGGTCACCGGTGTCAGGTCGACCAGCCGCTCGACCGCCGAGGCGGGGTCGGCCGACATCTCCTCCACCGCCTCCAGGTCGAGGAAGATCTGACCCCCGGCGGCGTACCGGGAGATCCACAGCACCCGGACCCCGTCGAGCAGGTTGCACGCCGAGACGATCGAGTCGGGCATCACGCCCGGGACCGTCTCCAGGAGCACGTCGTCGACCACGAGGCCGCCGCCGCGCTTCTCCACGATCTCGATGGCGTCGATGTCGCCACCCGCCTCACCGATCGCCGTCGCGACGCGACCCAGGGAGCCGGGAACGTCGGGCAGCTCGACGCGGAGCAGGAACGGCACGGGGACTCCCGGGTGAGGCGGTCGGTCGCGGTCAGCAGCGGCCCGTCGGTCGAGCCAGGGCCCGACCTTAACGCTCACGTGTGACAGTCAGGTCACCTGAAGGCCACGCTGTGGACGACCGCGTCGGCGCCCGGCCCCCCGGGCCGTCGCGACCGCTCAGACCAGCCGCAGCAGCGACAGCGCGGCCCGCGCGGACGCGCCGCCCTCGGCCTCGCCGAGGTCGAGCGCGCCGGACACGTCGAGGTCGTCCAGCAGGCGGTCGAGCACGGCGCCCCGGGCCGATGCCTCCACCTCGGCCGAGCGGGTGCCGGCCGGTCGTGCCGCCGCGGCGTACAGCCGGGCGAGCCGGTCGCCGGCCGCCTCCAGCCGGTCCGGCGCGTACGCCCAGTCCCGGCCCCACGGACTCGGCCAGGCCGGCGCGTCGGCCCCGCTGCGCCGCCACACCGGCACGTCCCAGACCGAGCCGGCGCCGGACCCGGGGCCGGGCGCGGGGGCCGTGTCGCCGAACAGCTCGCTGCGACGGAGGGCCTCCTCCTCGCTCAGACCCGAGGCGGCCACGGTCGCCTCGCCGCGGAACCACACCTCGCCGTCGCGCTCGTACGCCGCACCGGTGGCCAGGAGCGCAGCGGCCAGCTCGACGACGGCGCCGACGTGCGCCCGCGCCCGCGGCGCCTCGTCGACCCGCTGGACAGCGAGGGCGCCGAGGTCGCGCTCGAGGCGGTACTCCCCGGTCAGGGCGAGCTCGTCGTAGGGCAGCCCGCCCCGCGCCGCCGCGTCGAAGAGCACGTCGTCGACGTCGGTGACGTTGCGGGCCACGCGGACGTCCACGCCCATGGCGCGGGCGACGGCAGCCACCGTGTCGGCCCAGACGAACGTGGCCGCGTGACCCAGGTGCGTCACGTCGTAGGGCGTGATGCCGCAGACGTAGACCCGCGCCGTGCCGACCAGCGGCAGCGGCCGACCCGCCAGGCGCAGGCCGGCGGACCGTGCCGGCTCGGGGTCGCGCGCCGGCACGCGGCCCGCCTCCCCCACGACACCCGAGGCGGACAGGCGGCTCCCGGAGGCTGGCATGCGGTCGATCATGCCTCAGCCGGAGGACCTCCAGCAGCCCTCAGTGCGTACGCAGGCGACAGGCGCGGACGACGTCGTCCGGATCGACGAAGGGCAGCGTGGCCTGCAGGGCACTGCGCGGGAACGCATCGATGTCGAGGCAGCGTGCCCACCGGCGGTTCGGGGTGCCCTCGGCGCCCTCGTCGAGCAGCTCCTGCCACGGGTCGAAGGCGGAGAGCAGCGTACGGCCCAGCGGCACGTCCAGCACCATCACGACCACGTCGTCGAGGGTGCCGCTGGGCCAGTGCGCCACCAGCTCCTCGAAGCGCACCCGCGCCCACGCCCAGATCGGTGCGTCCACGACCTCCCAGCCGAGACGTTCGAGCTGCACGCTCATCCACGCGTACGCCGCGACGTCCCGGTCCGTCACGTGGCGCGCCGAACCGGTCAGCCGCTCACCGGCCGCGAGGGCGCGGGCGGCGTCGGCCGCCTGCACGGTGAGCAGCCGGATCATCCCGGTCGGGGAGTCCCCGGCGCGCCAGAAGTCCTCGACCTCCGCGGGCGCGAGAGGGGGCAGCTTCGAGGGCGCGGCGAGCTGCGCCGGGCCCACCACCAAGGGCGCCTCGACGGGTGTGGTCATCCGCGCAGCGTAGGAGCGCAATCCCTTGCGTGTCCCCCGACTGCCTCACTTCTCCCGGTTGCTCCCGCCCGGCGCGCCGTCGCCCAGCCGGTCGCAGATACGCGTCAAGGCCTCTGCGAGCACCTCGCGCGAGGTCGCCACGTTGAGCCTGGCGAAGCCCGTGCGTCCGTACTGCGGACCACCGCCCAGCGCCACCCGCGCCTCGCGGCGCAGCTTCACCGCCGGGTCGTCGCCGAGGTCGTGGTCACGCAGGTCGAGCCAGGCCAGGTAGGTCGAGGGCGGCGGCTCGTGGCGTACGCCCACCGGAGCCAGCGCCTCCGCCGCCTGGGCGTGACGGTCGGCCACCTCGCGCAGCAGCTGGTCGAGCCAGTCGCGCCCCTCGCGCAGCGCAGCCGTCTGCGCGATCAGGCCGAGGTGGCTGGCCCCGTGGGTCGTCGCGGCGTGCAGCGGCGGGGTCCGGTGCGCCTCCCCCGACACCACCAGCGCGGCCTTCAGACCGGCGAGGTTCCAGCCCTTCGAGGCCGACAGGACGCTGTGCCCGCGACCGGTGCGGTCGGCGGTCAGGTAGGGCACGAAGGTCGTGCCCGGGTGCACCAGCGGCGCGTGGATCTCATCGGCCACCACCGTGACGTCGTACGCCTCCGCCACCCGTGCCAGTTGCTCCAGCTCGTCCGCGGTGTGCACCGTGCCGGTGGGGTTCTGCGGGCTGCACAGCAGGTACGCCACCCGGTCCCCGTCGGAGGACAGCTCGGCGAAGGTGCGCTCGATCCCGGCGAGGTCCAGCCGGCCGGCACCGGTCAGGGGCGCGTCGACCATGCGGCGGTCCACGGAGTCGATGAACAGGCCGAACGCGTCGTACACCGGCGTCGAGACGACCACCGGCCCGCCGCGATCCGTGGCCCGACGCAGCAGCGCCGCCACACCCGACATCACGTCCGCCACCGGCGCCGACCGGTCCACCGGCAGGTCCCAGCCCCACCGGTCGCCGGCGAACTCGGCGAGCGCCGTGGCGTACGGAGGGTTGCGCGGGTGGTAGCCCGTGTCGCCACGACCCACCGCCGCGCGGACGGCCTCCACCACCGCCTGCGCCGGCACCGCATCCATCTCCGCCACCCACAGCGGCAGCACGTCGGCGTCGTGCGTACGCCACTTCACGCTCGTGCGGCTCTCCCGCAGCTGGTTGGCGTCCTCAACGAGAATCTGGTTGTCGTGCGGCATGCGTCCACTGTGCCCCGGGCAGGGTTCCCGACATGAGCATGATCCCAGAACTCGAACTCAACGACGGCCGCTCGATCCCCCAGCTGGGCTTCGGCGTCTTCCAGATCGACCCCGCCGAGACCGCCGAGAAGGTGGCCAAGGCGATCGAGGTCGGCTACCGCCACATCGACACCGCGCAGATGTACCAGAACGAGGAGGGCACCGGGCAGGGCATCAAGGACTCCGGCGTCTCCCGCGACGACATCTGGCTCACCACCAAGCTGAACAACAACAACCACGAGCCCGAGAAGGTCAAGGCCTCCCTCGAGCAGAGCCTCGAGAAGCTCGGCATGGACGCCGTGGACCTCTTCCTCATCCACTGGCCGCTGCCCGGCGCGTACGACGGCGACTACGTCTCCACCTGGGAGGCCATGATCGAGTGCCGCGAGGCCGGCCTCGCCAAGTCCGTGGGCGTCTCGAACTTCCAGACCCACCACCTCGAGGAGCTCGCCTCAAAGACCTCCGTGGTCCCCGCTGTCAACCAGATCGAGGTGCACCCCTACTTCGCCAACGAGGACGTCCGCCGCTACGACCAGCAGCACGGCATCCACACCGAGGCGTGGTCACCCATCGCCCAGGGCGGCGTGCTCGACGACGACACCATCAAGCAGATCGCCGAGGAGACCGGCAAGACCCCGGCCCAGGTGGTGCTGCGGTGGCACATCCAGCGCGGCGACATCATCTTCCCGAAGACGAACACGCCCTCGCGCATGGAGGAGAACTTCGACCTGTTCGACTTCCAGCTGAGCAAGGACCACGAGATCCTCATCGACCGCCTCGACAAGGGCGCGGACGGGCGTACGGGGCCCCACCCCGACGAGTTCAACGTGATTCCTGATTGATTGGCGGCGGCTCGGTCGCTCAGCCCTGATCCACCGATGTCGAGTGGTGGCGTGAGCGTGGCGTAGAACGAGAATGCCCTCCTGAGCAGGGAGGATCTGGATTGCGACGTCCGATCCGAACCACTCAAGAGGGGCACCTCGTAAGTGAAACCTTCTCACACGATCCGGCCTGTGTTCGATGACCCGAACCTGGTGTCGGCAGCCGGTCTGGTCCCGGCGCTGCGGCTGGCCGAGTCGGCCGGGCTCTACGACCTTCTCGACGACCTGACGGTGGCCTCGCCGAACGCTGCTGCGAAGACCGCGTCGGTGGTCGGCGGGATGCTCGCCGGTGCGGATTCCATCGATGACCTCGACCTGTTGCGCCACGGTGGGATGGGCCGACTGTTCGCCGGGGTCCGGGCACCGTCGACGCTGGGCACGTTCCTGCGCTCGTTCACCCACGGGCACGTGCAGCAGCTCGACAAGATCAACGCCGGGCTGCTGGCCGGACTCGCGACCCGGGTGCCCGGCCTGCTCGCCGGTTCGGACGCGGACGGGATTGCGTTCGTTGATGTCGACGACACCGTCCGCGAGGTCCACGGCTACGCCAAGCAGGGAGCGGCGTTCGGGTACACCGGCCAGCGCGGTCTCAACGTCCAGCTGGCGGCGATCTCGACTCCGACCGCAGCACCAGTCATCGCCCGCGCCCGGCTCCGCAAGGGCAACACCGCTTCCGCGAGGGGCGCCGGCAGGTTGTTGGCCCAGGTGATCACGACCGCCCGCGCCGCTGGCGTGACCGGTCGGATCCTGGCGCGTGCGGACTCCGCCTACTACGGGCACGCGTTCGTCGGCACCGCCCTGCGGCACAAGACGTGGTTCTCGGTGACCGCGCGGATGACGCCGAGCGTGACCGCGGCGATCACCAGCATCGACGCAGGTGCCTGGAAGCCGATCGAGTACCCCAACGCGGTCTACGACGAGGACGAGCAACGCTGGGTCAGCGACGCCGAGGTCGCCGAAGTTCCCTTCGTGGCGTTCACCGGCCGCCGCAAGCGCGAGCACGTCCGGTGTCGTCTGGTCGTGCGCCGGGTCAAGCGACTCCAGCCCCTGGCATCGGACGGGACCGAGCAGGGCGAGCTGTTCGCGACCTACCGCCACCACGCCTTCATCACCAACAGCACACTTTCGACCGTCGAGGCTGATCAACGTCATCGTGACCACGCGCTGGTCGAGCAGGTCATCGCCGAGCTCAAGGATGGTCCGCTCGCGCACCTGCCGTCGGGGAAGTACGCGGCCAACGCCGCCTGGGTCTCCCATGCCGTGATCGCGTTCAACATCGCCCGCGCTACCGCGGTCGCTGCCTCGATGCGCACCGCCCGCTGGGCAACCCTGCGCACCCGGATCATCAACATCCCCGGCCGGATCGCGACCACCGGCCGGCGCCTCGTCCTGCACCTTCCCACCCACTGGCCGTGGGCATCGCGCTGGAAACTGTTGTGGTCGACCGCGTCCGGGCCACCAGCCCTTGTCACGACCTGACCACCCAGCCAGAGACGGCGCGACCGAGGACCTCGAAGTGGAAAAGCCGGCACCGACCGGCAGATCAGCCACGCCCCGAGACCAAGCGACGCGAAGGCTCCACCGGAATCACCGACCACAAATCAACGGTGGTGGATCCGGGCTCAGACCGACGCCTTCCGCACTGCGCGCGCACGCCCCGGCTCGTACCTCGCTGGGGCGTGCGTGCTCGTTTGTGCAGGCGTCGGCGCTCCCCGCGCCATCCGCCGGCGTCCGTGCTCATCCGTCCAGGCGACGGCGCTACGGAACGGGCAACCCTCTCGGGTCACTGTGGTCCGTCGGCGCCACGCGCTCGGTTCAGTACCTCGCGAAGACCTGCGTGTAGTACTTCGTGCCGTCCGCGCTCGTCGCGACGCCGATGCCGAGGTGCGAGACGTCCCGCATGATGTTCGCGTAGTGGCCCGGGGAGTCCAGCCAGGCGCCGACGACGTCGGGCACCGCGTAGCCGTACGCCACGTTCTCCGCCCAGGTCGTCCACCCCGAGGGGATCTGGTCGCCGACCTTCGGGTTGTGGGACATCGTGGTCGTCTTCGCCATCTGCCGGGTCCACCGCTGGGCCGTCCGGTGGAGGCCCTTCCTCATGCGTAGGCGGGGCTGGCCCTCGGCGATGCGTGCACGGTTCGTCTGGCGCAGGATGACGCGCCGCGCCGTACGCAGGGGTGAGGCCTTGCGCGAGACCGGGGGTTCGTCGGTGGCTGCCGGGGGCCGCGGGCTGGCCGTCGGCTCGGCGGGCGCGGTCGGTGTCGGGGCGGCAGGCGTCGCGTCGCGGTCGGTGGCCTGGTCGATGCCGACCACCGCGCCGCCACCGATGAGTGCGCCGGCGAGCAGGGGGGCGACGAGACGCTTGATCCTGGGCACGTCACCATCGTCCGCGCGCCCGGCCGGTCATGGGCCGGAATCATCGATCCGTAGGCAAAATCCGGTCGGCCACGGACGCGACGAGGGGCGTCACCCGGACCGGGTGACGCCCCTCGTGAGAGGGTTGCGGGCCGCGACGGCTCAGGCCATCGGGTCCGAGTTCTTCGTCTTGCGACGGGTGACCTCCTCGGTGCCGTCGGCGTTCTGCTGCACCTCGACCACCTCGCGGCTGGTGGACCGGTTGCGCTCCACGAGTCCCAGGACGATGCCGATCGCACCGGCGGCGACGAGGATGCCCCCGACGATGTAGAAGTTGATGCCGGCGATGTCGGTGTCCTGCAGGGCGAACATCAGGATGAGCCCCACGGCGACGAGTCCGATTCCGCTTCCGGTCTTCATAGTCCCTCCTCGGTTGTGCGACGACGTGCGATCGTCAGCTGGCAGGTCGTCTACCCACGGTGCAGATCCGTCAGACCTGTCGCGATCGACTGAGTCCCGGCCGTGACCTGCGGAGTCACCCCGGATGACGCGTACGCAGCCACCAGTCGGCGAGCATCACCGCGCCGACACCCACGACGGCGAGGCCGGGCACCCAGCCGTCGGAGCCCTGCTCGCTCCCACCCGCGACGGTGCCGCGGGAGTCGATCGAGAACGCCGACGCCGTCGAGCCGGCACTGAAGAGGCTGCCTCGACCGGCGGCGGACCCCACGGACCACAGGGACGCCGCCGAGCCCACGCCGAGCACCGAGAGCGTCGAGCCGTGGGACCACAGCGACCAGAGGTTGTCGTCGGGGTCGGACGCACCCGACCAGTGGGTCTTCCAGTCCCGCTCGACCTCGTGACGGCGCACGGGCTCAGGCGACCTCGTAGCCCGCCTCGGCCACGGCGGCGCGTACGTCGGACTCCGCCGCGTCACCCTCCACCACCAGGGTGCCGGCGTCGAGGTCGACCACCACGCGGTCGGCGCCCGCGACCTCCGAGACCTCCTCGGTCACCGAGGCGACGCAGTGCTGGCAGGTCATGCCGGAGACGGCGTAGGTGCGGGTGGGTGCAGACGTGGTCACGAGGTGCCTCCTGCGGACGTGGTCAGGTCGACCGGCTCAACGGGCGATGCGTACGGCTCATTCCCGCGCATCCGGTGATCACCACCTCGACGTCAGGTCTGGGGGCCGCACGAGACACCGGACAGCAGTCCGCGCGAAGCGGAGCGGCTGCTCGCCGGTCCGACCCACTCGGTGCCCGGCAGAGTCGGCACGACGCGCACGGATCTCGTCCCGAAGCCCAGCAGGCCGAAGTTGAAGCGCACCGAGTATCGCCCTGCCTCCGGAGTCACCGTCGTCGGCGTGGAGCTGCCGTTGAGGAACACCTCGTACTGCAACGGCACCGGCACCGTCTGCCCGGTCCACGCGATGGTGGCGGAATTGCCCTGGGTCTCGCAGTCCAGGGTCGTCGTCGGGATCAGGTACGACGACGTCTCCGCCCCGACCGCCTGCTGCTGGTCCGACCAGACCGCCCACGCGACAGCCGAGGTCAGCACCACCAGGGCCACGACCATCCCGAGGAGCCCGCGGAGGCGGACTCGGGTCACGGCAGCACCTGCTGCGCGTTCAGCGTGAGGGTGGGTCGCATGGTCTTGCCCTGCGCCGCGTTGTCGGCCGTCGTCGGCAGCGAGACCACGACGCAGAGCGTGCGCGGCGAGCCCGGCGACGGTGCCGGCAGCGACGAGAGCTGCGTGCTCGTCGACGTCAGTGACCCCGAGAAGTGCTGTGTGCCGCCGTTGCACGTCTCCTGGCGCGGGTACGTCGTGTCGTCGGCGCTCGGCGTCGCACCTGTCTTGACCGTCACCGTCGCGAACGGGCTCAGGGCCCCGGTGGCGGCACCCGAGATCGACAGGGTGAAGGGAGTCGTGCCGACGTCCCGCAGCTCGACGGCGGAGGAGACGCTCTCGCCCGGCGCCGCGTTCACCAGGCCGAGGTCGTTCCACGCGTACGTCGCGCTGCTCCCGGCGACCTGCAGATCCAAGGTGCCTGAGGAGAAGGCGGCACCCTCGAGCTGCTGGGTATCGGTCCAGAAAGCGAAGGTGCCGGCGCCGCCGACGCCGGCCAGGAGCGCGGTCGACGCGAGACCGGTCACCACCATCGCTTGGCGGCTGCGTCGACTCGAGACCCGACGACCCATGGCCGGCGCCCGGTCGCGAAGCGTGGCGCGGTGACGTCCGCCGCTCATGAGGCCTTCCCCCCGTCGGTGCCGCGACGACGATCGCGGACACCCCTGAGCACCAGCACCGCGGCGTAGGCGATCAGAAGTCCACCGGCCGCCCGCGAGAGCACGGTGCGCTGCTCGGTGCCGAGCACGACCCCGATGTGACCGACCCACGGCAGTGAGTACCAGACCGTGCCGCGCACCTGCTCCGCGCGGACCAGCTCGGTGTCAGGTGTCTCGTTGGCGTCGCCCTGAGTGAGCAGTCGCCGCTCACCGCTTGCCGCGGCTGCGAGACCGACGACGCGATGGGTGACCGTACGCTCCTGCCCGCTCTCGAGCTGGTAGGTCACAACATCGCCGACGGCGACGTCCTCGATCGCGGTCGGCCGCACCACCACGATCGTCGCGGGAGAGAGCGAAGGCTCCATGGAGCTCGTGAGGATCGTGTACGTCTGAGCCCCCGTCACGCGCGGGACGACCACCGAGGCGAGCACGACCGCGCCGACCATCGCGACGAGCATCCATCCGAGGACGGCCAACACGGCCGACACCGCGGCGAACGCACCGCGGTGTCGACGCTCCGGACCGGACGCGGACGCGTCCTCGGAGGGAGAAGTCTCGAGCACGGGGGTCGTCACGACTGCCTCAGACCTGCTGCCTGATCACGACGGTGATGGCGTCCAGCGTCGCGGTGAGGTCGGCCCCGTTGGTGAGATTCTGGTTCTGCAGCGGGTCCGCGAGAGCTGCCTGGTCGAGGATTCTCGGGTCGCCCAGATCGCTGAACACCACGCTCAGATCCACGTCGACCGTGTCGCCGTTGTTCTCGTCGTCGAGCTCGGCGGGCACGGGCTCACCGTCGATCGAGTAGGTGGCGGTCGGGGTGAGCTGAACCGTGAAGTCGTTGCTCTCGAGGAAGATCGGAGCGTCGGTCAGCTCGAGCGCCGCACGGGCGTTGTCACCCTCCATCGTCACGTCGAAGCTGCAGCTCTTGCTGACGACGTCGCCGGGCACGATCTGCTCCCCGTCCACCAGCGGGTCGCCGTCGGCGAAGGTCCAGCCGTCGGGATCGCACTCGAACGGGCTCAACGTGATCTCACCGGTGGCGAGCTCGATGCCGTCCGTGATCTCGGTGTCGGTCCAGTACGAGAGGGTGCCGGCCCCTCCGATGAGCAGCAGGCCTGCCGTGGCAGCGGCGGCGGCACGAGTTCTACGACGCAAGGTTTCCCCCCGGGTGATGGGGCACCCTGATGGCACCCGCTGGGAGAGCAAACGCATGCGCCGCCTCGAAGTGACGGTGTGAAACCTCAGCAGTCGGGAAAGGGCCGCGGCACGGGTGGACAGATGACGACATGTCGGACGATGCCCGCCCATGGCGTCGTCGGACCGGTCTAGTCAGCGCACGCGCATGCTCGTCAGGTCAGCCGAGCCGCAGCAGCGCCGCCACCACGGCGGCTCCGACGACCACCACCAGGAACGGCGCCCGCAGCATCAGCAGGGCCCCCGCGGCCACGAGCGAGCCGGCCCTCGCGTCGATCACGACCTGCGGCCCCGCGTCGGTGGCACCGTCCCCGACGCCGGCCACGACCTGCACGGCGACCAGCGCCGCCAGCAGCGCGACGGGCACGAGCTCGGCGGCGCGGCGTACGACGGGGTGCGCCAGCACGGACGCCGGGACGGCGAGGCCCGCGAGCTTCGCCGCGTAGCAGCCTGCCGCCGTGCCCAGCACCGCCCACCACAGCGCGCTCACAGCGGCTCACCCCCTCGTCGGTCCTGGCGAGTCGCCGGGCGGAGCACGCCGGCCACCACCGCGACGAGACCCGCGACCAGCACCGGCAGCCCTGCCGGGGTGACCGGCACCAGTCCGACCGCCACCGCCGCCGCGCCCAGCGCCACGAGCCGCGGGAGCCACGCGTCGAGCCGCGGCCACAGCAGGGCGGCGAACGCGCCGACGACCGCACCGTCGAGGCCGTACGTGCGCGGATCTCCCAGCGCATCACCCGCCAACGCCCCCACGAGCGTCATGAGGTTCCACAGCACGAGCACGCCGATGCCGGTGACCAGGTACGCCAGCCTCACCCGTCGACGGTCGGGGTGACCGAACGCCATGGCCGTGGACTCGTCGATGAGCACGTGCGCGGCGGCCGCGCGGCGCCATCCCGTCCACGCGAGCGACGGGGCCATCCGGAGGCCGTAGAGCGCGTTGCGCGTGCCGAGCAGCACAGCGGTCGCGGCGGCAGCCACCGGAGTGCCGCCCGTGGCCACCACGCCGATGAACGCGAACTGCGAGGCGCCCGTGAAGGCCAGCAACGAGAGGGCACAGGTCTGCGCCACGCTCAGGCCCGACGCCACGGCCACCGCTCCGAAGGACGTGCCGTAGAGACCCGTCGCGATCGCGACCGCCAGACAGTCACGGACCAGCGCGCGGTCGGTGCTCGGGGTCACTGCGCCCGGGAGCCCGACTCCCGCGCCCACGCCGCGACGAAGGAGGCGGCCGCACCGTCGAAGGACCGCGGGTGCCCGACCATCCCATGGGTGCCTCCGGGCACGTCCTCGACGCTCACGTCGGCGCCCTCACGGCGCAGCCGCTCCGCCAGTCGTCGCACCTTCGCCGGGTCGGCGACCCGGTCGTCGGTGCCGTGGACCAGCAGCACCCGTCGCCCGGCCAGCTGGGGCGCGTCGCTGTCGTAGACGTACGCGTTGAGGCCGACCACGGCCCGCACCCGGTCGTCCTGCGCGGCGACCAGGGCCGTACGACCACCGAGCGAGTGCCCCACCAGCGCCACCGGCACGTCGCCGTGCCGCTCGGCGAGCGTCCGCAGCGAGGCGCGTACGTCCTGCACCGGCCCGCGCTGCTCGTCCCACCCGCGCCAGGTGTTGCGCTGCCGGTAGACGGCCACCCCGGCACGACGCGTACGCCACGCGATCCACCACGCGGTGGGCACCAGCCGCACCACCGAGAGCTGCGTACGCGTCGTCGCGGTGCGCACTCCGCGGGCCGGCGCGGCGCCCCCGTGGAGGACGACGACCGCGGCGCTCACGCGGCGCGGGACCCGCACCCCGGTCAGCGCGTAGCCGCCGCTCACGAGCGGGTCACCGCGCGGACCTCACGCAGGACGCCCGACGACCGTGACGTCGATGTTGCCGCGCGTGGCCTTGGAGTAGGGGCAGAACTCGTGGGCCATGTCCGCGACCTGCTGGGCCGTCGTCTCGTCGAGGCCGGGGATCTCCGCGGTGATCTCGACGGCGAGGCCCACACCGGTGTCGGTGGTGCCGAAGGAGACCGCCGCGCTGACCTTCGCGCCGGAGACGTCGATGCCCTCCTGCTTGGCGCGGAACTCCATGGCGCCGGCGAAGCAGGCGGCGTACCCGGAGGCGAACAGCGTCTCGGGGTTGGCCTTGGGGGTGTCGGTGTTGCTGGGCTTGGCGAGCTCCAGGTCGATGACGCCGTCCTCGCTGCGGACGTGGCCGTCGCGGCCGCCCTCGCTGGTGGCGGCGATGGTGTAGATGGTCTTCTCGAGCGACTCGGGCATGAGGACTCCTGCAGATCGGGTGAGGTCGGTGTGCTGCGTCGCCGACAGCCTTGCAGAGGTCGTGCAGAACCCGGCCGGGGGCGTACGCGGCACGTGCGCGTGGTGGGGCAGTCTGGACCCATGACTCCCCCGCTGGTCCTCCTCGCCACCTGCGCCGAGGTGCCCGACCTCGACGACGACGCGCAGGTGCTGCGCACCGCGATCAGGCAGCGCGGCATCGACGCCGAGCCCGCCACCTGGACCGACCCGGCCGTCGCCTGGGAGCGCGCCGACCTCGTCGTGGTGCGCACGACCTGGGACTACTCGCTGCAGCGCGACGCCTTCCTCGGCTGGGCCGAGCGCGTGGCGGCGGTGACCACGCTGGCGAACGCGCCCACGCTGCTGACCTGGAGCACCGACAAGCACTACCTGCTCGACCTGGCCGACGCCGGGCTGCCCGTCGTGGACACCGAGGTGCTCGAGATCGGCGACCACACCGACGGCGGGCACGCGTTCGTCGACGTCGAGCACGTGGTCAAGCCGACGGTCTCTGCCGGTTCGAAGGACACCTACCGCATCGACGCCGGCGACGAGGCACGCTCCGCGGCCGCGGTGCAGGCGATCCACGCCACCGGCCGGGCGGTCGTCGTGCAGCCCTACCTCGCAGGCGTGGACGAGCACGGCGAGACCGCCCTGCTGTACGCCGACGGCACCTTCTCCCACGCCATGCGCAAGGGGCCCCTGCTGGCGCCCGGCCACGATGCCGCCGCGGTCGATGGGCTCTTCCTCGCCGAGGAGATGACCGTGCGCGACCCCTCCCCCACCGAGCTCGAGACCGGCGCGCGGGTGATGGCCGAGGTGGTCCGCCGCTTCGACCGCGCACCGCTCTACGCCCGGGTCGACCTCTTGCCCTCGCCCGAGGGTCCCCAGGTGCTCGAGGTGGAGCTCGTCGAGCCCTCGCTCTTCCTCGAGCACGCCCCCGAGGCCGCCGGCGCGTTCGCCGATGCCGTCGAGGCACGCCTGGGCCGCGCATGAGTCGCGAGGGGACCTGAGACCGACAGGCATCACCGCGCGGGCGCCGTCGCGACCTGCCTGGCGCCTGGCGTCGGCCCGCGTCGACGTGCGTGATGCCTGTTCGTCTCAGGACGTCCGTCGATCGACCTGTGGATGAGCCGGCTCGCCGAGCTCTCATGTGCCGCAGGCTGTCCGCATGCATCCGACGGAGACCCTGCGACGCCTGGGCGGCGTGGCCGACTGGTCGACGCTGGTCAGGAGCTGTCCCGACCACGACATCCGGCGCCTGGTGCAATCCGGGGACATCGTGCGGCTCGCGCGCGGCCGGTTCGCGCTGCCCGAGGTGGCCTCGGCCCTCACGGTGAGCCATGCCCTGAGCGGCACCCTGTCGGTGCGCAGCGCGGCGCTGCACCACGGGTGGGAGGTCGCTCGTGTCCCGGTGCGGCCCGACGTCACCGTCCGCCGCAAGCGGCACCTGACCGATGGGCAGAAGAGGCAGGCGACCTTCCGCTACGTCGATCTGCGGCCGGAGGAGATCTGCGACGGCGTCACGACACCGGAGCGGACGATGGCCGACTGCCTGCAGCACCTGCCTGCCGAGGAGGCTCTGTCGATCGCCGACTCGGGCCTGCGTCTGCACGCGTTCACACCGTCGTCGCTGGTGCGGCTCGCCGACGGCCTCACCGGTCGCGGGCGACGCCAGGCGGCGCACATCGCCTCGTTGGCCGACGGTCGTGCGGCGAACCCGTTCGAGTCCGTGCTCCGTCACCTGGCAGGACAGGTCGGGGGTCTCGAGGTGGTCCCGCAGACGAACCTCCACGACGAGCGCGGGAACTTCCTCGCCCGTCCTGACCTCGTGGATCCTCGACTCCGCCTCGTCCTCGAGGCGGACTCCTTCGCCTGGCACGGCTCGCGCCGCGGGCTGCGGCGCGACTGCCGGCGCTACACGGCGTTGGTGGTGCACGGCTGGCTGGTGCTCCGCTTCACCTGGGAGGACGTGATGCATCGACCCGAGTACGTGCTCTCGGTCCTCAGGCAGGCCGTCGCCACCGCCTCGACCCGAGCGGACGCGCACGGCGCCTGAGACGCCCCCCTGAGAGCAACAGGCATCAGCGCCCCGTCGCGGCAACAGATCGCGCAGCCAGGCCTGTCTCACCTCCCGGAGCGGCGTGATGCCTGTCCGTCTCAGATGTCTCGCGACGGTTGGGCTCTGGACGACACCTGTCGGGGTGGGAGACGTCCGGTCGCGAGTGGGTAGTGGCGTGCAGACGATGCACGCACCACGAGGAGGAACCAGATGATCCGCGAAGGCTCGAACGTGTCCTGGAACTGGGGCAACGGCTCCGCGTCCGGTGAGGTGGCGGAGATCCACCGCGAGGAGGTCACCAAGCAGATCGACAACGAGGAGATCACCCGCAAGGGCAGCGACGACAACCCCGCCTACCTGATCAAGCAGGAGGACGGTCAGCGCGTCCTGAAGCTCAAGAGCGAGCTGAACGAGGACTGAGGCGTGGGGAGCTCGGGCACCACGGCACTCGTCCTCGACGCGGGTGGAGCGCGCTCGGCCTACCAGGTCGGGGCGCTGCGGGTGCTGTTGCCCGAGCTCGAGGCGCGCGGCCAGCAGCCCCGTCTGCTGGTCGGCACCAGTGCCGGCGCGCTGCTCGGTGCGGGACTGGCCTCGACCGCGCATCTCGACGCCGAGCAGCAGGCCGAGCGTCTGACGGGGCTGCTCGATCGGGCCACGAAGAGCCAGGTGATGCGGCCGCTGTGGCGCCAGGTCCCCGAGGTGGTCCTGCGCTACGCCAGCGAGACCCTCGGGCTGGACGGGTTCCGGCTCCGCGGCCTGTTCGGCACCGCGCCGCTCGCGGAGACGCTGACCCGCGAGATCGACTGGGGGCGGATGCACCGCAACCTCGAGGACGGCCTCGTCTCCGCCGTCGCGGTGACGACCACCGCCATCCGCACCGGCGAGGTCGTGCTGTTCACCGAGACCGCGGGCCCCGACGCCGTCGACCTGCCGCGGCCACCGGACGAGCACCACCGGCGCTTCGTCTCCACCCGCCTGGACGTCGAGCACCTCATGGCGTCCGCCGCCATCCCCGCGCTCTTCCCCTCGGTGCAGATCCGGGAGCCGGCCGACGCGGCGGGCTGGTACGTCGACGGCGCCACGCGACGTCGCTTCCCCCTCGCCCCGGCCCTCGAGCTCGGCGCGGAGCGTGTCGCGGTCATCGGTACGGGACGTCTCGAGCCCCTCGGGCCCGACGCCACCCAGGACTCGGTGCCCGTGGACCTGGGCGACGCCGCGGCGACCCTGCTCGGGTCGGTCATGGACGAGCCCCTGCGGCACGACCTGCACCGCATCGCGTCCCGCAACGCCGAGGTGCGCGACCCCGACCTCGCGCCCGCGCTCGCCGCGCACCGCGAGGCCCGGGGCAAGCGGCCGCACCGGGAGGTGCCGTACGTCGGCATCGCCCCGCACGCCGGCGACGACCTCGCCGACCTCGCACTCGAGGTGTACCGCTCGAACCACGGGTCGCTGCGGCGCACCCTGCGCGACCCGGACCTGCAGATCATGCACCGGCTGCTCGGCAGCGACTCACCCCTGCAGGGCGAGCTGCTCAGCTACCTGCTCTTCGACCGCGACTTCTTCGACGGAGCGAGCGACATGGGCCGTCGCGACGCCGAGCGGTGGATGCGCGAGCACCCCGACCTCTGGACGGTCTGACGGGTCCCACGCTCACGTCAGTCGGCGCACCAGCTCCCGACCGAGGTCGCGGCCGGAGCACCAGGCCCCCTCGACCTTCGAGACCGGCCCCCAGCCGTCACCGCAGACAGCGAGAAGCCCGCTCCGGGCGCCGCTGCCCACCTCGCTGAGCAGGTACGGGTCCTCGCGCTCGCCCGTCGGCTTCGCGAGGCTCCACCGGTGCACGTGGGTCCACCGGGGCTCGGGTAGGTCGAGCGTCTCCCGCAGGGCGGCGACCATCCCGGGCCCGGCCGCCTCCGGGTCCTCGAGGTGCGGCACGGCGAACTCGGCACTCGAGTGCGCCACGAGCACTGCTGCGCCGTCGCCACGACGCGCGCCGTCGTCGGCGACCCAGTCGAGCACGTCGGAGTCGTTGGTGAACCACCCGTCGGCGTCCCACGTACGCCGCTCGAACCCGGCCGCCAGCGCGATGACGGGGTCCGAGGGGCGTACGAGCGCCTCGACGACCCCCTCGAGACCCGCCCCGGGCTCGGCCTCGAGGAGCCCACGGGCCTGCTCGTCCGGCATGGCCAGCACGACCGCGGGGGCGGTGCGGCCGTCGACGGCCGGCCCGGCGGCGCCGAGCGTCACCGACGCGACGGTCACGGGGTGCTGCACGTCGACGTCGTGCGCCAGGTGCTCGACGAACGCGCGCAGCCCGTTGCCCGCGCCCCATCGCGTCGGCCCGGACTTCGGCGTCGCCTCACTGTCCTCGAGCGCGACGAAGGTGTCGGTCCAGGGGCGGACGACGCCGACTCTCTCGGCAGTGCGCACGACCTCGTCGAACTCGTCGTCGGAGACCGTGAAGTAGGACGCGCCCAGGTCGACCTGCCTGTCCTCGATGCGGCGACCTCCCATGCGTCCTCCGATGCGGCGGCCGCGATCGATGACGTGCACGGGGACACCTGCGGCTCGCAGCTCGCGTGCGCACTGGATGCCGGCGATGCCCGCACCGACCACGATGACCGGACCGGACGCCCCACCTGAGCTGCTCATGGCCTGCCCCTACCCCCCAAGCGCTCGATCCCGACGTCGAGTTGCACACAACCGACAGTGCGCCGAGGACGGCGTGCCGGTCACGTCGGCTGGGTAGCGACTGGTTGACCACGACATCTTCGACAGTCCAGGAAAGGACTCCCATGACCACCATGG
This sequence comes from Nocardioidaceae bacterium, assembly GCA_018672315.1. Lineage (NCBI taxonomy): Bacteria > Bacillati > Actinomycetota > Actinomycetes > Propionibacteriales > Nocardioidaceae > Nocardioidaceae bacterium. Next base: position 1,623,195 of record CP076053.1, on the reverse strand, counting down.
CCATCGTCGGCGCCGGCCGCGGGCTCGGCGCCGCAGTCGCCCGCCGCTTCGCCAAGGAGGGCTTCTCCATCGCCCTCATCTCGCGTACGCAGAGCAAGGTCGACGCGCTCGCCGCCGACCTGGAGAACGACGGCGTCACCGCGCAGGGCTTCACCGCGGACGTCCGGGACCCCGCCTCGCTGCGCCGGACGCTCGAGCAGGTCACCGAGACGATGGGGCCGATCGAGATCCTGCAGTACTCGCCGCTGCCGCAGAAGGACTTCATGCGCCCGGTGCTCGAGACCCGTCCCGAGGACCTGGTCGGCCCGGTCGAGTTCTCGATCTACGGACCGGTCGCCGCGGTGCAGCAGGTGCTGCCGGGCATGCGGTTCCTGCCCGACGGCGGCACGATCCTGTTCATCAACGGCGGGTCGGCGGTCAAGCCGGGCCGCACCGTCACCGGCACGACCGTCGCGTTCCACGGGCAGCGGGCCTACATCGACCTGCTGCACGAGGAGCTCAAGGACGAGAACATCCACGTCGGCCAGCTCATCATCGGCGGGGCGATCGACCCCGAGGACGAGAAGAAGAGCCCCGAGGCGATGGCCGAGCACCTGTGGCGCATCCACAGCGAGAGGGAGCAGCGGTTCCAGGTCGACGAAGACTGAGTCGCGCAGTCCGGTCGCCGGGTCCCGTTAGAGGGACCCGGCGTCGGGCAGGTACACCGCATGGACGACCCGGTACGACGGCGTGACGCCGTCCTGGCGGACCGCCTCCACGCGATCCACGCGGCGCCGGAGGGTCCGACCACGACGGCCTACGTCGACTACGACGGCACGTTGATCGCGGGGTTCAGCGCGGTGGCGTTCTACCGGCACCGCATCCGGTCGGGTCGGATCGGCCCGCTGGAGCTGGCCCGCACCCTGGCCGCGACGGTGAACGCGACGGCGACGGTCGACCGGTTCGAGAAGCTGCTGGACGTGTCGGTGGCGGGTCTGGCGGGCGCGACGCCGGAACAGCTCCGCCGGGTCGGGGCACGGGTCTTCGACAACCAGATCGCCGAGACGATCAGGCGTGAGGTCTGGGACCTGTGCCGTGCCCACCAGGAGCGCGGCCACCGCGTCGTCATCGCCACCTCCGCCACGCGCATGCAGGTGCAGGACATGGCCGAGACGCTCGGGGTCGACGCCCTGCTGTGCACCGAGGTCGAGGTCGACGCCGAGGGGCGGCTGACGGGCCAGGTGGCGGGGCGGTCGCCGTACGGCCCGTTCAAGGCGGCGGCGGTGCGCGAGGACGCGGCGGCCCACGGCGTCGACCTCGACGCCTCGTTCGCCTACTCCAACGGCCGTGAGGACGTGCGGTTCCTGGCCACCGTCGGCCACCCCATGGCGGTCTCTCCCGACCGTGAGCTGCGCGAGGTCGCCGAGGCGCGCGGCTGGCCGGTGCTCGACTGCCAGGAGCAGCCGGGGCCGGTGCCGGGAGTACGCCGCGTGGCCCGCACCGCCGGCTTCTACGGCGGCCTCGTGGGAGGCCTGGCCACCGGCCTCGGTCTGGGCGCTTTGAATCGCGACCGGCGCCAGGCGATCGACCTGGCGGTCGGGTTCGCGGGCGACGCGTCGCTGGCGGCGGCCGGCGTCCACGTGGAGATCGAGGGCATCGAGCACCTGCGGCGTACGCGCCCCTGTGTCGCGGTCTTCAACCACCAGTCGACCTTCGACGTGCCGGTGCTGATGAAGGTGCTGCGCGGCGGCTTCACCGGGGTGGCGAAGAAGGAGGTGGCGCGGATGCCGATCTGGGGGCAGTTCTTCCGCTTCGCCGACGTCGCCTTCATCGACCGCACCGATCGGCAGCAGGCGTTGAAGGCGCTGGAGCCGGCCGTACGCCTCATCCGGGACAAGGGCATCTCGGTGGCCATCGCCCCCGAGGGCACGATCTCGCCGACCCCGGACCCGTTGCCCTTCAAGAAGGGCGCCTTCCACCTCGCGATCCAGGCGGGTGTGCCGATGGTCCCGATCGTGCTGCGCAACACCGGCAACCTCGCGGGGTCCTCGGCGATCGCGGTCAACCCCGGCACGGTGCAGGTGCGGGTGCTGCCCCCGGTGGACACCTCGGGCTGGTCCGCCGAGGAACTGGACGGCCCGGTGGAGCAGGTTCGTGACCTCTTCATCCGCACGTTGCGCGACTGGCCGACCACCTCGGCGTCCTAGTGTGGGCGGGTGGACGCCACCCGCCGCCTCGACCGGTTCCAGCGCAGGCGTCGCTGGGTGTCGGTCCCGCTGTCGATCGTCTACAAGTTCGTCGACGACCAGGGCGTCTACCTCGCCGCGATCGTCACGCACTACCTGTTCGTCGCGATCTTCCCGCTGCTGCTGCTCTCCACGACGCTGCTCGGGTTCGTCCTGTCCGGCGACTCGGGCCTGGCGCAGACGCTGCTGAACTCCGCGGTGGCGCAGTTCCCGATCGTCGGCACGCAGCTCTCCTCGCCCAACGGCCTCCAGGGCAGCTTCGGCGCCGTCGCGGTCGGTCTGATCGCGTCCCTGTACGGCGTGCTCGGGCTGGGGCAGGCGGTGCAGAACACGCTGTGGGTCGCCTGGGCTCAGCCGCGCAACTCCCGCCCGAACCCGGTGCTGAGCCGCGTACGCTCCGCCGGTCTGATCTCGGGCTTCGGCCTCTTCGCCCTCCTGGTCTCCGCGGCGTCGTTGACGGTGCAGCAGCTCACCGACGAGTTCGAGTCCTTCTCCGGCTGGATCGCAGCGGGCGCCGGCCTTGGCACGGTCGCGCTGATCTCGCTGGCGGTCGCGTTCCTGTTCCGTCTGGCCTCCCTGCGCTCGGTCGCCTGGTCCCACGCGGTCGCGGGCGGCGCCGTGGTGGGCGTCGGCTTCGCCCTGCTGCAGCAGCTCGGCGGGGTGTACGTCGCGCGCATCCTGAGCCAGGTCACCGACGTCAACGCGGTGTTCGCCCTGACCCTGGGCCTGACGGCCCTGCTCTTCCTCGCCGCCAACGTCTTCGTGCTGGGCACCGAGACCTGCGTCGTGCTGGCCCGTCGGCTCTACCCCCGGGCGCTGCTCACGCCGTTCACCGACGAGGTGACGCTCACCGAGGCGGACCGCAGGGCGTACCGCTACTACGCCCGGATGCAGCGGCACAAGGGATTCGAGTCCGTCGAGGTCGTGTGGCACGACCTCGAGGACGTCGGCCCGGGACCCGGCATGGCGCCCATCGGGGGCCCGCCGACGGTCGGCTTCACCCTGGCCGGTGAGGAGGAGCGGCCGGACCGCCCCGACCGGTCAGGCTGACTGGTTGGAGTGGTCCGCGAACTTCTCGACCGCGGACCGGGTGCCCGAGACGATGATGATGTCGTCGACGCTGATGACGGTGTCGGCGTCGGCGTAGGTGAAGTCGTCGTGCGGCCGCTTCACGCCCACGACCGTGATGCCGTACTTGCTGCGGAAGCCGCCCTCGGACAGCTTCACGTCGCACACGTTGCGCGGGGGCCGCGTCTTGACGAAGGCGTACCCGTCGTCGAGCTCGATGTAGTCGAGCATGCGTCCGCGGACGAGGTGCGCCACCCGCTTGCCCATGTCGTCCTCGGGGAAGACGACATGGCTCACCCCCAGCTTCAGGAGGATGTCGGCGTGCCGGCGGCTCGCGACCTTCGCCCACACGGTCGGCACACCCAGCTCCATCACCGCGGTGCACACGAGGATGCTGCACTCGAGGTCGCTCATCGCCACCACGACGCGTCCCATCTCGGCCACGCCGAGCTCGCGCAGCGTCGCCTCGTCGGTGGCGTCGGCCTCGACGACGTGGGTCAGCTCGGGGGCGACCTCCTCCACGAGCTCCTCGCGCCGGTCGATGCCGAGCACCTCGACGTTCTCCGCGACGAGCTCACGGGCGAGCGCGAGCCCGAACCGTCCCAGTCCGATGACGGCGACGCCGTCGGCCTCGGCTGCTGTCTTCCTAGCCAATGATCGGCCTGCCTTCCGGATAGCGGTAGTGACGACGCGTCTGGCGCAGCGCCAGCGCGGTGATCGCGGTGATGGGCCCGATGCGGCCGAGCAGCATCAGCACGACCAGCAGCAGCTCGCCGCGTACGTCGAGGCCGCCGGTGACCCCCGTGGAGAGGCCGACGGTGCCGAACGCCGAGACCGCCTCGAACATCAGCGGGAGCGCGCGGACCTCCTCGAAGACCATCAGCAGCATCGAGGCGGCGATGGTGACGGTGCTGGCCAACGCGAAGAGCGTGAACGCCTGGCGCACCGTGCCGTCGTCGACCCGACGGCGGAAGACCGTCACGTCCCGCTCGCCGCGGACCTCGGTGATGACCGCGACCACGAGGATGGCGGCGGTGGTGACCTTGATGCCGCCCGCGGTGCCGGCCGACCCGCCGCCGATGAACATCAGCACGATGGTGCCGAGCAGCGCCTCGTCGCTCATCGCACCGGTGTCGACGGAGTTGAAGCCCGCCGTACGCGGCATCGCCGACTGCATCAGCGAGCCCAGCAGCTTGCCGTCGAGACCCAGGGAGCCGAGGGTGCCCTGGTTGCCCCACTCGACGACGGCGAAGAAGATCCATCCGCCCACCAGCAGCACGCCGGTGCCGATCAGGGTGAGGCGTACGTGGAGGTTCCACTGCCGCGGTGCGATGCGACGCCGCAGCTCGAGGATGACGGGGAACCCGATGCCGCCGAGCACCACGGCCACGACGACGGGGACGATGATGAACGGGTCGGCGACGTAGCCGATCAGACTGTCGCTGAAGAGCGAGAAGCCGGCGTTGTTGAACGCCGAGACGGCGTGGAAGACCCCCTGCCAGACCGCCTCGCCGAAGGTGAAGCGGTCCCCGTACGCGAGCCAGAACCGCAGGGTCAGGATCGTCGCCACCACGGCCTCGACCTGCAGGCTCGTGATCGCGACGTTCTTCACGACCGTGCGGACGTCGCCGATGCCCACCGTCTTGGTCTCCGCGGCGGCGGTGACGCGCGTCCGCATACCGAGCCGGCGGTAGAGCAGCAGCCCGAGCAGCGAGGCGAACGTCATCGCCCCGAAGCCTCCGACCTGGATGAGCAGCAGGATCATCGCCTGCCCGAAGCCCGACCAGTAGACCGGCGTGTCCACGACGATCAGGCCGGTCACGCACACCGCGCTGACGGAGGTGAAGAGGGCCTCCATGAACCCGGCGCCCGCGTCACCCGCTCGCGAGACCGGGAGCAGGAGCAGGACGGTGCCGATGGCGCTGGTGCCGACGAACCCGCCGACGACGAGTCGGCCGGGGCCGGCTCGGCGGATGCCCTTCTTCGTCGAGCCCTCTCCGGTGCCCGGTCGATCGGACTCGGCCATGAGCGCGACGCTAGACCATGTCCGAGGGGTCCGACGCGTTCTCGCGTGTCGGGACCGGTCGCGGATGGGACAGGAACGACGCCGTGGCCTCGAGGCAGGCGCGTACGCCGTGGCGCAGCAGTGCTGCGTCCATGCTCGGCAGCGACGGGTCGACCACGGCCAGGTCGGGTGTCGCCGGCACGTGCACGAACCCGGCCGGTACGTGCCCGCGGCGCGTGGCCCGCAGGTGCGCCAGCACCCCGAAGAGGACGGTGTTGCAGACGTACGTGCCGGCCGACTCCGAGACCGCGGCGGGCACCGCGGCCTCACGCAGCGCCGCAACCAGCAGGTCGGGAGGGAGCGTGGCCAGGAGCGCGTCGGGGGCCCCCGGGTCGACCGGCCTGTGCCGGGGTGCGGCGCCGTCGTTGTCGGCACGGTCGTGGCCCCCGTCGGTGTCGCGGCCGCCCACGGCCGGCTCGACGTGCGCCACGTTGACCCCGATCCGCTCCGGCGTCATGACGGGCCTCCCCGCCGCGAGACCCAGGCCGAGGACGGCGTCGGGACGGTGCTCGTCCAGAGCGCTGCGTACGCGCTCGAGGGCGCCCGCGAAGCTGACGGGCAGCAGGACGGGGACGATCTCCACCCCGTCGGTCCGCAGCCCGTCGGGGTCGCCCACCAGCTGCTCGGTGGGGTTGGACGCCATCCCGGCGAAGGCCTCGAAGCCCGTGACGAGCACGCGCGGGGTCGCCGCGGTCACGACCAGGACCTCCGCGACCGGGCGGTCCAGTAGTCCTCCGGGGGCTCGGCGAGGGCGTCGAGGCGGTCGGCGTACGGGATCAGGTCGGTGGTCGGGAGGCGCTCGGCCGCGAGGTTCGAGGCGAGCTGGTCGACCGTCACGGCACCCGAGAGCACCCGCCACGCCCACGGCTGCGCGAGGGCGGCCAGGGTGGCGAGCTGGTCGAGGGGGACGCCCAGCTCGGCGGCGATCGCGTCGGCGCCGGCGTGAGCCTCGTCGGTCGGCGCGAGGCGGCCGTTGGCGACGACCTCCTTGACGATGACGCGGACGCCCGCCTCGGCCGCTCGGGCCAGGGACGGCCCGGCCGCGGGCTCGAGCAGGTTCCACGTCGACTCGACCGAGGTGATGAGCAGGGGTCCGCCGTCGGCCACCGGTCGGGTCGGGTCGCGGGGGACACGCAGGGCCTGCTCGACGGTGGCGGCCTGGTCGGGCCCGGAGGTGGAGATGCCGATGCGTACGCCCTCCGCGGCGAGGTCGCGCAGCCCTGCGAGCACGTCCTCGTCGTCCAGGACGCCGGACTCGGTCGTCGCGGAGTGGACGTGGTGGACCGCGAGCCGGTCACCGAGCGTCGTTCTCGTCTGCCCGAGCTGACGGTCGAACGTGCCCCGGGTGAGGTCCTTGACCTCGTGGGCGCCGTCGTCGTCGCCGTCCATGCGCCAGCCGCCGGTGTAGGTGTAGCCCCACTTCGAGCCGACCTCGCAGTCCGCCGCCGCTTCCGGGCGCGCGTCGAACCATGCGGCGAGGAACTCCTCGGCGCGGCCGTAGGACCGCGCCACGTCGAGGTAGCGGACGCCGTGGGCGTACGCATGGTCCAGCAGCGCGTGGCTCCGGTCCCGCAGCGCGGTCACCGACCGGTCGGCGTCGGTGTCCGGCTCACCGAGGGAGGCCCGGGTGGCGGTGATGTACGCCGGGCGGCCGACCGCGGCCAGGCCGAGGCCGAGACGGCTGGGTGGGGGTGCGGGACTCACCGGGTCCTCGTACCCCCTGGCCGCTGCCTCTCACGACCGTGACGCTGCGCACCCCGTGACCTCACCCGGGAATGACGGTGTCCGCGACTCGGTTGCTGGCAATGATCTCGATCGTTGCCACCTTCACCCACTCCGGAGGACCCATGACCGACCTGTTCACCCCCCTGCAGACCCCGCTGGGCAAGTTCCCGCACCGCATCGTCATGGCGCCGCTGACCCGCAACCGCGCCGGCGAGGACGGCGTGCCGGGCGACCTGCACGTCGAGTACTACCGCCAGCGCGCGAGCGCCGCCCTCATCATCACCGAGGGCTCGCAGCCGAGCGCCGTCGGCAAGGGCTACCTCGGCACCCCCGGCTTCCACTCCGACGAGCAGGTCGTCGGCTGGCGCCGGGTCGCCGACGCCGTGCACGCCGAGGGCGGCCGCATCGTCGCGCAGCTCATGCACGCCGGCCGCATCGCCCACCCCGACAACAAGGACGGGCTCGAGTCCGTCGCCCCCTCGGCCATCGCCGCCCCCGGCCAGATGGTCACCGCCGACGGGCAGAAGGACCACCCCGAGCCGCGCGCCCTGGAGGAGTCGGAGATCCCCGGCGTCGTCGAGGAGTACGCCCACGCCGCCCGCAACGCCGTGGCCGCCGGGCTCGACGGAGTCGAGGTGCACGCCGCGAACGGCTACCTGATCCACCAGTTCCTCGCCCCCGGCTCGAACACCCGCGACGACGCCTACGGCGGCTCCCCGGAGAACCGCGCACGCTTCGCCATCGAGGTGACCCGCGCCGTCGCCGACGCCATCGGCGCCGAGAAGGTCGGCATCCGCCTCTCCCCCGCACACAACATCCAGGGCGCCACCGAGGAGGACCCCCTCGACGTGCTGCGCACCTACGGTGCCGTCGTCGACGGCATCAAGGACCTCGGCCTCGCGTACGTCTCCGTGCTCGCCGACCCCCGCGCCGACGTCACCAACCAGATCCGCGAGGGCGTCGACGCGCCGTTCCTCATCAACGACGGCTTCGGCACCGTCACCACCCGCGACGACGCCGAGAAGCTGCTCGCCGACGGCCTCGGCGACGCGGTCGTCGTCGGTCGCCTCTTCATCGCGAACCCGGACCTGCCCGAGCGGTGGCGTACGGGCGCGGAGCTCAACGAGCCGAACCCGGACACCTTCTACGGTGGCGGCGGCGAGGGCTACATCGACTATCCGTTCCTCGACGACTGACCCGCGAGAGGGCAGAAAGTTTCCGCGAGAGGGCACAGAATGACGCCCCAGGCTGTCATTTTGTGCCCTCTCGGCACGATTTTGTGCCCTCTCGGCGTCAGGTGAGGGCGGAGCTGAGGCGCTCGGAGATGATGCGCTCGGCGTCGGCCATGATCTCGTCGACGACCTCGGCGCACGTGCCGACCGAGTCGATGACACCCTGCGCCTGGCTCGCCCACCACATGCCGCCCTCCATGTCGCCACCGTCGATGACGGCCTCGCGGGCGCGCTTGCCCGAGGCGAGGTGGGCGACGTCGTCGAAGGTCGAGTCCTCCCGGGCACCGATCTCGGCGATCTCCATCGAGATCGAGTTCTTCGCGACGCGCGCGGTGTTGCCGAAGGACCGGAACACGATGACGGTGTCGGTCTCGTCGTTCTCGACGATCTGACGCTTCATGTTCTCGTGCACCGGCGCCTCGGCCGTCGCCACGAAACGGGTGCCCATGTTGATGCCCACCGCGCCCAACGCCAACGCCGCGACGAGACCCGCACCGTTGCCCAGGCCGCCCGAGGCGATGACGGGGATGTCCAACGCGGCAGCGGCCGCCGGGATCAGCACGAGGCCGGGCACGTCGTCGTTGCCCGGGTGACCCGCACACTCGAACCCGTCGATGCTGACGACGTCGACCCCGATGGACTGCGCCTTCAGCGCGTGGCGCACCGTCGTGGCCTTGTGCACCACCTTGATGCCGGCCTCCTTGAAGGTCGGCAGGTGCGGAGCAGGGTTCGAGCCGGCGGTCTCCACGACGCCGACACCGGACTCGGCGATGACCTGGCGGTACTCGTCGTACGGGATCGGGTCGATGCTCGGCAGGATCGTCAGGTTGATGCCGAAGGGCTTGTCGGTGAGGTCGCGGGTCTTCGCGATCTCCTTCACCAGCGCCTCCGGCGACCCGGGCGTCAGGGCGGTGAGGAAGCCGAGGGCTCCCGCGTTCGCCACCCCCGCGATCAGCTCGGCGGTGCCGACGGCGGTCATGCCGCCGCAGGCGATGGGGTGCTCGACCCCGAACATCTCGGTGAACTCGGTGCGGATCATGGACCGATCCTGGCACGGACCTAACCTCGGGCCATGCGCGAGCGACGGTGGTGGACCTCCCGGGACCGTCAGATCGCAGCCCTGGCCGGCCCCGCGTTCCTCGCGCTGATCGCCGAGCCGCTGTTCCTGCTGGCGGACGCCGCCATCGTCGGGCGTCTCGGCACCACCCCGCTCGCCGGCCTCGGTCTCGCCGCCGCCGTGCTGCAGACGGTGGTCGGGGTCTGCGTGTTCCTCGCGTACGGCACCACCGCCGCCGTCGCCCGACGGCTCGGCGCGGACGACCGCCGCGGTGCGCTCGCCGTCGGCATCGACGGGATCTGGCTCGCCGTCGTCGTCGGCGTGCTCGTCACCGTGCCCGGCATGGTGCTCGCCGGACCACTCGTCGGACTGTTCGGCGCCTCGGAGGAGGCGACGGCCCAGGCGGTGGCGTACCTGGTCCCCGCACTGCTCGGGGTCACCCCGCTGCTGGTGATCCTCGCCGCCACGGGCGTCCTGCGGGGCTTCCTCGACACCCGCACACCCCTGCTCGTCGCGGTCGTGACGAACCTCCTCAACGTCGTCCTCAACGTGGTGCTCGTCTTCGGCCTCGACCTCGGCATCGCGGGCTCGGCGTACGGGTCCGTGATCGCCCAGACCCTCGGCGCCGTGTGGCTGCTGACCGTCGTGGTCCGCGGCGCGCTCCGCGAGGAGGCGTCGCTGCGCCCCGACGTGCGCGGCATCCGGCTGGCAGCCCGGGCCGGTACACCGCTGGTCGTCCGCACCCTGACCCTCAGGGCGGCCCTGCTGCTCACCACGTACGCCGTCGCGCTCGGCCCCGCCGGGCCGGACCAGGACGTCGACCTCGCCACCCACCAGCTCGCCCTGACCCTGTGGAGCACCCTGGCCTTCGCACTCGACGCCATCGCGATCGCCGGTCAAGCCCTCACCGGGCGGTCCCTCGGCGCGAGCGACGTGACGACGACGCGCGCCGACACCCGCCGGATGATCCAGTGGGGTCTGGCCGCAGGCTTCCTGACCGGCGCCGGACTCGCCGCGCTCAGCCCGGTGCTCGGTGCGCTGTTCACCCCGGAGACCGCCGTGCAGGAACGGCTGGTGCCCGTGCTGCTGCTCGCGGCTCTCGCGCAGCCCGTCGCCGGGGTGGTCTTCGTGCTCGACGGCGTGCTCATCGGCGCCGGCGACGGCCCGTACCTGGCGTGGGGCGGCCTGCTGACCCTGCTCGTGTACGCCCCGCTCGCACTGCTCGCCGGTGCCGGCCCGGGGCTGGTGGCGGTCTGGGCGGCCTTCGCGCTGGTCTTCATGGGCGCACGCGCCGTCGTGCTGGTGCACCGCGAACGCGGCGACCGGTGGCTGGTGACCGGTGCCTGAGCACGAATTGGACGCGTGGGGCACCGTGGGCGCAGAGCCACCCGCTCGTGCCGTCCACCGCCGGGAGTCCCCATGCCGTCCGCCGTCCTCGCCCCGACGTACGGGGATCCCGCCGTCCTCGAGCTGCGCGACATCCCGACACCCGAGCCGGGTCCCGGGCAGGTCGTCGTCGAGGTGCGCGCCGCCGCCCTGAACCCGGCCGACCACAAGCGCTTCGGTGGCGCCTGGGGTGAGGACCCCGACGCCCTGCCGCTGCGGATCGGCTGGGAGGCGGCCGGCGTCGTCATCGCTGTCGGCGACGGTGACGTCACCGGGCCCACCGGCGAGCTGCGGGTGGGCGACGAGGTCATCGCGTACGGCCCCGCCGGCGCCCAGGCCACGCACCTCGCCCTCGACGCCGGCGACGTGCTGCACAAGCCGTCGTCGCTGTCCTTCGAGGCCGCGTCGGGGCTGATGCTCACCGGCGTCACCGCGGTACACCTGCTGGAGGCGACGAAGGTCGGCCGCGGCGACACGATCCTCGTGCACGGGGCGTCCGGAGGGGTCGGTCTGGCCCTCGTGCAGCTGGCGGTCGCCCGGGGTGCCAGTGTGGTCGGCACCGCGTCGGAGTCCGCGTTCCTGACGTTGCGTGGCTACAACACCCGCCCGGTGGCGTACGGGGACGGGCTCCTCGAGCGGGTCCGCGACCTCGCCCCGGCCGGCTACGACGCCGCCCTGGACTGCGTCGGCACCGACGAGGCGATCGACGTCTCGCTCACCGTCGTCGACGACCGCGACCGCATCGCGAGCATCGCCGCCTTCGGGCGGGCTGAGGCCGACGGGTTCCAGGTGCTCGACGGCAGCGGCGACGGCGCCGAGATCCGCAGCGCGGCGCGTACGCAGCTCCTCGCCGCCGTCGAGGCCCGCGACCTCGAGGTCGTGGTCGACCGCACCTTCCCACTGGCCGAGGCGGCCGCCGCCCATGCCCACCAGCGCGAGGGGTCCCCCCGCGGCAAGGTGGTGCTGGTCCCGTGAGGCGGCGCCGCACCCCAGGCGTGCTGCTCGCTGCGCTGGCCCTGACGGCCTCCGCGTGCACCGCGGACACTGATGGCACCGGTGGCACCGGTCCGGCCGAGACATCCGAGTCCGCACCGTCGTCGGACTCCGGCGCCCCCTCGGCCAGCCCCTCGGCCACACCGTCACCGACCGAGTCGCCCGCCGAGTCACCCACCGAGTCACCCACCGGGTCACCCGAGCCGGACGACCCGTTCGAGACGGCTCCGCGCGGTGAGGTCTCGATCCCGTCCTTCGCCCGCAAGCCGATGCGCGGCGGCGGACTGCGCATCACCGGCACCCGGGAGCAGACCTCCGCGTACGCCTCCTACGACGTGGTCTACCGCAGCAACGGCCTCCGTGTCACCGGCGTGCTGAACGTGCCGCGCAACCAGGGGCCGGGGCCGTTCCCGGCGGCGGTGCTGGCCCACGGCTACATCGACCCCGACATCTACGTGCAGGGCCAGGGCATGACCCGCGAGCGGGGCTACCTCGCCGAGCGCGGGTACGTCGCCCTGCACACCGACTACCGCGACCATGCCGGCTCGAGCGACACGAACGCGGAGCGCCAGGTGCGCCTGGGCTACGCCATCGACGCGATCAACGCGGTGCAGGCACTGCGCAAGGCGCCCCGCTCGCTGCAGGGCGAACGCCTCGGGCGCATCGACGACGACCGGATCGGGCTCTTCGGTCGTTCGATGGGCGGTGGCGTCGTCTACCGCGCGCTGGTGATGCGGCCCGACATCGTCGGGGCCGCCTCCGCCTGGGCGCCGGTGAGCTCCAAGGAGAGCGAGAACCTGCAGCAGTTCCAGCTCGACGACGGCGCGGACTCCGAGCTCGTCTCCTTCATCCGATCCGAGTACGGCCTGCCGGGCACGCCGCGTGGCCGACAGTTCTGGCCGGGCGTCAACGCCGTGAACTACTTCGACCGGGTCGAGGCGGCGGTGCAGATCCAGCACGGCCGACTGGACGACACCTGCCCGCCGCAGTGGACACGCGACACCGCACGCGCGCTGCGCGCGGAGGGCGTCGACACCGAGGTCGAGTGGTGGCCGAACGAGGGGCACGCGTTCGGGCCGGCCTTCCCCGCCGCGATGGACCGGCTCATCGACTTCTTCGATCGTGAGCTCTGACGCGCCCCAACCAGTTGCACTCCATAGGCTCAAGCCGTGAGTCGGCGGGTCGCGGCCGCCATCGGCACGGCTCTGGACCGGATGGGCCTCGACCGGCGCCTGCACGAGTCGGCAGCGCACGAGCAGGTCGAGCAGTTCATGCCCGGTGCGAGCCCGACCCGCGGGATCCGCAGCGTCGTCTTCTACCTGATCTTCTTCTTCATCGTGACCGCCATCGGCGCGCTGGGCATCTCCGTGGTCTCCGCGTTCGTCGAGGGCGTGGTCGGCTACCTGCCGAACATCATCGCCGCGATCCTGATCTTCGTCGTCGCCGCGCTCGTGGCGGGTGGCGTCGCGGCCGCGGTCGTCCGCGTCATGGGAGACACCCCGACCGGCAAGATCGTGGCGAGCGTCGTGCCGTCCCTGGTCATGGTGATCGCCTTCTTCATGATCCTGAACCAGCTGCAGATCGCCGAGGAGATCGTGACGATCGCCTTCGCCGCCGTCATGGGTGCGCTGGCCCTCGGCCTCGCCCTGGCCTTCGGTCTCGGCGGCCGCGACGTCGCGCGACGGATCCTCGAGGACTCCTACGCCAAGGCGCAGGAGCAGCGTGAGCAGGTGCGCGAGGACCTCGAGCAGGGCAAGCAGCAGGCCCAGGAGGACGCGCAGCGCGTCTCCGACGAGGTGCGCGACCGCATCTGACCCTCATCCCACCGATCGACGACAGGGCCGAGGCGCAGGTGCGCGTCCCGGCCCTTCGGGTAGGAGCAGCACGTGGATCTCTCCGGAGTCATGTACGTCGTCGGCGGTGTGCTCGTGGTGCTCGTCCTCGCGGCGGGCATCGCGTACGCCGTCCGGTTCGCCGCGTCCCGCTCCGTGCGCGGGCGGCAGGCACGCGCGGAGGCGTTGCGTACGCAGGCGCGTGAGGCCGACCGTGAGATCGCGCAGCGCGAGAGCGAGGCCATCGAGGCCGAGCGGGCCGCGGAGGCCGCCCGGCGTGAGGCCGAGAACCTCCAGGCCGGCGCCCAGAGGCTCAACGCCGAGGCCGCGCAGCTGCGCGCTCGGCAGATCGACGACCTCGCCGAGGCCGACCGGCTCGACCCGGAGGTCGACACGCGCGCCGAGACCTACACCGAGCCGGGACGCCCCGACGAGGCACCGCCGGAGGATCGCAGCAGCTGAGCCTCAGCGTCGCCGCAGGCTCGCGTCCTGCACGGGGTCCGGCACGAAGCCCGCGTCGACCGGGTCGAGGTTGCGGCCGGGCGGGACGATCTCGTCGATCCGGTCCAGCACGTCGGCGGCGAGGGTCACCTCGAGCGCGGCGAGCTGGCTGTCGAGGTGCTCCTGCGTGCGCGGGCCGATGATCGGCGCGGTCACCGCCGGGTGCTGCATGACGAAGGCCAGGGCGAGCTGGATCAGGGTGATGCCGGTGTCGTCCGCGAGCTGGGCCAGCTGCTCCACCGCGTCGAGCTTCGCTGCGTTCTCGGGTGTGGAGTAGTCGAAGCGGTCCGGCATCATCTGGGCCCGGTTGGTGTCGGGGGCGTCCTGCCCCTTGCGGTACTTGCCGGTCAGCCACCCGCCGTTCAACGGGCTCCACGGCAACACACCCATGCCGTACTGCTGCGCCACCGGGAGCAGGTCGGCCTCGACGCCGCGGGCCAGGAGGCTGTACGGCGGCTGCTCGGTGACGTAGCGCCGCAGCCCGCGTCGCTCGGCGGTCCACTGCGCCTGCACGACGTGGTGGGCCGGGAAGGTCGAGGACCCGAACGCGCGGATCTTGCCCTGCTGCTGCAGGTCGGTCAGGGCGGCGAGGGTCTCCTCGTCGCTGCTGATGCCGTCGGGACGGTGCACCTGGTAGAGGTCGATCCAGTCCGTCTGCAACCGGCGGAGGCTGTTCTCCACCTCCTGCACGACCCAGCGGCGGGAGTTGCCCCGGTAGAGCGGGTTGCCGGTCTCGCCCATGTCGACGTCCATCGGCCCGTGGAACTTCGTGGCCAGCACGACGTCCTCACGCCGACCCTTCAGCGCCTTGCCGACGATCGTCTCGCTCTCGCCACGGGCGTAGATGTCGGCGGTGTCGATGAAGTTCAGGCCGGCGTCGAGGGCCGAGTGGATGATCGAGATCGAGACGTCGTGATCCTTCTCGCCCCACGCACCGAACATCATGGCGCCGAGACACAGGGGCGAGACCTGCATGCCGGTGGGGCCGAGGGGACGCATGGCGGAGGGTTCGATCGTCATGTCTCGACCGTGCCCGGTGAGTCCCGTGGACAGTCCGCCGCGATCCCGACGATCTGGGGTCGATCTGTCGATTCGCCGACATTCGACCGTCCCGGTTCGTAATCTCCTCGTGACCGTCGCTGCTGAGGATCCCGGGAGGACCCATCGTGCACGCACCGAGCCGACGACGTGTGCCGTACGCCCGACTCGTCGTGAACGCCCTGCTCACGCTCGTCCTCGCCACCCTCTCCGCCCTGGTCGCGTTGCCCGCCGAGGCGGCGCCGGCCAAGACCTGGAACCGCGTCGCGTCGTGCGAGTCCGGTGGCAACTGGTCGATCAACACCGGCAACGGCTACTACGGCGGCCTGCAGTTCTGGCAGCCCACGTGGAAGGACTTCGGCGGCCTCGCGTACGCCCGCAAGGCGCACCGCGCGACCAAGGCCGAGCAGATCACGGTAGCCGAGCGCGTGCTGAAGGTGCAGGGGTGGAAGGCGTGGCCGGCCTGCTCGCTCAAGCTCGGGCTGCGCGAGCCGGAGCCTAAGAAGGACGGCAGGAAGGCCGGCGGCACCAAGAAGGCCGACGTCAAGAAGGCCGACGGCAAGAAGGCCGAGGCGAAGGCGAAGAAGGCGCGGGCGAAGGCCGAGAAGGCGACAGCGCAGGCGAAGAAGGCCAAGGCCGCCGCCAAGAAGGCCGCCGCGAAGGCGAAGAAGGCGAAGGCAGCCGCCAAGAAGGCGAAGGCGCAGGCGCGCAAGGCGCGTGCCGCCGCGAAGAAGGCGAAGGCGAAGGCCCAGGAGGCGCGCGCCGAGGCGAGGAAGGCGACCGCCACGGCGAAGAAGGCCAAGGGCAACAAGGCCAAGGGCAAGAAGGGCAAGAAGCGCCGATAGGTGGCCCCCTCGGCATGGACCGGTTCACCGCGCTGTGCGGCGCTCCCGTGACCGTTCCGTAATCTGGTCGAGACCCGGGCCGCCGTGGCCCGCCCGCCGCCCGGGTCGTGACCTGACATCGAACGGACGACTCCGGACCGGGCGGGCTCGGGGGACGTACGCGGGCGCCAGGACGGCGACCGCAGGCGCCGGACAGGGAAGTCCACGTGCAGATCAACGACACCACCACCCGCCCTCACCGCAGCCGGATCGGCATGGCCGGCCGAGCCGCCGCGGTCGCCGGCCTCGCCGCGGCCCCGACCCTGCTGGCCTCACCTGCCGAGGCCGCGTCGACCGCGACCTGGGACCGCCTGGCGCAGTGCGAGTCCAGCGGCGACTGGTCGATCAACACCGGCAACGGCTACTACGGCGGGCTGCAGTTCTACCAGCCCACCTGGGAGGGCTTCGGCGGCCTCGCGTACGCGCCCCGCGCCGACCTCGCGAGCAAGTCGCAGCAGATCGCGGTCGCCGAGCGCGTCCTCGACACCCAGGGATGGGGCGCCTGGCCGGCGTGCTCGGCGAAGCTCGGCCTCGGGCAGGCGGACAGGAACGGGGGCGGCGACCGCGACGTACGCCCGAGCCGCGGCGGAGACCGCTCGGCCTCGTCATCGTCGGGGAGCACCACCAGCGCAGGCACGATCAACTACGTAGTGCAGGCGGGTGACACGCTCGCCCGCATCGCCGCACGCGAGGGCACCAGCTGGCGCGACGTCTACGCCGTCAACCGCGACACGGTGTCGGACCCGAACCTGATCTACGTCGGGCAGACGCTGCAGATCCCCGGCTGACGAACCGGCACGAGGTACGACGCACCAGCCACGAGCCTCGCGCACGCACGAGCGCCCCGTTCCCTGCACGGGAACGGGGCGCTCGTCGCGTCGGGACCTCAGTCGGTCAGGTCGTACCGGTCGGCCATCATCACCTTGTCCCAGGCGGCGACGAAGTCGCGGACGAACTTCTCGCCGCCGTCGCTGCTGGCGTACACCTCGGCGACGGCCCGCAGCTCGGAGTTCGAGCCGAAGACCAGGTCGTTGCGGGTGCCGGTCCACCGGACCTCCGAGGAGCCACGCTCGTGGCCCTCGTAGACGTCGGGCTCGCTCGACGACGGCTTCCACTCGACGTGACCGCCGAGGAGGTTGAGGAAGAAGTCGTTCGTCAGCGTGCCGACGCGCTCGGTGAGCACCCCGTGGGTGGACTCACCGGAGTTGGCGCCGAGCACCCGCAGCCCGCCGACCAGCACGGTCAGCTCCGGAGCGCTCAGGCCGAGCAGGTTCGCCCGGTCGACCAGACGGTACTCCGCAGGGAGGATGTCGCCCTTGCCGAGGAAGTTGCGGAAGCCGTCGTTGATCGGCTCGAGCCACGCCATCGACTCGACGTCGGTCTGCTCCTGGCTGGCGTCGGTGCGACCCGGGGTGAAGGGCACGGTGATGTCATGCCCGGCGTCGCGGGCGGCCTGCTCGACACCGGCGCAGCCGGCGAGCACGATCAGGTCGGCCAGCGAGATCTTCTTCGGCCCGTCCTGGCCGTCGAAGTCGGCCTTGATGCCCTCGAGCACACGGAGGGCACGGGCCAGCTCGTCGGGGTCGTTGACCGCCCAGCCCGACTGGGGCTCGAGGCGGATGCGGGCGCCGTTGGCGCCGCCCCGCTTGTCGCTGGAGCGGAACGTCGAGGCCGAGGCCCACGCGGTGGCGACCAGCCGCGAGACCGACAGCTCCGAATCCAGCACGCGCCGCTTCAGCTCGGCCACGTCGGCGTCGTCGACGAGCTCGTGGTCGACGGCCGGCACGCGGTCCTGCCAGAGCAGCTCCTCGCTGGGCACCTCGTCGCCGATGTAGCGCTGGATCGGACCCATGTCGCGGTGGGTCAGCTTGAACCACGCGCGGGCGAACGCGTCGGCGAACTCCTCGGGGTTCTCCAGGAAGCGGCGGGAGACCTGCTCGTACGCCGGGTCCTCACGCAGCGCGATGTCGGTCGTGAGCATCGTCGGCGGGCGCGACAGCGAACCGTCCTCGGGGTTCGGCACGGTGCCGGCACCGCCGCCGTCCTTCGGCTGCCACTGGTGGGCGCCGGCGGGGCTCTTGGTGAGCTCCCACTCGTAGCCGAAGAGGTTCTCGAAGTACTTGTTGGACCACTGCGTCGGGGTCTGGCTCCAGGTCACCTCGATGCCCGAGGTGATGGTGTCGCGACCCTTGCCCGAGCCGTACGTGTTCTTCCAGCCGAGGCCCTGCTCCTCGATGTCGGCGCCCTCGGGCTCGAAGCCGACGTACTCGCCGGGGTCGGCCGCACCGTGGGTCTTGCCGAAGGTGTGACCACCGGCGATGAGCGCGACGGTCTCCTCGTCGTTCATGGCCATGCGGCCGAAGGTCTCGCGGATGTCGCGCGCCGAGGCGAGCGGGTCGGGGTTGCCGTCGGGGCCCTCGGGGTTGACGTAGATAAGACCCATCTGGACCGCGGCGAGGGGACCCTGCAGCTCACGGTCGCCGGAGTAGCGCTCGTTGCCCAGCCAGGTGGTCTCGGGACCCCAGTAGACGTCGTCGTCGGGCTCCCAGACGTCGGCGCGACCGCCGGCGAAGCCGAAGGTCTCCAGACCCATCGACTCCAGCGCGCAGTTGCCGGTGAAGACCATGAGGTCGGCCCAGGAGAGCTTGCGGCCGTACTTCTGCTTCACGGGCCACAGCAGGCGCCGGGCCTTGTCGAGGTTGGCGTTGTCGGGCCAGCTGTTCAACGGCGCGAACCGCTGCATGCCCGCCCCGGCGCCGCCACGGCCGTCGGCGACGCGGTAGGTGCCGGCGGAGTGCCAGGCCATGCGGATGAAGAAGGGGCCGTAGTGGCCGAAGTCGGCCGGCCACCAGTCCTGCGAGGTCGTCATGACCTCCTCGATGTCACGGCGCAGCTCGTCGAGGTCGACGGTGGCGAACTCCGCGGCGTAGTCGAAGTCGGGGTCCATCGGGTCCGCGACCTCGGAGTGCTTGCGCAGGATCTTCAGGTTGAGCGACTCGGGCCACCAGCGCTCGTTCGACGAGCCCTCCGTGGGATGGCTCATGCGGCCGTGGGCGACGGGGCAGCCCGCGGCCTCCTCCTTGCTCATCTTGCTCTCGACGGTCACGTGGTCTTCGGCAGACACCAGACGGTCCTCTCGCGGTGGGGATCAGGGACGGACGGGGTGGTCTCAGCCGCCTACCCTGGTGGGCAGGCGGTACGCGCTCACCCTCCCGCGTTTTCTGGAACGGATCAAGAAAAGACACCGCCGAGGAGGCGACACCCTGATGTCGTACTACGTGCTGCAGCCGATCCTCGCCGGCGGTCTGGTCGTGCTCGGCGTCCTCGGGGGCGCCCTGGCGCTCCGCGCCTTCAGCTCCGGCCGGGTGCGCGACGGCCTGCGGCGTACGGGCTGGGCGCTCATCCCGTTCGGCCTGCTGGCCGTCGGCGTGGCCGGGCTGGCCGCGCGCCTGGTCGGGGCGTTCACCCGCTGGGCGTTCCAGCTCGCGTTCAGCCCCGTCTCGTGGATCGGCGTCGGCATCCTGGCCGTGGGGGTCGTGCTGGTGCTCGCGGCCCGTCCTCGCGGCGGTGCGGCAGAGCAGTCACAGGTGACCGGGCGGGCCGGACGCGGCGACCCGTACGCGCCGCGCGAGGCCGAGCCGGCCGCCGCACCGCGCTCGGTCGGCCGCGGACGCGCCTCACAGCGAGACGCGGGCGCCTCGGGACTCCTGGCCGAGCTCGACGACATGGGACTGCTGGACGACGACGAGCGGCGGTGAGCGCGACCGCGTACGCGACCGCGGTCAGAAGGCCCCGCGCAGCAGAGCCGCAGCGACCACCAGCACGACGGCGAGGGTGAGCTCGACGCACGCCCCGAGCACGTCGCCCGTGATCCCCCCGAGCCGCAGCCGTGCCCAGGCGGCGACCAGCACCGACACGGCGCGCGCCATCACCCACGACCAGGCGAGGATCACCAGCCCGGGCAGACCCAGCACGGCCCCCGCTGCGAGCAGCAGCACCAGCAGGACGCCGGTGGCGGCGCGGCTGCGCCCCGCGGTGAGGCCCTCGACGAGTCCCTGGCCCGTGCCCGCCTCCCGCGGGTAGCCCAGCACCAGCGCCGCGTGCAGCAGCGACCAGCGCGAGAGCGCGTACGCGGCCGCGACCAGGACGACCACCGACGGCGCCGGCAGTCCCACGACGACGAGCCCCGCGAGCACCGCGACCCGCAGGGCCAGGTCGAGACCGACGGCGAGGGCGCCGTACACGCCGATGGCGTGGTCCCGCATGATCCGCAGGCGGTGCTCGGGGTCGCGCCCGGCGGTGCCGTCGGCGGTGTCGGCGAGACCGTCGAGGTGCAGGGCCCCGGTGAGCAGCACCTCGACGACGACTGCGAGCACCGCCGCCTCGAACGCGCTCAGCACCGTCGACGCCAGCACCAGCACCGACGCGACGACGATCCCGACGGCGGCCCCGACGAGCGGGAACCACGTGGCAGCGACCTCGGGGCGGCCCGCACCCCCGCCGACCGGCACCCGGGTCAGGAGCGTCGCGGCGTCGCGTACGCCCCCCAGCTCGCGTCGCACCAGCCCGGCGGCGCTCACGGCGCGAGCCCGAGACTCGCGAACGTCGCCATCTGTGCCAGCACTGCGGCGGCGGCACGCACCAGCGGGACCGCCAGGCACCCGCCCGAGGCCTCCCCCAGGCGCAGGTCCAGGCGCAGCAGCGGGTCCAGACCCAGTGCCTCGAGCTGGTGCGCGTGCCCGGGCTCGGCCGAGAGGTGCCCCGCGATCATGACCCGCGTCGAGGTCGGGCTGAGTGCCTGCGCGACCAGAGCCGCCGCGCCGGTGATGAACCCGTCGAGCAGCACGGGCACGTCGGCCTCGACCCCGCCCAGGACGACGCCGGCCAGCGCCGCGATCTCCAGACCGCCGACGGCCGCGAGCACCGTCACGGGGTCCGCCCCGTGGTCGGGCCCCAGATCGTGGCGGTCCAGCGCGGCCTGCACGGCGGCGACCTTGCGGGCGTACCCGGCGTCGTCGACGCCCGTGCCGCGTCCGCACACGGCCTCCGCGGGCCGTCCCAGCAGCGCGGCCGACAGCGCCGCGGCGGTCGTGGTGTTGCCGATGCCCATCTCCCCGAGAACAAGCAGGTCGGCGCCCTCGCCGATGAGGCGGCGCCCGAGCCGGATGCCGTGGGCGAGCGCCCGTTCGGCCTCCTCCCTGGTCATCGCCTCCTCGACGGTGCTGTCGGCGGTGCCGGCGCGGACGCGCAGGTCGAGCACCGGCGAGTCGTCGGGTCCAAGCTCCGGCGGCGCCACCGTGCCGAGGTCGGCGACCACGAGGCGTGCGCCGGCCTGCTGGGCGAGCACGTTCACCGCGGCGCCGCCGGTGGCGAAGCTGCGCAGCATCAAGCCGGTGATCTCGGCCGGGAACGCGCTGACGCCCTGCGCGGTGATGCCGTGGTCGGCGGCGCAGACCACGACGACGGGGTCCTCGACCCGCGGCGTCGCCGAGCCGGTCGCACCGGCCAGGCGTACGGCGAGCGTCTCGAGCCGCCCGAGACTGCCGGGCGGCTTCAGCTTGCCGTCCATCTCGGCCGTCGCGGCGTCACGGGCGGCGGCGTACCGGCTCATGTCCTGCGCCTCGATCGCAGCGCAGACATCTGCGAGGGCGGCGCGTGCAGCGTCGGCCTGGTGGTCGGCCTGGTGGTCGGCCCGGTCGGCCCGGGGGTCGGGAGTGCTCATCGGGATCCTCCGGTCGCGGGTGGGAGCGGGGACGGTGCCTCGAGGTCGAGCGTGCACCCGGCGACGACGAGGACGGCGTGGTCGGCGTACGCGGCGACGGCTGCGTTCACCCGACCGAGCGCGTCGCGGTAGGCCCGGCCCACGGGGTGCATCGGCACGAGTCCGAGACCGACCTCGTTGGTGACGACGTACGCCGGAGCATCCCGCGCCGCCAGGGCGCGGCCCAGCTCCTCGCCGCGGTCGCGGCAGGCGTCCTCGTCGAGACCGTCCTCGAGCAGCGTGGAGACCCACAGCGACAGGCAGTCGAGCACGACGCAGGTCGCGGCCGGCAGCGCGGCGACCGCGGCGGGGACGTCCCGGGGCTCCTCGACCGTCGACCAGTCGGCCGGACGCTCGGCCCGGTGGCGCGCGATCCGCTCGGCCATCTCACCGTCGCCGGCACGGCCTGTGGCGACGAAGGCGACGGGGCCCTCGTACGTCTGCGCCCAGCGCACCGCGAGCGCCGACTTGCCGCTGCGGGCACCGCCGGTGAGGAACGTCAGGCTCATGGGTGCACCCTGCCCCGTCCCACGGCCGACCCCAGCGCGACCCCGACGAGACCGGCCACCAGGGCCAGCTCCACGTGGTCGAGCAGCCGTCGGGCC
Source organism: Nocardioidaceae bacterium (assembly GCA_018672315.1). Classification (NCBI taxonomy): domain Bacteria; kingdom Bacillati; phylum Actinomycetota; class Actinomycetes; order Propionibacteriales; family Nocardioidaceae; species Nocardioidaceae bacterium. The sequence continues at coordinate 1,600,823 of CP076053.1, read as the reverse complement.
CGGGCGACGTCGCCCGGTGTCGGGCGGGGACCCTCACCGAGGCGCGGCCGCTGCTCGACGCGTGCGTCGGAGCCGTCAGCGTACGCGTAGGTGAGCGGGCCGCCGAGCTCGACGCCCAGCGCTGCGGCCGCCGCGGCCTCGGCGACGCCGGCGTTGGGCGAGGGGTGGGCGGGGGCGTCGCGGCGTACGCAGCGCGCGACCGCGCGGGCCCGGTGCGGGCGTACTCCGGCCACCAGCACCGCCGTGAGCCGGGCAGGCACCCACGCCATCGCGTCGTCGAGCCGCGCAGCGGCGGTGCCGAAGCGCGCGTACCGCACCGAGCGGTGACCCACCATCGCGTCCATCGTGTTGGCCGCCCGGTGCGCGATCACGCCCGGCGCCCCCGCGAGCAGCGCCCAGACGACGGGCGCGACGACGGCGTCGACGGTGTTCTCGGCCAGCGACTCGATCGCGGCTGCGCTGATGCCTGACGCGTCGAGCTGCGTGGGGTCGCGACCGACGAGCGCCGGCAGCGCCGCGCGGGCGGCGTCGAGGTCACCCCGGAGCAGGGGGTCCGCCACCTGGTCGCCGGCGTCGCGGAGCATGCGCCCGGCCACGGCCACGGCGACCGCGGGGCCGAGAGGGGTGAACCGGCCGGCGAGCAGTCCGAGCGCCAGCCCGGCCCCTGCGTACGCGGCCCCGGCGGCTCGCCCGTCGGCGTAGGTGAGCCGCTCCACCCGCGCCATGACCGAGGCGAACCCGACCACGGGGTGGACCTGTGTGGGCGGCTCGCCGAGCAGCCGGTCGAGGAGGAGGCCGGTTGCGACCCAGCCGGCACGGTGCCGGACCCGCCTCGCTGTCCTCGGTGGTGCGTACGTCAGCCGGAGGCCGCCGGAATCCTGACGTGAGTACCACTGAGGCGGGGTGGTCAGCGGCTCGACGAGGGCTGCGTGTCCAGACACTCCGCCGGCGCTCCGTTCCTCACCCATCGGACGCCCCCCGCAGGCCGGAGGTCACCGCGGCGTGCACGGCCAGTGCCACGCGCGCGCCCCACCACGAGCGCACGCCGCCGAAGGGATCGAGGTCCTGCCCCGACACCGATGTCGACGCCGACGTCGACGGGGGCAGCCCGGCGACCACCACGGCGTCGCTCGCCGTGCCCGTGCCGGCCACCCCGTGCTCGAGGCACGCCTGCGCACGCGCCTCGGTGGCGGTGTGGCTCAGCTGCAGCAACGCCGCCGCGGTGAACGCCGCCGGCACCAACACGACGACGTTGATCGTGCCGGGCAGCCGTTCCCCCGCACCCGGCAGTGCCGCACGGTCGGCAGGCCAGGTCGGGCGCGTGACCCCGACGGTCGCCCACGCCTGCACCTCCTGCCCACCGGGCAGTCCGGGCTCGGTCGCGTACGTCACCCGCTCCACGGCCGCCGCGGTGAACAACGCCATCCCGGGGCCTGCGAGGTCCGCCGAGGCGGCGATCTGTGCAGCGTGGGCGTCGAGGTCCGTCCGCCGGTAGTCCCGATCGACGCCCACGTTGAGCACCCACGCGGTCTCGCCGAGGCCACCACCGACCGCGGCCGTGGACACCACCGGTCGCGGCGTCGGGAAGCGCCACCACAGGACGCCCCGGTGATCGGCTCCCCGGTCAGGAGGCAGCAGTCCGTACGCCGTCACGGGGCGGTCACCGGGCCGTCACGGTGCGTCCCACCCCGGCTCGGAGCCGACCGCGACCGCTGTCGCGGCGATGTCGTCGAGCACCTCGAGGTCGAGGTGTGCCTCGAGCCAGTCGGCGAGCTCCTCGATGTGGCGGTCACGGAGGTCGGCGAAGCACACGTCGGAGCCCGGCCACGGACGCCCCCGCCGTGAAGCGACCGCGGCGAGCAGCTCGTGCCGGGTCGCGTCGTCGTCGAGGCAGCCGTGGATGCTGGTGCCACGCACCGACCCGTCGGCGCTCGCGTACGCGTCCGGGTCGGGGCGCCCCCAGCGGATCTCGTAGCCGCCCGGGCACCCGGCGCCCACCTGCCGCACGATCTTCGGCGCACGGAACGTCGTCACCACCGGGGTCAGACCGAGCCCCGGCACGCTGCCGCGTCCGGACTCGAGGTCGTCGTGGATCATCGCGCCCATCATCTGGTGGCCGGCGCAGATGCCGAGCAGCACCGGGCCGTGCGGTGTCGTGGCGAGGTCGCGCAGGGCTCGGTCGAGGCCACGGGCGCGCACCCAGTCCAGGTCGGCGACCGTGGCGCGGCTGCCGGGCACCACGACCAGGTCGGCGCCGGCCAGGTCGGCGGGACGGGTCGCCCACCGCACCGCGACGCCCGGCTCGCAGACCAGCGGGTCGAGGTCGGAGGGGTTCGCCAGCCGCGGCAGACGCAGCACGGCGACACTCAGGGGGTCGGCACCGTCCACGCCGTGCCCGCCGTCGGCCTCACCCAGCGCATACGCCGCGTCGAGGTCGAGCGAGTCCTCCGCGCCCAGCATCGGGCGCTCGCCCAGGTGCGGCAGCACCCCCAGCACCGGCACCCCGGCGACCTCCTCGAAGGCCGCGAACCCGTCGGCGAACAGCGACGCGTCCCCGCGGATCCGGTTGAACACCACCCCGCGCACCGTCCGGCGCAGGTGCCCGGGCAGCAGCGCGAGGGTCCCGTACGCGGCCGCGTACGCCCCGCCGCGGTCGACGTCGACGACGAGCACCGCGGGGATGCCGGCGGCCGCGGCCAGCGGCAGGTTCACCAGGTCGCGGTCGAGCAGGTTGATCTCGGCGGCGCCGCCGGCGCCCTCGGCGACCACCCAGTCGTGCTCCCTGCGCAGGCCGACCAGCGCGTCGAGCACGGTCCCGCGCAGGTCGCGCGCCTGCTCGCGGTAGCCGCGCGACCCGGCGCGACCCACCTCCTCCCCGAGGACGACGAGGTGGCTGGTGCCGTCGGCGGCGGGCTTGAGCAGCACCGGGTTCATCCGCCGGTCCAGCGGCACCCCGGCCGCGTACGCCTGCATCGCCTGCGCCCGCCCGACCTCGCCGCCGTCGGCCGTGACGGCGGCGTGGTTGGACATGTTCTGCGCCTTGTACGGCGCCACCCGCCGCCCACGCCGCGACCAGGCCCGGCACAGGGCCGTGGCCGCGGTCGACTTGCCGGCGCTGCTCGTGGCACCGACGACCAGGAGCGCGCCGGCGGCGGGTGGGGCGCTCAGAAGTCGATCCCCCGCAGCGCGCGGATGCCGTCGGCGAACGCGTGCTTGACGACCTGCATCTCGGTGACGGTGTCGGCGACCTCGACCACCGGGGCCGGCATCTCGCGGCCCGTGGCGACGACGTTGACCGTGCGCGGACGGTCGCGCAGCACCGCGGCGACGTCGTCGGCGTCGATCCAGCCCCAGTTCATCGGGTAGCTGATCTCGTCGAGCACGACCAGCTGGTGGCTCGCCGCGGCGATCAGGTCGCGGGAGAACTCCCACGCGGCGACGGCCTTGGCCTGCGACTCGTCCATGTCGCGCGAGTCCCAGCTGAACCCGTCGCCGGCGGAGAACCAGTCGACGCCGAGGCTTCGGCAGACCTTCTCCTCGCCGGTGTGCCACTTACCGGACTTCAGCGACTGCACCACCGCGCAGCGCCACTCCAGCGCCACGCCGCGCAGCACCGTGCCGAACGCGGCGGTCGACTTGCCCTTGCCGTGGCCGGTGTTGACCAGCACGAGGCTGTCGGCACGACGCAGCTCGCGCTGGTCGTACGGCTTCTTCGTACGGGGCTCGGCGTGGTCCTTCGGCTCGCGCTGGTCGCTCACGGGGACTCCTGACGGTCGGGCGATCGGTGGGGGCGGGGCGACCGGGGCGAGGCGGGCAGCACCACGAGGTCGCCGCCGACGACGTGCACGGCGAGCGGCGTGGCGTACACCTCGGACAGCAGCGTCGCCTCGAGCACCTCGGCGGGCTGGGCGACGTGGCGTACGCGGCCCTCGTGGACCAGCGCGAGCCGGTCGGCGTAGCGCGCGGCCGTGCCGAGGTCGTGCATGGCGGCGAGCACGGTGAGCCCGTCGGCGCGGCGGAGCTCGTCGACGAGGTCGAGCACCTCGACCTGGTGGCCGACGTCGAGGGCCGAGGTCGGCTCGTCGAGCAGCAGCACGTCGGCCTCCTGCGTGAGCGCGCGGGCGAGCACGACGCGCTGGGCCTCGCCGCCGGAGAGGCTGGAGACCTCCCGGTCGGCGAACCGGGCGAGGTCGAGGCGGCGCAGCACCCCGGTCACGACGTCGCGGTCCGAGCGCGACTCGCGTTGCAGCCAGCCGAGGTGGGCGGTGCGGCCGAGCAACGCGTACTCCACGACCGTCATGCCCGCCGGCAGCATCGGCTGCTGCGGCATGAGGGCCACCTCGGTGCGTCCCACGGGTCGGCCGTCGGCGCCGAGGACCCGCCCGGTGGGTCGGCCGAGGCCGAGGATGGCGCGGAGCAGCGTGGACTTGCCGGCTCCGTTGGGCCCGATGACCCCGAGCCACTCGCCCCGGCAGACGTCGAGGTCGATGTCGTCGAGCAGCACCTTGCCGTCGATGCGGACACCGAGACCACGCGTACGCAGCGCCAGACCCTCCGCGGAACCGACAGGGACCCCGTGGTCGGTCCGGTGGTCGGTCCCGTGGTCGGCCCTGTGGTCGGCGGCGTGGCCGGCAGGCAGGGCGCTCACACGCCACCCCGGCGACGGGTCATCAGCACGAGCGCGAAGAACGGTGCGCCGATGAAGGCGGTGATCACACCGACCGGCAGCTCGGCCGGTGCCACGAGCGTGCGGGCGCCGACGTCGACCAGCGCGAGGAACGCCCCGCCGGCGATCATCGAGACCGGCACGACGACCCGGTAGCTGCTGCCCACGAGCAGCCGCACCAGGTGGGGCACGACCAGTCCGACGAAGGCGATCAGCCCGGAGACCGACACCGCCGCCGCCGTCACCAGCGTGGCCGCCACGACCACGACGAGCCGGCTGCGCGTGGGGTCGAGGCCGAGCGCGCGGGCCTCGTCGTCGCCCAGCCGCAGCACGTCGAGGTGCCGGGCGTGCACCAGGAGGACGGTGCCGCCGACCACCAGGTACGGCAGCACCAGCAGCGTCGCGTCCCACCCCGCGGTGGACAGCTGGCCGAACAGCCACGACAGCACCTGTCGGGCGAGGTCGGGGGTGAGCTGGGTGATCGCGTACGTCTGCGCGGCGGAGAACAGCGCGGCCATCGCGACCCCGGCGAGCAGCAGCGTCGCGGGGTCGGAGAACGATCCCCGTGAGACGACCGCCGACCCGGCGACCGCCAGCAGCGCCCCGCAGAAGGCCGCCGCGGGCACTGCGGAGACCGGCCCGACCGCGAGGTCCAGGTCGAACCCCAGCGCCAGCACCGCGCCGAGGCCGGCGCCGGCGGAGACGCCGAGGAGGTACGGGTCGGCCAGCGGGTTGCGGAAGGTGCCCTGGAAGGAGGCGCCCGCCAGCGCCAGGCAGCCGCCGACGACGGCGCCCAGCGCCAGCCGCGGCAGGCGGATCGAGAACAGCACCGCCTCCTCCGACGCGCTCAGCGTCGACTCGACGCCCAGCAGCGGCACGCGGTCCAGCAGCGCCGTGATCACGCCGCCCACGGGCAGCCCGGCGGCCCCGACCGCCGTGCTGAGGAGGCCGACCGCGACGAGCGTGCCGAGCGCGACCAGCAGCGGCACGAACGGCAGCCGGAAGGCCCGCGCCGCCGCCTCGTCCAGGGCGTCCGGTGCATGGACGTCACCGTCCGCCCTCGCAGCGGGCGCCCCGGAGCGCGGTCGCTGGGCGGGACTTGAGCGGCGTACGACGGACAGGTCGGCCATCAGCGACGACCCCCTCAGCCCGTCACGGCGGGAACCTGGTTCATGGCCTCCGCGACGGCGTCGATGAACTGCGGCAGGCGAGGTCCCCAGCGCGAGGCGATGTCGGCGTCGACGGTGACGATGCTGTCCGAGCGCACCGCGGCGACGTCCCCCCAGCCGGGACGCTGCGCGACGTCCTCGGCGGTGTAGGAGACCTGGTCGGTGATGACGATGAGCTGCGGGTCGGCGGCGATGACGGCCTCGGCGGTCAGCTGCGGGAAGCCGCTGCCGTCGCTGTCCGCTCCGTCGGCGATGTTGGTGGCGCCCATGGCCTCGTACACCGAGCCGATGAAGCTGTTCGAGCTCGCCGCGAAGTAGGTGTCGTCGAGCTCGTGGTAGACGCGGACGTCGGCGTCCTGCGGAGCCGCGTCGAGGGCGTCGGAGATGCGTCCGCGCAGGTCGCTGACGAACGCGGCGGTCTCGTCGACGCGTCCGGTCGCCATGCCGAGGAGGGCGAAGTTGTCGTAACCGGACTCGATGTCCGCCGGTGCCCCGCTGATCAGCGTCGGCACCCCGGCGGCGTCGAGCCCCGCGACGAGGTCGTTGGTGTCGGCGGAGGCGATGACCAGGTCGGGCTCGTAGGACAGGATCGCCTCGACGTTGGGGTCGAAGCCCGAGAGGTCGGTGGTGGGGGCCTCGGCGGGGAAGTTGCTGTACTCGTCGGCCGCCACGACCTGCTCGCCGGCGCCGATCGCGAACAGCGACTCGGTCGCCGACGGCGACAGCGACACGATGCGCTCCGGCTGGGACTCCAGGGTGATCTCGCCCTCGCCGCTCTCGAGGGTCACGGGGAAGTCCGACGACGCGGACGACGAGCCGCTCGGGGTCGGTGAGCCGGCTTCGGAGTCGTCGCCGGCCGGCTCCGGGTCGCCGCCGCAGGCCGCGAGCGTGAGAGCGAGCAGAGCTGCGGTGAGCCCCGAGGCGAGAGGGCCCCGGCGAGTGCGCGGATGCTTCATGGATGTCCTCCTGTCGTCGAGGCTCGCTGCGCCCGACGACGGTGAGCCCGCCGCACGGACCCACCCTGGACCTCGAGGGTGATGTGGTCCCTGCCGTCGGTGGCTCGACCGGACTCGTCCCCTCAGCCGGCATGGGCTGCGGGGCTTCACCGTTGCGGGTCAGTGCCGGGATCCCACCGGACTTCGTCCCACCGACGCGTACGCCACCCTACGGGCCCTCGGGCGTCGGGGCGACCGCCCGGGACAGGGCCTGGGTCACACGGACGAGACCCGCGGAGTCGGGCACCGCGACCCGCGCCCAGCCGGGCATGCCGAAGCTGGTGCAGTCGCGCACGAGCACGCCGTGCGGGGCGAGCAGCTCCCTCAGACCCGGCCGGTGCACCAGCACCCAGGGGGCATCCGCGGCCTCGACGACGAGGTCGTACGCCTGCAGCACCGCGACCAGCTCAGCCCGTGCCCGGGCGACGGCGCCGGCCCACCCCGGCAGGTCCGCGGAGGCGAGCAGGTCGGGCAGGCACGCCAGCGCCAGCGCACCGACCGACCAGTGCGGCTGTCGCTCGGCCAGGGCGGCCCGCTCGTCGGCGTCGCGGGCGACCACGTACCCCAGGCGCAGCCCGGGGCAGGCGAAGGTCTTGGTGAGGGAGCCGACGACCACGCTGCGGGTGTCGTCGGTGGCGCCGCGGTCGGCCGACCAGTGACCCGTGGCCAGGGCGTGGAATGCCTCGTCCCACACGTCGGCGTGCTCGTCCGCGGTCGCGAGGCGGCCGGACGGGGAGTGGGGGTTGCTGCGCCACACCGGACCGGCCCCCTCGCTCGTGCCCGCGGCTGCGCGCGGGTGCAGCGCGAACTCGGGTTCGCTGCGGACGCGTCCGCCGATCCGTGCGGCCACCAGGCTGATCGCCTCGCTACCGCCGTTGGTCAGCAGGAGCCTGGCCGGATCGACCCCCAGCGCGTCGGCGAGGAGAGCCGTGGCGTCGCGGTCGTCGGGGTAGCGCCCGACCGCGTCGAGGTGACGGCGTACGACATCGGCAGCGGGCGGCGCGAACGGGTTGAGGTTCTGCGAGAGGTCGAGCAGCTCGGACGGGTCCAGGCCGAGCGCGCGGGCGACCGCGAGGCCGTCGCCGCCGTGGGTGCCGGCGAGCGGCAGGGGCGACGGGTCCGAGGTCATGGTCGCCGAGCCTGTCAGACGGCCGCCGCGGTTCTCCGGTCACGGCCTCGGCAGCCAGCTGACCTGCCCGGCGAGCAGGGCGTACCCGACGAAGGCCCCGATGTCGAGCAGCCAGTGCGCGGCCACGAAGGGCATCACCCGACCCCAGCGGGCGAAGAGCCAGCCGAAGAGCAGACCCATCGCGAGGTTGCCGAGGAAGCCGCCGAACCCCTGGTAGAGGTGGTAGCTGCCCCGGAGCAGCGCTGCGATGCCGATGGCGCCTGCGTTGCCGAACCCGAGCTGGCGAAGCCTGACCTGCACGAAGCCGAGCACGATGAACTCCTCGACGACCGAGTTCTGCAGCGCCGCGAGCACCAGCACCGGGACACGCCACCACGTGTCGGTCAGCCCGGAGGCGCTCACGGCCAGGTTGATGCCGAGGGCGTACGACGCGAGGTAGAAGACGACCCCGACCGACCCGACGCCCAGCGCCAGCAGGGCGCCCCACCCTGCGTCGGACAGCCGCACCCAGCGGTCGCCCGCCGCCCACGTCTCGCGCAGCGAGGTGCCGGCACGCACGAGCAGGTAGCCCGCCAGCGCCACCGCCACGAGCGCGAAGCCGATGGCCAGCAGCTGGTAGGTGAGATCGAGGTAGGACCGTTCGGAGCGCGACGCGTTGAGCGTCGCGGTCTGTCCGCTCAGCGGCTCCGGCGCGGTGAGCGCGGCGACGATGCTGACGACCGAGTAGACCGCGGACCGGCCGAGGCTCAGCAGCAGCACGAGCGCGATCTCGAACCACAGGAGCGAGCGCGCCAGGTCCGGCAGGCCCCCGGGCACGGCCGGGTCGGGCCGCAGGGCCTCCACCAGACGCGTACGCCGGGACCCCTCGCTGCTCACGAGGCCAGCATGCCCGGACCGGCTAGCGGTGGCCCACGACCGGGTGCGGCGCGTAGTGCTCCTGCAGTGCCTCGATCTCGTCGTCCTCGAGCTGTACGTCGAGGGCGCCGACCGCGTCCTCGAGGTGCGCGATGCTCGTGACGCCGACGATCGGGCTGGTCACGACCGGCTGGTGCAGCAGCCACGCCAGGGCCACCTGGGCCCGGCTCGCCCCGCGCCGCTCGGCGATGTGTCCGACGGCGTCGACGATCTGCTCGTCGGAGTCGCGGTAGAGCGTCTTGCCGAACTCGTCGGTCTCGCTGCGCGCGGTGTCGGTGTCCCACGGACGCGCCAGCCGACCACGGGCCAGCGGGCTCCACGGCAGCACCCCGACACCGCTGTCGGCGCAGAACGGCAGCATCTCCCGCTCCTCCTCGCGGTAGAGCAGGTTGTAGTGGTCCTGCATCGACACGAACGGCGTCCACCCGTTGCTCGCCGCGACGTGCTGGGCCTTGGCGAACTGCCACGCCCACATCGAGGAGGCGCCCAGGTAGCGGACCTTGCCGGCGCGCACGACGTCGTGCAGCGCCTCCATCGTCTCCTCGATCGGGGTGTCGGGGTCCCAGCGGTGGATCTGGTAGAGGTCGACGTGGTCGACACCGAGCCGGGCCAGCGACGCGTCGATCTCGCGGAGGATCGCCTTGCGGGAGAGGCCGGCACCGTTCGGGCCCTCGTGCATCCGGCCGTGGACCTTCGTGGCGACGACGACGTCGTCGAGGTCGTGGCCGCCCAGGACCTCGCGGAGAGCGCGGCCGGTGAACTCCTCGCTGGACCCGCCGGAGTAGACGTTGGCGGTGTCGAAAGTCGTGATGCCGAGCTCCAGGGCGCGCTCGATGATCACCCTGGCCTCGTCGTAGCCAAGCACCCACGGGTGGCCCCCACGGGACGGGTCACCCCAGCTCATGCAGCCGAGGGTGAGTCGGGAGACCTCCAGGCCGGTGCGGCCGAGTCGCGCGTGATCCATGGCCCCTCGTTACCCGCTCACGGGCCCTGCTCATCAGGCGACGCCCGATTACATCGCGCGCGATGGGTAGGAGGTTCCCATGACTGATCTCGCACAGCACTGGACCGACACCTACGACCGCGTACGCGCCCTCGCCCAGGGCCTGTCCTCTGAGCAGGCCGAGCAGACGGTGCCCGCCACCGACGCCTGGACCGTCCGGCAGCTGCTGTCCCACATGGTGGGCGTCAACGACGACGCCCTCAAGGACGCGGTGCCCGACGACCTCAACCCGGAGTGGACGACCCACCACGTCGAGGACCGCGCGAACCTCTCCCCCGAGCAGCTGCTCGCCGAGTGGGACCAGCACGCGCCGAAGATCCAGGAGGCGCTGCGGCAGGGTCCCGAGGACGAGGTCGCGAGCCTCGTCGTCGACGCCTGGGTGCACGAGCAGGACATGCGCTCGGTGCCGGAGTTCCCCGCGGCCGGACGCGAGGACGGCGCCGTCGACGTGACCCTCGGCGCCTTCACCCAGATGGGCCTCGGGGCAGCCTGTGCGAACGGCGACTGCCCTCCCCTGCGACTCGTCGCCGAGGACTTCGACACCGTCGTCGGAGACGGCGACCCGGCCGCGACCGTCACCGCACCGAGCAAGTGGGAGCTCTCCCGAGGACTCGGCGGCCGTCGCTCGACCGACCAGGTGCGCGCCTGGGACTGGGACGGCGACCCCGAGCCGTACCTGGCACACCTGTCCCCCTTCGGCGCGCTGCGGGAGACCGACCTGCAGGAGTGAACCGTCAGGAGCCGCCGAGGACGACCTCGAGCAGGCGGCTCGCGGTGTGACCGGGCCGCGACCCTCGGCGCCACACGGCGCTGAAGGGTCGCGTCAGGTCGAGGTCGACGGTCGGCACGGCCACCAGCTCCCCGCCCTCGACCGCCCTCGCCAGGACCCGCTCGGACAGGGCGACGGGTCCGGCGCCTGCGAGCGCGGCGGCGCGCAGGGCGGCGTTGGAGGCCATCACCGTGGGCCGCACGGCGGCTTGTCCGTGCGCGGCCAGGGCCGCGTCCAGCGTCTCCCGCGTGCCCGACCCGGACTCGCGGAGCAGAAGACCCGCGTACGCCAGCTCGCCCGGCCCGACCGGTGCCGCGCGGCCGGCCCACGGGTGGGTCGGGGCGACCGCCACCATGAGCCGGTCGCTGCCGACCCGGCGGTGGGCGAGGCCCTCGGGGATGCGTGGACTCTCCACGAACCCGAGGTCGACCTCGGCGCGGCGTACGCGTCCCACGACGTCCTCGGAGTTGCCGACGGCCATCGCGACCTGCACGTCGGGCGCCTCGGCCCGCAGCCTCGCCACCCACGCCGGCGCCAGGTGCTCGGCGATCGTGACGCTGACGGCGATGCGCAACGCCTCGCCACCGTCGGCCCGAAGCGTCGCCACGAGGCGCGAGAAGTGGTCGGCGTGCTCGAGCAGCTCCGCCGCCCAGTCGGCGACCACGCGGCCCTGCGCGGTGAGCACGGACCCCCGCGGGGTGCGCTCGACGAGGCCGACGCCGAGCTCGCGTTCGAGGGCGGCGACACGGCGGGAGACGGCGGGCTGCGAGGCGCCCAGCCGGTCCGCGGCGCGACCCATGCTGCCCTCGCGCACGACGGTCAGGAGCAGCGCGAGATCGGTCAGCGCCGGTCGGGCCTCGGTCATGCACTCAGCGTATGCCTCGGATGCACCGACGGGCACTACTGCCCACGCACCGGTCGGGCCACGCTGGCGTCATGGCACTCCTCGACGTCGCGCGGCACCGCCGCCCGCTCGTCGACTCCACGGCTGATGTCGCGTCGTCCCCGCTGCCGGGTCTGGTGCTTACGACTGCTGGCGTGGGCGCCGCCCTGGGCCTTCACGCCCTGGTGCCGGCCGTCGGCTCGCTGACCTGGGCGATCGCCGTCGGCGCGGTGCTCGCGAACCTCGGCCTCGTCCACGACCGGGCGCTCCCTGGTGTGCGCGTCGCGTCACGGCGACTGCTGCGGGCGGGCATCGTGCTGCTCGGTCTCTCGCTCCCCCTGGCGACGGTCGCGGCGCTCGGACCCGAGGTGCTCGTGCTGATCGTGCTGACCGTGGCGGTCACCTTCACGGCGACGCTGCTCATCGCGGGACGCATGGGGCTCTCCGGTCCTCGAGGTCTGCTCCTCGCCACCGGCTTCTCGATCTGCGGTGCCTCCGCCATCGCCGCGATGGAGCGTACGGCCGACGCCGAGGACGACGACGTCGCGACCGCGATCGCCGCGGTGACCCTGCTCGGGACCGTCACGATGGTGGCGCTGCCGCTGCTGCAGGGGCCGCTCGGCCTCGGCGACGCGGCGTACGGCACCTGGGTCGGTGCGGGCGTGCAGGAGGTCGGCCAGGTCGTCGCCGCCGCGCAGCCCGCGGGTGCCGCGGTCGTCGGTGTCGCCGTGGCCGTCAAGCTCACCCGGGTGCTGCTGCTCGCCCCGGTCGTCGCCGCGGTGGGCCTGCAGCGGCGGCGGGCGCTGCGGACGTCCGGGCGCCCGACCCAGGACGGGCTCCCGCCCCTGGTGCCCGCATTCGTGCTCGGCTTCCTCGGCTGCGTGCTGCTCCGGTCGACCGGGGTCCTGCCCGCGCCCGTGCTGACGGTCGCGGAGCAGGCGCAGACCGTGCTGCTCGCGGCCGCGCTCTTCGCGCTCGGCACGGGGGTGCACCTGCCGCGCCTGCTGCGGTCGGGCGTACGCCCCCTGCTGGTCGGCACCGCTGCGACCGCCGTCGTGCTCGCCGTCCCTCTCGCGGGTGTGCTGCTGCTCTGACGGGCAGGGTGACCGGGTGACCGCGTACGCCTCGTCCCCCCACGCCGTCGACGACGGCTGCGTCCGCGTCCGCGGCGCCTCCGAGCACAACCTGCGCGACGTCGACGTCGACCTGCCGCGGGACGCGTTCGTCGCCTTCACCGGCGTCTCCGGGTCCGGCAAGTCCTCGCTGGCGTTCGGCACCCTCTACGCCGAGGCGCAGCGCCGCTACTTCGAGTCGGTCTCGCCGTACGCCCGGCAGATGATGGGGCAGGTCGGCGCCCCGCACGTCGAGGAGATCAGCGGGCTGCCGCCGGCGGTGGCGTTGCAGCAGCGACGCGCCCAGGCGTCGGCCCGGTCCAGCGTCGGCACGATCACGACGCTGTCGAACCTGCTGCGCATCCTGTACTCCAGGGCCGGCGACTACCCCGGGGGGCCGGCCGCCCGGGACCACGACCACCCCGCGCACCTGCCCGCCGAGGCGTTCAGCCCCAACACCGTCGCCGGCGCCTGCCCCGCGTGCGGCGGTCTCGGCGAGACCCACGACGTGGCCGAGGACCTGATGGTGCCCGACCCCTCCCGGTCCATCCGCGAGGGAGCCATCGCCGCCTGGCCCGGCGCGTGGCAGGGCAAGAACCTGCTGCGCATCGCGAAGCTCTCGGGCGTCGACATCGACGCGCCGTGGCGCGAGGTGCCCCGGGCCCAGCAGGAGTGGCTGCTCTTCACCGACGAGCAGCCGACGCTGCGGATCACGCGCGAGGACTTCGCCGGCGACCCGGACGCGACGGTGGGCCGCGACTACAACGGGCAGTTCTGGAGCGCCCGCAGATACGTGCGCCACATCCTCGCCGACTCCGGCTCGGAACGGCAGCGCGCGAAGTTCATGGCGTACGTGCGCTCGACCACCTGCCACCTGTGCGGCGGTGCCGGCATCGGCCGCGACGCACTCGCGGTGACGTTCGCCGGGCACTCGATCGCCGCGCTCAGCACGCTGCCGCTGGTCGACCTGGCCGCCGCGCTCGCGGCGTGGGAGGCCGACCCCGGTCGCGGCCCAGGGCGCGCGCAGACCGCGCCGGACGAGGCCGCGACCCGCATCGTCGCGGACCTGCGGGCGCGCATCGCCGTGCTCGTCGACCTCGGGCTGGGCTACCTCGCCCTGGCGCGACGCTCGACCACCCTCTCCCCCGGCGAGATGCAACGGCTGCGCATCGCCACCCAGCTGCGGTCGGGGCTTTTCGGTGTCGTCTACGTGCTGGACGAGCCCTCGGCGGGCCTCCACCCCGCCGACGCGGAGCCCCTGATGCGGGTGCTCGACGCACTCAAGGCAGCAGGCAACACGCTGTTCGTCGTGGAGCACGACATGGACGTCGTACGCCGCGCCGACCACGTCGTCGACATCGGCCCGGGGGCGGGCGAGGCGGGCGGCACGGTGCTCTACTCCGGTCCCGTCGAGGGACTGGAGCAGGTCGACTCCCCGACCAGCGACCACCTCTTCGACCGCGCCGAGACCCTCCCGCCGCGCGACCGCGCGCCGGTCGGGCGCGTCCTGCTGCGGGGCGTGCGCCGGCACAACCTCGACAGCGTCGACGTCACGTTCGGGCTCGGCCAGCTGACCGCGGTGACCGGCGTCAGCGGGTCGGGCAAGTCCACGCTGGTCACCCAGGTGCTGGCCGGCGCCGTCCGGGACCACCTCGCCGGGTCGCAGGCAGGCGCCGTGGAGGCCGCGGAGGGTCTCGACCAGGTCGACCGGCTGGTGGTCGTCGACCAGAAGCCGATCGGGCGGACGCCGCGGTCGAATCTGGCGACGTACACGGGACTCTTCGACGCCGTGCGCCGTGCGTTCGCGGACACCGAGGAGGCACGGCGCCGCGGGTACGACGCCGGACGGTTCTCCTTCAACACCCCCGAGGGGCGGTGCGAGACGTGCCAGGGCGAGGGCTTCGTGAGCGTGGAGCTGATGTTCCTGCCGGGCACGTACGCCCCCTGCTCGACCTGCGGCGGTTCCCGCTACGACGCGGAGACCCTCGAGGTCCGGCTCGACGTCACGCCCGAGGGTCTGACGATCGCCAACGTGCTGGACCTGACCGTCGAGCGAGCGGGCCCCCTCCTCGGTGGGCTGCCCGCCGCGTCGCGCGCGCTGGCGGCACTGGAGGAGGTGGGGCTCGGCTACCTCCGGCTCGGGCAGCCGGCGACCGAGCTCAGCGGCGGGGAGGCCCAGCGCATCAAGCTGGCCACGGAGCTGCAGCGGGTGCGCCGCGGACACACGCTCTACCTGCTCGACGAGCCCACCTCGGGGCTCCACCCGAGCGACGCCGCCCTGCTGGTGCGGCAGCTGCACCGGCTCGTCGACGAGGGCGACAGCGTGGTGGTCGTCGAGCACGACCTCGCCACGATCGCGACGGCCGACCACCTGCTCGACCTCGGACCAGGGGGTGGTGACCGGGGAGGTCGGGTCGTCGCCTCCGGCCGCCCGCGGGACGTGGCCGAGGGTGACGGGGCCACGGCGCGGCACCTCGCCGCCCACCTCGCGCGCCGGGGAGCGCGAGCGGGCTGAGAAGAACAGGCATCACGGGGTTCGGCGGGCTGCTCCACGCCTTGCGCGCCCCGGGGCGACGGTGTAATGCCTGTTCTTCTCAGGCGGTCACGGCCCCCAGGCGCGCCTCGGGCCGAAGGTGGTCGGGGAGCTCCTCGCCGTCGACGACGGCGGCGAGCTGGCGACCGAGCCCGGGAGCCTGCTTGAAGAGGTTGTGGCCGGCGGGCACGAGCACCCCGTCCAGGTCCCACACGCCGATGCCGTCCTCGCCCCACGGCAGCCGGGTCACCCAGCAGTGGCGTACGTCGACGGGCTCGGGGTCCAGGCCCGGTAGTGCGGCTCGCACGTAGTCGGTGGCGTCCTCGGCGAACTGGTCGAGCTGCCCCGGGTCGAGGAGCGTGCCGTCCTGCTGCGCGGGCGTCGCGTCGGGGTTGCCGACCGCGAAGTGGGTGTTGCCCGGCAGGGCGGCGGCGTAGATGCCCGAGGCCCCGAAGTGGCCGCTGGAGTCCTGCAGCGTCGCCAGCTGCTGCGGTGCGGCTCCACGCACGGCGTACGTCAGCCGCACGTGGGCGGCCTGCTCGATCGGCAACGAGGCCCCGAGCGTCCGGGCGATGCGGGGCGACTGCTGTCCGGCGCACACCACGACGCGGCGGTAGCGGTGCGTGCTCGCGCCGGCGCGCACCTCGACCTCGTCGCCGACGTGACGCACCGAGATCACCTCGTCGGTCGTGAGGCGGTCGCCGAGCTCCTCGACGAGTGCCGAGACCAGGGCGCGCGTACGGATCGAGCCGCCACGCGGATCGAGCATCGCCGGGCCGTCGTAGGAACCCAGGATCGGCACCAGCCGGGCCACCTCCTCGGGGTCCACCAGCCGGGCGTCGACCCCGGCCTCGGTGAGCATCGGCAGCTGGTCGTGCACCTGGGGTCCCAGCGCAACGGCACCGTCGGGCGAGACCAGCTCGACGCCGAGGTCGCGCGACCAGTCGTCGTAGGTCTGCCGGCTGGTGACCGTGTCGGCGACCAGGCGCGGGTCGCCGTGGGCGTGCCGGAAGATGCGCGCCTGCCCGCCGGACTGGGCGTTGCCGGGCAGGCCGGTCTCGTAGACGCGCACCTCCAGGCCCCGCTCGAGCAGGGCGTACGCGGTGCTCAGCCCGACCGCGCCGGCACCGATCACGGCGACGTCGGGGGCACGGGTCGGGGCGGGTCTCGGCGCAGGCATCCTGTCGTCCTGCCCGCCGGGCCGGACCGTCACGCCCACCCTGCGGGGCGGACCCAGGGCGGACCCAGTCAGTTGTTGCGCAGCACCCGGATCGTGCGCGCGGCCATGCGGCGAGACCCCAGAGCGTTCGGGTGGACGATCACGGGGTTCGTGCCGAGCACCACCGGCTCGACCCAGCGCACACCGATCTCCTGGCACGCGTCGTGGCCGTTCGAGGCGCGGTTGAGGCCGACGAAGGTGGTGCCGGTCGCATCGGCGGCGCGGCGTACGACCCGGTTGAGCACGCGCTGCAGCTCACGCAGGTAGCGGACGTCACCGCGGGCCACCGGCATCTGCGGGAAGCAGCCGACCCGCTTCGGGAGGATCCAGGGGTAGGACAGGATCGCGACCTCGGCGTTGGGCGCCTTGCGGTGCACGGCACGCAGCGCCTTCCGGATGGCCGGGAAGGTGTCCTGCCGCACGGTGCGGACGAAGGACCTGCCGTACTGCTGCTCGCACGGGTTGCCGCGGCCGAGCGTCGTGAGGGCCGCCGCGCCGCAGGAGAGGATCGCGTCGCTGAAGACGCTCGAGTCGTTGCCACCGATGGTCATGGTGACCAGGTCGGTGCGACGGTCCAGCGCCGCCAGCTGGCGCGGCACGTTGTCGTACTGCGCGGTGAAGAAGTCCGAGGTGTCCGCGGCGCCGCAGCTCACGTCGGTCAGCCGGGCACCGAGGCGCGAGGCGATGACCGAGGGGTAGTTGCGCTCCGAGCGCAGGCACTGCGGCTGCGCGTTGACCTCGAGCGGCAGCACACCGGTGGCGGCGGAGTAGGAGTCGCCCAGCGCGACGTACGTCAGCGGGCCGCGGCCGTCGCCGGCGATGCGGGCGGCCGCCGGCGCACCGACGACCCCGGGCACGGTCGCCAGGGCCATGGCGACACCCGCGGCGGCAGCGAGGAGACGGCGAGCGGTGAACGGCATGGGGACCTCCGGGTCGGGTGCGCTCACAGTAGGCGCGGCATCCGCCCGCTGTCAGGAACCGCCGAGGATGAGTCCCGCGGGGACCGTTGACACCCACCCGCGCCGGGCCGACCCTGGCACGGTGCCCCTCCTGACGCGCATCGCCGCGCTGCTCGCACCCGCTCTCGCCTCCGCCCTCGCCGGTGGCCTCCTGCTCACCCCCAGTCCGGCGCTCGCCGCCGACCGCTGCGACGACCAGCGCTCGATCGTCTCGCTGCCCCGGTCGATCGGGGCGGACCGGTTCCACACCTACCGCGGCGCGCAGGGCCCGCTGGAGGACCTGCCCCGCGGGACGGTGCTGAAGTCGCGCACGCTCGCGTACTCCCTGGGCGGCCTGCCCCTGCCGGTCGAGGTCGAGCAGATCCTCTACCGCAGCAACGACGCCCGCGGCTGCGCGACCGCCAACGCGACCTCGGTGCTGAAGCCGCCGCTGCCGCTGAACCCGGACCGGGTCGTCGCCTACCAGTCGTTCTACGACTCCCTGGACCCCACGCACGGGCCGTCGTACACGTTCGCGGGCAGCACCGACCCCGGCGCCCAGGTCGCGAACGTGGAGCTGACCCAGATCGCCGCGTTCCTCACTGCGGGCTACACGGTCGTCGTGGCCGACACCCAGGGCCCCACCGCCGACTTCGCCGCCGGCCCGGAGTACGGCCGGACGACGCTCGACTCGCTGCGGGCGGCCATCCGCCACCCCGGTGCCGGGATCCCGAGACGTCCCGACATCGGCCTGTACGGCTACTCCGGCGGCGCGATCGGCACGGCGTGGGCGGCCTCCCTCGCCCCGCGGTACGCGCCGGCCATCGACCGGCTGCTGGTCGGCGCCGCCAACGGCGGGGTACTCGTCTTCCCGCACCACAACCTCGGGTACGTGCTGGGCTCGAAGATCTGGGCCGGGGTCGCCCCGATGGCGCTGATCGGCGTGTCCAGGGCGTACGACATCGACCTCGCTCCCTACCTCAACCGCCAGGGCAAGCGGCTGGTGCGACAGATGCGGGACGACTCGATCGCCGAGGTGCTCGGCGCCTACCCGGGGCTCCGCAAGAAGGACTTCCTGAAGAAGAGGTTCCGCGACATCCGCACCATCCGGCCGTACGTCCGCACCGTCAACAAGCTCAACCTCGGCCGCCGACCCGTCCCGACCACGCCCGTGTTCCTCGGCCAGGGCGCCAACGGCACGCTCGAGGGCACACGCAACGACCAGCCCGTCGGCGCCGGTGACGGCGTGATGATCGCGGGAGACGTCCGCGCCCTGGCACGCCGCTGGTGCCGGCTGGGCAACGACCAGGTGGTGCACCGTCAGTACGACCTGACCAGCCACTTCACCACCATCGCCGCCTGGCAGCCGGACGCGACCGCCTGGCTGCTCGGGCAGTTCGAGGGCGTCAGCCGGCCGAGCAGCTGCGGTGCGATCGCGCCCGGCAACGGTCTGGCGCCCGTGCGGGCACGCTGACCACGGCCGAGCCGGATCCCGGCTCAGCCCTCGTCCGCGGCCTCCACGGACGGCGGGACGATCGGCGCCTCCTGCACCTGCGCCATCGCCCGCCGCGAGGCGCCGATCAGGTCGTGCAGGGCGGGCCGGTCGGCCTGGGTGTGCGCGTACGCCAGCAGCAGCTGCCGGGAGACCGGTGCGCGCAGCGGACGCACCTGCACCCCCGGCGGCGGAGAGCTGCGCCCGAAGTCGCTGACCAGGCACACACCCAGGCCGGCGGAGACCAGCGCCAGGGCGGTCGCCTGCTCCTCGACCTCGTGGGAGACCCTCGGCTCGAAGCCCGCGCGGCGGCACGCCGAGCGCGACGCGCGTCCGACGTACGTCGCGGTGCTCGCCATGATCCAGTGCTCGTCGGCGAGGTCCCGCAGCCGCAGCGGACCGTCGGGCAGCTCGCGGTGCTCGGGCAGCGCGACGGAGAACGTGTCGGCGCCGATGTCGGCGAGATCCAGGCCGGGCGACCAGCTCTCGAGGGCCTCGGGGTAGTCCAGCACGAACGCGGCGTCGAGGCGGTTGCGCAGCACGTCGACTCGGGCCTGCTCGAGGTCGATCTCGCGCGTGCTGAGCCGCAGGTGCGGAGCGCTGGCGTCGATCTCGGCAGCGAGAGCCGGCATGAGGCCGAGGGCGACGGAGGCGAAGAGCCCCACGCGCAGGCGTACGGTCGCGGTGGCGATGGCGTCCAGCACCGCCGTCCGCGCGACGCTCTCGGCCGCGAGCAGGCCCTCGGCGTGCGCGAGCAGCACCTCGCCCGCGCCGGTGAGGCGGACACCGCGGCCGACGCGCTCGACCACCTCGGTGCCGAGCTCGGCGTGCAGCGCGGCCATCTGCTGGGACACCGCCGACGGGGTGAGCTGGAGCGCATCGGCCGCCGCTCCGACACCGCCCTGCTCGGCGATCTCCTGCAGCGTGCGGAGGTGACGGAGGTTGAGCACGACGACGATCAGACCATGAAGCGATGCTTACCGTAAAGCGTCAGTTCTCGTCGCTGGTGCTGTGACTTCCGGTAGGTCACGATTCGGTACGAGGCCGCGTGCGGCGGCCCGTGTCGACGTCGGCCCCGCGCCCGCGTCCTGATCGAGGCAAGGCAGGGAAGGTCATGTTCGAGGAGCTCGCCGGATGGATCGGCGGAGTCGTGATGCTGGTGGCGTACGTGCTGGTGTCCACACGACGAACTCCCAGCGACGGCACGGCCTATCAGGCCATGAACGTCGTCGGGGGCCTCCTGCTGACCGTCTCGGCGTACCACGCGGGAGCGTTCCCCAACGTCGGGCTCAACGTCTTCTGGATCGCCGCCGGCGTGCTGACCATTGCCTGGAACCTGCGCCGCCGGGTGCGCGACGCCGAGACCGTGCGCGAGAGCGACCTCGCCGCCGCCGTCGAGTCCTGGGCCGCCCCGGTCGAGCCGGTCGAGCCGACCGAGCCGGCCGAGCCGGCGATGCGCTGACGCGTCGCGGCGTGCGCGCATGATGGAGGCGTGAGTCAGACGCCGCACCAGCCGCAGCAGGCCCGACGCTGGGTGCTGCACGTCGACCTGGACGCGTTCCTCGCCTCCGTCGAGCTGCTGCGGCGTCCCGAGCTCGCCGGGCTGCCGGTCGTCGTCGGGGGTCGCGGTGACCCGACCGAGCGGGCGGTCGTCTCGACCTGCTCGTACGAGGCCCGCGCGTTCGGGGTGCGGTCGGGCATGCCGTTGCGGATCGCGGCCCGGAAGTGCCCGGACGCGGTGTTCCTGCCGGTCGACAAGCCGCACTACGAGGAGGCCTCCGAGCGCGTCATGACCGTGCTGCGGGACCACCCCGGGGCGACGGTCGAGGTCGTGGGCTGGGACGAGGCGTACGTCGGCCTCGTCACCGCTGACCCCGAGCGCGAGGCCCGCGCGCTGCAGCAGGCGGTGACGCAGACGACCGGGCTGACCTGCAGCGTCGGCATCGGCGACACCCTGCTGCGCGCGAAGACGGCCTCGGACTTCGAGAAGCCGCGCGGCGTCTCGTGGTTGACGGCCGAGACCTGGCCGACGGTGATGGGGCCGCGTCCGGTCACCGAGCTGCACGGTGTCGGGTCCCGCATCGGCACACGCCTCGAGGCCCTCGGCATCACGACGATCGCCGGTCTCGCCGCCGTCGACGAGAGCGTGCTGGCGACCGAGTTCGGGCCGACGAACGGGCCCCGGCTGCGCGTACGCGGCCGTGGGGAGGGGCCCACCTGGCCCGACCCGACGCCGTGGGTGCCGAAGGCGCACGGGCGCGAGACGACCTACCAGCAGGACCTGGGGTCGCGGGAGGAGGTCGCGGTCGGGCTGCACGACCTCGCGGTGCGGGTCGTCGAGGACATCCGTGCCGAGGGCCGCCCGTGCCTGCGGGTGCACCTCAAGGTGCGCTTCGTGCCCTTCTGGACCGTGAACCGCTCCCGGGTGCTGCCCGCCCCGACCCTCGACCCCGCCGTCATCGCGGAGACCGCGCTGGCGCTCTTCGACGCACTCGAGGACGACCGTGACGTACGCCTGCTCGGGGTGCGCGCGGAGATGACGCCCCCGCAGGCCTGAGCGCGGGCCGGGCCGCGGACTTCTCCAGGCCTACTCCAGGCCTACTCCATGTCCTCGAGCTCCTTGGCGTTCGTCTCGGGCACGAACTTGACGACGAAGACCAACGACAGCAGCGCCATCACGGTGAAGAAGCCGTAGGAGACCGTCAGCGAGAACTCCGCGGCCCGCGGGAACGCCGTGGAGATCACGAAGTTGGCGAGCCACTGGGCGCCGGCGGCGATACCGAGCGCCGTGCCGCGGATCTTGTTGTTGAACATCTCCCCGAGCAGCACCCAGACCGCGGGGCCCCACGACATGCCGAAGAAGACGACGAAGGCGTTCGCCGCGACCAGCGCGACCGGACCCATGACGTCGCCGAGCATGGGGGTCTCCTCGCCGTCGACCATCCGGACGGTGGCGGTGGAGAACGCGTATGCCAGCGTGCCGAGGCTCAGCACCATGCCGCTGGAGCCGATCGTCAACAGCTTGCGCCGCCCGATGCGGTCGATCAGGGCGATCGCCAGCACGGTGACCACGATGTTGGTCACCGAGGTGATCACCGACTGCAGCAGCGCGTCGGACTCGGAGAAACCGACCGACTGCCACAACGACGTGGAGTAGTAGAAGATCACGTTGATGCCGACGAACTGCTGGAAGACCGAGAGCGCGATGCCGATCCACACGATCGGCAGCAGGCCGAAGGCCGGGCCCTTGAGGTCCGCCAGCGACGTCTGACGCTCTCGGCGCAGGGTGCGACGGATCTCGGAGATGCGGTGGTCGATGCCGCCCTTGATGACACGCCTGAGCACGTCGCGGGCCTTCTGCTCGTTGCCGAGCGACATCAGGTACCGCGGCGACTCGGGGATCGTGGTGGCGAGCACGCCGTAGAGGACCGCGGGGATGATCTCGGCGAGGAACATCCAGCGCCAGGCGTCCAGCCCCAGCGCGAGCTCCTCGTTGGCGCCGCCCGCGAGGCCGGCCAGGGCGGCGTCGCTCAGGAGGGCGACGAAGATGCCCGTCACGATGGCGAGCTGCTGCAGCGAGCCCATGCGACCGCGGATCTGGGCCGGGGAGATCTCCGCGATGTACGCCGGCGCGATCACCGACGCGGCGCCCACGCCGAGACCGCCGACGACGCGCCAGGCGATCATGTCCCAGGGGCCCACCGCGAGTCCCGAGCCGATCGCCGAGATCGTGAACAGGGCGGATGCTCCGAACATGACGCGGAGCCGGCCGTACCGGTCCGCGAGGGTGCCGGCCAGGTAGGCGCCGACCATCGCTCCGAGCAGCGCGGTGGAGACCACGAACCCGGTGAGGAGGCCGCCGATCTCGAAGTCGGCGCTCATCGCGTCGACCGCGCCGTTGATGACGGAGGTGTCGAAGCCGAAGAGGAACCCGCCCAGCGCGGCGACGCCGGCCAGGAGCACCACCCGCGAGGTGTGGTACCCCTCCTCCGCCTGAGCGGCGGACAAGCCGCCGGTCCCGCCTGATCCGCCTGTTCCTGCCTCGGTGCTCATGGCAGCTCCTCATCGCGTCCGGGTGCCGTGGTGGTTGTCTTCCGCCACGATCTGGCCCCGGCACGGTTCCCAGCAGGACCTCAGGTCATGCTCAGGTGCGCCTCAGCAGGTGCGGTCACCGCCTGGCGGCCCACACGGCGAGCAGTGCTGCTGCGCCGTCCTCGAGCAGTGCCGCCCTCAGGTCGCTCGCACCGGCCTCGGCCGCCTTCTCGCGCCAGGCCAGGCCTGCGACGGTGCCGAGCGCGGCACCGGCGGCGCCGGCCACCGCGGGCAGCAGCGTGCCGACGGAATCGTCACGGGACAGGGCCATGCCACCGACCGCGCCGAGCACCGCCCGGCCCACGAAGGGGCCTGTCTGCGTACGCGCCGGCGTCGAGGGCTGCTTGTCCATGACCAGCTCACCGAGCACACCACCGCCGATGGCGAGCTTCGCCAGCCGCGAGTCCACGGCACCGGCCGAGGGAAGCAGACCCAGCGAGCTCCGCCCACCCGTCGCCAGACCGAGCGCGAACGCCTTGGTCAGCACACGGCCCCGGGGGCGGGCGGGCGTACGCCGGGTCACCGCCGGCTTCACCGCCTCACGCCGCTCCAGACCACGCAGGGTGCCAGCGACGGCGAGCCCGTACGCGTAGTGCGGGACGGCGTCGCGCACCCAGTCCTCGCTGCTCCACGTGCTCACGTCGGAGACCCCCAGGGCGTGCATCGGCCCGTCGGTCGCGGCCATGGCACCCGCACCGATCACGGCCGCCTCGGCGAGCAGGGGCAGACGCACTCCCGCCGCACGCACGCCCGCCGCGAGCACGCCGACCGCCACACCCGTCGCCGCGCCGACGAGGGCCCCGTACGCCTCGGGCCGCGACCCGTCGGTGTCGAGCGCGACGTCGAGGTGGTCCGCGGCCGCCAGCACGGTGTCGGCGGGCGCATTGCTGGGGGCGCGTCCGGTGAGTGCCATGTCGAGGTAGGTCGCGGCGTTCAGGGCGGTGGCGCCGACGGCGCCGGCGAGGATTCCGTTGCTCATGGGCGACCTCTACCCGGCCGGCGGTGGCTTATCGCCGCCCGGCTCAGCGGGTCGCCGTCCTCAGGAGCTGCTCTTGGGACCGTTCGACCGCCGCCACCGCCTCGTCGAGGCCGGTGATCCCGTGGCGGTCCACGAGGTCGGAGAAGTCGGGCGCGAGGATCTCGCTGCCCCGGTCGTCCCCGTCGTCCCCGCCCCTGTCCCCGTCCCCGTCCCCGTCGGCCGCGACGAGGAAGCGCATCGGCAGGTCGATCCCGATCGTCCGCCGGGCGGCGATGAACGGAGTGCCCGCCTCCGGGTTGCCCGCCAGCGTCAGCCGCAGGGGAGTCAGCGACCGACCGATCGAGCGGGCGTTCGCGGCGTGGTCGACGACCGCCACGATGCTCAGGGGGCTGCGCTGCAGGGCCTGGCGCAGGCGGCTCTGCGTGGCGGCCACCGCGCGGTCGGAGTCCGCGTCGACGTCCTCGACCTCGCGGTCGTCGTCACCGAGGCCCCGGGAGCCGTCGGTGAGCGGATCCGTCGTGCCCGAGGCGGTCTCGGCGAGCATCGCCGAGGCCTGCCGGACCGGCTCCAGAGCCCTCCGACCGGCGGCGTCGTCGAGGTCGGCGCGCTCGGCGAGGTAGTCGGCGGAGTTGTAGGCGAGGTAGACCTGGCCGTCCTCCTCCCAGGCCAGGAAGCGCAACGGCAGCTCCAGGCCTGCCTCCGACTCCTGCTGCAGCACCGGTGTGCCGACCTCGGCGTTGCCGCCGACGACCAGCACGGTGGGCGGCAGGGACATGCCGACCGACGCGGCGTTCTCGGCGTGGTCCAGCGTCGCGACGACCGTGCCGGCGCCCCCCAGCGCCGACTGCAGCCGGGACACCGTCTCGGGCACGTCGTACTCGGACGCGTGCACCACGAGCCCCGGCACCTGCGGCACCCCTGCCGTGGTCGGGTCCGTCGAGGGCGACGACGAGCCGGTCGCCGACGGCGACGCGGTGGCCGACGTCGAGCCGGTGGCCGACGGGCTGACGACGACCGTCCCCGGGCGGGGCGGCTCCGGCTCCGCCGAGGAGCCGCACGCGGCGAGGGTCGAGACGGCCAGAGCAGCGGTGGCGGTGGTCAGCAGGACCCGGTTCGTACACACGACCCGCTCGTACCCACCCCCGCGGGTGGGGCACCCGATCGAGCGACCCGGACCTCAGTCGAATGTCGACCTGTCGACGAAGCAGTACGCCCACGACTCCCCCGGCTCCGCGCTCCCGGCGATCGGGTGCCCGGCGAGCTCGGCATGTCCGCGCGCGTGCCGGCCCTCCGAGGAGTCGCAGCAGCCCACGTGACCGCAGGCCAGGCACACGCGCAGGTGCACCCAGTCCAAGCCCTCACGGAGACACTGCAGGCAACCGCCCGCGCTCGGCAGGACCGGCCGCGAGGACTCCCCGTGCACGCAGCCGGCGTCAGCCGGCACCGGCCGGTGGAAGACGCGGGAGGTGTCGACGCGGAAGCGCCGGTCCTCGTCGGGACCGAGGTCACGGGGCAGCTCGAGCAGGTCCAACGCGGCCACGAAGAGTCCGCGGCGGCTCGTGGCGAGCGGGTCGACGACGTGGTCGACCCCCGCCTGGGCGAACGACGCCACGTCGGCGGCCCCCCGGGAGCGCACCATCACCGGGGCGTCGGTCTGCGTACGCACGACGGTGGCGATCGCCTCGGCCTGCTCGGGACGGTCCTCGGCGATCACGACCAGTCGGGCCGCCCCGACGGCGGCGAGGTCGAGCACGGCCCCCCGGGAGGAGTCGCCGGTCACGACGTGGATGCCGAGCTCGGCAGCCTCCTCGGCGCCGGCCGGGTTCAGCGTCGTCATCACGACCGGCACGTCGCGGTCGCGCAGGATGCGCGCGAGGTCGACGGAGTCCTCGCCCCAGCCGAGCAGCACGACGTGGTCGGTCAGGTCCGCCTCGCCGGTCGGCCGGGTCGGCGCACGGTCGTCGACCCGGCGCGGTGCGGCGGCCAGCAGCCGGTCGCCGGCGTACGCGAGCCCCGGTGTCGCCATCATCAGCAGCACCGTGGTGGCGACGACCAGCTGGAAGCCTTGCTCGCCGAGTCCGGCCGGGCTGAGCCCGGCGTCCCGACCGACGGTGAGGAGCACGAAGGAGAACTCGCCGACCTGCGCGAGCAGCAGTGAGGTCGCCAGCGCCGTACGCCACCCCTGCCCGGTCGGCAGCACCGCCGCGAACGTCACGACGGTCTTGAGCACGAGCACGCCGAGCGCTGCGGCGAGCACCAGCGGCAGGTTCTCCAGCAGGGCACCGACGTCGAGGAGCATGCCGACGGAGACGAAGAAGACGGCCGAGAAGATGATCTGCAGCGGCAGGATCTCGCTGAGGGCCTGCGTCGACTGACGGGACTCCGAGACCACGAGACCGGCCAGGAACGCCCCGAGGGAGACCGAGACGCCGGCGAGCGCGGTGACGTACGCGGTGCCCAGGCAGATCGCCACGATCGCGAGCAGGAAGACCTCCGGGGAGCACAGTGCCGCGACCCGTCCCAGCAGCGGCGGCATCACCCGGCGTGCCACCACGAGCACCAGGCCGATCACCAGCGCCGCCGTGCCGAGCGCCCTGCCAAGCGACCCCGCGCCGCCCTCGGCGTCGGCCCCGAGCAGCGGCACCACGACCACCATCGCGACCACGGCGAGGTCCTGGAAGACCAGCACCGCCAGCGACAGCTGACCGCGGGGGGTGTTCGTGGCGTTCTTGTCCGAGAGCACGGTCAGCACGATCGCGGTCGAGCTCAACGCCACGAGGAACCCCGTGAACAGGCCGACGCCCCAGCCCTCGCCGAACGCGACGACGAGTGCCGCGGTGAGCAACGAGGTCACCACCACCTGGGCCCCGCCGCTGCCGACGATCCACCGCCACACCCGGGCGAGGCGCTCGAGGGAGAACTCGATGCCGATGGTGAAGAGCAGCAGGATCACGCCCACCTCGGCAGCTGCGTCGACGGCCTCGGTGGAGGCGACCAGTCCGAGCTGCGACGGGCCGATGAGCACGCCGGCCAGCAGGAACCCCACGATCGGGACGACACCCGCCCGCACGCTGAGGTAGCCGATGGCGGCCGCCGCGACGACCAGGGCGGCGGTGGGTGCGAGGTAGGCGGGCACCTCAGCGGACGCCTGGGGGACGATCAGCACCTGGGGGACGGGCAGCACGGTCGCCTCCTGCTCAGGCGGGTAGCGGGTCGAAGTCCCGCAGGCACTGGAGCACCGCAGCGACCTGCGGCACCTCGTGCGTACGGAAGATCCCGGTGCCCCCCAGCGCGGCGAGCACGGTGAAGAAACCCTCGGCGTGCCGTACTTCTTCCCCGAAGGTGTCGGGCGCGGCCGGGAGGGCGTGGCAGACCGGCACCCCGAGGCGTCGCAGCCTGAAGGACTGCAGCTGCGTGGTCGCCTGCCACCGCACCCGTTCGGCGGGCGTGGTGATCCAGGGCGTGGAGAAGCCGACCCCGGGGTCGATGGACACGCTGCGTACGCCGGCCGCCCTCGCGGCCCCGAGCCGCGCCTCGAAGGAGGCGAGCATCGCCGGGAAGGGGTCCGCGACCTCCTCGTCCGGGGCCTCGGTCCGCAGGTCGCGGGCGTGGGACCCGCCGATGTGGCAGAGCACGAGAGCCGCGTCGAAGCGGGCCGCCAGCTCGAACATCGCCTCGTCCTCGCCGGACCCGGTCAGGTTGACGACGCTCGCCCCGGCGTCGAGGCAGGCCTCGACGACGCTCGGGTGGTAGCTCTCCACCGACGTCGCGACGCCTGCGTCGGCGAGGCCGGAGATCACGGGCACGAGCTGCTCGCGCTGCCGCTCCTCGCCCACCCGCTCGGCGGTGGTGACGACGGACTCCGCCCCCACGTCGACGAGGTGGGCGCCCTGGGCGGCGAGCACCGTGCCGCGGCGTACGGCCGACGCGCGCGTGGCTGCGACGGACTCGCGGTACCAGGAGTCGCGCGAGAGGTTCACGATGCCCATCAGCACCGGCTCGGTGTCGGTGTCGATGTCGCGTCCGGCGAGCCGGAAGGGGGAGACGGGACGGTCGAGGTCCTCGGCGTACGCCTCGGTCAAGCGTGCGAGGGCACGGAGATCTATCACGGTGCTGACGCTAGCGGCAAGGGTTCGTCCGAGCGGCTGCAGATGTCGTCCGGCTGCGGCAGACTCGGTCGCGGCTGGTCGGGAGCCCGGCCGGTGCGCGGCCGGGGAGCGGTCGCGCGAGAGGTCGGTGGGAGGTCTCGTGCCAGGTCGCGAGTCGCCGCGCGAGGCATCCGCGGGGGTGCCGGCCGGGCCGGGTGACGCCGGCTCGCGCATCGCGGCCAGGCTGCTGAGCAGCACGCCCACCCTGGTCGCCCTGTGGGACCCGGACCTCCGTTGTCTGTACAGCAACGCCGCCCACGAGCGGTTCTTCGGCTACGACGACGGTGGGCTGCTGGGGGTGCACCTGGGCGAGATGCTCGGACCGGTCGCGCTGGAGTTCGAGTCCGTGCGCCTCCGCGACGTGCTCGACGGCGTGCCGCAGCGGTTCACCGCCAGCATCGCGAACGCCGCGGGCGAGGCCCGTGAGCTGGAGATGCTCTACCTGCCGGACGAGACCAGTGGGGGCTTCTTCGCCGCCGGCACCGACGTCACGGCGCGGGAGGCGGCGTTGCGTACGCTCCGGCAGGCCGAGCTCATCGCCGGACTCGGCAGCTGGACCGCCGACGGCGACGGCGACCCCTGGTTCTCGCCGTCGATGTACCGCCTCGTCGGTCGCGACCCCGCCACCTGGACACCGAACTGGGCCGACCAGACCGAGCACATCCACCCCGAGGACCGCGAGCGCGTCACCGAGACGGCCACGACGGCACGGGACCGGGGGGCCGGCTACGAGCTGGAGTACCGCCTGCGCCGACCCGACGGTGAGACGCGCACGATCCGCGCGCGCTGCGACATCGAGGTCACCGCCGAGGGCACGGTGCACCGCCACGGCACGGAGCTCGACATCACCGACCTGCGTCGTGCCGAGGAGGACGCGCGTCTCGCCCACACCCGCGTGGCCCGCCTGGCGCAGACCCAGGCCGACCTCATCGCCCTGATCGGTCACGACGCCAAGCAGCCGCTGACCGTGATCCGCGGGCACCTCGGCCACCTCGAGGAGGACTGGGACGATCTTCCCGAGGACATGAGACGCCGCGGGCTGACCCGCGCGATCGCGGCGGCCCGACGACTCGACGGGCTCATCGACGAGGTCCTGGCGATGGCCAGGCTGGAGTCCCTCGGCGACGAGGAGGTGCCGACCAGCCCACGTCAGGTGCTCGTCGCGGACGTCGTCGCCCAGGTCGTCGAGGAGATGACCGACCCGGACGGCGTCACCGTCTCGGTCACCGGACGGCCCACGGCGTACGTCGACCCCTGGCAGCTGCGTCAGGTGCTGGCGAACCTCACCGCCAACGCCGTGAAGTACGGCGTCACGCCCATCACCGTGACCGCACGCACGCTCGACCCGGACCCCGAGGGCCGGCAGTGGGTCGAGATCCGTGTCCTCGACAGCGGGGAGGGCGTGCCCGCCTCGTTCCTCCCGCGGCTCTTCGGGCGCTTCGAGCGCGCCGAGGAGGGGGTCGCGAGCACCAAGCGGGGCAACGGGTTCGGTCTCTACATCGTGCGACGGCTGCTCGCCGCCAACGGTGGCCGGGTGCGGTACGAGACCGCCCCGGGCGGCGGGGCGTGCTTCGTGGTGGAGCTCCCCACGGACTGAGGCGGGACCATCGAGGCGGACCTCCGGGGCCACCGGACGAGAAGTGGCCCTCCCCGAGGGTGCCACTCGCGGTCAGACTGGGGGCATGGCATCGCACGTGTCCGCGTCACGGCTGAGGCTCCTGCTCGGTGAGATCGACACCGACCCGGCCTACCTGGGCCTCGCCGACGCCGTCGTACGCCTCATCGTCTCCGGCCGCGTCGAGAACGGCGCGCGCCTGCCGAGCGAGCGCGACCTCGTGACCGCGCTGGGCCTGTCGCGCACCACGGTGTCGCGGGCGTACCAGGTGCTGCGAGACCGGCGCTACGCCGAGTCGCGGCACGGGTCTGGCACGTATGCGCGCGTCCCCGAGGGTCACCGCCGCCGCGTCGACCGCACCCTGATGCCGCAGCAAGCGGCCGACGGACGCACCCTGGACCTGTCGTGCGCCACCGCCGTCTCGGCCGACCAGGACCTCGTCACCGCGATGCGGGCCGCGGTCGAGCAGGTGCCGGCGTACCTCGACCAGACCGGCTACTTCCCGTCGGGCCTGCCCGACCTGCAGGCTGCGCTGGCGGACCGCTACGCCGCCCGAGGACTGCCGACGACTCCGGAGCAGATCATCATCACCCCGGGGGCGCTCGCCGCCGTGGCCGTCATCGAGCGGTGGTCGGGGCGCCCCGGCACGCGCACCCTGGTGGAGGACCCGAGCTACCCGAACTGCCTGCAGGCGCTGCGGTCGCGCGGTGCCCGTCTGGTGACGACGCCCGTGGACCCGGACGGGTGGGACCTGGAGGCCTTCGAGCAGTCCGTCCGCACGGTGCGCCCCGACCTCGCGTACCTGCTGCCGGACTTCCACAACCCCACAGGGCTGCTGCTCGACGACGACGGTCGCGCCCGGATGGCGCGGGCCCTGCGGGAGGCGGGGACCCTGACGGTGGTGGACGAGGCGCACGTCGACCTGCGCCTGGACGAGACCCCGGTGCCGTCCCCCTTCGCAACCCACCTGCCCGACACCCTGACGGTCGGCAGCGTCGGGAAGTCGGTGTGGGGCGGGCTGCGCCTGGGCTGGATCCGCAGCCCCGTGCGTCACGTGGACGGGTTGGTGCGGGCGCGGGTCAGCCTGGACCTGGGCGCGGCGGTGCTCGAGCAGCTGGTGCTGCGCGAGCTGCTGTCCGCGCTGCCCGTGGGGACCGGCCTGGCCTCGCCCGCGCACCTGGGACGCATCCGCGAGGCACGCGACCGGTTCGCGACGGGACTGCGCGAGCGGCTGCCGTCGTGGGAGTTCCGTACGCCGGGCGGCGGTCTGTCGTTCTGGGTGCAGCTCCCCCACGGCAGCGCCACGGACCTGGTCGCCGCGGCCGAGGCACGGGACGTGCTGCTCGTCCCGGGACCGACGTTCTCCGCGCACGGTGGCTTCGCCGATTTCGTACGGCTCCCCTTCGGCTATCCGCTCGACCAGATCGACACGGCACTCGATCGGCTGGTCTCCGCGTGGTCGGACGTGGAACGCCACCAGCCGGCACCGCTGCCGTCGCGGCGCATCACGATCGCCTGATCGCCTCTCCCGCCCCCGGGTGGGCCCACGCCGTGGTGCACAGGCTCGAGGTGCACGCGGCCCTGCTCGTCGATCCTGAGCTGTACGCCGGGTCGGTGGGCGAGGCGGTGGTGCCGCCGGGCAGAGCAGGATGCCGTCATCGACGGTGGTGTGTCCGCCCTGGGACCAGGGCCGCAGGTGGTGGGCGTGACACATGCCCGGCGGCCAGTCACACCCATGAGCCCGGCAGCCGCCGTCGCGGACGGTCATCGCGAGACGCTGCGCGCGGGAGTGGAGGCGGCGTTCACGCCCGAGGTCCAGCGGCTGGGACTTGCCGTCGAGGACGACAGGGACGATGCCGCCAGAGCAGGCCAGACGGCGGGCCTCGCCCGCGGAGAGCCGCCCACCGGTGTCCAGAGTGGCTGCGCGAGCGACCTCTGCACCCAGGGCGGTCCGGAGGTCGGTCTGGAGGTCGGTCTGGAGGTCGGTGAGAGTGGTCGTCACCACGATCGTCGCCGCACCACCCGCGGCAGCGGGCAGCGCGGTGGCGGGGAACCGTTCGACGTACTCACAGAACGCCTCCCCGAGCTTCAGGCTCGGCGAACGTCGTGCTGCCGCCTGACCGAGTTGGTCGTGGTGGCCGATGGCCTCGTCGGTGGTGCGGGCGGGGTTCGCGATCGCGGTGAGGGCCTTGTGGAGCATCGACCCGGTCAGCTCGGGCAGCACGAACCGGCCCACCCATGACCCCTGCGCATCCTGGGCCATCGACAACGAGCACCGCTCGTGCGCCGCATCCTCCTGTACGGCCAACCGGGTTGCCTCCCGCTCATCGGCATCATCGGGGTCGATGACCTCGTGGATACGACGCCCGAGCTTCCGCAGCGCCGGGACGTGCCAGGTGCGCGCGGCCTCGATCAGATGGACACCAGCGGCGTCCCGTGCCGAACCCGCCTGCCCGCCCTCGTCTGCACCGACGGTCGCTTCGGCAGGGACCCGGTCCAGGGCCTCGATGATCACCGCGGCCTGGGCAGCCGAGACCCTCCCAGTAGCCATCGCCGCGGCCACCGGTGCGTGGTCCTCGGTGTCGAGATCACGCGCGACCCTGACCCGCCGCCCGGCCTCGGCCCGGGTCACCGGCAACGACTCGGCCAACCACCCCACCAGGTCGCACTGCGAGACCCACCCCGACCGATCGCCAGGTGCACCCCCCACGTACGTTCGACCACCGACAGAACTCGCCCTGCCGCTGATCAGCCGTCTAGACGGATGCTCCCGTCGTCCGGCTGAACCGCTGTCGGTAGATGGCCGGGCTGATGCCCCGCACCCTGCCGAAGTGCGCTCGCAGCGTCGCCGCGTTGCCGAACCCCACGGCCCGAGCGACCTCCTCGACCGAGAGCGAGCTGGTCTCGAGCAGTTCCTCGGCCCGCTGGACACGCTGCCCGGTCACCCAGGCGTGCGGCGTGCTGCCGGTCTCGTCGCGGAAGCGGCGCGCGAACGTACGCTCCGACATCATCGCCCGGCGCGCCAGTGAGGGCACGTCGAGACGCTCGGCGAGATGCGCGGCGATCCAGTCCAGGAGTGGTCCGAACGTCTCCGCCTCGACCTCGCGCACGGGCGCGGCGATGAACTGCGCCTGCCCGCCGTCGCGGTGCGGCGGCACCACGATGCGCCGCGCCGCGGCGTTGGCGTGACGAGCGCCGAACCGGTCCCGCATCAGGTGGAGCGACGCGTCCAGGCTGGCCGCGGACCCCGCCCCCGTGAGCACGTTGCCGTCGTGCACGTAGAGGACGTCGGGGCGCACGTCCGCGTCCGGGAACTGCTGTGCGAGCTGCGCGGCGAAGCGCCAGTGCGTGGTGCACCCGCGCCCGTCGAGCAGCCCGGCCTCCCCGAGCGCGAAGACCGCCGAGCAGTGCGCCAGCACGTCGGCGCCCCGGCCGTCCGCGTGCTGCAGCAGCTCCGTCACCGCCGCCGAGGGTGGTCGGCTGTCCTGGCTCGCCGGCGTGATGGCCACCAGATCGGCTCCGGCCGCCCAGTCCAACGACTCCTCGACGGTCAGCTCGAGCGTCCGCCCGCGCACCGTGCCCGGGGTCGAGGAGCAGAGCCGGAAGTCGAAGACGGGGTTGTCGTCCTCGGGGTGGTAGGGCTCCGCCCACACCTCGACCAGGCAACCGAGGCCGAAGGCCTCGACGCCCTCCTCCACGACGACGGCGATGGTGCGCATCGACCCAGCGTACGCGCGATGGCAGGAAAGCGATGCATGGAGGCAGAGCAGCCACTCGTGGCAGCATCTCCACTTGACGCACGCTTCTTGCCATGACCTCTCGACGCACGGTCCCACGGCCCCACGAGTCCACTCCCGCCCCGGTGGCCTGCTCACCGGCTCCGCCGTGGCCAGTCCACGGCCTCGGTCCGTGGATCTGTGACACCTGCGCCGCAGCGACGAGCGTGAGGGCATGACGATGCCGCTGACCCTCACCGCCCTCGCCGTCCTCTCCGTCGCGCTCTTCCTCGTCCTCATGGCCCTCACGGCCGTCTGCATCGCTCGAGACTGCCGGCCGCGTTCGCGCCCGGCGCCGAGCAGCCGTCGTCCGCTGAACTCCTCGGGGTGGCACCAGTGGTAGGCCTCGGCCTGTGGGCGCTCCTCGTCGCGGCGTGGCTGATCGCGCTGGGCCGGGCGACCGCACCGGAGCGGCGGCGTACGCCGTGGACGCGTCTGGGCCTCCGCGAGAGCGCGTCGCTGGGCTGGGCGGGACTCGTGTGGCTCAGCAGCACCGGGCGGGCACACTGCGAGGAGTGAGCTCCTGGCGCCCCGCCCTCCCCGCCCTCGCCGCCGACCTGGTCGCCGTCGTCGCGTTCGCGGCGGCCGGTCGCCAGTCCCACGAGCCCGGCAGCGCGGTGTGGACGGTGGCGACCATCGCGTGGCCCTTCGCCGTCGCCGTCGTGGCCGCCCACGTGGCGCTGGCCCTGGCGGTCCCGCGTGGTCCGGCGGTCGGCTCGGTCCGCGGCGGGGCCGTGGTCGTCGCGACGACCTTCGTGGTGGGGATGACCCTGCGTGGGCTCTCGGGACGCGGCCTGGACCCGGCCTTCCTCGTGGTCGCCCTGCTCAGCCTCGTGGTGCTCATGGTCGGCTGGCGCCTGGTCCGGGTGCTGGGGCGGCGCCGCGGCTGAGGTCCCACCCCCGCGGGTGCGTGTGCGTACGCCCAGATCGGCAACGCATCGAGGGTGACCACTCGAACCCTCCCGGCGCCGGTCGTCGTCGCGTCCGTGCCGCACCAGCACGTGTACGTACGCCACCTCGCCCCCCTCGAGGGCGACGGCCCGCGGCGTCTGCCGGACCCCGTCCCCCGGGTGCCGCGGCCGCAGCCCGGCCAGTGGTGGCCGCCCGCGATGCTGTCGCCGACCTGGGTCGCGCAGGCCGAGTTCGACGTCTTCCACCTGCACTTCGGGTTCGACGCGTGGGAGCCGAGTCGCCTCGCCGAGGTCGTCGACGCCGTGCACGCACGCGGTCGCCCCTTCGTCTTCACCGTCCACGACCTCCGCAACCCCCACCACGTGGACCGGGCGCTGCACGACGCCCAGCTCGACGTGCTCGTGCCGGCCGCGGAGGGTCTGGTGACCCTCACCGAGGGTGCGGCAGCGGAGATCCGACGGCGGTGGGACCGGGAGGCGACCGTGATCCCGCACCCGCACGTGGTCGACCTCCCGACGATGGAGGCGTACGCCTCGCGCCCCCGACCCGACGGCCCGTTCCGCGTCGGGGTGCACGCCAAGAGCCTGCGCGCCTCGATGGATCCCGACGCGGTGCTGCCGGCCCTCGCCCGGGCCGTCGGCGACCTGCCCGACGCGGTGCTCCAGGTCAACGTGCACACCGAGGTCATGGAGGGCGGCGCGGCGCACGCCCCGACCACGAGCTCGCTGTTGCGCGACCTCGCCGAGCGTGACGACGTCGAGCTGCACGTGCACGACTTCCTGCCCGACGCCGACCTGTGGGCCTACCTCGCCTCGCTGGACCTCTCGGTGCTGCCCTACCGCTTCGGCACCCACTCCGGCTGGCTCGAGGCCTGCCGCGACGTCGGCACGACGGTGCTCGCCCCCTCGTGCGGCTTCTTCGCCGACCAGGGCCCGGTGCTGACCTACGGTCATGACGAGTCCGGGCTCGACGAGGCGTCCCTGACCGCCGCGGTGCGCCGGGCGTACGACGAGCGGCCGAGGTGGGGTGCGACCGTCGACGCACGCCGCGCGCAGCGTGCGCAGGTGACACGCGCGTACGACGAGGTGTACGCCGATGCCCTCGACCTCGCCACGCGCCTGCGGCCCATGAAGGCGTGAGCGGCGGGGAAGGAGTGCTCGGGTGACCGTCTTCGTGGCCTGGAGCGACGCCGTGATCCCCGCCGACCTCGACGGCTCCTCGAACGGACCGTGGCGGGAGGTCCGGCGCGTCGAGGAGCACCTCGTGCTCGTCGACAGCACCGAGAGCCTCTCCCGTGTCTTCCACGCGGTGAAGTGGGAGCTGCCCGACGACGCCGCTCTCCTGGTGACGCCGTGCGACGGCGCCCCGAAGATCCGCTACCTCCCGTCCGGCACCCAGTCCTGGCTCCGCGCCAGGGCCGTTCCGGGCACCTGATCCCCCACCGAGCAGAGGTGACCGCATGAGCAGCAACCGACGCGTCGTGGACGCGACGCCCGACCAGGTCTGGGACGTGCTCGCCGACGGCTGGCTGTACCCGTTGTTCGTCGTCGGCGCCACGCGGATGCGCGAGGTCGACGACGACTGGCCCGCCGCGGGGGCGCGGTTGCACCACTCGGTGGGCGTGTGGCCGTTCGTGGTGGACGACGTCACCGAGGTCGAGGAGTGCCGTCCCGGCTCGATGCTGCAACTGCGGGCCCGCGCCTGGCCCTCGGGTGATGCCCGCGTACGCCTCCACCTCACCCCCCACGGCAGCGGCACGGAGCTGCGGATCGAGGAGGACGTGCGCTCCGGGCCCGCACGGCTCGTCCCGTCCGTGCTGCGTCAGGGTCCGCTGCACTGGCGCAACCACGAGACGATCCGCCGGTTGCGGCTCATCGTGGAGAACCGCCGCCCGACGTCCTGAGGCGGGCGCGCGGACCGGCGCGCCGATGCGTCAGGGTCGGGTCATGGCCATCGACCCCACAGGACCGGACCTGAAGCAGTTCCTCGCCGACGACGACGGCGGCCCCGTCGTCATGCTGAACCTGCTGCGCTGGAAGGACGAGGCGGGCAGGCGCTCGTACAAGGACTACTCCCGCGCCGTCGGGGAGACCTTCCTGCCGCGGGTCGGCGGCGAGGTCCTGTACGCCGGCTCAGGCACCTCCGCCCTGGTCGCGGAGGACGGCCAGGCCTGGGACGCCGTGCTGCTCGTGCGCTACCCCAGCCGACAGGCGTTCCTCGACATGGTCGGGGATCCCGGGTACCAGCAGGTCACCGCCCTGCGGACGGCCGCGCTCGAGGAGGCCGTGCTGCAGCCGACGAAGCCCTGGGGAGCCTGAGCGAGCGCGCGACCGGGTTGCGTGAGCGTGTGAGGTGCGTACGGTGGACGGTTTACACCCGATTCACGCGAAAGGCCCCATGCTGACTCTCACCGAGAACGCCTCCTCCATCGTCCAGCAGCTCGCCGCCCAGCCCGGCAGCGAGGACGTCCACCTCCGCATCGCCACCGTCGAGGGCGAGCAGGAGGGCTTCGGGATCGCCCCCGCGACCCAGCCCGAGCCGGGCGACCAGGTCGTCGAGCAGGGTGGCGCCGTCGTCTACCTCGAGACCGAGGCCGCTGCCGCGCTCGACAACGCCGTGCTCGACGCCGGCGTGGACGACTCGGGCAACGTGCAGTTCGCGCTCGGCCAGCAGGGCTGAGTCTCCCCGCGCCGCAGCGCCCAGGAGCACGAACGAGCGCCCGCCCCGGACCCCCGCGGTCCCGGGCGGGCGCTCGTCGTCTCAGGCGGGGCCGCGGTCGA
Source organism: Nocardioidaceae bacterium (assembly GCA_018672315.1). NCBI lineage: Bacteria > Bacillati > Actinomycetota > Actinomycetes > Propionibacteriales > Nocardioidaceae > Nocardioidaceae bacterium. The sequence goes on along the minus strand of CP076053.1, from coordinate 1,563,698 downwards.
CCCAGCGGTAGGCCGTCTCGGGACGTCCGCTGGCCACGTAGCGCGGACGTCGGGTCAGGCTGCCCTCCTCGTGCAGGTGCTCGAGGTACCGCCGGGCGGTCACCCGCGAGACGCCCGCGGAGAGCGCCAGCTCGCTCGCCGAGACGTCCTCCTCCGCCGCCCGCAGGCAGTCGACGACCAGGCGCAGGGTGTCGGCGTTGATCCCCTTCGGATACGCCGTGGTCGCTCCTCGCGGCCGCAGCGCGACGAGCAGCTGGTCGACCTCGTGCTGGACGACGAGGTCCGGTGCCGCGGACGCCTCGGCGCGATAGGCGGCGTACGTCTCGAGCCGGCTGCGGAACATGGCGAACGTGAAGGGCTTGATGAGGTAGCCGACCACCCCGAGAGCGATCGCGCGCCGCACGACCTGTGCGTCCCGGGCGGCAGTCACCGCGAGGACGTCGCAGGTCGCCTGCTCCGCGTGCAGCTGCTGCACCAGTCGCAGACCGTGTCCGTCGGGCAGGTTGAGGTCGAGGAGCACCAGGTCGATCGTCGGGTCCTGACGCAGGGTCCGGTGGGCGTCGCGGGCCGACCGCGTCACCGCGACCAGCTCGAAGCCCTCCAGGCGGCCGACGTAGTCGGCGTGCACCTGCGCCGGGATCTCCTCGTCCTCGACCACGAGCACCCGGATGCTCACGAGCGCACCGTCCTCACCCCGGCGAGAGGGATCTCCACCTGGAACTCCGCGCCCCCGAGGTCGGAGACGCCGAGCGTGATCTCTCCACCGTGACGACGCACGGCCTGCGTCACGAGGGCGAGGCCGATGCCGCGTCCGTCCGCTGCCCCCTTGGTCGTCACGCCGCGGACCTGCAGATCGGCGAGGTCGCGGCCGCCGGTGCCGTCTCCGCTGTCGCCGACGGTCACCACCAGACCCTCCTCGTCGCCGTCGAGGTGGCAGGACACCTCGCGGACGGCCCCGCCCGCCGGCAGGGAGGTGCTCCGGGCCTCGACGGCCTCGACGGCCTCGACGGCCTCGAGGGCGTTGTCGATGAGGTTGCCCACCACGGTGACTAGGTCGCGGGTCGGCAGGTCCTCCCGCGCGGGCAGGGCCCCGTGGAGGGTCAGCGTGATACCACGCTCCTCGGCCTGCGACAGCTTCGCGAGCAGGAGCGCACCGAGCACCGGCTCGCCCGCGGCGGCGAGCACGTCGTCGGTGAGACGGCGTACGACGTGCAGCTCGCCGGTGGCGAACTCGACCGCCTGTGCGGTGCGGCCCGTCTCGATCAGGGACACCACGGTGTGGAGCCGGTTGGCCGCCTCGTGCTGCTGAGCCCGCAACGAGTCGGTCAGTCCCCGCACGGTGTCGAGCTCGCCCATCGTCTCCTGCAGCTCGGTGCGGTCACGCAGCGTCACGACCGATCCCACCTCCCGGCCGCGCGCGACCGCGGGGGTGGCGCTGACCACCAGCACGTGGTCGCCGACGACGTGGACGGCGTCGTGCTCGTCCGCGCCGGCCCCGACGGCCGAGACCAGGGAGGGCGGCAGGCCGAGGTCGTCGAGACGACGACCCGCGACGGCGCCGGGCAGCCCGAGGAGTCGCTGCGCCTCGTCGTTGGCGAGCTGCACGACGCCGCGGGCGTCCAGCAGCAGCAGGCCCTCACGGACCGCGTGGAGCACGGCCTGGTGGTACTCGTAGATCCGCGCGATCTCCCCAGGTCCGAGGCCGTGCGTGTCGCGCCGCAGACGGCGTACGACCCCCCAGGCGCCGGCGTACCCGAGACCGAGCACGGCGACCGCTGCGGCCAGCACCCAGGCGAGCTCGCCCCGCAGGCCCGCATCGACCTTCTCGAGGGTCACCCCGGCCGAGACGAGCGCGATCACCGAACCGCCGTCTGGCCGGGAGCCGTCGACCACCGGCACGACCGCGCGCTCGGACGGTCCGAGCGTCCCCTCGTACTGCTGGGTGAAGGCGCGCCCTTCCGGCGCTCCGCCCAGGCCTCCGACGAAGCTCTCACCGATCAGGTCGGGCATCGGGTGGGAGAAGCGGGTGCGGTCCAGATCCATCACGACCACGAAGTCGACGCCCGTGTCACGGCGGACCCGCTCGGCGTAGGGCTGGATCCTCCGCGACGGGTCGGAGTCGGCCAGGGCGTCGCGCACGCTGGGAGCGCCGGCGACCGCCCACGCCGTGGCCAGTGCCTGGGAGCGGGCGACGTCGCGGGCGTCCCGGCGGGCGTCGACGACGGCCAGGACCGTGGCGACCACGACGAGCACGAGCACGAGCGCGGCGAGCAGGCTCAGGATGCGGGCAGCGACGGACCGCTCGCCCGCTGCCGGTCCGCGTCCACCTCGCCTCACCGGCTCATCATGACGCGGCCGGCCAGCGATGTCGTGAACGCAATGAACAGAAGGGAGACGTGAGTCACACGAGCCGTGACGGTAGGCACATGCACCGTTCACGAGGAGGCCTCGACATGAGCACGACACCGACGAGCCCACGGACCACCGGTCCGACCGACTCACCCCCGACCGCCGTCGACGACGGCGGACCGTCCGGACGGTCCCGGAGGACCACCTGGATCCTCCGGGTCGCCGGCATCGCCGCAGCTCTGCTGACCTACCTCGCGCTCGGCGGCGGCTCGCTGGACGGCGATGCGCGGGCCGTGGCCGCCATCGGCGTGCTCATGGCGTTCTGGTGGATCACCGAGGCGATCCCCCTGGCAGCGACCTCGCTGATCCCGATCGTGGCGATCCCGGCGCTCACCTCGATCGAGGTGGACGACGCGACGGCGCCGTACGCGAGCTCGATCGTGTTCCTGTTCCTGGGCGGCTTCCTCATCGCGATCGCGATGCAGAAGTGGAACCTGCACCGTCGGATCGCGCTGCTGACGCTGCGTCGGGTGGGCACCTCGCCGCGACGGATCATCCTCGGGATGATGGTCTCGACCGCGTTCCTGTCGATGTGGGTGTCGAACACGGCCACGACCCTCATGATGCTGCCCATCGCGATGAGCGTTCTCGCCCTGGTGGTGGAGCGGCGCTCCGACCTGGCCTCGGACGCTGGGACTGCCGGCGAGGACCTGCGCGAAGGACTTGCTGCCGGTCGCGCCATCAGCGACATCGTCGCTGACAAGCAGGTGCGGACCTTCGGGGTCGCGCTCGTGCTCTCCATCGCCTGGGCCGCCTCGATCGGCGGTCTCGGGACGCTGCTCGGCAGCCCACCGAACGCGATCGTCGCCGGCTACCTCAGCGACGAGCTGGGCCAGGACGTCGGCTTCCTGCAGTGGATGATGCTGGGCGTCCCGATCGTCATCACCTTCATCGCCGTCTCCTGGCTGCTGATCACCCGCGTGCTGTTCCGCTTCGACCTCCCCGAGGTGGCCGGCGGCGCTCAGATGATCGAGGCCGAGATCGATGCGCTCGGCGAGATGACGCTGGGCGAGCGGATGGTCTGCGTCGTCTTCGGCGGCGCGGCGTTCCTGTGGGTCGTCCCGGGCCTGCTGGCCGAGATCGACGCGGTCTCGACCCTCCTCCCCTGGATCGGCGGCCTCGATGACACGGCGATCGCGATCGGTGCCGGCCTCGCGCTCTTCTTCCTGCCCGGTGACCGCGAGGGCGCGATGGTGCTCGACTGGAAGGACGCGGAGACGGGCCTGCCGTGGGGCGTGCTGCTCCTGTTCGGCGGCGGCCTGAGCCTGGCGGCCGCCGTGGCCACCTCCGGGCTCGACGTCTACTTCGGCGAGCAGGTCTCCGGGCTCGAGGTGCTCCCGATCGTGCTGCTGCTCGCCGCGGTCTCCGCGATCGTGCTCTTCCTGACCGAGGTCACCAGCAACACCGCCACCGCGGCGACCTTCATCCCCGTGCTCGGCGGCGTGGCCGTCGGCATCGGCGTGGACCCGACCACCCTGCTGATCCCCGCTGCGCTGGCCGCGACCTGCGCCTTCATGCTGCCCGTCGGCACGCCACCGAACGCGATCGTCTTCGGCACCGGGTCGGTGACCATCGCCGAGATGGTGCGCGGAGGCTTCGTGCTCAACATCGTCGGCCTGGTGCTCATCACCATGTTCACGGTGCTCATCGGCCCGATGGCTCTGGGGCTGGTCATCTGACCTGGTCGTGTCCGAGCCGGGCGTGCGCCTTCGTCACGAGATGTCGGGGATTCCTCCGACGAATCGCTCAGGTCGGTCCATCCGGGGCCGATCACCACCCCAGCGGGACACGAGACGAGCCCCTCCTCGCCTCGTCCAGCACCACCACGACTCGGACGCGCGCCGCGTGAGGGAGCGGAAGGCGTACGAGACACCCCGAGCGGTCGGGGGTGGCCTGTCAGGGAGGCGGGTCACCCCCGACAGCCATGTCCGGACCCCGACGCGGCCGGATCGGGACGACTCAGCCGACTTCGATCGGGGAACCTCGCGACGGTGGCTGACACAGCACGCACCGGAGGAGGGAGGCACCCGTGACGGCTCACGACCACGCGCACCCGATGCCCGACCACCGCGGCCGCCTGGCCGTCGTCCTCGCCATCACCGTGACGGTGCTGGTCGTCGAGGTCGTCGGCGCGATCGTCTCCGGGTCGCTGGCCCTGCTCGCCGACGCCGCACACATGCTCACCGACGCCCTCGGCCTGACGATGGGCCTGTTGGCGGCCGTGCTGGTGACCCGCCCCTCGACCTCGCAGCGCACCTGGGGCTGGCATCGCGCCGAGGTGCTCGGCGCCGCCGCCCAGGCCGGACTGCTGCTCGTGGTCGGGGGATACGTGCTGGTCGAGGCCGTACGCCGCCTCTTCTCGCCCGAAGAGGTCGCGCCGACCGCGATGATCGTCTTCGGTGCCGTCGGACTGGTCGGCAACATCATCGGCCTGCTGGTCCTGGCCGGGGGGCGCGGCGACAACCTCAACATGAGGGCGGCGTTCCTCGAGGTCGCGAACGACGCTCTCGGCTCGGTGGCGGTGCTGGTGGCCGCGGCGACCGTGGCCACGACCGGGTTCCTCCGCGCGGACGCGATCGCGTCCCTCGTGATCGCTGCGCTGATCCTTCCCCGCGCCGTGCGACTGCTCCGCGAGACCGGACACATCCTGCTGGAGGCGACCCCGGCGGGCCTGGACCTCGACGCCGTCCGCGACCGGTTGCTGGCGATGGAGCACGTGCACGAGGTGCACGACCTCCACGCCACCCAGGTCGCCACCGGGCTCCCGGTCCTGACCGCGCACCTCGTCGTCGACGACGCGTGCTTCTTCGACGGCCATCTCGCCCAGCTGCTCGACGAGGCGCAGGCGTGCCTGGCCGATGAGTACGACGTCGAGCACTCGACCGTGCAGTTCGAGATGCTCAGTCACGGGGCGCACGAGAGCGGCATGCACACCTGATCGTCGTGCCGGCCGCGGTGGCGGCTGACAGGCCCGCGGTCAGCCCAGGGCGGCGACGAGCTGCTCGCGCACCGTCGTCATGCGCTTGCGGTTCGCGCCGAGGTCGGAGCCGGCGTACGGCACGGACTCGGAGCGGAAGTGGACCATGTTGTCGTCGGCGTCGATCTCGAACTCGACGGTGTCCTTGAAGCGGAGCACCTTCGTCTTGAAGACCGCCGAGACGTAGTCGGCCTCCTCGGTCGTGACCGAGGTGCGCGGGAAGTCGGCGATGACCTTCATGACCGCGGCCTTCGCCTGCTCGGGCGAACCGGTGAACGGCACGGGGTCCATCGCGCAGTACTCCTGCGTGTCCAGCGTCGAGACGCACTTCTGCGATCCCTCGGCACACGGGCTCAGTCGCTTGGCGGCCATGGTGGCTCCTTCGTGGCGCGTACGGCAGTGGTCGGTCCGCAGAGACCCTAGCGGCGGTCGTACGGTCTCCCGGTGACCTCGACCGCGAACTCGGGCCTGCGCCGCGCGATGCTGCTCATCGGCGGCTGCGTCACCCTCGGGATCGGGGTGGCGATGGTGCTGCGCGCGGACCTCGGGTCCGACGGCTTCTCCACTCTCGTGAACGGGGTCGCGCTCGGCACGGGGTGGGCGTTCGTCGTCGCGAACGTCGTCGTCAGCCTGACCTTCCTCGCCCTCGCGGCGCTGCGGAAGGTCGTGCCGGGCGTCGGGACGGTCGTCCAGGTGGTGGTCGTCGGCCTCGTCGCCGACCTCGCCCTGCGGGTGCTCGAGACGCCCGGCTCGCTGCTCGGCCAGGCGTTGCTCCTCGCGGGGTCGGTCCCCGTGATCGCCGTGGGGATCGCGGCCTACCTCGGCAGCCGGCTGGGGGCGGGCCCGGCCGAGGCGGCCGCGCTCGCGTACGACCCGCCGGTGCCGTTCCGGTGGAGCTACAACGCCGTCCAGGGTGCCTCGGCCCTGCTCGGCTGGCTGCTCGGCGCGACCGTCGGTGTGGGGACGCTCGTGGTGGTGCTGGCGCTGGGCCCGGCCTCGAGCCTGGCCGCGCGCCTCCTGCGCGTGGAGATCGGCGGGACGCGCGCCGTCGAGGACTGAGCCCGCGCGCACGCCTGGGACCATGAGGAGATGCCGGGTCCCCGCGAGCGCGCCGCTGACCTCGCCGAGCGCGTCGCGACCGTCGGTGACCGGTTGCGCGAGGCGGCGCTCGGGCGCAGCGAGCGCTTCGCCTCCCGCGCCCCGGCGCCGGTGCGCACGGGGCTGGAGCTCGCCGTCGCCACCGTCCGCGACGCCCGTCGCGACCGCGTCCCGGGCCTCGCGGCCGAGGTCGCGCTGTTCACCCTGATCTCGCTGCCCGCGCTGCTGCTGGTGGTGCTCGGCTCGCTCGGCTTCGTTGCCGACGTCCTCGGACCCGACGGGCGCGCCGAGCTGGACCGGCTGGTCTTCACCGTCCCGCGGGCGGCGCTGTCGGGCGACACGTTCGCGGCGTACGAGCAGCTCGTCCGCCCCGTCACCCGCGAGGGACGGGTCGACGTGATCGGCTTCGGGCTGCTGCTGGGTCTGTGGACCGGGTCGCGGGCCACCAACCGGGTGCTGGAGACGGTGACGATCGCGTACGACCTCGAGCACCCGCGCGCCCGCTGGCGCCAACGGATCCTCGCGCTCGGGATGACCGTCGCGGCGACGGTCGGAGCGGTCGCGCTGCTGCCGCTGCTGGTGCTGGGACCGCGCCTGATGCGTGCCCTCGCGCCCGACGGCGTGGCCGCAGCCGGGTCCTCCGTTCTCGACTGGTTGTTCTGGCCGCTGGTCGGCCTGCTGGTCGTCGTCGCGCTGGCGACCGTGTTCCACGTCGGCGTCCCGTGGCGTACGCCCTGGCGGCGCGACCTGCCCGGGGCGGTGCTGGCGATGGCGTTGTGGCTCGTCGCCGCGGCGGGCCTGCGGCTCTACCTCGCGCTCAGCGGAGCGAGCCTCGACGGCGGCGAGACCGTCTACCGGCAGCTCAGCGCGCCCATCGCCGTCTCGCTGTGGTTGTGGGTCTCGGCGCTGGCGGTGCTGCTCGGCGCCGAGCTGAACGCCGAGATCGAGAAGCGGTGGCCGACCGGGGCGTACGGGCCGCGAACCGCAGACGGACCGCCACATCGACGAGACGAGTCCGCCGACGGTCGACCAGAGCGAGGCTGAGCGCACGATCCTCCCGATACGGCGGCGAGGCGATCGATGTGAGGTGATACTGCCGGGATGGAGGACACGGGAGCGACGGTGGAGAAGGCCATACGGCTCCGCTACGCCGGCTCCTGTCGCGTCTGTGGCACGCCGCTCGACGCCGGCACACGCGCCGTCCACGAGCGACGGACACGCACCGTCCGCTGCCTCAGCCACCTCGCCGATGCAGCCGAGCCGACATGGGGGTCGACGCCCGAGGAAGATGCCGACGAGGCCGTCGCAAGCGGTCATGCCGGAGCCTCGGCACGCCGTGAGTTCGAGCGTCGCCGCGAAGCGCGGGACCGACGCATCCGTGGGCGATTCCCCCACATCGGTGGACTGGTGCTCGCGCTGAGCAGCGATCCGCCATCGACGCAGGCCTGGGACGCAGGCGCGCTCGGCGAGGAGAGGCTGGGTCGGGCCCTCGATCGACTGGCGGGAGACGACGTACGTCTTCTCCACGACCGCCGCATCCCTCGCTCGCGGGCCAACGTCGATCACCTGGTCGTCACCACGAACGGTGTCTGGGTCGTCGACGCCAAGAGGTACCGCGGCCGCCCGTCCCGCAGGGTCGAGGGCGGTGTGCTGCGACCCCGTGTGGAGAAGTTGCTCGTCGCGGGACGCGATCGCACCTCGCTGGTCGACGGTGCCCTCCGCCAGGTGGACCTCGTCAGATCGCTGGTCGGGGACGAGGCGCCCGTGCGCGGAGTGCTGTGCTTCCTCGAGGCCGACTGGCCGCTGATCGGCGGCGCGTTCTCGGTGCGCGGCGTCGAGGTCTGCTGGCCCAGGACGCTCTACCCGAGACTGACCGCCGTCGGCGATGTGACGCCGGCCCAGGTCGACCGGATCCACCGGACCCTGGCCGCCGCACTGCCGAGGGCCTGATATCAGGGCATGACCGCGAGACCGTCGACCACCACGCGCTTGCGGCTCGTCGTCACGACGGTGACGTCGGTGCCGCTCCCGCTCCAAGGAAGCTCGACCAGGCGCCGGTGACGAACCGACGGCGACCGCAGACTGACGGCGCCGCCTAGCCACCGCCCCTCGCTACGGAGCCGGATCGAGCCGCATGTCGGACACGTGTCGGCGATCAGCCAGACCCCGGTCGACCAGCGGATCGGGAGGGACAGGGTGCGGCCGCGCTGCACGGTCGACATCGCAGCTCGGTCGAGGAGCTCTCGACCGCGGACGGTTCGCCACCCGGCGCTGCGCTGCAGCGCAGTCTCGCGGAGGGGACGCACGGTGCAGCCGGCCCTCGTCCACGGCCCGACGTTGCCTTGGCCGTCGACCGCCCGGAACTGGACGCATGTGCTGGCACCCTCGGTCACCTGCACGACCACGGAGCCACGGTCGGTGCCGACTCGCTCCGCCGAGGAGTAGCGCCCGTACACGGTGCGCGGCGTCGCGCTGGCCTGTCGCACCTCGACCCGGGCGACGCCGCTGCGGTCGGTGGCCGACGCCGAGGCGCGCGCGTGACCGGTGAGGGTCACCGCCGGCAAGGCCGCGATGGTCAGCCGCGGCGGTGTCCGGTCGATCCCGGGCGAGACATACGCGACGCTGGCCGACGACGACGAACCCTCTTCACCCATGACGACGACGCTCACCCGGCCCTCGGTCGCGGCGTCCGCGACGAAACTCGCGGACCTCTGGTCAGAAGCCACCAGCTCGAGCTGACGACCGTACGCGTCCTGCAGTTCGAAATACCGGGCGCGAGGTGCGTACGGCTGATCCTCGTAGTCCCAGCTCACCGTGACGCGCGAGGTATCGGGATCGACGCTCACGCGCAGGTTCGTCGGGGTGGGCGGCATGGCGCGGCCGACCTCGACGTACGTGTCGCGTCGCCCGGCGCCGTTCACCGCCGTGATCGTCCCGCCGGCGGCCGCCCGCGGGTTCGACGGCGTGAACACCTCACTGAGACGGTCGCCGGGGACCGTCCAGACGGCCGGATCGTGGCCGAAGCCACTGAGCACGTAGTGGTCGACGGGCTGCTTCGGCTCCGCGGACCACGAGATGCGCAGGCCTGCCCCCTCGTGGACCACTTCGGCGACCGGCGCGGCGGGGGCCCGATAACCGAGCGTCACCGGAGCCGGGAGCGCGCCGGTGGCCGGGACACGGGCGACGGTCGCCGCACCCTCGGCGTCCACCCAGCCCACGAGCGGGTCGCGACCGGTGGAGACGTCGAGGTCGCGCAGAGGCCCCGAGGCCGAGGCGAGCGGCCGCCAGCCGCGGTCGGCGGCGTCGAGGTCGATCCAGCGGATGACGCCCTCGGCAGTCCAGGTCACAGCGAAGCCGTTGCCGAGCATGACCTGCGAAGCCGAACCGTCGAGGGACGCGGGAGCTGGGGGCAGCGTCACCGCGGGGGTCGTCCCGCGTTCGTCGATCACGCGTGTCGAGGTGGGTCCGTCGTGTGCTGCGCCGCCCTGGCACACGGCCAGCACGTACGGTCCGGCAGCCTGCACCGCGGTCACCAGTCCGCAGCGCGGGACGGTGAGATCGACCGCGGTCTGCGAGGTCACGTCGTAAGAGGCGACCAGCCCGTCGAGGCCGGAGAAGATCGTTCCCGGGCTGTACGCGCGTCCGTGTGTCAGGGCGTCGGGGTCTGGCTCGATGAGCGTCCCGGCGCCGCGGGGACGCTCGAGGCGCATCGGATCCTGTGTGGGATCCACGGTGTCGATCAACTGCGAGCCGATGACGTCGACAGGTGCGACCAGAGCCACGGTGCCGCTGACACCGATGATGCGGGTGCTGTCCTGCGTCGCGCCGAGGCCGGCCGTGCGGGCAGTGCCGCCACGGTCGATCAGGGTGAAGGGCTGCGTCGTCGACATGATGGCGGAGGCGCCCTCGCGAGCGAGCACGTCGAGAGCCGGTCTCGCCGACCGCACCGGCTTCCCCAGGGCGAGGCCGGCACCGACGGCCCGGCTGGTCAGCCGCCCCTTCCCGCCGGCTGCGCCGTCGTCGACCACGAGCACACGGCCGTCGTCGACGGAGATCCGAGACGCCTCGGCAGGGAGTCGCCGCTCGGGGAGCAGCTCGTTCAGACCGCCCGACGAGAGGTCGACCGTCGCCAGGCTGGTGCCGTCGACGCTGACCACCGCGCCGTCGTCGTACGCCACCGCGTCGTGCGCCGTCGCGGGCAGGGCGCGTGAGCCGTTGCGATCCATCACGAGGCCTGCGGGCGTCTCGGCGTAGGAGTACCACCGCGAGGTCAGCACGACGGCGCCGTCGGGGCCGCCGACGGGGAGTACGTCCAGATCCGCCCGCGCCAGGGTGCCGAGCTGCTCGGGGCCGCTCACGGACCCGCTCGTGTCCACCGCGGCGCGACACACGGTGTGCACGTCGCTCCCGCTCTCCCACGTTGTCCAGGCCAGCGCACCGTCGTGCAGACGTGACTCCTGGACCGGGTAGCCGCAGGGACCCGGGGGGCGTACGCGGCGAATGGTGCCCGTCGCCGCATCGACCGTCGCGAGGGACCGGAAGCCGTCGTCCGGTCCGACGATCGTGAAAGCGAGCACGGAGTCGCTCGACCCGACGGAGTAGCGGCCGATGGTCTCACCGTCCTCGAGCCCGGGAAAGCGCGTCGCAGCTCCACCGGCCCAGGAGGTGAACTCGAGGTGGGAGGGGTCCGGCAGCGGGCGGGCGAGAGTCAGCACGCCGTCATCGGTGAAGCCGACGAGCTGCCCATTGACCGGCCACGTCGCGAAGCTCTCGAGAGGAGCGATGGTCTCGCCGTCGACGACACCCGTCATCAGCGTGCTGCGAGAGCTCTCGATGGCAGCCACACGACCGTCATCTCCGAAGGCGACCGGTGACAGCCCGTCCAGATCGGCGGTGAGGGCGGCCGTGGAGCCGTCGCGCGAGACAGAGAAGATCCGCCCCCCGTCCCCCCACCCGATGTCGTCGCGCCTCACCAGCAGGCGGTCACCCACCTGGGCCAGCGGTGTGATCGGCACTGCCGTGTCGCGAGGCGTGATCGGCACGCCGGCCAGGGGGACGGGGGTGCCGGCGTCCTCAGCGACAGCGGTCGCGGCGGGAGCGGCGCCGAGGACCGCTGCGGTGACGGCGGATGCGACAGACGCGGCGATCGGGCGCCGCGAGGAGCTGAAGAACACGATTCTCCCAGGTGAGCGAGCCGCCCCACTTGGCGGCAGCCAATTGTGCGCTGTACGTCCCGAGATCTCCTCATCCCGCTCCCTGCGCCTTCTCGATTCGCCCGGTGCCGGACTCCTCGCCGGACGCCGGACGCCGTCCGCTGTCCGCTGTCCGCTGTCCCGCTGAGGTGATCTCTCGGCGGGACAGGGCAGGCTTCATGTGCACCCGACGAGAGGAAGCGCTCGATGACCGTCACCTCAACCGCCCCGCCCGTCGAGCCGGGCCCCGCGCCCACACCGACACCGGTTCCTGCTCCCGGGCCGGCTCCCTCGCCCGGCCCCGCACCGACACCCGTGCCGGGCCCCGGCCCCGGGCCCACGCCGCAGCCGGGACCGACCCCCGTCCCGGGACCGGACCCGAGCCCCGAACCGGCACCGATGCCCGCCTGAGACGGGCTCCCAGCCGCGGCGCAGCCGGCCACCTCAGGTGGCAGGCTGCGCCGTCGGCCGTGCGCTTGCCTGCTCGCCCGCCTCGTCCACCTCGTCTGCGTCTGAATGTGCCTGCGACGGCCTTCTGGGGATCGTCAACGTGACGGCGACGCCGACGAAGGCGGCGATCGCCCCGAAGACGAAGCACGCCTCGAACGCCCCCTCGGTCGGCACCCGTACGGAACCCAGCGGCTGCGTCGAGCTCGACAGCAGCGTGCCCATCACCGCGGAGGCGATGGCGGTGCCCAGACTGCGCATGAGGGTGTTGACGCCGACCGCCGAGCCGGCCTCCTCGGCAGGCGACGCGTCGAGGACGAGGGTGGGCATCGCGGCGTACCCGATGCCGACACCGGCCGAGATCACCAGCGTCGCGACCATGACCTGCCACGGCGCCGACATCAGCAGGAACGCGACGACGTAGCCGAAGCCGAGCACCGCCGCACCGAGCGCGAGAGCGGTCTTGGCACCACGACTGTCGATGATGCGGCTGGCGACCGGCGCGAAGAGCAGCATCATCAGGCCGCCGGGAGCCATCCAGAGGCCGGCGGCGAGGATCGACTGGTCGAGGCCGTAGCCCGTGGCGCTCGGCAGCTCCAGCAGCTGCGGCATGACGATCGCCTGGGCCATCATCCCCATGCCGACGGCGACCGCAGCGATGTTGGTGAGCAGCACCGGCGTACGCGCGGTGCTGCGCAGGTCGACCAGCGGGTTCGCCGTCCGCAGCTGCATCGCACCCCAGACGACGAGCACGGCCAGGCCGGCGACGATCGCGCCCACGGTGCGACCCGACGTCCAGCCCCAGGTGCTGGCCTTGGAGATGCCCACGAGGAAGAGCGAGAGACCGAGCGCCAGACCCACGGCCCCAGGCACGTCGAAGCGAGCCCGTTGGGCAGGCGGCGTGTTCGGCACCAGGGTCGCGACCGCCACGACGACGACCAACGCCGCGGCGCTGGAGACCCAGAAGAGGTTGTGCCAGTCACCGCTCTGCGCGATCCACGCCGAGAGCGGCAGACCGATCGCGCCGCCGACACCGAGCGTCGCGCTCATGGTCGCCACGGCGCCGGAGGCCTTCTCGGGCGGCATGACCTCGCGCAGCAGGGCGATGCCGACCGGGATGAAGCCCATGGCCACGCCCTGGAGACCGCGGCCGACGAGCAGGGAGAAGAGTCCGCTGGACAGGGCACTCACGACGGACCCGGCGACCAGGAGGAGCCCGGACCCGAGCAGCACGCGCTGCTTGCCGTGGATGTCGGCCAGGCGTCCGCTGATCGGCATCGTCACCGCGCCGGCCAGCAGGGTGATGGTGATGACCCAGGCGGCGTCGGCGACCGTCGCGGCGAGCAGCCGCGGCAGCTCGGCCTGGATCGGGATGACCATGGTCTGCGTGAGGGCGGCGACGAGGCCTCCCAGGCAGAGGGCGGCCACGACCACGGTCGGGTGGTCGGGGCGTGCGGAGCGGGCTGCTGTTCGCTCGGCGGAGGACGTACGGACGGACACGGGCTCACCTCTCCGGCCGCGGACTTCACGGCGGGACGACAGAACGACGGGATGACTCAGAAGATGTCGCCGTCAACCATAAAGCAGTTGCCTTAAAATTGGCGCCGGCTCCACCGTGATCTACGTCGCCGTGTGGGACGGGGCGGTCCAGAGACCGGCCAGCGCATCGACGACCTCGGCGCCCGCCGTACGCCAGGCACGGGCCGCCGTCTCGTCGTCCCGGCCGTCGGTGAGACGCAGCTCGAGCGAGGCGAAGCCGTGCAGCAGCACCAGCCGGGTCATGTCACCCCGGGCGCGCTCCGCGGTCGGTGACAGGGCAGCAACGCTGGCGCGGAGGCCCTCCTGTGCCGCACGGAGGCTCGGCGCGTGCTCGGCCCGCAGGCGCGCGATCGTCTCGGCGTGAGCCGGGTCGGCGCGCAGCTGCGCTGCACACCGCAGGTGGAAGGTCGGCCGCGGCAGCTCGAGGGCGTGGTCGACCAACGGATGCACCAGGGCACCGATCCAGGCGCGCGGCGGGGCGTCCGTCGGGAGCCCCGCGATGATCGCGGCGCACCGACGTTCCACCGTCGGGAGATGCCGCATGACGAGCGCCTCGACGAGGTCGGCGCGCCGGCCGAAGTGGTACGCGACCGCAGCGTTGTTTCCTTGCCCGGCCTCAACCGCCACCCGCCGGTCGGAGACGGCGGCGACGCCGTGCTCGGCGAAGAGACGCTCGGCCGCGTCGAGGAGGGCGTCGCGGGTCGCGGCGGGGCGACGCCGGTGCCGGGAGCCGTCGTCGACCACCCCACCAGCGTACGGACGGCGAACTCGGTGGCCGCGTCGGCGAGCCTCGCCGGAGTGCGCGACGCCCGTAGGATGAGGTCATGGACGACGGGGTGACGCGGCTCGTACGCGCATCGGCCGCGCACGCGATCGCGCTCGTCACGGCCATCGTCGGCATCCTCGCGCTGGCCTCCGTCGTCCCCGTCGGTCCGACCGAGCTGCTCGTCCTGTCCCTCGGCGTGCTCGCTGTCCGAGCCGGTGTCACCGACGTGCGGGCGGCGCTGCCGGTGGTCCGTCGCCCTGCGACGTCACCGACCGTCCGGCGCCGACGGACGCCCTCGCTCCTGCACGGTCGGGTCACCGACGCCAAGCGCTCACTGCTGGCTCCCCGGGCTCCGGGACTCGTCTGACGCTCGCTCCGGCGAGCCACGCAGACCCGTCCCGTCCCACCTCAGGAGCCCTCGTGTCGCTGCTCGACCCCCTGTCCCATGCCCTTGCCCAGACCCTGCACCTCGCTCATGCCGGACTGACCGCGCTCGGTCCCGACCCGGCGTCCGGCCTCGTCTGGACCGCTTCCGTCGCCGTCCTCGTGGTGACCGTCCGCCTCCTGCTGCTGCCGTTCGCAGTCCACGGCGTACGCACCGCTCACGCCGCCGCCCGGGCCCGACCCCAGCTGCGCGCACTCGCGGAGACCTACCGCGAGCGACAGGACCCCGCGTCGGTCCGCGCGTACGCCGAGGAGCGTCGACGCGTCGCCGCCGAGCACCGGCTCAGCCCCTGGGGCTGTCTGCCGGTGCTGGTGCAGGTGCCGATCTGGTTCGCGCTCTTCCACCTGCTCTCGGACCTCGCCGCCGGGACGCCGGTCGGAGCTGTCGACACCGGGCTGGTGGCGTCGTTCGGCGCGGCCACCCTGGTCGGGGTGCCCCTCGCGCAGCACGGGTACGCCGGGCTCGACGTCACGCACCTCGCCGTCATCGCAGGCCTGGCCGCGGCGGCCGCGACGCTCTCCTTCGTCACGCAGCGCTTCCTCGTGCTGCCGAACGCGGTGCCGTACGACGGCGGCACGGTGATGACGCAGGTGCTGCAGGCCATGCCGCTGCTGTCCGCGGTCGCGCTCCTCGTCACCTCGGCCTTCGTGCCGGTCGCGCTGCTCGTCTACTGGGTGGTGAACAGCTCCTGGACCCTGCTGCAGACCGCCGTGGTCGTGCGCTGGTGGCCGACGCCAGGGAGTCCCGCGGCGCAACGAGCGGCGCTGAGGCGACGCGCCGCGTAGCCGTTGCCAGGGCCCGCCGACTCAGGCGATCTGCTCGCCGCGCACCGCGTCCCGCGCCTGCGCCCACGCCCGGTCGCAGAACGCAGCCACGGTGCGCACCGCGTCCCGCGCCTCGGGCACCCAGGGGGCCGCCTGGAAGACGTGCACGTCGAGGTCCCACGCCTGGAGCTCGCAGTCGATGCCGCGGTCCCGCAGCGTCTGCGCCAGGTGCTTGATCTCGGGGAACAGCGACTCCCGACGCGCGGCCTGCATGAGGATCGGCGGGGTGTCGGGAGCGCACAGCTCGTGGGGGTGGGCGTAGCCGGCCGACCCTCGGGCGCGCTCGATGCCGTCGGCCAGGCGCAGCATCGCGGGGATCGCGGCCGGCCCGAAGACCGCGCACGCCGTACGCCGCGGGTCGCGCTGGTCGGCCCGCACCTCGCACAGCGGGGACAGTGTCACCGCGCCGGCGGGCATCGGCAGACCCTCGGCCTGTGCCGCGGCAAGGACGGCGAGCGTCAGGAAGCCGCCGGCGGAGTCGCCCATCACGACGAGGTCGTCGGTGCCCTTCTCGACAGCTGCACGATAGGCGTCCAGGCAGTCCGCGACGGAGGCCGAGATGGGGTGGCGCGGCATCTTGCGGTACCCGACGGCCGTGATGCGTGCGCCGGTCTTGTGGGCGACGTGCGCCAGCAGACCGCGGTGCAGGTGCTGCCCCCCGACCAGGAAGGCGCCCCCGGGGAAGTACAGGATGCGACGCCCGTGGACCCGCTTCGCCGGCACGACGTCGACCACCCTCACGTCTCCGGAGCGGGAGGAGACGAAGGACGTGCCCTTGACCGGGACGGTCATCAGCCCGCCGAGATCGGCCAGCGCGTACGGCCACGGCAGCCCGGGGGCACGCGACCACACCGCGATGAAGGGTCGCACCGTCATGCGCAAGGACAGTCCGAGCATTCGCGCCTGCACGCTCATGGGACACCTCTCAGTCCGGCTCCCGCCCACCGGTCTCGGGGCGGCTGCTCAATCTAGGTGCTTCACCGTTGAAGCACCAGGATCACCGCGCCATCGGTGCCCGATCGAGGACCGGTTCACGCGCCCCTGACCTGGGACGATCCTCAGGCGAGGGTCTCCGTAGGCTCGGTGGCCGCCCCCTTGTTGCGGTAATCCGTGTACATGTAGGGGTTGTCGAGCACCTTCGACTCCGGGATGTCGGGCTGCATGCCGCTGACCCACTCCTCGGCGCCGAGCTCGCCGCGCAGGTGGTCGAGGGTGTTTTCGACCTCCGTCCGCGCCCGCTGCAGGTCGGCGTCGACCAGGCGGCCGTCGGACTTCACGGTCCGGCCGTTGACGAGCACGGTGTGGACGTCGCCGCGCTGGGCCTGCATCACGACGTGCCCGTACGGGTTGGTGATCGGGAACATCACCGGCGAGGCGTCGTTCTTGACCAGCACGAGGTCGGCCCGCTTGCCCGGCTCGATGCTGCCGACGACGTCGGCCAGGCCCAGGGCGCGGGCGCCGCCCATGGTCGCGTACTCCACGGCGTCCTCGCAGCGCAGTCCGATGTGGGTGACGGTGTCACCGGTGCTGTGGGCCTCGAAGTGCTCCCGCGTACGGTCCGCGTTCAGCGTCGACCTCATCGCCGAGAAGATGTCCGCGCTCATCCAGACGCTGGTGTCCATCGACAGCGAGATCGGGATGCCGTGCCGCCGCAGCGACCACGACGACGGGTACCCCTGCCCGCAGCTGGCCTCGCTCTCCGCGGCGACGGACGCGTGGCCTCCCGTGGCGGCGATGCGCTGGTAGGAGTCGTCGCTGAGGGTCGCGGCGTGGACGTACACGGTCTCCGGCCCCATGAAGCCGTGGTCGTGCATCAGCTGGATGCCGTTGTCGTTGGTGGCGCCCCAGACGCCCGCGTGCGTGGTGACGGGCAGGCCGAGCTCGCGGGCGACCTCGAAGGCGGCCTTCTCGGGGAACGCAGGGTCGCCGGTGACGTCGAACGCCAGCTGGGCGCCGAGCATCTCGCTGCGCGGCATGCGGCGCTCGACGAACGAGCGGAAGTCCGGGTCGGCCGTCCACTCCCACGGGCCGGCCTGGATGTTGCCGTACGCGAAGACGAACCTCCCCGGCGTCTGCTCCAGGGCGTCCACGGCGGCGTCGGCGTGCTGAGGGGTGTGGAGGTTGTGCGACCAGTCGACGCTCGTGGTCACCCCGGAGTCCAGCGCCTCCCAGGCACTGATCAGGTTGCCCGCGAAGATGTCCTGCGGGCGGAACTTGCGGCCGTGCTCGAGGTAGTTCCACACGAAGTACTGCGTCAGGGTCCAGTCGGCCCCGTAGCCGCGCAGCGCGGTCTGCCACATGTGGCGGTGGGTGTCGATCATGCCCGGCATCAGGATGCCGCCACGCGCGTCGACCTCGGTCGTGCCCTCGGGCACCTCGAGGTCGGGGCCCACGGCGGCGATGTCGGTGCCGACGACGAGCACGTCGGCGTCCGGGAGCACCTGGTGCTGCGCGTCCATCGTCAGCACGATGGCGTTGCGGAAGACGGTGGCGGGTTGTCCGGTCACGGCGGGTCGCTCCTCAGGGCTGGTGCTGGTGGATGGTCAGGTGCTGATGTCGGGGTACGGCAGGCCGATGTGGGCGAGCCTGGCTGCGTAGTCGAGCTGCATGCCCAGGGGTTCGTCGAAGTCCCGCTCGAACATCGCGATCCACAGCGTCAGCGTCAGGAACGGGTGGGCGCCCAGCTCGAAGAGCGCGACGTGGTCCTGCTCGACGAGCGCGCGGCGCTCGGCGTCCTCGAACGCGAGCCAGGTGCTGCGCTCGGCGGGGATGCAGCTGAGGATCCGGTTCGCCATCTCGGCCTCCCACCAGGCGACGGTGCCGGCGGGGTCCTCGCGGTACCGCTCGGTCAGCTCGACGTCGCGGTCGACGGTGAAGAGGAACTTGTTGACCAGGTACCTGCTCACAGCAGCGACCCCCTCGAGCTCAGCGCGGGCCCCTCGATGAGGTGGGGGTTGGGGTACCAGGTGAAGTACGCCTCCATCGTGTGGAACAGGTCGAGGTTGTCGGCGTAGTCGGCCCGACGGTGGCCGGCGATGCCCATCATCAGCATGAAGTCCATGAACCCGTGCGTGGCGTTGCCGGGGGCGTGGAGGCTGTCGAGCGACACCCCGGACAGGCACCCGTCGATGTCGCCCTCGGCGATCCACCGCACCGCCCTCGCGTCGAACTCCGGGTCGGGTCCGCTCGGCCCGAACTGGCGGGGGCCGCCGAGCTCCAGGGAGAGGTGGCCGGTGCCGATGACCGCGACCCGCAGGTGGCTCGGCCAGGCGTCGATGATCTCGCGGATCGTCCGGCCCAGCTGCACGAAGCGTTCGGGACGCGGCAGCGGCGGGGCGAAGATGTTGGTGTAGATCGGCACGATCGGCAGGTCGTTCTGCGGCCGCACCGTGAAGATCGGGCAGGTGATCGAGTGGTCGACCCGCAGCTCGTTGGAGAAGGCCAGGTCGAAGCCCTTGTCGATGCCCTCGCGCAGCATGTACGCCGAGAGCTCCTCGTCGCCCTTGAAGAAGAGCTTGGGGAGGCCGAACTCCCGCATCTCGTTCTCCCAGTTGCCGTCGTAGAACGGCGCCTTGCCGACGAGGAACTGCGGCATGTTGTCGAGCCAGAGCTGGTGGAAGTGGTCGGAGCCGACCATCACGAGCACGTCGGGCCGGGCCCTGGTCAGGGTCTCCCGATAGGCCTCCACGTGCCGGACCCAGTCGGCCGCGAACGGCGGTGCCTCCTCGGCCGGCATCTGGCTGGTCTTGTAGTAGAAGGGGTGGTGGGTGGTCGCCAGGATCGCGACGAGATCGGCCATGGGCGCTCCTTCACTCCGTCCGGGTGGAGACGTCGGAGGGGTCCACGAACGCGGCGTTGTCCTCGACGGTCCGGTAGACGTCCATGCCGACGGGCATCCGCAGCTCCTCGGCCAGCTGACCCAGCAGGCCGCCCGCGCGGGCGAACAGCGCGAACCCCCGCAGCAGCTCCATCGGCAGCCCGAGGTCGGCGAGGGCCGCTCCGACGACCCCGGCGCCGTTGAGCACGAGTCGCCGACCGAGCACCTCCTCGTGGACCCGCCCGATCGCCTCGAACAGTGCGAGGTGCGGTCCGAAGCAGTCCTCCTCGCGGGCGATGCGGGCCAGGGCCGGCGTACGCGGGTCAAGCTCCTTGTGCACCGGGTGCCCCAGCCCCGGGATGATGCGGCGCGCCTTGCGCTCGCGGCGTACGACCTCCAGCGCCACGGCGTCCCAGCCGGTGTCGTCGGTCGGCACCTCCTCGAGGTCCTCGACGACGCGGTGCAGGAACTGACCGCAGTCCTCGGTGACGCCGAGGAACCGTGAGCCCCCACCCAGCAGCCCCGCGGCCATCGCTCCCTGCACGGAGTCCGGCGCCGAGAGGAAGGTCAGCCGCGCCACCAGGGCGGTCGGTGTGAAGCCGTGGTCGGCCAGCGCCAGCAGGCAGGCGTCGAGCATGCGCACCTGGCCCTCGGTGGGCACCTCGAGCGTCACCATGCGGTAGACGAGCCCGGTGAGGCTGACCGTCCCCATCAGGTCCTCGGCGAGGTCCTCGCCGAGCAGCGTGATCGTCGACGTCGTCGACATCCCGAGCGATGTCGGGAACCGGAGCTCGCTCATACCTGGCCCTCCTCGGTCTCGCCGCGCAGCCAGGCGCGCACCTCGTCGGAGTGCTCCCCCAGCGCCGGCGGGGGCCGCTCGTAGCGCACCTGGGAGCGCGAGAACGTCAAGGGGTTGCGGATCAGCGGCACTGCCGCCTCCCCCTCGCCCACCTCGACGACCGGCTCGAGCCCGAGGCTGTCGGCGAACTCGACCCCCTCGGCGATCGTGTTGATCGGCGCGGCGGGCAGGCCGGCGCCGGTGAGGGCCTCGAACCACTCGTGGCGGGTGCGCGTCGCCAGGCGCTCCTCGAGCAGCGGACGCAGCTCGTCGCGGTTCTCGGTGCGGTCGCCGACGGTGCGGAAGCGCGGGTCCTCGGCGAGCTCGGGCACCTCCAGCACTCTCGTGAGGGCGGCGAACTGGCGGTCGTTGCCGGCGATCACGATGAGCTCGCCGTCCGAGGTCGGCATGGGCTCGTACGGGTAGAGGCTCGGGTGGGCGTTGCCCATGCGCTGCGGCACGACGCCCCCTGCCGCGTACGCCCCGGTCTGGTTCACCAGACCCGAGAGCGCCGAGGTCATCAGGTTGGCCTCGACGTGCTGGCCCTTGCCCGAGACCGCCTTCTCCTGCAGGGCGGCGAGGATGCCGATGAGGGTGTGCATGCCGGTCATCACGTCGAAGACCGAGATGCCCGCCCGGTACGCCGGCCCCTCGGGCGACCCCGTGAGGCTCATGAGGCCGGACATCGCCTGCACCATGAGGTCGTAGCCGGGGAGGTGCGCTCCACCGCCGGTGCCGAACCCGGTGATGGAGGCGTAGACGACCTCCGGGTTCACCTGCGCGACGGAGTCGTAGTCGAGGCCGTACTTGCCCAGCCCGCCGGGCTTGAAGTTCTCGATCACGACGTCGGCGCGGGCGGCCAGCGCCTTCGCGACCTCGAGGTCGTCCGTGTCCTTGAGGTCCAGGGTGATCGACTGCTTGTTGCGGTTGATGCTCAGGTAATAGGTCGATATGTCGCCACGCAACGGTGGCATCCAGGTGCGGGTGTCATCACCGCCCGGTCCCTCGACCTTGATGACCGTGGCGCCCATGTCGGCGAGCAGCATGGTGGCGTACGGGCCCGCGAGCACCCGCGAGAAGTCGGCCACCAGGAGTCCGTCCAGGGGGCCGCTCGGACCACTCGTGTCGGGCATCGAACCTCGCTCGTCGCTGCTGTCCGCCAGGCGGACGATTGTCCGTTGTCTGCGTACGAGCATGACGAGCGTCACGCCGAGGTGTCAAGACCTCCGGCGCGATCCGTGGACCGGGTCAGCCGTTCGAGGACTCCGCCGTGGGCATCTGCTGACGCCTCGCCCAGTCGGCCGTCACGCGCTCGGCGGCCGACCGGAGCAGCGGCAGGTGCTCGCCGACCAGGTGGTCCAGGCTCGTCTCAGCGGCGTGGGTGGTCACGTTCATGGCGGCGAGCACCCGCCCCTGGCCGTCGGGCACCGGGACGGCGATGGACCGGATCCCCGGCGCGAGCTCCTCGTCGGCAAGGGCCCAGCCGCGCGTACGGACCTCGGCGAGCTCGCGGCTCAGCTGCTCGCGGTCGATGGGACGGGTGGCGACGCCGGCGCGCGAGGGCTGCTCCAGTGCGGCGCGCAGGTCCGCCTCGTCCAGGTGGGCCAGCAGCACCTTGCCCTGGGAGGTGAACGGGGCCGGGAAGCGCGTACCGATGTCGACGCGCAGCGTGATGATCTTCGGCACCGACACGCGCGCGACGTACACGATGTCGTGACCGTCGAGCTGCGACATCGACGAGGACTCGCGGGTCCGGGCGACGAGGTCCTCCAGGTGCGGCCGGGCGACGTCCCACAGCCCGAGCGAGCTGGCGTACGCGATGCCGAGGCGCAGCACCTGCGGGGTGAGGGCGAAGGCGCCGCGCTCGGTGGTGCGGACGTAGCCCAGCTCCTGCAACGTCAGCAGGAGACGCCGAGCCGTGGGCCTGGCGAGGTCGGTGGCGGCGGAGACCTCCGTCAGCGAGAGCTCACGGCGGGTGGCGTCGAAGCAGGTCAGCACGTCGAGACCACGAGCGAGCGACTCGACGAAGTCGGGCCCGTGCCCACGTCCGGCCACCTGTCCTCCTCTGCTCGACCTGCGCGGACGCGAGCATCCCACGGACGCCCTCCCTGAGCAGGTGGCGACGCGGCTCGGCCTCAGCGACCGCCTCGGTCCTGCTCGTCCTCCTCGCGCAACCGCGGCTCGGTGCGGTTCTCGGGCTTCAGACCGCGCTTGTCGGCGTAGAAGGCGCGGACGACGTCCATGTCGGCCCTCACGTCACCGCTCGGCGTGAGGGCCGGCCCCATCCCGAGCGTCTTGGACGGCCCGTCGACGAAGCCGAGGATGACCGGCAGGCCGGTCTGGCCGGATATCCGGTAGAAGCCGGACTTCCAGTACTCGCCCTTCGACCGGGTGCCCTCGGGCGCGATGCAGAGCTGGAAGTTCTCCTGCTCCGCGGCCATCGCGAGCACGGCGCGGATGGTGTCACCCGGGTCGTCGCGGTCCAGCGGGATCCCGCCCGTCCGGCGCAGCGCCCAGCCCTTGATGCCGTCGAAGTACGTGTGGGCGACCAGCACGTGGGGGCTGACCCCGTTGCCCCAGGCGATCGCCAGCATGACCAGGTAGTCCCACCTCGAGGTGTGCGGGGCACCGACGAGGATCCCGGACTGCGGGACCTCGCCGGTGAGCCGCCACCCGAGCAGGCGGAGCAGGGCGCGCACCAGGCGCCGTCGGACGGGCATGCGGGACGAGGGGCGCGACATGGGTCGACGCTAGTGGGCGGGTCCTCGTCGCGGCGACCTCGCCGGCATCGGTGCGCGGCGTACGCGCCCCGGGTCGCGAGACCTCTCACGCCCGGGGCCCGTACGTCAGCTCGCGTTGCCGAGCGTCTTGATCTCGTCGCGTGCCTTCTTGACCTCGTTGTGCTGACGCGAGACGACCTGGCGGAAGCCGTCGCTGAGGTCCTGGTCCAGCGCCTTCTCGTACTCGGAGACGGCGTGGTCCTCGCCGTCCGAGGCCGCCTTCAGCACGGCCGAGGCGTCGTCGCCGGTCAGGGCGTCCTTCAGACCGACCCAGCCACGGTGCACGGCGGCTGCGGCGCTGCCGGACTCGTCGACGTCGTCGCCGTAGTCCTCGCCCATGTCGACGATCTCGGCACGGAAGTCGGCGCGCTGCTGCGCGTACCGCTCGAGGGTCTCGGCCCAAGGGGCGTGCTCGTCGCGGACCTTGTCGGCGGTCTGCCGCAGTCCGTTCTCGCCGTCCCGCAGGGTCTCGACGAGTTCCTGGGCGACCTGCTTGTCATCACTCATGTGCGCTCCTCCTTCAAAGGGGGTGAGCCCACCGCGTACCAGCCTCGTCGGATCGCAAAACGGACCCCGACGGGCGGTCGACAGCCGCTGTCGTCCGACGCAGAACGGCCGGAGTCCTGCATCAATGCAGGTCACCGGCCGTCATCTCACGAAGCGCGCCTGTAGGGATTCGAACCCCAAACCTTCTGATCCGTAGTCAGATGCTCTATCCGTTGAGCTACAGGCGCTTGGTTCACACTGGCACGCATCGCTGCGAGCCGACGCTCACTCTAACCGACCTGCTCCCGGGTCGGAAACCGGGCCGTGCCACGTGCGACGACTCCCCCGTACGGGTAGTTGGTTGCCATGGCAACCAGTTCTCCCACGGCTGCCGCACACGACGGTCGTTGGTGGACCCTCGGCGCGGTGTGCCTCGGCATCTTCATGCTGCTGCTCGACATCACGATCGTGAACGTCGCCCTCCCCGACATCCAGTCCGAGCTCGACACCTCCCTGGCCGGCCTGCAGTGGGTGATCGACGCGTACGCCCTCAGTCTCGCCGCCCTTCTGCTCACCGCGGGGTCGCTGGCCGACCTCTACGGCCGCAAGCGCGTCTTCATGATCGGCCTCGCGCTGTTCACGCTCGGCTCCGCCCTGTGCGGGTTCGCCCCCGACATCGTCACCCTCGGCGCAGCCCGCGCGTTCCAGGGCATCGGCGGGGCCGCCGTCTTCGCCACGGGTCTCGCGATCCTGTCCTCGACCTTCTCGGGCAAGGAGCGCGGCACGGCGTTCGGCCTGTTCGGCGCCACCACGGGTGTCGCGGTCGCGGTCGGCCCGGTGCTCGGCGGCGTGCTCACGACCGGCCTGTCGTGGCGTTGGATCTTCTTCGTCAACATCCCCGTCGCGCTCTTCGCGCTCGCGGTCAGCAAGCGGTACGTCACCGAGTCCAAGGACCCGCACGCCGGACGGCCCGACTACGTCGGCTTCGCCAGCTTCTCGCTCGCGCTGGGCCTGCTGGTCTTCGCGCTGATCGAGGCCGGCGAGCGGTCCTTCACCTCCACGCTCGTCACCGTCCCGGCGGCGATCGCGGCCGGCCTGCTGCTCTTCTTCGTGGTGTCCCAGCGGCGGCGTACGGACCCCATGTTCGACCTCGCGCTGCTGCGCAAGCCGTCCTTCGTGGGCGGCCTGATCGCGGCCTTCGCGGTCTCGGGCTCGATCTTCTCCCTGCTGACCTACCTCACGATCTACCTGCAGAACGTGCTCGGCTACTCCGCGCTCGGTGCCGGCTGGCGGCTGCTCTTCCTCTCCGGTCTCGCGTTCTTCGCCTCCGCAGCGGCGGGCCGCCTGACCAACACGGTCCCGACGAAGTGGCTCATCGCGCCGGGCTTCCTGGTCACGTCGGTGGGCCTCGCGCTGCTGACGCTGATCGGGCCCGACACCTCCTGGACCGCGATCATCCCGGGCCTCGTCGTCGCGGGCATCGGGATCGGCTTCATCAACGTCCCGCTGGCCTCGACGGCCGTCGGCGTCGTGACTCCCGACAAGTCCGGCATGGCCTCTGGCGTGAACTCGACCTTCCGTCAGGTCGGCATCGCCACAGGCATCGCCGCGCTGGGCTCGATCTTCAGCCAGCAGACCAGTCGCGACATCGCCGCGGCCCTGCAGAACACGCCGGCCTCCGACCGCGCCGAGCAGATCAGCGAGGCCACCCGCGCCGGTCAGCTCGACCAGGCCCTGATGAACGTGCCCACCCAGGTCGCCGAGCGCATCACCGACGTGGCCACCGCCGCGTTCGTGAACGCGCTCGACACCATCACCTGGATCGCCGCCGGCCTCGCGCTCGTCGCCGGGCTGCTCTGCTTCTGGCTGATCCGGGCCGAGGACTTCGAGGTCGGTCAGGACGCCGAGCGAGACGACCGCGGTGCTGACGACGGTGCCGGCGACGGTGATCGGGTATCCGAACCGGTGTGAACCATCGAGATGACATGCGCCGCGCAGGACAGGACGAGCCCGAGCGCCCCGGCGGCACCGGAGCGGACTTCCCGCTGAGCCACCCCGGGTTCCGGTCCACGGGCGTACGCCTCGGCTGGGTCGTCGCCGTGATGCTGGGGCTGATCCTGCTGGCGCTGCTCCTGCTCGGCTGACATCGACCGCCGCTCGTCGTCCGTCGCTTGAGTACCCCCGGGGGGTACCCGTACAGTGGTGTCATGAGCACCACGTCCGACACGCCCACCACGGTCGACGTCGACCTCGCCGACACGGAGCTGCTGCTCACCGGCATGACCTGCGCCTCGTGCGCGAACCGCATCGAGCGCAAGCTCAACAAGCTCGACGGGGTGACCGCGACGGTCAACTACGCCACCGAGAAGGCACGGGTCCAGCACGGCGCCGACGTCACCGCCGACTCCTTGATCGCCACCGTCGAGGCCGCCGGCTACGGCGCCGCGCTGCCCGCACCCCCGCGGGCGGACCGCTCCGAGGAAGGCTCGCCGACCGACGGCGCCGCCCCCGACGAGGCCGACGCGCTGCGGCAACGACTGATCATCAGCGCCCTGCTCACCATCCCGGTCGTCGCGATGGCGATGATCCCGCCGCTGCAGTTCACGAACTGGCAGTGGCTCTCGCTGACCCTGGCGGCGCCCGTGGTCGTCTGGGGAGCGCTGCCGTTCCACCGCGCCGCGTGGACCAACCTGCGTCACGGCGCCGCGACGATGGACACCCTGGTCTCGCTCGGGGTGATCGCCGCGACGGGATGGTCGGTGTACGCGCTCTTCCTCGGCACCGCCGGCATGCCGGGCATGACCCACCCGTTCAGCATCACGCTCGACCGCACCGACGGCAGCGGCAACATCTACCTCGAGGCCGCCGCCGGCATCACGACCTTCATCCTGCTCGGACGCTGGGCCGAGGCCCGCTCCAAGCGTCAGGCCGGCGCGGCACTGCGCGCCCTGCTCGACATGGGCGCCAAGGAGGTCACGGTGCTTCGGGACGGGGTCGAACACCTCGTGCCGGTCGAGCAGCTCGTGGTCGGGGACCACTTCGTCGTACGCCCCGGCGAGAAGGTCGCCACCGACGGCACCGTCGTGGACGGCCGGTCGGCGGTGGACGCCTCCATGCTCACCGGGGAGTCCGTCCCGGTGGAGGTCGAGGTCGGTGACACCGTCGTCGGCGCGACCGTGAACGCCGGCGGCCGCCTCGTCGTCGAGGCCACCCGCGTCGGCGCCGACACCCAGCTCGCGCAGATGGCGCGGCTGGTCGAGGACGCCCAGACCGGCAAGGCGCCCGTGCAGCGTCTGGCCGATCGCGTCTCCGGTGTCTTCGTGCCGGTCGTCATCCTCATCGCGGTCGGCACGCTGGTCACCTGGCTCGCCATCGGCGCCGGAGCGGCGACGGCCCTGACAGCGGCCGTCGCGGTGCTGATCATCGCCTGCCCCTGCGCCCTGGGCCTCGCCACACCCACGGCGCTCATGGTCGGCACCGGACGCGGCGCCCAGCTCGGCATCCTCATCAAGGGACCCGAGGTGCTCGAGCAGACCCGCCGCGTCGAGGTCGTCGTGCTCGACAAGACCGGCACCGTCACCACCGGCGAGATGGCGCTGGTCGACACCGCGGTCGCCGACGGTGAGCAGGTCGCCGAGGTGCTCCGCCTCGCGGGTGCGTTGGAGGCGGCCTCGGAGCACCCGATCGCGCGAGCCGTCGCTGCCGGGGCACGGGAGGCGGGCCCGCTCGCCGCGGTGGAAGACTTCGCGAACGTCGAGGGCCTGGGCGTACGCGGCACCGTCGAGGGTCGCACCGTCGTCGTCGGACGCCCGGGCCTCCTCGAGGAGGCCGGCATGCCGATGACCGCCGACCTGCGTACGGCACTCGACACGGCCGCCGAGCAGGGCCGCACCGCCGTCGTCGTCGGCTGGGACGGCGCGGCCCGGGGCGTGCTGAGCGTCGCCGACACCGTCAAGCCGTCCTCCGCCGAGGCGATCGGCGAGCTGCGCGCGCTCGGGCTGCGGCCGATGCTGCTGACCGGTGACGACGTACGCGTCGCCCGCGCGGTCGCCGCCGAGGTCGGCATCGACGGCGACGACGTGATCGCGGGTGTGATGCCGCAGGACAAGGTCGAGGTCGTACGCCGGCTCCAGGCCGAGGGGAGTGCCGTCGCCATGGTCGGCGACGGCGTCAACGACGCGGCAGCCCTCGCGCAGGCCGACCTCGGCCTCGCGATGGGGACGGGCACCGACGTCGCGATCGAGGCGAGCGACCTGACGCTCGTCAGCGGGGACCTGCGGGTGGCGGTCGACGCCATCCGCCTCTCGCGCTCGACTCTCGGGGTCATCCGGTCGAACCTGGTCTGGGCGTTCGGCTACAACGTCGCGGCGATCCCGGTCGCAGCGCTCGGGCTGCTCAACCCGATGTTCGCGGGAGCCGCCATGGCCTTCTCGTCGGTGTCCGTCGTGCTCAACAGCCTGCGGCTGCGACGCTTCGAGGCGCTCCGATGACCGACGACACAGCCGCTCCCGGCTACATCAGCGACAAGGCGGCGCTGCTCGCGCGGCTGCGCCGCATCGAGGGGCAGGTGCGCGGCCTGCAGCGGCAGATCGAGGACGAGACGTACTGCATCGACGTGCTCACCCAGGTCGGCGCGACCACGAAGGCCCTGCAGGCCGTGGCGCTCAAGCTGCTGGACGACCACCTCGGCCACTGCCTGCTCCACGCGAGCGAGGACGAGCGGGAGGCCAAGGTGCTCGAGGCCTCCCAGGCCATCGCTCGGCTCGTCCGCACCTGACCGCCCGGCCCGTACGCCCCCGGCCACCGCCCCCTGAACGCCCGCAGGTGCGGGTGTTCCCGTGCTTGCGCGGGCTTGCAACCCCGCACATGCACCTGGACGCCCGCATGTGCGGGCGTCCAGGGTGTGGGACGGGCGGGCGACTCAGGGGATCACGGCAGCGGGTCGTACTCCCCGTACTCCTCGAGGCCCTTGCTCAGCGCAGCCACGTGCACGCGCTTGTCACCGAAGACGTGCTCCAGCGCGGTGAGACGGCTCAGCACGTGACCGACGCGGTACTCCGCGGTCATCGCGATGCCGCCGTGCAGCTGGATCGCCTCCTGACCGATGTGCCGGCCGGCCGTCGCGACCTGTAGCGACGCGCGGGCGGCGGCGTCGGCCACGTCCGAGGAGTCACCGGACTCCCGCGCCGCGTCGAGCACCATCGTGGCCCACAGCACCAGCGAGCGGGTCAGCTCGAGCTGCACGTACATGTCGGCCGCCCTGAAGACGAGCGCCTGGAAGTTGTTCAGCGTGACGCCGAACTGCTTGCGCGACTTCAGGTAGTCCGTCGTCGACTCCAGCGCCATCGCCATCGCGCCCATCGCCTCGTGCGCGGCGACCACCCGGGCGATGTCGAGCAGGCGGGCCACGACCTCGGTCGCGTCCCCGCCCTGGCCCAGCGGCTGGGCCGCGACGCCGTCGAAGACGACCTTCGAGGCACGACCGCCCTCGTGCGTGGCGTACGCCGAGGCGCTCACCCCGTCGGCTGAGGCGTCGACCAGGAACAGCCCGGTGCCACCGTCCTCGAGCGCGGCGGTGACCACGTACGCCGCCGCACCCCCGGCGAAGAGCACCGGCTCCTTGGTGCCCGACAGCGTCACGGAGTCACCGGAGCCCGAGGCCTTCACGTCCACGGCGTGCGCGTCCGCGCGGCCGCCGGGCTCGAGGTGGGCCCATGCCAGCAACGCGGAGCCGTCGGCGAGCGACGGCAGGTGCGCCTGACGCTGCTCGTCGGATCCGGCCGCGGCCACCGCGCCTCCGGCCAGCACCACCGCGGGGATGAACGGCTCGGGTGCGAGCACCCGGCCCATCTCCTCGGCGACGAGGCCGATCTCGACGGTGCCGGCGCCGACGCCGCCGTCCTCCTCGGTGAACGGCAGGCCCAGCACGCCCATCTCGGCGAGCTGCTGCCAGGTCTTGGTGGAGTAGCCCTCGTCCGTACGGCTCGCGTCGCGCCGCTTCTCCCAGTCGCCGTAGGCGTCGTTCAGCAGGTCGCGCACCGCCTCGCGAAGCGCCCTCTGCTCGTCGTCGTACTCGAAATCCATGTGTCTCTCCTGCTCAGCCTGGTCTGCGGGTCTCGCGGCTCAGAGGCCGAGGATGGTCTTGGCGATGATCTGGCGCTGGATCTCGTTGGACCCGCCGTAGATCGACGCCTTGCGGTGGTTGAGGTAGACCTGCGAGGCCTGCGCGGTCCAGTCGGCGAGCGCGGACTCGGTGCCGTTCTCGTTCGAGCCGGACGCCAGCGACGCGGGCCCGGCGAGGTCGACGACCAGCTCGGAGACGGCCTGCTGCAGCTCGGTGCCCTTGAGCTTCAGCACCGAGGACGCCGGGTGCGGCTTGCCGTCGGCGGAGTTCGCGACGACGCGCAGCGCGGTCAGCTCGAGGGCGAGCAGTTCGTTCTCGAGCTCGACGACCTGGGCGGCCGTCAGCGGGTCCTCGAGCAGCGAGCCGCCGCGGTCGGCGGTCTTCGCCCACTCCTTGGCCGAGGCCAGCGTGCGCTTGACCTGGCCCACGGGGGCGACGCCGGCACGCTCGTTGCCGAGCAGGAACTTCGCGTAGTCCCAGCCCTTGTTGAGCTCGCCGACGAGGTTCTCGGCCGGCACGCGCACGTCGGAGAACCAGACCTCGTTGACCTCGTGGCCGCCGTCGATCAGCTCGATGGGGCGCACCTCGAGGCCCTCGGACTTCATGTCGATGAGCAGGAAGGAGATGCCGGCCTGCTTCTTCGCCTCGGGGTCGGTGCGCACGAGGCAGAAGATCCAGTCGCCGTACTGACCCAGCGTGGTCCAGGTCTTCTGGCCGTTGACGATGAAGTCGTCGCCGTCACGCACGGCCGTCGTACGCAGCGAGGCGAGGTCTGAGCCCGCGTCGGGCTCGGAGAAGCCCTGGCTCCACCAGATGTCGAGGCTCGCGGTCTTGGGGAGGAACCGCTCCTTGATCTCCTGGGAGCCGAACGCGGCGATCACCGGGCCCACCATGGAGGCGTTGAAGGCCAGCGGGTGCGGCACGCCGGCGCGGTCCATCTCCTGGTACCAGATGTGCTTCTGCAGGTTCGACCAGTCGCGGCCGCCCCACTCCTCGGGCCAGCTCGGCACCGCGAGCCCGGCGTCGTTGAGGATCTGCTGGGACTCCACGATCTGCTCCTTGGTGAGCTCGTGGCGACCCTTGACGGTGTCGCGGATCGACTCCGGCACCTTGGTGGTGAAGAACTCGCGCATCTCCTGACGGAATGCGACCTCGTCCTCGGACAGCTCCAGCCTCATGCGGACTCCTGTGCTCGATCTGACGTGTGCTCGTGGTGACTTCACGGCTGTGGTGACACCGCGTAAGCGTGTGTCGTTGACACCTAATCTGTCACGGTCGTGGTCGGCGGGCCACCTCGCTCAGCCCAGCAGCGAGCCGAGGAAGTCGCGACCGCGGGTCTCGGCGTTGGCGGCGACCGTGCGTACGGAGGCGGGCAGCGGCGCCGAGATGCCGGTGAGTCGCTCAGGCCACAGCTGCGACCGCGTCCAGGCGGCGTCGCCCGGCTGCGGCTGGTGGGACTCCAGGCCCGGGACGGGCGTACGCGCCAGCGAGGCGTCGATCGCGTCCGCGATCGAGGTGTCGACCCCGTCGAGGGTGAGGTGGTGGTCGGGGCGGCAGACCATCTCGTGCTTCAGCGAGGCGACGAGCGCCTCGACGGTGTGGGCCGGCGCGCTGCAGAAGAGCGGCGCGAACGTCGACACGGCGCGTACGGGCACCAGGGGCACCGGCACGCGGGCTCGCAGTAGCCTGGCGCGGCGACTGAAGGTGGCGAGCAGCTTGGGGTACGGCACGACCTGCGAGCAGCCGATGTCGAGGCTGCCCTCGACGTCGTCGTTCTCCAGGGCGTGCACCAGCATCGTGATCGCGTCGGCGACACCGATGGGCTGGATCCGTGACCGCAGCCAGGTCGGCACCGGCTGCACGACCATCGTCGAGGCGATCTGCCGGATGATCTCGTAGGAGGTGGAGCCGGCGCCGAGCACGACGCCGGCTCGCAGCGAGGCGACCGAGGCGTCGGCGCCCAGCAGCACCTCCTCGACCTCCAGGCGCGAGGACAGGTGGGGGCTCAGCTCGTCGTGCGGGAGGTCGGGCACGAGGCCGGAGAGGTAGACGCAGCGGCCGACGCCCTGCTCGCTCAGCTGCCGGCACATGATCTGGGCGGCGAAGCGGTCGACGTCGACGAAGTCCTTGCGGTTCAGCGCGTGCACGAGGTACGCGACCGCGTCGGCCCCCGCGATGGCCTTGCCGACCTGGTCGGAGTCCAGCGCGTCCATCACGACCCACTCGACGTCGTCCGACCAGGCGTACGGCGGGTCGCTCGGCTCGCTCGAGGCAGTGGCGACCACGGTGTGCCCGCGCTCGAGGAGGGCCGGCACCAGGCGGGACCCGATGTAGCCGCGGGCTCCCGTCACGACGATGCGGCGCGGGTGCGGGGCAGCGCTGGGAGCCATGGCGTTCCTATACCCCCGGCGCGGGGGTGGCACCCCGGGCCGGGGTGTGCCTCCCGGCTCACGTGACGCGGGACACCGGCGCTCTGGATCGTTCCAAGGTGATTCGCACCGCGTGTCGTGAGTATCGTGCGCGAATCGGCTGGCGCCGCGCTCACCCGCAGCGGCCCACCACTCTCCACGTCGCCGGCGTCACGACGCTCCCTCGGCGGGGAGGTCATCAGACAAACGCCGAGGTCATCGGCGTACGCCGCCCCGCGAGAGGTCGATCGAACCCCCCATGACTGCCGAGACCACCACCAGCAGCAGCAACGCGCCGACCAGCCACCAGGGCATCGCCGCCTGGGTCGCCGAGATCGCCGAGCTGACCACGCCGGACTCGATCCACTGGGTCACCGGCTCCGACGAGGAGTGGACGCAGCTCACGGACTCGCTCGTGGAGACCGGCACGTTCACCCGGCTGAACCCCGACATCAAGCCGAACTCCTTCCACTGCGCCTCGGACCCCTCCGACGTGGCCCGGGTCGAGGACCGCACCTACATCTGCTCCGTCGAGGAGCGCGACGCCGGTCCGACGAACAACTGGATGGACCCGGGCGAGATGAAGGAGATCATGCGCGGGCTCTACGCCGGCTGCATGAAGGGCCGCACGATGTACGTCGTCCCGTTCGTCATGGGGCACCTCGACGCGGCCGAGCCGATGTTCGGCGTCGAGATCACCGACTCGGCGTACGTCGTGGCCTCGATGCGCGTCATGGCCCGCATGGGCACGCACGTGCTGCGCCGCATGGAGGAGCTCGACGCCGCGTACGTGCCCGCCCTGCACTCGGTGGGCATGCCGCTCGAGCCGGGCCAGAGCGACGTGGCGTGGCCCTGCAACGACACGAAGTACATCGTGCAGTTCCCCGAGGAGCGCGCGATCTGGTCCTTCGGCTCCGGCTACGGCGGCAACGCCCTGCTCGGCAAGAAGTGCTATGCGCTGCGCATCGCCTCGGTGATGGCGCGCGACAACGGCTGGATGGCCGAGCACATGCTGATCCTGAAGCTGACCAGCCCCGAGGGTGTCAAGAAGTACATCGCCGCCGCGTTCCCGAGCGCCTGCGGCAAGACCAACCTCGCGATGCTCGAGCCGACCATCCCCGGCTGGGAGGTCGAGACGCTGGGCGACGACATCGCCTGGATGCGCATCGGAGACGACGGCCGCCTGTACGCCGTGAACCCCGAGTTCGGCCTCTTCGGCGTCGCCCCCGGCACGAACGAGCTGACCAATCCCAACGCGATGCGCACCATCGAGAAGGGCAACTCGGTCTTCACCAACGTCGCGCTCACCCCCGACGGTGACGTGTGGTGGGAGGGCCTGGAGAACCCGCCCGCGCAGGCGACCTCCTGGAAGGGCGAGGAGTGGACCCCCGAGAGCGACGTGCTCTCGAGCCACCCGAACTCCCGCTACTGCACGCCGATCAAGCAGTGCCCGATCCTCGCCGACGAGTACGACGACCCGAACGGCGTCCCGATCGACGCGATCCTCTTCGGCGGTCGCCGCAAGACCACGATCCCGCTGGTCTCCGAGGCGCGGGACTGGATCCACGGCACCTTCCAGGGCGCGACGCTCTCCTCGGAGACCACCGCCGCCGCGACCGGCGCCGTCGGCGTGGTCCGTCGCGACCCCATGGCCATGCTGCCCTTCATCGGCTACAACGCCGGTGACTACTTCGGCCACTGGGTCAACATGGGCAAGGACAACGACGCCTCGAAGATGCCGAAGATCTTCTACGTCAACTGGTTCCGCCGCGACGAGGACGGCGGCTTCCTGTGGCCCGGGTTCGGTGAGAACTCCCGCGTGCTGAAGTGGATCGTCGAGCGCATCGACGGCCAGGCCGCGGCCGTGGAGACCCCGATCGGTCACGTGCCGACGCCGGAGTCCCTCGACACCTCTGGCCTGGACATGACCGACGAGGCCCTCGAGGCCGCCCTCGCCGTGGACGTCGAGGAGTGGAAGGCCGAGATCCCGCAGATCACCGAGTGGTTCGAGAAGTTCGGCGAGGACCTGCCGGCGACCATGTGGACCGAGCTCGACGCACTCAAGGCCCGACTCGGCATGTGACCTGGTCGGACCGACGTGCACAACCCGCCCTGAGCGCTCCTTCGCGAGCAGCAGGGCGGGTTGTGCACGTTCTACGGACTCCGTGTCTGCGGACTCCGCCTCGGGTCCGAGCCGACGGGGTCAGCGCTCGGCCTTCACGACCTCGTAGTCGTCCGTCACCTGGCCGAACTTCGCGTTCGGCAGGTAGAGGTCGCCGGCCCACGTGGTGACCGTCGTCGGCACGTCGAAGTCCGGGTCGGTCACGGTGTCGACCTGGTCGGCCGAGGTGCCGTCGCTCGCGACCTCGAGCACGGCGACCTGGTTGTCGCTGTTCTGCACCACGTACAGGGTGGTGCCGCGCAGAAGCAGCCCGTCACCGTTGCTGAGGCCGTCGCCACCCTCGACCTCGGTGGCGTCGCCGGTGGCGGGGTCGACACGGTAGAGCTGCGCCTGGCCGGAGTTGATGACCAGCAGGGCGGAGCCGTCGGGCGTGGTCTCGATGCCGTTCGCGCCGAAGCCCGTGCCCTGCACCCACTCCCCGGTCAGCGGCAGCGTCTCGACCTCGTCGGCGTCGGGCAGGCCACCCTCCAGCGGAAGGCGGTAGAGCACGGCCTGCTGGGAGTCGGTCACGTACGCCGCGCCGTCGAGCACGACGACGTCGTTGGTGAAGGTGCCGGCGGCGGGGTCGCCGAGCTGGTACTCGGCGAGCAGGTCGCCGGTGCGGCGGTCCACGACGATCAGGTCGCCGTCGGTGTTGCCGGCGCCGAAGATGTAGCGGCCCTGCACCTCCAGGCCCACGGTCGGGGTGCCGTCACCCTCGTAGAACGGCTTCACGGTGCCGGTGCGCAGGTCGACGGTGACGATGTCGCCGTCGGCGAGCGAGCCGACGTACGCGGTCTTGCCGACGCTCTCGATCCCCTCGGGCTGGAAGCCGTCGGGCAGCGCGATGGTCTCCGGCGCCGACGGCGGTCCGGCGGACGCCGGCGCGGCGGTTACCGCGGCCGCTGTGACCGCTGCGGCGGCGAGGGATCCGAGGACGGTCAGGGGACGGGCAGTGCGCACGGGTGCTCCTGTGGTCGCGGATGATTGTGCGTTCAATTATCTCCGTCCTGCGGGGGACGAAACGGGCGCGCGGGCCGCAGACGCAGAACCGCCCCCGGATCGACGACCCGGGGGCGGTGGTGGCGGAGGTGGAGGGATTTGAACCCTCGATGGGGTTGTAGCCCCAAACCCGCTTAGCAGGCGGGCGCCATAGACCGGACTAGGCGACACCTCCAAGACCGAGTCGCACGATACCTGCTGCTCAGCGACGGTCGACCAGCCGGTCCTCGATGTCGGCCAGCAGCGTCTCCGGACCGGGTGAGAGGAGCGCAGCCGGGATGATCGTGCGGCGGCCGTCGCGCAGTCCGAGCACCACGCACGGCTCACCCTGGATGCGCTGCACCCCCACGTCGGCGACGTCTCGCCACGGCGCGACCTTGACACCGGCGGAGCGTACGAACCGCACCTGGTAGCCGCGGTCGTCGACCCGCACGACCCACGGTCGGCGGCGCACCAGGTGACTGCCCGTCACCGTGCCGACCCCGACGAACAGCGCCACTGCGCTGACCAGCGCCGGGCCGATGTCGAGCACCACCGTGAGCGCCACGACCACGAGCAGCACCAGCCCCAGCCCGACGGCCAGCCGGTTGACGAACCGGGCGGCGAGCACCGGGTCGAAGGAGTAGTCGTGGACCCGGTCGGGGTCAGGCGTGGCCACGGCTCAGGGCTCCTGGTGCGGTCGGCGGCTCGGGCGGAGGTCTCCGGTGAGTTCTCGGCAGAGGGGGCGGGATTCGAACCCGCGGTGGGTCTCCCCACGACCGCTTTCAAGGCGGTTCCGATAGGCCACTCCGGCACCCCTCCTCGGCGTACGCCTCGCGGCGCGGCCGGAGGCCGATCCTACGCAGTGCCCTGCCAGGGTCCACGCAGTGCCGACTCAGGCCTGCGTGAGCGCCATCCAGCCCATGCGGCGGTTCGCGAGCGAGGGGTTCGTACGCCGGGCCTCCGCCACCGCCCCGGGGCTGATCACGGCGCGGAGCACCTCCTCGTCCGGACCGGCCTCGGCCACAGCCCTCCCCCAGGGGTCCACCACCAGCGACCGCCCGGTGTAGCGCGGCTCCGGCTGCCCGGCGCCCACGACCCAGCACACGTCCTCGATCGCCCGGGCGGTCAGCAGCGTGCGCCAGTGGTGGGGCTTGTGCTCGCCGGCGACCCAGGCGGCGGGGGCGACCAGCACCTCGGCGCCCGCGTCGACGAGCGCGCGACCCATCTCGGGGAAGCGCAGGTCGTAGCAGGTCATGAGGCCGACCGGGACGCCTCGTACGTCGACCACGCTCGGGAGCACCTCCCCAGCCCCCATCACCTCGGACTCCTTGAAGCCGAAGGAGTCGTAGAGGTGCACCTTGCGGTAGGTGTCCAGGGAGCCGTCGGGGTGGACGCAGGCGAGGGTGTTCCAGGGGCGCTCGGGGTCCTCGGAGACCTCGAGCATGCCGGCGACGATGGTCACCTCGCCCGCGGCGGCCAGCTCCCGCAGGGCCGTGACGAAGGGCCCGTCGAGCGGCTCCGCGTGCGGACCCAGCGGATCACCCGGCGATCCGAAGTCGCGGGCGAAGACCTCGGGGAGCACGATCAGGTCGGTGTCGGCCGCGAGCGCCTGGAGCTCCGCGAGCCGCGACCGGTTGGCGCCGGGATCGGTGCTGGCTGCCCACTGCAGCACGGTCACGCGCAGGTCGGCGGGGTGCTCTGGCATACCGGCCAGCGTGCCACGTCTCCGCGCAGGGAACCGTGCCGTGCATGGGACACGAGACGAGCGAGAGCGCGTACGACCTGGTCGTGCTCGCCGGCGGCGGCGGTGAACGCCTCGGGGGCCGCGACAAGGCGCTGCTCGAGCGGGACGGTCGTACGCTCCTGGACCGGTTGCTCGCCGAGCTGGACCACGCCCGCGACGTGGTGGTGGTCGGCCCGCGCCGTGACGGCGACCGCGACGTCGCCTGGGCGCGGGAGGACCCGGCGGGAGGTGGACCCGCGGCCGGGCTCGTCGCCGGGCTCCGCGCCCTGGCCCCGGGCGGCGACGGGTTGCCGGTGCTGGTCGTGGCCGTCGACATGGCGTACGTCGACGCCGGCACCGCCTCCCGTCTGGCCGCAGCGATGCGTGACGGCGCGCCGGACGGTCAGGCGGACGGTCAGGCGGACGGGGCCGCGCTCGTCGACGACGCGGGGCGCCGCCAGCTGTGCCTCCTGCTCGGGGCCGCCGCGGCCGAGCAGCTCACGCGACCGAGCGACCCGGCGGGGCTGTCGATGGGTGGGCTCCTCGACGACCTGACGCTCGTGGACGTGCCCGCCCAGGCCGAGGAGAGCACCGACATCGACACGCCCGAGGACCTCGCCCGCCTGCACTAACCTGAGCACGGTCCAGCCGGACCGCAGAAGAGGGAGCCGTCATGGGATCGATCCTCGCGCTCGTCGTCGTGCTCGCCATCGTCGCGGGCATCGGCCTGGCCGCCGTCGCCGCTGTCCGCTCGGTCGGGTCGAGTCCCTCCAAACCGTGGGAGGGCTACCAGAAGCCCACGAGCGGCCGGCCGGGGCGTACGGGGACCGAGCCGCAGCAGCCGACCGCCGAGCCCGACCGGCCTGGCGAGCCCGACCAGGACTGACCAGCCTCCGCCGGTGGCAGAGTGACCGGCATGCGCGCAGTCACCGCCCCCGAGCCCGGAGGGCTCGACGCCCTCGTCCTGTCCGACCACGACGACCCGGTCGCCGGACCCGGCGAGGTCGTCATCGACGTCACCGCGACCGCGGTGAACCGTGCAGACCTGTTGCAGCGACAGGGCAACTACCCGCCGCCCCCGGGCGCGAGCCACGTGCTGGGCCTGGAGTGCTCCGGACGTGTCGCCGCCCTCGGCGAGGGAGTCGACGCGTACGCCGTGGGCGACGAGGTCTGCGCCCTGCTGGCCGGCGGCGGGTACGCCGAGAAGGTCGCCGTGCCGGTCGAGCAGGTCATGCCCGTGCCGGACGGTCTCGACCTCGCCGACGCCGGCGCCGTGCCCGAGGTGGCCTGCACGGTCTGGTCGAACCTCGTCATGGTCGCGGGACTCAGCGAGGGTGAGACGCTGCTCGTGCACGGCGGCACCGGCGGCATCGGTGTCATGGCGATCCAGGTGGCGAAGGCGCTCGGCGTACGCGTCATCACCACCAGCGGGTCGGCCGAGAAGTGTCAGACCTGCCGCGACCTCGGCGCCGACGTCGCCGTCAACTACCGCGACGCCGACTTCGTCGCGGAGGTCAAGGAGGCCACCGACGGCCGCGGGGCCGACGTCGTCCTCGACGTCATGGGGGCCTCCTACCTCGAGCGCAACGTCAAGGCGCTGGCCACCGGCGGCCGGCTGGTGGTCATCGGGATGCAGGGAGGGACCAAGGCCGAGCTCAACCTCGCGGCGCTGCTCACCAAGCGCGCGTCGGTCGCCGCCACCTCGCTGCGGGCCCGGCCGGTGGCGGAGAAGGCCGAGATCTGCGCCCAGGTCGTCGAGCACGTCTGGCCGATGATCACCTCGGGCGCCGTACGCGTGCACGTGCACGAGCGCCTCGGGCTCGACCAGGCCGCGCGAGCCCACGAGATCCTCGAGGAGTCCAGCCACATCGGCAAGGTGCTGCTGCAGCCCTGAGCCCTCGGGCTCCGTCCCCCTGAACGCCCGCGTACGCGGGCGTTCGAGGACTTGCGCGGGCTCACAGACCCGCGGGAGTACCGGAATGCCCGCGTACGCGGGCGTTCGGGAAGGCCGGGCCGCAGCCCCGGACGGTCGTCATCACTGCTCCCCTAGGTTTGAGGGGTGACTGAGGACAGCGAACAGCAGGACTCTCCCGAGGTGGTCGTGCTCGACCCCTCGACGATGTCGATGGGACGCGCCGGCGGCGACGACGACAGCGAGGACGGCGAGAAGAACCTCACCGACCTCGTCGAGCAGCCGGCGAAGGTCATGCGCATCGGGTCGATGATCCGCACGCTGCTGGAAGAGGTGAAGTCCGCGCCGCTCGACGAGCCGTCGAGGGCCCGACTGGCCGAGGTGCACAACAGCGCCATCGAGGAGCTCGAGGCCGGCCTGGCACCCGAGCTGGTCGAGGAGCTGCGACGCATGAGCTCGCCGTTCTCCGAGGCCTCCGCGCCAAGCGACGCCGAGCTGCGCATCGCCCAGGCCCAGCTGGTCGGATGGCTGGAGGGGCTCTTCCACGGCATCCAGACCGCGGTGTACGCCCAGCAGATGGCCGCCCGCGCCCAGCTCGAGCAGATGCGCCGAGCCCTGCCCGGAGGCAGCGGAGGACCCGGTGCCCCCGGTGCCCCCGGTGGGCCGGGTCAGGGCATGCCCGGCATGGGCGGACCGCAGCAGCCCGGCCGCGGCGTGAACGACGACGGCCAGGGCGGCGGGATGTACCTCTGAGCAGCGCTCAGGAGTCGCTGTTCCGCGGCTGACAGACCTCGACCTCGTCGACGAACCAGCGCTCGTCGATCTGCTCGGCGGACGTGCGCGCGAGCACCGCGCCCTCGGCGTCCCGCACGAGCAGCACCGCGAGGTCCGTACGCGGGGCCAGCACCCCCACGTCGCGCGGACCCGCCGCCGCCGCCTGGTCACCGACGCGCGCAGCGAGCGTGGCGACCACCCGGGCCGTCGCCCGCAGCCGCAGCAGCCCGTTGCGGCGTACGGGCACCTCGACGGTGCGCAGCGCGCCGGCCCGGCAGTCCGGTGTCGTCCGCAGCACCGGCTCGCTGTCCTCGTCGAGCACACGCAGCGCTGCGGGCACCTCGCCGGCGGCCACCGCGGCTGCGTCCTGCGGGCCGATCGGCTCCGCGCCGACGAAGGAGACCCGGAGGACATCTGACCGATCCCCACCGTCGCCCGTCGCGGAGGTCGGCGACGGACTCGTCGGCGCCGACGCAGCTGTCGAGGGTGCCGATGACGACGGGACCGGTGTCGACGCAGCCGGCTCCCCGGGCCTGTCCCCTGTGGACGCCGTGCACGCCGTGCACGCCGTGAGCAGCAGCGTGACCGCCGCCGGCCCCACGAGCCACCGGCTCATCGCGCCAGCAGCTCCTCGATGACCTGCGCCACCCCGTGCTGGGCGTGGTGCGGCGCGACGTGGTCCGCCATCGCGCGCACCGAGGGGTGCGCGTTGCCCATGGCGTAGGAGACCCCCGCCCACGAGAGCATCGGCAGGTCGTTGGGCATGTCCCCGAGCGCGAGCACCTCCGAGGCGCCGATACCGCGTGAGGCGCACAGCCGTTCCAGCGTGCTGGCCTTGGAGACCCCGACCCCGCTCATCTCGACCAGGGGACCGAAGGCGGACCACGTCGTCGTCACGCGGTCGCCGACGGCGTCCTCCACGAGTCGCCAGTACTCCTCCGGCTCGCGTCCCTCGTCCAGGGCGAGCAGCTTCACGACCACGCCCTGCGGCTCGTCGAGCAGGTCGCGCAGCGGGGCGACGCGTACGTCGGGGGGCTTGGGACGTCCGGGCGCGAAGCCCGGCTCGACGTAGCCGCCGCGCAGCTTCTCCAGCGCGTATGCCGTGCCCGGCGCCACCTCGCTGATGCGCGCGGCGACGTCGAGCACGGTCGAGGTCGAGATCGGTCGGGCCCGCACGACGCGGTGGGCGGCGGCGTCGTACACCACGCCGCCGTTGGAGCAGATCGCGAGACCGTGGTCACCGACGTGGGTCCAGAGCTCGTCCATCCAGCGCAGCGGACGGCCGGTCACGAAGACCACGGTGATGCCGGCGGCCTCGGCATCGAGCAGCGCGCGCGCCGTGCGTGGGCTGATCAGCCCGTCGCCGTCGAGCAGGGTGCCGTCGAGATCGGTGGCGACCAGCCGGACGCGGGAGGTGTCTGGCAGGGCGTTCACCACCATGACGTACCCGGCGGTGTGGCGACCTTCACCTGAGAATCAGCCGAACCAGCGCTCGAGCTCGTGCGCGGCGCCGTCCTCGTCGACGGTGGCGGTGGTCGAGTCGGCGGCCTGGTGCACGAGGTCGACGGCCTGGCCCATCGCGACACCCCGGCCGGCCCAGCGCAGCATCTCCAGGTCGTTGCGGCCGTCACCGAGCGCGAGCACGTCGGAGGCGTCGACGCCGAGCTGGTCGCACACGTGCTGCAGGGCGGTGGACTTGTCGACCCCCACCGGGGCGAGGTCGAGCCAGGCGGTCCACCCGATGAAGTAGTTGGTGCCCTGCAGGCCCAACCGGTCGGCGAGCTCGGCGAAGACCTCCGGCGTGGACTGCGGGTCGCGGATGATCACGCGGCTGACCTCGTCGGCGACCATGTCGTCGAGGTCGGTGACGATCTCCTCGCCGCTCAGCTCCCCGGCCGGGAACGGCTTGTTCACCCGGTAGCCCACCCCGTGCTCCTCGACCGCGACCAGCGCGTCGGGCAGCTCCCGGAGGACCTCGGCGACCGCGTCGCGGGCGTCGAACGTGGCCTCCTGCACCACCTCCACCGGCGGGTGGCGGAACACGACGGCACCGTTGGACGCCACCATCCACAGCGGCTCGTCGAGCTGCTCGGTGAGACCGGCGTCGTCAGCGATCTGCGCCATCGAGTACGCCGCGCGCCCCGAGGCCAGCACGATGGGCACCCCAGCGGCGCGGACGGCGTCGAGCGCGGCGCGTACGCGGGGCGTCACCTGCTCGTCGGCGTCCGCGGGATCAGCGGTCCACCGCAGCAGCGTGCCGTCGATGTCGCAGACGACGAGCTGCGGGCTCCAGTCAGTCACCGATCGGCTCCAGCACCTCGCGCCCGCCCAGGTAGGGGCGCAGCGCCTGCGGGACCCGGACGGACCCGTCGGCCTGCTGATGGGTCTCCAGGATCGCCACGATGGTGCGGGTCATGGCGCACAGCGTGCCGTTCAACGTTGCGACCGGGGCGGTCGCCCCACCCCCGGTCGGTCGCGCGCGCACGTCGAGGCGACGGGCCTGGAAGTCGGTGCAGTTCGAGGTCGAGGTGAGCTCGCGGTAGCTGCCCTGGGTGGGGATCCACGCCTCGCAGTCGAACTTGCGCCTGGCCGAGAGCCCGAGGTCGCCGGCGGCGACGTCGATGACGCGGTAGGCCAGCTCGAGCTTGTCGAGGAACTCCTTCTCCCACCCCAACAGGCGCTCGTGCTCGGCGTCCGCCTCCTCGAGGGTGGTGTAGGTGAACATCTCGACCTTGTCGAACCAGTGCACCCGGATGATGCCGCGGGTGTCCTTGCCGTGCGACCCGGCCTCCTTGCGGAAGCAGGGGCTGAACGCCGCGTAGCGCCGCGGCAGCGTGCCGACGTCGAGGATCTCGTCGGAGTGGTACGCGGCGAGCGGCACCTCCGAGGTGCCGACGAGGTAGAGGTCCTCGCCCTCGATGCGGTAGACGTCGTCGGCCGCCTGGCCGAGGAACCCGGTGCCCTCCATCGCGCGGGGCTTGACCAGCGCAGGGGTCATCATCGCGGTGAACCCGGACTCGCGCGCCTGCGCCATCGCCAGGTTCACCAGCGCCAGCTCCAGCTCGGCGCCGACGCCGGTGAGGTAGTAGAAGCGTGAGCCCGACACCTTCGCGCCGCGCTCGAGGTCGATGGCGCCGAGCATGCGGCCGAGCTCGACGTGGTCGCGCGGGGTGAAGCCCTCGGCCTCGAAGTCGCGCGGCTGCCCGACGTGCTCGAGCACCACGAAGTCCTCCTCGCCGCCGGCCGGTGCCTCGTCGGCGACGTTGGGGATCGACACCAGCGCCGCCTGCCACGCCTGCTCGGCGCGGGTCTGCGCGGCCTGTGCGGTCTTGACCTGCTCGGCGAGCTCCTTCGTACGCCCCAGCAGCTGCTGCTTCTCCTCGCCCGAGGCCTGCGGGATCTGCTTGCCGAGGCTCTTCTGCTCGGCGCGGAGCCGCTCGAAGTCGCTGATGGCGGTGCGACGCTCGGAATCCGCGGCCAGCGCGGCGTCGACCACGTCGTCGGAGAGCCCCCGCCTGTGCTGGCCGGCGCGGACGCGGTCGGGATCGGTGCGGAGCAGCTGGGGGTCGATCACACCGGGCAGCCTAGAGGCCACCGGTGACAGCGCCTGTGACACCGCCCGCCACCCGGCGGGCATACTCGCCCCCGTGAGCGAGCCGAGGCAGACCTCCGCGACGGCGAGACTCGGGCTCTGGTTGGTGGCCGCGGTCGCCGTGTTCGTCGGGCTGGGCGCCCTGGTGCTCCTCGACGTCGCGGCGCTGGCGCGGGTCGACGAGGCCGTCGGCGAGCTGCCGTACGAGCTGACGCGCGAGCACGACTCGCTGCGCGTCGCCGCGCTGGTGGTCTCAGCCGTCTTCGGCACCATCGGACTGACGGCGATGACCACCGTCACCAGCGTCGCCCTGTGGACGCGTGGCCACCGCCGGGCGGCGTGGTGGACGGCCGCGGTGATGACGGCGACCTGGATCTCGGTCAGCGCGCTGAAGTTCGCGTTCGCGCGGCAGCGCCCGGAGTTCCCGGACCCGATCACGGTGCTGGAGAGCAACGCCTTCCCCTCGGGCCACGCCACCGGCACGGGCGCCGGGGCCGGCGTCGCGATCGTGCTGACGATGATCTTCGTA
The DNA here is from genome assembly GCA_018672315.1 of Nocardioidaceae bacterium. NCBI lineage: Bacteria > Bacillati > Actinomycetota > Actinomycetes > Propionibacteriales > Nocardioidaceae > Nocardioidaceae bacterium. Next base: position 1,519,873 of record CP076053.1, on the reverse strand, counting down.
CGCCGTCGCGGGTTGCGTCGCGCGCTGACCGCGCTGTGGCTCGGGGTCGCGGTCGTGGTGGGGCTGGACCGTCTGCTGCTCGGTGTTCACGTCATCTCCGACGTCGTCGCCGGGTGGGCGCTGGCGTCCGCGATCGTGCTGGCGGCGCTGCTGGCGTACGACCCGGCGCCGCAGGCCACCGAGCGCCAGGCGCCGCCGAGCGGTCCCCTGCAGGGACGTCGGCTCGCGGTGGTGCTCAACCCGATCAAGGTCGAGTCCGTCTCGCAGTTCAAGCGCGAGGTGATCCGGGCGGCGGCCAAGGGCGGCTGGGACGAGCCGCGGTGGTACGAGACGACCGTCGAGGACCCCGGCGCGTCGATGGCCGAGCAGGCCGCCCTGGACGGCGCCGAGCTGGTCATCGTGTGCGGCGGGGACGGGACCGTACGCGCCGTGTGCTCCGAGCTCGCCGGCACCGGTGTGCCCGTCGGCATCGTGCCCGCCGGCACCGGCAACCTGCTGGCACGCAACCTCGACCTGCCGCTGTTTCTGCCCTCGGCGGTCGACGTCGCCCTGCACGGGCAGGACCGCGCCATCGACCTCGTCCGCATCGGCGGGGACGGCATCGAGGACGGCCAGCACTTCCTCGTCATGGCCGGTATGGGTATGGACGCCCAGCTGATGGACGGCGTCAACGAGAAGGTGAAGGCGAAGGTCGGCTGGGTCGCGTACATCCTGTCGGGGCTGAAGAGCCTGATGTTCCCCGCGGTGCGCCTCGAGATCACGCTCGACGACGGCCAGCCCACCGTGCACCGGGCGCGCACCGTCGTGATCGGGAACGTCGGCTACCTGCAGGCCGGCATGCCGCTGCTGCCCGACGCGGCGATCGACGACGGCACGATCGACGTGGTGCTCATCAACCCCCGACGGTTCCTGTCGTGGCTGCGGGTGGTGTGGCGGGTGCTCACCCGCGGCAAACGCACCGACGACGTCGTCAACCGCTTCACCTGCCGGTCGGTGGTCGTCACCGCCTCGACGGAGACGCCGCGACAGCTCGACGGGGACTCCATCGGCCCCGGACGCGAGCTGCGCGCCGATGTCGAGCACGGACGCCTGCTGGTGCGCTCACCCCGCTGACAGACCCGCGAGAGGTCACTTCCCGCGAGGGGTCACTTTCCGCGAGAGGTCACTTTCCGCGAGAGGTCACTTTCCGCGAGAGGTCACTTCCGGCGAGAGGTCACTTCCGGCGAGAGGTCGTTTCTCGTGAGAGGTCACTTCCCACGGACCCCAGCGGCGCTCGACCCATGCCAGTCCATCGACGAAGAGCAGGCCGACGCGTACGCGGGTGTCAGCGCCCCGCGGACAGCACCCGCGCTCATCGACCTCTCGCCGAAACTGACCCCTCGCGAGAACTGACCCCTCGCGAGAACTGACCCCTCGCGAAAAGTGGCCCCTCAGGGGAGGGACCACTGGGGTCAGAGGGGCGTCAGCAGCCACACGTCCCACTGCTCGGCGGCCTCGCGGTCACAGTCCTCGTACGCCGGCCACGCCCGCACCAGCAGCGGCCACCAGCGCTCCCGCTCCTCCGGGTCCGCGTGCTGCACCCTCACCGGCACCTCGCGCCCCCGCACCACCAGGCACGCCGTGTCGGTGGAGCGCAGCGCGGTCGTCCAGGCCGGGCGTACGGGATGGTGGTCGACCGGTCGGCCGTCGTCGCCCCCGGCGATCAACCACTGCTCGCCGTAGCGGCACCCGACCACGACCGCCTCGACGTCGCCACCACGACGGCGCGGCACCCGGAGCCGCAGCAGCGGGAGTCCCGCGAGCTCCACGACGGAGACACGGCCGCGACTGGCGCGCACCAGCCGCCGGTCGAGCGGTCCGAGGCCGACGGCGAGACGCCGCGCCCACGAGCGGCGGGCGAGCCGCCGTACCGGCTCGGAGCCGGCCACGGACGCCTACTCCTGCCGCGCCAGGCCGATCGCCTCGGTCTCCTCGGGCGACAGGGGCTGCTCGGAGGCCCAGGCGGTGACCGACTTGGCGTACGACCGCACCTCCTGGCGCCCGTGGATGGAGGTCAGCACGACACCGTCGCCACGGTCGTCGAGCAGTGCGAGGCTCCACGACAGTGCGCCGCCGGTGTCGCCGAACGCGTCGTAGCGCACCACCGCGAGCTGTCGGAGGCTCTCGGCGACGTCGGCCTTGACGTGCGCGAGCTCCAGGCGCATGCCCTCCAGGTCGATGCCCTCGGACTCACCGGCGCGCCACCCGCGTCCGCGGCGGGCCGCCGTCAGGGCGACGAAGAGCGCGATGACGCCGGTGACGGCCCCGACCAGCGCGAGCACGACCACGAGGACCTCTGCCATGGTCGGATCGTAGTCAGCGCGAGGGCCGCAAACCGTCCAGCCACGCGCGGGCGGCGGCGAAGTCCTCGTCGGCGTGTCCAGGGGGTACGGACGTCGGCGCAGGACTGCCGGGGCTCCCGGGACCCGCAGCACCGCCGGCGGCCCGCGGGTAGGACCCGAGGAAGCGCACCTCGGCCGAGGTGCGGTGCAGGCTCATCAGGGTCTCGGCCACCCGGGCGTCCTCGAGGTGCCCCTCGGCGTCGATGGAGAAGCAGTAGTTGCCGAGCCCCTCACCGGTGGGGCGCGACTCGATCCGCACCATGTTGACCCCGCGCAGGGCGAAGGACTCCAGGATCTCCAGCAGCAGACCCGGGCGGTCCTCCCCGGGGAACACGACCAGCGAGGTCTTGTCGGCGCCGGTCCGTGCGGGCACGGTCGCCGACCCCGGCGGCGCGACCAGCACGAACCGCGTCACCGCGCCCGCGGTGTCGGCGATGCCGGCGGCGAGCACCGTCAGCTCGTAGCGCTCGGCGGCCAACGGGGCCGCGATGCCCGCGTCCCAGGTGGCCGTGCCGTCGACCAGCGCCGAGGCCGACGCCGCGTTGGACGGCGCGTCGACGACGGTGGCGTCGGGCAGGTTCGCGGCCACCCAGCGCCGCACCTGGGCGGCGGCGTGGGGGTGGGCGCCGACCGTACGCACCTGCTCGGGCCCCACGCCCTCCGGTGCGACCAGGCAGAAGGTCACCGGCACCTCGACCTCGCCCACGATGACCAGGGGCGTGCCGGTGGCGAGCTCGTCGAGGGTGACCGAGACCCCGCCCTCCACGGAGCTCTCGATCGCGACCATGGCGGCGTCGGCGGTGCCCTCGCGGACGAGGTCCAGCGCAGCGGGCACGGTCGGGCACGCCACGAGCTCGGCGCCGACGGCCTCGGGGCGGGCCAGCAGCGCCTGCTCGGTGAAGGTGCCCGACGGGCCGAGGTAGGCCAGGCGGCTCACGCGGGGCGATGCGGAGGTCACGGGCGCCAGACTAGGCCGACCGCGACCCCGCGGGGGCTCTGCGGGGCGGCTAGGGTCCGGCCATGAGCAGCGAGCACGCAGCGGCAGGTCCGTCCGGGCGGGGCGTACGCAGCGAGGTCGGCCGGTTGCGCACGGTGATGCTGCACCGTCCCGGACCGGAGCTGACCCGGCTGACACCCCGCAACAACGACCGGCTCCTCTTCGACGCGATCCCGTGGGTCGGCAAGGCCCAGGACGAGCACGACGCGTTCGCCCAGGCGCTGCGCGACCGCGACGTCGAGGTCCTCTACCTGACCGACCTCCTGGAGAGCACGCTGGAGGCGGCCGAGGCCCGCGCCGTCGCCATCGCCGGCGTCACCGAGGACCTGCGGCTCGGCGCGACGCTGCGGCGCTACCTCTCCTCGGCGCTGGCCGAGCACTCGCCCGAGGAGCTCGCGCTCGTGCTGACCGCGGGCCTGCGCAACGACGAGCTGGACGCCGGCGCGGGTGGCCGCGGGCTCGTCACGAGCATGATGGCGCACGACGACTTCCTCATCGACCCGCTGCCGAACCTGCTCTTCACCCGCGACTCCTCGGTGTGGATCGGCGACCGGGTCGCCATCACCTCCCTCACGATGCCCGCGCGTGACCGCGAGACGCAGCTGACCGAGCTCATCTACACCCACCACCCGCGCTTCGCGGGCACGCGCACGCTGCACGGCTGGCACGCCGAGCACGTCGAGGGCGGCGACGTGCTGCTGATGGCGCCGGGCGTGATCGCCGTGGGTGTCGGGGAGCGTACGACCCCCGCCGGCGTCGAGCGCCTGGCTCGTGAGGTCTTCGAGGCCGACCTCGCCCACACCGTGCTCGCGGTGCCGATCGCGCAGGAGCGCGCCACGATGCACCTCGACACGATCTGCACGATGGTCGACGTCGACGCGGTCGTGATGTACCCGAACGTCGCCGATGCGCTCACCGCGTACGCCGTCACCCCCGGCGAGCGCGACGCGCACGGTCTGCGCCTGGCGGTCGCCGAGGCTGCCCCGTTCCTCGAGGCGGCCGCCCGAGCGATCGGCGTGGACCAGGTGCGTCAGATCGACACCGGCCTCGACCCCGTCACCGCCGAGCGTGAGCAGTGGGACGACGGCAACAACACGCTCGCGATCAGCCCGCGGGTGGCGGTGGCGTACGAGCGCAACACCCGCACCAACGCCCGCCTGGAGGCCGAGGGGATCGAGGTCGTCGCGATCTCCGGGTCCGAGCTCGGCTCGGGCCGCGGCGGACCGCGGTGCATGTCGTGCCCGATCGACCGGGACCCGGTCGAGGTCACAGCCGGGGCGTCGGCGTGAGCGCCCGCACCTTCGGGGTCGCGTACGCCGCCGCGCTCGTCGCCTTCGTCGTCGTCGACGGCGTCTGGCTGGCCTTCATCGGCGGCCCGTTCTACCGCGAGCAGCTCAGCGACCTGCGCGCCGAGGAGGCCAACCTCTGGGCGGCGGCGATCTTCTACCTGCTCTACCTGGGCGGCGTGGTGCACCTGATCGTGCGGCCGCACCTGGCCTCGGGGTCCGTACGCCCCGTGCTGCGCGACGGTGCCGTGCTGGGACTCGTCTCCTACGCCGCGTGGGACCTCACCAACGCCGCCGTCATCGAGGACTTCCCCCTGGTGCTCGTGCCGATCGATCTGGCGTGGGGCACGGTGCTGACGGCGGTCGTCGCGGGCGCCGCGTGGGTGGTCGCCCGGCGTGCCGGCGGCGGCCGGCGTACGCAGCCCTCCTGACTGGCCTCAGCCCTGGTGCGCGCCCTGCTCGGGCTTGCCCAGCTTGCGCGCGCCGGCGTAGCAGCCGGCTGCCAGCAGCAGCGGCACGAGACCGTTGGAGAGGGCGTACGCGTACTCCCCCTGGCTCACCCGGATGACCGCGGCGACGACACCGAGCACGGCGAGCGCCGCGGCGAGGAGGAGCAGGGCCGGGTACCCGAGTGCGCGCATGCGGCGATCATCACAGAGAAGGGGCGTCCTGCCCACCCTCCGGGGCGAGGTCGTCCACCCTCACCAGCCCCAGGAGCCCGGCGTGCCCTTGAACGGCCCGACCACGTCGTCGGTGACCCAGCCGCCGTAGAAGCCACCCTCCTGGGGGCGTACGCGCTCGTCGTCGACGTAGATCGCCTCGACGCTGAGCGGCATCACCGACCAGTGGTCGACGAGATCGGTGAAGCCGGGCGTGGGGTCGGGGTAGGTCCACGCGGCCCGCGGGGCCACCGCCCCGTCACCCCCGGCGGCGGCACTGACGATGTCCGCGTACGCCGCCCGCCCCTTCCACTCGCAGTAGCTGCCGCCCTCGACCGGACGCAGCACGCCGTCGACGAAGGCCGAGCCCGGGACGTAGTAGGTCGGCGGGTGGGACGTCTCGAGCACCCGGTACGCCGTCGTCGACTCGGCGACGACGACGCCGCCGTGCACGATGCGTACGCTCCCGCGGAACGGCACCAGCGCCGGCGGGCGCGGGTAGTCCCACACCGACTCCTGACCGGGACCGGGCTTCACGGGCTTCGGGGGGCGCAGGCTCATGCCGCGATCCTCCCGCCCCGGCAAGCCTCCCCGCCCCGGCAAGCCTCCCCGCCCGGCGTGGCGCGGCACCGGTGGCGCCGCGGGCTAGGTTCGGACGGTGTCCCTGAACGCCCTCGCGAACCTGCTCACGCTGACGAGCCTCGCCTTCGGCATCGCCGGGCTCGTGCTGTTCCTGCGGTGGGGCATGCGGCAGCGCGACGACGACGGCACGATGGACACCCCGAGCCCGCTGCCGACCGACCGACCCACGAACGCGCTGATCCTGGGCGCAGGCTGGTTCGTGTTCGCGATCGCCGGCCTGGCGCTGCGGGCCTTCAACACCTGACCCGTCCACCGACCGGCCGACAGGGGCTCAGAAGCCGAGCCAGTCCCACCGCTTCACGGGCCACACGATGACGAAGGTGTTGCCCACCACGCTGTCGACGGGCACGAAGCCCTGGCCGGGGTCGTCCTGGTGGAACCGGGAGTCCTCGGAGTCGCTGCGGTTGTCGCCCATGACCCACAGGTAGCCCTCGGGCACCGTGGCGCGGAACTCGATCGCCGAGGGACGCGTGCCGGCGGGCAGGTACGGCTCGTCGACCGGCACGCCGTCACGCAGCAGCCGCCCGTCGGGATCGCAGCACGCGATGGTCTCGCCACCGGTCGCGATGACCCGCTTGACCAGGTGGCCGCCGGTCGGCAGCAGACCGATCGCGCTCAGCGCCTTCTGCGCCGTCGTCTGCTCGGGCAGCTGACCCAGCCACCCGCCCGGGTCGGCGAAGACCACGATGTCGCCGTGGTCGGGGTCCCCGGCCCAGTAGCTCGGCTTCTCCACCAGGATCCGGTCGTTCGGTGCCAGCGTCGGCGCCATCGACTGGCTGGGCACGTAGAACGCCTGCACCAGGAACGCCTTGATCAGCGCGGCCAGCACGACCGCGATGACGACGAGCACCGCGGTCTCGGTGAGCACCGCGACCGGGCCACGGCGGCGGGGACGAGATCCGCCCTGCGTACGCGAGGACGACGTCTCAGCAGCCATGCGCCCAGTCTCTCACCCGGGCACACCTCAGAGCTGCGCCTGCACCGCCTTCGCGATCTTCTCCGGCTTCGTGGTCGAGCCGAACCGGTCGACGACGCGACCGTCTCGGCCGATCAGGAACTTGGTGAAGTTCCACTTGATCTTCGACCCCATCAGCCCACCCTGCTCGTCCTTGAGCCAGGTGAACAGCGGGTGCTCGTGCTCGCCGTTGACGTCGACCCTGTCGAAGACCGGGAACTCGACCCCGTAGTTGCGCTGGCAGAACTCGCCCTCCTCCGCACCGGTGCCGGGGGCCTGCCCGCCGAACTGGTTGCAGGGGAAGCCGAGCACGACCAGGCCCTGGTCGCGGTAGGTGGCGTACAGCTCCTGGAGCCCCTCCAGCTGCGGTGTGAACCCGCACTGGCTCGCGGTGTTCACCACGAGCACGACCTTGCCCTCGTAGTCGGCGAGGCTCTGCTGCTTCCCGGAGGTGGTGGGTGCCTGGAAGTCCTGGAGCGTCGTCATGTGCCTGGTTCGTGCCCTGCGCCTCACGAGATGGGTCGGCGGGACGGGTCAGCGCCGCGCGGCGGCGCGGGCGGTGTCGCCCAGCATGCGCGCGAAGACGAGGCGGTGCGCCGGGCCGAGGGCGTGCCAGTACGCCCGCCCCAGCGGCCCGTCGGGCGCGAAGGTGTTGACCTGGTGGACCAGGCTGCCGGTGCCGCGGTCGGGGTCCGGCTCGACGGTCAGCTCGAGGGTGGCCCGGCCGGGCAGGCGGGCGACGGCCTCGAGGGCGATGCGACGCGGCGCCTCCTCCGCGACCACGCGCCACGCCCGTCCCTCGCCGCCGACGAGCCGGTCGGCGAGGTTGCGGGCGGCCCACGCGTACGCCGTCAGGCCCGTGCCCTCCCCGGCGGTGCGCCGGACGGCGGCCCACGCCGCGTCGGGGGCGGCAGGCGTACGCCGGGTGCGCCGCTCCACGTAGCGCGCGTCGAGGTCGGGCGTGGGTCGGTCGGTCCCTGCTGGTCGCCCCTGGCTGCTCGGCATGACGTGATCGTGGCACGGGCAACCTCACCTGCATGGAGACCGATGTCGACCTCGTCGTGGTGGGGGCCGGCCTGGCCGGTGTCAGGACGGCCCTGGCTGCCGAGGAGGCCGGTCTCGAGGTGCGGGTGCTCGAGGCCTCGCACCGGGTCGGGGGGCGCATCGTCACCGACGTGGTCGAGGGCTTCCGGTGCGACCGCGGGTTCCAGCTGCTCAACCCGGCCTACCCGGCCGTGAAGCGCTTTGTCGACATAGCGGCACTGGGGCTGCAGCAGTTCGGCGCCGGGGTTCTCGTACGCCGCGACGACGGTCTCCACGCCCTCGGCGACCCCCGCCGGGCGCCGCAGCACCTGCTCTCGACCCTGCGGTCCGGCCTGATCTCCCCGCGCGAACTCATCGGGATCGCACGCTGGATCGCCCCGGCACTGGCACGCCCCCAGGCCGTGGCCGACCGGGACGCCGGGCCCGAGGGAGGCCTGTACGACACCTGGCAGCGCCTCGGCATCACCGGGCCGCTGCGCCGCGAGGTGCTCGAGCCGTTCCTCGGCGGCACCCTGTCGACCTCCCGGGGCGACACCTCGGCCGCGTTCGTGAGCCTGCTGCTGCGCAGCTTTGTCCTCGGCACCCCGGGGCTCCCCCGGGGCGGGATGCAGGCCTTCCCCGAGCAGCTGGCCTCCCGGCTGCGTACGCCCGTGTCCCTCGAGACCCCGGTGACCGGTGTCGAGGAACGGGACGGGGGCGTCCGCGTCGCCACCGACGGCGGCGCCGTGACGGCGCGTGCCTGCGTGGTCGCGGTGGGCCCCGAGAAGGTGCCCGGCCTGCTGCCCGACCACCGCGAGATCCCGACGAACTCGCTGCACACCTGGTGGTTCGAGGCCGACGCCCTGCCGCACGACTCCGACCTGCTGGTGCTGGACGGTCGTGCGGTGCGCCCGCCCGGCGGGCCGGTGCAGCACGCCGCCGTGGTCAGCAACGCGGCGCCGTCGTACGCCCCGCCCGGACGCCACCTCGTGCAGGCCACCGTGCTGCCCGACCGGGTCGAGGGTGGTGGCACGGAGTCGGCCGTGCGGGCACACCTGGCGGGCATCTACGGCGTCTCCACCCGTGGCTGGGAACTGCTCGTGCACCACGAGGTCGCCCCGGCACTGCCCGCGCAGCTGCCGCCGCTGCGCATCGCGCGCGAGCAGCGGGTCGGCGAGGCCGTCTGGGTCGCGGGCGACCACACCGACTCCGCCTCCATCCAGGGAGCCTTGGTCGCCGGGGAGCGCGCCGGCGCGGCCGTGGTGGAGGCGCTGGCCTGACTCAGCGGCTGCTGGCGAGCTCCTCGAGCACCTGCGCGATGTCCGGCTCCTCGGCACCGCGGTTCCACGGCATCCGTGCGAGCACCATGCCCATGGCGCACGTGTTCGTCAGCGCGGCGAACGTCAGTCCCAGGCCGACGAACGCGGCGAGGAACACCAGGCCCGGCACGAGCAGGCTGCCGAGGGCGCCGATCGCCACGAGGGTGCCGGCCACCAGGCGCACCTGGCGCTCGAGCTCCCAGGTCTCACGACCGCGTCGGACCTCGGCGCCGTCGAGGGACTCCCAGGCGAGCATCCCGCCGCTGAGCACGCGCACCCGCAGGCCGCTGCCGGCCAGGGCCCGCTCGGCCTGACCGGCCCGGTTGCCGGAGCGGCAGATGATCACCGTCTCCTCCTCGAGGTGCCGCGCGAGGTCGTCGCGGTGCTCCTGGAGGGTGTCGAGCGGGACGAGCCACGAACCGGGGATGTGGGCGTTCTCGAACTCGGCGGGGGTGCGGACGTCCAGCAGCCGCGGCGGGTGGTCCGAGGCCATGGCCTCGGCGAGGCCGGCGGCGTCGAGCGTACGAGCGGGGCTGCTGGGGCTGGTGGTGTCGGTCATGGGTCCTGTGTCTCCTGTTGCGAGGGGTGTCGCTCGGCCGGTCTCAGGCGGCCGAGCGGGTGGGCAGGTCGGTGTCCGCGACCGAGGTGTACGGGTCGTCGACCGCGACGACGTCGTGCCCGTGCGCGGCGAGGATCCCGGCCACGACCGAGGCGCGGTAGCCGCCGGCGCAGTGCACCCACAGGCGCTCGCGGGGGATGTCGTCGAGGTGGGCGAGCACGTGGTGGATCGGCACGTTCAGCGAGCCCTCGATGTGGTCGCCGGCGTGCTCCTTGGCGCGGCGTACGTCGAGCACGACCAGGTCCTCCCCGGCGCGCAGGGCCGCGGCGAGACCGGCGAAGTCCGACCTCTCGAAGGAGGCGAGGTCGCCGTCGGTCCACTCCTCGGGCCCACCGGTGGCGTACGCGGCAGGACGGTCGATGCCGATGCGTACGAGCTCGCGCTGGGCCTCGGCGACCTGCTCGGCGCTCTCACCCAGCAGCGTGAGCGGCGTGCCCCACGGGATCAGCCAGCCGAGGTAGGTCACGAACGGCCCGTCGGTGCCGAAGTTGAGCGTGCCCGGCACGTGGCCCGCGGCGAAGGCGGAGCGCGTACGCAGGTCCACCACCCACTCGCCCGCGTCGATGGCGCGCCGGATCGCCGCGACGTCCGCGGCGGCGGGCGCGGAGAGGTCGGGCGCCCCGGGGCCCGCGGCGTTGGCCGGGCCCATGTGGGCGTAGTAGGCGGGGTAGGCCTCGAGACCGGCGAGCAGCTCGGCGACGTAGTCCTCCTGCTGCTTCAGCAGCACCGGGTTGACCTGCTTCTCCCGGCCGATGGTGGAGGAGTCGGCGTCGGAGGGGTTCGCCGAGCAGAACGAGCCGAACCCGTGGGTCGGCAGCACCGGCGTCTCGTCGGGCAGGGCGTCGGCCAGGCGTCGTGCCGAGCTCCACTGGTCGCGGACGAGCTGCTGGGTGTGGTCCGGCCCGAGCAGGTCGGGACGACCGGTCGCGCCGATCAGCAGCGATCCACCGGTGAAGGCGCCCGACACACCGTCGGGGCCTTCCAGCACGAACGAGAGGTGGGTGTGGGTGTGGCCCGGGGTCGCGACGACGCGGACGCCCATGGCCTCGGAGACGCGTACGCGGTCGCCGTCGCGCACCCCGACCCGGTCGAAGTCGACGTCGTCGTCGGCGTTCACGTGGTAGGCCGCGCCGGTCTCGCGGGCCAGCGCGAGGCCGCCGGAGACGTAGTCGTTGTGGATGTGGGTCTCGAAGACGTGGGTGATGCGTACGCCGTGCTCGGCCGCGAGCTCGAGCACGCGGTCGATGTCGCGCTGCGGGTCGACGACCAGGGCGACCTCGCCGTCGTGGGCGAGGTAGCTGCGGTCGCCGAGACCGGAGGTCTCGATGGTGACGACGGCGGGGTGTGGCATGGGTGCTCCTCGTGGCTGGGTGCGTCTCGAATGTACGGACATTGGGTGAAGCCTACATACCCCTGCCCGTATTCCGCGGTCCGGTCCGCAACACGGCCGTCACCGCGAGGTGTTGTGGACGTCAAGGAGTTTTCGTACGTTGCTGCCTGCAACGGGAGGTCCAGGCCACACCGGACGACCGTCCATGGGGCTCCCGCCACCACCCCCCGCACCCGGAGGTCCTGCCTTGTCACGCACCACCCGTCGCCGCGGCGCCCGCCCCACGCGGGCCCTCGCGGCCACCGCCGGCCTCGCGCTGGCCGTCACCGGACTGGCCGTCACCGGTCCCGTCACCGCGACCGCGGCGCCGTCGGAGAACTCCGACGCCCCCGGTCGGCTCGCGAAGCAGGCGGACGGCGCCGTCGTCGCACAGCTCTCGCTCGCCCCCCTGGCCACCAGCAAGGCCGTCGCGCGCGGCCGCGACGGCGAGGTCGCCCAGGGCGCCCAGAAGACCAGGAACGCCCGTGCCCAGCTCGCACAGCAGCGCAACGAGCTGCGCCGGTGGCTGAAGCAGAACGCCCCGTCGGTGACGATCACCGGCCAGTTCGACTTCGCCCTCAACGGCGTCGCCCTCGAGCTGAACGGCACCCCGTCCGCCACGGTCGCCGACGCCCCCGGCGTCGTCTCGGTGACGCAGCAGCAGACGTACGCGCCGCTCGCCGAGGCCGCGCCGAGCCGCTACACGGTCGCGGACGACCCGGACCTCGACCTCGTCGACGCTCCCGAGGGCTGGACCGCCACCGGCGCCTCGGCCGACGACACGACCGCCCCCAGCACGTGGGCCGGCGCCGGCGTCCGCGTCGGCATCATCGACTCCGGCATCGACGTCACCCACCCCTGCTTCGACGACACCGGCTTCGCACAGACCCAGCAGCTGGGCGAGAAGGCGTACACGAACAACAAGGTCGTCGTCGCGAAGGTCTTCAACAACAAGGCGCGCAACCTCGGGCTGGACGCCGAGGCCGTGGACTCCCACGGCACGCACGTCGCCGGCACGGTCGCCTGCAACCTGCTGACCCCTGCCGAGGTCGAGGGCGTCGAGATCCCGTACGACCCCTCCGGCGTCGCCCCCGGCGCGCTGCTCGGCAACTACAACGTCTTCCCGGGTGCGGTCGCGAGCGCCCGTTCCGAGGACATCCTGAACGCGTTGGACGCCGCCGCCGCAGACGGCATGGACGTGCTCAACATGAGCCTGGGCGGCGGCTACTCCGGCCGCCAGGACCTGCTGACCACCGCCGTGGACAACCTCGACCGCGCCGGCATCGTCGTCGCCGTCGCGAACGGCAACGACGGCCCGGGCTACTTCACCGGCGGCTCGCCGGGCAACGCGGAACGGGCCCTGACCGCCGCCGCCAGCTCGGTGGGCCACATCCTCGGCGTGCCGCTGCGCGACGCCGACGGCGAGCGCCTCGCCGTCGCCGCCGCGGGCGACTTCCCGGTGCCCGAGGACTCCTTCACCGGCACCGCCGTCGCGCTGACCGGCTCCAACGCCGCCACCGGCCTGAGCGAGGCCTGCACCAGCGTGCCCGCGGCGCCCGAGGGCGACGCGGTCGCCCTCATCAGCCGCGGCACCTGCGCCTTCGCCGACAAGCTGCGCGTGGTCGAGGCCGCGGGGTACGAGGCCGCCGTCGTGGTGAACAACGCCCCGGGGGACCCCATTGCGATGGGTGGCGACGGCCTCGCCCCCGAGCCGCAGGTCTTCGCGGTGATGGCCCCGCTCGACGCCAGGGACGCCCTGGTGGCGACCGACGGCGAGGAGCTCACCATCGACGGCTTCAGCTACGTGCGCACCGGCAACGACGACCAGCTCGCGAGCTTCTCGAGCTGGGGACCGACCCGCGTGGGCTACCGCATCAAGCCCGACGTGACCGCTCCGGGCGCCAACGTGCTCTCCAGCGTGCCGGCAGGCGAGTGCTCGGACTCGGGAGACTTCGACCCGAGCATCGGGTGCTGGGCCTTCTTCTCCGGCACCTCCATGGCCACGCCGCACCTCGCGGGCATGGCCGCGGTCGTCCTCGCGGACCGTCCCGGGCTCGACGCGTACGCCGTGCGCTCGGCGATCGTCAACACCGCTGACCGCACGGGTGTCACCGACACCGACGGCACGGCCGTGACCGACGTGCAGAAGGTCGGCTCCGGCCTCGCCCAGCTCGACGCCGCTGTCGACTCCACGCTGGCCCTCGACCGGCCCAGCATCTCCTTCGGCGCGACCCCGTCGGGCAGCGGGAAGACGCTGCGGGAGACCGTGCGGGTGACCAACATCAGCGACTCCGGTCTGCTCACCAAGCCGGTCGTCACCGGCGACGACGGCGGCTTCTACTCCGTGACCGGTCCCGATCGGCTCGATGCCGGTGCGACCGGGTCGTACACGGTGACCTTCGCGGCACCGAAGGGCGCGGCGGGAGACCCCGGGACGGGCTTCACCCAGGCCGTGCTTGACTTCGGCAACGAGGCACACATGGCGCTGTTCGCAGCGCTGAAGTGAGCCGCGGCCGCGACGCGCGGACACCCTGACGCGTCCCGGCACCTCGAAGGCCCGCCCCCGCACCACGGGAGGCGGGCCTTCGTCACGTCACGACGTGATCTGCACCTGGTCTGCACCTGGTCTGCGCAGCCCCGCCCCGGGTAGTCACCACAGTGAACCCGCACCCCGAGGAGAGGCCCACCCATGTCGCACCTGCACGACGACCAGGACACGTCCACCGCCACCGAGGAGGACGTCGCGAAGATCCGCGACCTGGTGAAGGACGCGAAGATCTGCATGCTCACCACGATCAACGCCGACGACATGCTCGTCTCCCGCCCGATGTCGACCCAGCAGATCGAGTTCGACGGCGCCGCCTGGTTCTTCGCGAAGGCCGACCAGCCGAAGGTCGCGGAGATCGAGGCGAACCCGCACGTCAACGCCGCCTACAGCGAGTCGGCGTACGTCTCGATGTCGGGTCACGCCGAGATCGTGCGCGACGACGCGAAGAAGAAGGACCTGTGGAACGACCAGGCCGCCGCCTGGCTGCAGGCCGAGCCGACCGACGACTCGGTGGTGCTGATCAAGGTCGTGCCCGACACCGTGGAGTACTGGGACACGCCCTCGACCCCGTCGACGATCCTGGGCCGGCTGAAGGCCAAGGTCACCGGCGACCGCCCCGACGGTGGGGAGAACGACACCGTCGACCTCTGAGCGGTGCGAGGGACGGCGGCGCCCCCCTCGGGCGCCGCCGTCGCCGCGTTCACTGGTCCCGGAGCGCCTCGATGAGCTCGTCCTTGCTCATGTCGGAGCGGCCGTCGACGTCGAGCTCCTGGGCGCGCTCGTAGAGCTCGTCCTTGCTCCACTCCTCGTACGCCGGCTGCTTGCCGCCGCGGCGGCCCACCTCCTCGCGGGACTCGTCCGCCGCCGCGTTCGCGATCGCCGCAGCCGTCGACTTGCTCTTGCCCTCCTCACGGAGCTCCTCGTAGAACTCGTCGTCCTTGACGCTCGGGCCGTGGTCGGGGGTGTTGTCGCTCGCCATGGGTCCCGTGTGCCCCGTGCCGCGGGTGCGTACGCTCGCCGCATGAGTGCCTCTGCAGCCCGAGCGGCCGGAGTCCCGACCGCACCCGTCGTCGCCGCCGGGCTGCTCGGCGGCTACAGCGTCGCGCGCTACTCCGGCGTACGCCCGGCAGGCGGCGCCGTGCTCGCCGTCGCCGGCGGGGTCGCCTGGCGTGAGTGGCACCGGACGCACGGTGGCGTGGTGGCCACCGGTCTGCTGACGACCTACGTCGCCGGCTTCGGCCTGTCGCACCCGCTGGCCAGGAAGCTGGGGGCGTGGCCCTCGGTGCTGACCGTCACCGCCTGCGCCGCCGGTGTGGCGCACGTCGTGCACGACCGCCGCGGCTGAGCGGCCCCCGACGACCGTGAGCGGTGCCGCCCGGCGGTGGGCGTACGCGCTCCTCGGGTTGCTCGCGGCCGTGGCCGGCACGGCGTACGCGGCCGTCCCGCTGCTGCGGTGGCGGCAGGTGCTCACCCCCTCGTGGGACAACGCGATCTTCAGCCAGGCCCTGATCTCCTACGCCTCCGGTGAGCTGCCGACGGCGACCATCAAGGGGCCGGGCTTCGCCCTGCTCGGCGACCACTTCTCCCCCGCGGTCGCGGTGCTGACGCCGTTGTGGTGGGCGTGGCCGGACGGCCGCGTGCTGCTGCTCGCGCAGGCCGTCCTGCTGGCGTTCTCCATGGTCGTGATCGGGCGGGCCGCGGTGCAGCGGCTCGGTGCAGTCCCGGGGCTGGCGATGAGCGTCGCGTACGCGGGCTCGTTCGCGATCGCCGCCGCGGTGGCCGTGGACTTCCACGAGGTCACGCTCGCGGTCCCGCTGCTCGCCCTGGCCGGTGCGGCCTGGCTGCGCGACGACATCCGCGCCGTGATCGGCTGGTCGCTGCCGTTGCTGCTCGTCAAGGAGGACCTGGGAGCCACGGTCGCGGCCGTGGGTCTGGTGCTGCTGCTGGACCGTCGTCGGCGCCACCCCCGCGCGGGCACCGCGCTGCTGGTCGGCGGCCTGGTCGCCGCCGCGCTGACCGTGCTCGTGGTCGTGCCGGCGCTCGGGCAGGGCGGCTACGACTACCTCGCCGGCTTCGAGGGTTCGGCCTCGACGACCTCGGGCGCCGTCGGCCTCGACGGGCTCACGGCGGGGTGGGGCACCAAGCTGACGACGCTGCTGGTGACACTGGGGTCCGTCGCGTTCCTCGCGCTGCTCTCGCCCTGGGCGCTGCTGCTGCTCCCGACGCTGGCCTGGCGCTTCGCCGGTGACAACGCGACCTACTGGGGCACGGACTGGCACTACTCGCTGGTGCTCGCCCCCGTGCTCGCCGTCGCCGCCGTCGACGCGCTCGAGCGGCTGCGTGGGCGCGGGCGCCCCCGTGGTCCGGCGGCCGCAGCGGCGCGCGTCGCCCCCCTGGCCGCGGTCGGCGCCACCCTCGGGCTGGCCTGGGGCGGTCCGTACGCGACCCTCCTCGACCCCGGCTCGTACGCCACCACGGCGCGCACGGCCGACGCCCGGACCGTGCAGGCGACGCTGCCCCGCGGCAGCGTCGTGGAGAGCGACATCGGCCTCATCACCCGGTTGGTCGCCGACCACCGGACCTGGTGGGTGGGCACCGCCCCGGCCGGGCTTGATCCCGACTACGTGGTCGTGGACCAGGTGTACGGCGGCTGGTCCGGGCCGGTCGATCCCGTGGCGTTCGCCGAGGAGAAGCACGCCGGCACCGCGTACGACCTGCTGCTCCGGGCGGGTGACTTCGCCGTCGCCCGGCGCGTCAGCTCGCCTGACGCGCCTGGGGCTGACGCCCGGTCGACCGCGGCGTCGCCGCGAGGTGCTCGGTGAGGTCGGTGCGCATCGTGGTGGCGGCGTCGAGGATGTAGTTCTGGCGCACCTGCCAGGGGCCGGAGTCCCCCTGCTTCGGGAACGCCCCGATGGAGCGTTGCACGTATCCCGAGGAGAGCTCCAGCAGGGGCCGCTCCTCCATGTCGCCGTCGGTCTCGGGCACCACGGCCGCGTAGTCGCGGTCGGACATGAAGTTCAGGACCTTGGCCACCAGGCGCGAGGTCAGGTCGGCGCGCAGTGTCCAGGAGGCGTTGGTGTAGCCGATGCAGACGGCGAAGTTCGGGACGCCCGTGATCATGGCGCCGTTCCAGATGAACTGCTCGGAGAGGTCGACCTCCTCGCCGTCGACGCTCGGGGCCATGCCGCCGAACATCTTCAGCTTCAGCCCGGTCGCGGTCACCACGATGTCGGCCTCGATGCTCTCGCCCGAGACGAGGTCGACTCCGGTCTCGGTGAAGGTGTCGATGTGGTCGGTGACGATCGAGGCGCTGCCCTTCTTCAGCGCCTTGAACAGGTCGGCGCTCGGCACGGCGCACAGGCGCTGGTCCCAGGGGTCGTACGGCGGGGTGAAGTGCTCGTCGATCATCTTCTGGTCGCCGAGGATCTTGCGCAGCTGGGCGTGCAGCAGCTTGCGGGCGGCTGCGGGCCGGGTCTGGCAGAACTGGTAGAAGCCGATCGAGAACGCGATGTTCTTGCTGCGCACGATGCGGTAGGCCAGCTTCTCGGGGAGCTTGGACATCAGGGTGTTGGCCAGCTTGTCCTGGGCCGGCACCGCGGCGATCCACGACGGGGTGCGCTGCAGCATCGTGACGTGCTCGGTGCCGAGCGCGGCGAGGCTGGGGACGAGCGTGACGGCGGTGGCGCCGGACCCGATGACGACGACCTTCTTGCCCGCGACGTCGAGGTCCTCGGGCCAGAACTGCGGGTGCACGACCTGCCCGCCGAAGTCGTCGAGCCCGACCAGCTCGGGGTCGTGGGGCTGCTCGTAGTCGTAGTAGCCCGCGCAGGAGTAGACGAAGTCGCAGGTGATGGTGCGCTCACCCGTGGGCGTACGCAGGCTCAGGGTCCATCGCGCGTCGGCGGTCGAGTAGTCCGCGCCCGTGACCTGCACGCCGTACCGGATCTTCTCGTCGATGCCGAACTCGGCGGCGGTCTCCTGGATGTAGTCGAGGATGCTGCCGCCGTCGGCGATGGACTGCCGGTCCGTCCACGGCTTGAACGGGTACCCGAGCGTGTACATGTCGGAGTCCGAGCGGATGCCGGGGTAGCGGAACAGGTCCCAGGTGCCGCCCATGGCCTCGCGCGACTCCAGGATCAGGTAGTCGCGGTCGGGGCACTCGGTCTGCAGCCGGTAGCCGGCGCCGATGCCGGACAGTCCGGCGCCGACGACGACGACGGACACGTGGTCGGGCAGGAACGGAGCGGCAGCCGGGATCGTCATGCGGGGACCTTACCGGACGACGTTCAATTGCGCTGCGCCCTGAGCTGTCGGGTGATCAGGTCGGCGCTCTCGCGCAGGTCGGCACCGAGCACGTGCGCCCGGGTGAACTCGACGGCCTCCGCGCCGGGTCCCCCGACGTAGAGCCGCAGCCTCGGCCCGTGCACGTGCAGGGCGTGGAGCGCCTGGGTGGCCTTGCCGGCGTCCTCGGCCAGCGGGACGACCACCACGGCCGCCGCGGCACCCCCGCCGGAGGCTCCCCGCACCCACTCCTCGGCGGGCAGGTCGGAGGCGAGGTACTGCACCTGCAGGCCGCGACGCTGCAGCAGCAGCGCGAGCGTCATCGCGCCCAGCTCGTGGCGGGCACCCTCGGGGAGACCGACCATGACCCGGGGGGCGTCCGCATCGGAGCGGGTCTGCTGCAACCGCGTCGAGAGACGTCCGAGCACGGCGGAGGACACCACGTGCTCGCCGGCGACGCTGATCTCCTGCTCGGCCCAGGCGAGACCGACCTCGGCCATGGAGGGGATCAGCCAGTCCACGAGCATCTCCTCGAGATCCTCACGGGCGAACATCGTGTCGAGAAGCCGCTCCATCTCCTGGCTGTCCAGTGCCTCGGCGACCTCGGCGAGCTGCAGGTAGGCCGGGTCGGGCACGGAGCCGTCGGGGCGCCGGCGAGGGGTGGTGCGCCGGTCGACGGCACCCTCCTGCTCGCGGATGTGGTCGGCCGCCTTCGAGGGGGACCACCCGGCGTGCACCAGAGCCGCCATCGTGCGCAGCCGATCGAGCGCGGCCTCGTCGTAGATGCGGTAGCCGGCAGGCGTACGCCCGGGCTCGAGCACGTCGTACCGCCGCTCCCAGGCGCGCAGCGTGGTCGGCGAGATGCCGGCGCGCTGGGCGGCCTGCTTGACGGTCAACATGCGGATCCTCCGACGGCTCTGCTCAGCAGCATGCTGAAGAGCCGCGCGGAGGGGTGGGACAACCGTTTGCGGCCCTTGCTCCGGGTCAGCCTAGTGGGTGTGGGAGTGCTCCTCGACCTGCTGCTGGCGGCCTCCGTCCTCCACGCGGGCTTCCAGCTGACGGTGACGTTGGTCGTCTACCCCGCGCTGGCGGACGTGCCTGCCGCGCAGTGGTCGTCCGCCCATGCCCGCCACTCGCGGCGCATCGCGCCGGTCGTCGGGCTGGTGTACGTGCCGCTCGCCCTGGTCTGTGCCGCCGTGCTGCTGACCCAGGTCGGCCTGATCGCCGACGGATCCGACGGGTTCGCCCGAGTCGCTGCGCTCGTCGCGGTCGCCGCCGCCGGGGGTGCGGCGCTGACGACGGCCCTGGGCCCGGCGAGGGTTCACGGTCGACTGGGTGAAGGGCACGACCAGGTGCTCGTACGGCGGCTGGTGGTCCAGGACAGGGTGCGGTGCGGGTTCGCGGTCCTCGGCGCAGCAGCGGCGCTCGTCGCTGTGCTCGCCTGAGGGGTCGTCCGGCGTACGCGGGTCCACCGCGGGGGACGGTGGTCCCATGGCCCCACCCCGACTCGTCGTGCTCGACGTGAACGAGACCCTCAGCGACCTCGGTCCGATGCGGCACCGCTTCGCGGACGCCGGTCTGGCCGAGACGCTGGTCGCGACCTGGTTCGCCCAGGTGCTCCGCGACGGCTTCTCGCTGTCCACGCTGGGGACGTCCTCGCGCTTCGCCGACCTCGGCCGCGACGTGCTGCACGACCTCGCCCCCGACCTCGACGAGGACGCCGTCGACCACGTGCTGGCCGGCTTCTCCGCGCTCGACCTGCACCCCGACGTCGCTCCTGGTCTGCGCGCATTCTCCGACGCGGGCACCACCGTGGTGACGCTCAGCAACGGGTCGACCGACGTGGCCGAGGGGCTGCTCGCACGTGCCGGCGTCCGCGACCTCGTCGACCACGTCCTCAGCGTCGACGACGTCGGGGTGTGGAAGCCGCACCCGCGGGCCTACGCCCACGCGCTGCGCACCTGCGACGTGTCGCCGGCCGACGCGCTGATGGTCGCGGTCCACCCCTGGGACCTGCACGGCGCCGCGCACGCCGGGCTCGACACAGCCTGGATCACGCGAGACCCCCGCGCCTGGCCCTCGGCGTTCACCCCTCCGACGCACCGTGCCGAGGGTCTGGACGCGGTCGCCGGCCTCGTCCGCGACTCGTGAGCGCCGGCGTACGCCCCACCACGACCCCGGGTCTGCACCACCGCGGCACGTCGTGGTGGAACCAGCTGTGGCGTCCGTTCTGGGCGCTGCCCGCCGCGCTGATCGTCGCGAGCGCGGCCCTGGGGCTCACACTCCCCTACCTCGACACCGGGGACCTGCCGTACGTGTTCTCCGGTGGCGCCGACTCGGCCCGCACGGTGCTCTCCTCGATCATCGGCGGGATGATCTCGCTGACCGGCCTGGTCTTCTCGATCACGATGGTGGTGCTGCAGCAGGCCAGCAGCCAGTTCACGCCGAGGATCCTCCGGCAGTTCCTCGAGGCCCGCGTGGTGCAGGTGACGCTGGGCGTGTTCACCGGCACCTTCGTCTACGGCCTCACGGTGCTGCGCACGGTGCAGAGCGCCAACGACGGCAACGACGTCACCTTCGTGCCGCAGGTGTCGGTGACGGTGGCGATGGTGTTCGTGCTGGTGAGCGTGGCGCTCTTCATCGCGTTCATCGCCTACATCATGCGGTCGGTCCAGGTCTCCCAGGTCATCACCGACCTCACCCGCGCCACCCGCGACGTCGTGCTCCGGTTCGAGGAGTCCGCCGACGCCCCGCCGCGAACGGCCTGGTCGGCACCCGGTGGTGCGCGCGCCGACGAGCTGCTCAACGGCGACCGGCAGGGCTACGTCGTGGCGATCCGGGCTGACGACCTCGCGCGGCTGGCCGCCACGCACGGCGTCGTCGTCGAGCTGGAGCTGGCGATCGGGCAGCACGTCGCACCGGGCGCCCGGCTCGGCCGGGTCTGGCACCTGCCCGGTGACGGAGGAGGCGATGGGGCCGACCTCGACGGCACCGACCTCGCCGGCCTGCGCGACGCCGTGCGGCTCGAGGACGACCGTCTGCTCACCAACGACCCCATGTTCGGGCTGCGCCAGCTCGTCGACATCGCCGAGCGCGCTCTCTCGCCCGGCGTCAACGACCCGACGACCGCCGTGCAGGTGGTGGACTTCGCCGAGACGGTGCTGCGCGCCGCGGGCTCGCTCGCCGACCCGGCTCCCGTGCTCGTCGACGACGACGGTCACCCCCGGGTGGTGTACCGCCCCTGGACCTTCGAGCGCATGCTCGCGCTGGCCGTGGACGAGATCTCCCGGTACGGCGGGAGCAGCCCCCGGGTACAGCGCTCCCTGCACGACCTGCTGACGTCGATCGAGCCCGCCGTGCGGACGGAACACGCGGTGCTCGTGCGACGTTGGATCCGTGAGCTCGAGGCGCACAACGCCCCCGAGGACGTCGACGAGGACGAGGACGCAGACGCATGAGTGAGAGCCAGCAGGTCAGTGTCGGGTACGACGCGTCGAGGCAGGCGTACGTCGCCCACCTCGACGGGCGGGAGGTCGGGCACCTCGTCGCCGAACGGCCCGACGATCGCGGTGAGTCCAACCCCGCGGACACCGGCCCGGGTGTGGTCGTCATGCCGCACACCGAGGTCGACGACGCGGCCGAAGGTCACGGCGTCGGGTCGGCCCTGGCGCGCGAGGCGTTGGACGACGTGCGCCGTCAGGGCCTCGTGGTGCAGCCTGTCTGCCCCTTCGTGGCGGGATGGATCGAGCGGCACGCCGCGTACGCCGACCTCGTCGCCGGCTGAGCCCGCCTCACTCGAAGGGGCCGAGCTCCTCCTCGGGCTCCGGTGACTCCGAGAAGCGTGCGATCTCGGGGTTGTAGTCCTTGTCGGCGTTGTTGACCTCGGCGCCGTCCGCGCGGTTCGCGGGGTCCAGCCGCTCCTGACGGAGCTGCTCGTTCTGCGCGTTGGTCGCCTCGGCGGGGTCCTCGGGGATGTCGCCGCCGGGCTGACCCGGGTCGGCGTCTCCCGTGTCGTCGCCTGCCGGCTCGATCTCGGTCAGGAACGTGCCGGGGTCGCCCGGCTTGCCCACGTCCTCCTTCGGCACGTCGACCTCGCCGGCGGCCACCTCCTGGTGGTCGCCGAGGTCGACGGAGTCCATCTCCTCGCGCGCCTTGTCGTGCGCCTCCTGCGCCTGCTTCATGGACTCCTCGAAGGAGGCCTCGGAGGAGCCGCTGACGATCGGGTCCTCGGCCGCCTCGGCCTCGTCGAGGTCGTCGACCGCCTGCGGGTCCTCGGTGTTCTCGTCGCTGCTCAACTCAACGCTCCCTCGTCACGGTCCGGTTCGCACACTCAGGGTGGCGCTTACCCAGGCACGGGTGAGCCACGCCACTGCGCTGCGCCGGTGGTGAGGCGCCGCTCAGCCGTTGTTAGACGACACGGAGATGTCAGTAGGCGCGACGCCGCCTGTCAGCACTGACAGCGGATGTCGTCTGTCCACAGGCTCGCCCGACGACTTCCGCCCGACTTATCCGTTGAAACAGTCGCGGTCGCGGTCAGGACGGCCGCTCCCCCGGTACGTCCGCTACGGCGACGGCAAGTCAAAGGAGGGCACGGAAAACGGCCTTCAATCGGGTTGTGGCTTTCGAGTTGGTGACCTCGTCGCAGTGGGCGGTGATGCGGTTCCCTCCCCGGTACCGCGTCTCGATCCGAGTGCGGTGAGCCGCGGCAGCGGGTGAGGCACAGACGTGGATGGACTTGCCCTTGGCTGCTGCGGGATGCACGGCGTCCCAGCAGCGGCCGCTCGTCGCGCACGGAGACACTCGCGTGATGACACGGCTGGGTGTCGCCAGTTTGGAGAGCGCGCTGTCGAGATCGTTCGCGGTGGCAAAGCGGTCGGCAGGGTTGACTGCAGTGGCTGTGGAGATCACCCGTGCAAGGCCGAGGGTGATGTGCGGGGCCTCATCTCTGGGGTCGGGGACCCCTTGTGACACGGCGTGCTCCAGGGCGCTTATGTCGTGCCCGTTCCCCGCGAGGGTGTGAGGTAGTTGCCCGGTGATCATGGCGTAGAGGGTGACGCCGAGCGAGTACACGTCTGATTGCACTGAGCAACGGGTGGTGAACGTTTCTGGTGCTCGGATGTCGCAGTCGCCGTGGGGATCGGCCGTGCCATCGGTCGCCATCTTGGCGGCGACCCCGAAGTCACCTAGTAGTACGTCTCCGGTTGCAGAGAGCAGGAGGTTGTCTGGCTTCACGTCTCGGTGGAGGACGCCGCTCTCGTGGCACAGGTGGAGACCCCGGGCCGTGCGCAGCCCCCACCTGACTGCTGTTGCTTCGGCTGTCCCCAGTGTCGGGAGGGCCTTGGCCACGCTGCCTCTGGGGAGGTACTGCATGTCGATGTACGGGATACCGAACTCGTCAAGTGCGGCACCGTGAACCTGGGCGATGTACTTGCTGCGCAGGCCGGTCAAGGTTGTTGCCTCCCGCCACGCGTCGTCGGGCGTGGTGTAGGCCGGGTCGAGAAGTTTGAGCGCAATCTCGCGACCGGTATTCGTGTCGGTGGCGAGCCAGACCTCCCCGAAGGCACCGCCACCTTTGTAGGCGATGAGGTCGTAGCGGTCGTGGAAGCGCACCGCTGATGAGACTGTCGGAAAGCGCGACTGTAACATCGGGTACATCTTAGGGTGCCTGTCATGGCATATGTCGGGATCGCGGTTCGGATCGAACAGGGGAAGCCGCGGCTACGTGGAGTAGTTCTCGACGGGACGAACGTCGCTACGTTCGATTATCTCGCGCCGGATACAGACGACGTAGCCGAAAAGATCATCGCCATCTCTGACGGTCTCGATGGCAGGCTCAGCGCCCTGAGCGCAATCGAGCGAATTGTGGTCCGACAGGGCGATGATGGCGCCCGCGGTGGGCTGACCGGGCCGACGGTGCTGCGATTGCGTGCAGAAGGCGCGGCGATCTACATCGCCCGTCAGTACTGCAGCGATGTGCGTGTGTTCAGTGGGCCACAGGTCGGGACGGCGTGCGGGAACGGCCTGGCGGACGCAGAAGAGCAAGCGAAGAAGATCGCGGCTGCAAAGTGGAAGGTCGCCGCCTCTGCGGCGTTGGCGGCACGGTCAGTCAAGTAGGCCGTTGACGTCCACGTGGTCGGCTTCAATGGCTTCCTGGTTGAGACGTGGCGATGCCCGCCATACCCAGGCTGCGACCCAGTCGGCCCCCGCCAGTCGGACTTCGCGAACGGCTCGCTCGACGACGCCATGACCGACAGCAACGGCATCGACGACCATGACCTTGGTGTGGCGTTGCTGCATCGTTCCAGGGGCTGCATGTTGAAGCGCGCCCTTACTCATGACGGATGCGGCACCCACGATGAGTGCCCCTTGTCTGCCGACGGGCCGGACGGCCACGTCGCCCGCACTTGCCACCGCGTCGAGAAGCGCGGCCGCCGCCGACGTGAGCACGTCGTGGTCGGTTAGGGCGTCGGCGTGGTGAGCACCGAGCAACGCGGACTCCATGAGTGAACCGGCTGGAATCGTGACTGTCATTGCCGCCTCCTGTTCAACGCGCGACACTGTTACTTAGTTTCACAGTAAGGGTGACCACTGACATGTCCCAGCAGGCACGCGGGCAACGCGGCCCGAAGCCGAACCCGAACCGGGGTGAACCCATCGGGTACCGGGTCACGCCACGGACCCGATTCGAACTGCAGGTCGCAGCCGCGTTCGTCGGAACGACGTCTTATCAGGAGACGATTGATCTCGCCGTGCAGGACTTTCTCTCTCGCCTCCGTCGTGACGCGGACGGCTACTCAGAAGCCTTGGATCGCGCGGAGGCCCATCAGCAGTCCCGCGCCGGGGTCAGACCGCTGGGGCCGACGCCCTCGTGACGCCACATGCAGGTGAAGCCACCTGCAGGAGCGATCAGTAGTTCTCGCTGATATAGGCGTAGGCGTTGTCGAACAGCGGACCGGTGGGCGGAAGTCTGTACTTGTTGAGAACGAGACGCAGTTCCTTGCGGACGGTGCGGTCGCCTTCCTGGGTGTCGTTCCAGCCGGTGTAGCGGACCTGGCGGACGATGGTGTCGATGTCTCGGACGACGTCGTCGACGATGACGGGGGTGCCGTCGGGCTTGTACTCGTTGACGATCTGGGTGAGCGCGCCGACGTGCGGGTTGAGCAGATGACCGCCGTTGTCGTCGAGGGTGCCGTCGGCTTCCATTTTCTCGGCGACCACAGCAGTCTTGGCGACTTCGAGTGCCTTCTTGAGGAACTCGCGGCCGGTCGGATGCGAGGTCATGTCTGGCATCGCCCGCACCCGACCTGGCCCGTTATGGCTGACCGATGCTCTGAGAGCCACGGCCACCACGGACTGGCGGTCGTCAACGACTGGCTACTTCTTCGGCTTCTTCACCGACTCGTTGACCGTGGTCTTTGGGCTGCGCTTGACCGTGGACTGCTTCACGAACCGACCGGACACGGCGCTCCGCCCGCGCTTGCCGCCGCCGCTGCTGGATTTGCTGCTGGCCATGGGGCCCTCCCTGGTGTCGGAGGGGCTCTGCTGGCCCCTCATCCGATTCAAGGGTGCAGCGGACCACCGACAGTTCTGCGGTCCCAGAGACAGCGCCCTGGATTTCAAGAGGGCCCGCACTCAGTCATCGTCAGAAGATGAGGTGCCCGCAGATCCGGACGGCGGCTTCACCGACTCCGGGGGGCGGGCACCGGCGGGGGGTTTCCAACCGCGTTGACCGCCCTTCTTCGTCGAATCGGAGAACGGAGTTGACTTCCGACCCGGCTTGGTGGGCTCCTGCCCCTTTGGGGTCTTTTCATTTGGCACGGCTAACTCCTGCTGATCCTTTAGGAGGGTTCTTGACGTACCGGCCAGTCTTCGCTGACCGGTTCGATTTGGACACCTTGGACCCCCCAGTCGCGGCCGACCTTCCCTTCTTGGACGAAGACTTCGGGGCCTTGGCAGCCGACGTAGACCCACCGGAGTAGCCGCCGCCAGCGGGGGGGAGCCACTTCGTCATCCCTTCTCACCTACCTGTTCGGCTGCGCCGTCCTCGTCGGGTCGGAGGACTTGCAGCAACTGTAGGTCCGAGCAGTCGAGCAGTACTCCGGCTGAGCCTGGAACCTCTCCTTCGAATGTCCCGTCCTCAGACACCACGTAGGCACGTTCGAGGAACAGTTGCTGGGGCTCCGGGAAGGAGGTGGCGTACGAGTTGGCGCCGTAGTAACCGCCCGCCCATCTGCCCTCGCGGTTCAATACCCGGATGAAGCATTCACCTGAGGACTGGAATGTCTTGTCCCATGCCGTCGGTGTGACGTCGTAGGTGACGAATTCCGGCAGTCGCTCTTGCGCCCATTCGCGCAGTCGGGTCACCCAATCCCACTCCGGTAGACGCACGAGAGCCACGACAGAGGGGATCACGATCCCTCCGGCGAGCGCGAGAAGGGCAGCCAGACGCGGATGCGCCAGGACGAACCCGCGCCCCTCAACGGCGTCGACGAGATGCCGCCCCAGGATGGCGACGTAGACCAGACCGAATATGGCGGACGCGACGACCGCTCTGACGATGCGGGCGGAGAGTTCAACGTCAAGCGGCAGTCGCCCGCGAACAGAGATTCGGACCGACTGATAGACGAAGCCGGGCACCACGAACGTGAGGAACAGCAGCAGTTGAGGTACGGACTGAGGTGCCATCGCCTACTCCTCGCTGGTCTCGGCTTGCTGTCACTCCGGCCGAGCGCCACCGGTTTACTCGTATCGGATGCGTTCAGCGGCTTCGAAGCGCCTTCGCCCTGCTCAGGCGTTGAGAAAGTTGCGGAGGCTTAGATCCAGGAGCGTGCGGTTGGGCAGCGAAGCGTTCGAGAACTGCCACTTCAGCGTCCAGGTCGCCGTTCTTGCGGTAGATGATGGCGGCCTGCTCGTAGTACGAGGGAGCGACACCCCACTGCTTTCCTTGGTGCGCGGCCTCTGCTTCGGTGGCGTCCATGAGGTGCGTTAGAAGGAGCAGGGCGTCCTCGTTTCGTCCTGACCGCCTCAAAGTCTTCACCTCTTCAACCCATTCAGTGAAGTGACGTCCACGGTGATAACCGGCTTCGCTCATCAATGAGTCCTCGACTTGGTGACCTGCCAGCACTGGCTTCGTGACGCCGTGTCCCTGGCTCCTCGGACACCCTGTGGATGAACGACAGACGATGACAGCGCTGACGTCTCATGTCGTTGCTCCACAACAGGCACTGACACGATCTGTCGTTCCACTGACATTTCGGTGTCGCCGTCCGCTGACATCTGGCGTCGTTCCACTGACATCTAGATGTCGCGCCTCAGCCGTGGGCCATGTCGACGAAGCGGGAGTAGTGGCCCTGGAAGCTGACGGTCACGTCGCGGGTCGGGCCGTTGCGGTGCTTCGCCACGATGAGGTCGGCCTCGCCGAGGCGGCTGGACTCCTTGTCGTACGCGTCCTCGCGGTGCAGCAGGATGACCATGTCGGCGTCCTGCTCGATCGAGCCGGACTCGCGCAGGTCGGAGACCATGGGGCGCTTGTCGGAGCGCTGCTCGGGGCCACGGTTGAGCTGGCTCAGGGCGATGACGGGGATCTCGAGCTCCTTGGCGAGCAGCTTGATCTGCCGGGAGAACTCCGAGACCTCCAGCTGCCGCGACTCGACCTTCTTGCCGGAGCTCATCAGCTGCAGGTAGTCGATGACGACGAGCTGCAGGTCGTGCTTCTGCTTGAGCCGGCGGGCCTTGGCCCGGATCTCCATCATGGTCAGGTTCGGGGAGTCGTCGATGAACATCGGGGCGTCGTTGACCTCGCCCATCTTGCGCGCCAGGCGCGCCCAGTCGTCGTCGGTCATGTTGCCGTTGCGCAGGTGGTTGAGCGGGATGCGGGCCTCGGCCGAGAGCAGACGCATCATGATCTCGTTGCGCGTCATCTCCAGGCTGAAGATCGCCGAGGTGCGGTTGTGGTGGATCGAGGCCGCGCGGCAGAAGTCGAGGCCGAGGGTCGACTTGCCCATCGCGGGACGGGCGGCGATGACGATCATCTGGCCCGGGTGGAGACCGTTGGTCAGGTCGTCGAGGTCGGCGAAGCCGGTGGGCACCCCGACCATCTCCCCGTTGCGGTTGGAGATCGTCTCGATCTCCTCCAGGGCGCCCTCCATGATCTCCGAGAGCCGGGCGTAGTCCTCGCTCGCCCGCTTCTCGGTGACCTGGTAGACCTCGGCCTGGGCGGTGTCGACGACGTCGTCGACCTGGCCCTCGCCGGCGTAGCCCATCTGCACGATCCGCGTCCCCGCCTCGACCAGCCGCCGCAGGATCGCCTTCTCGCGGACGATCTCGGCGTAGTGCGCGGCGTACGCGGCCATGGGCACCGCCGCGGTCAAGGTGTGCAGGTACGGCGCGCCGCCCACCCGCGCCAGCTCGCCCTTGCGGGTCAAGGTGGCCGCGACCGTGATCGGGTCGGCGGGCTCGTTGCCCCCGTAGAGGTCGACGACGGCGTCGAAGATCGCCTCGTGGGCGGGGCGGTAGAAGTCTGCGCCCCGCAGCGTCTCGATGCAGTCGGCGATCGCGTCCTTGCTCAGCATCATCGCGCCGAGCACCGACCGCTCGGCGTCGAGGTCCTGCGGCGGCGTACGCCCCACCTGGCTGCCGCGCCCGTCGGACTCGGCCAGCCACCGCATGGCCTCGGCATCGGCCTCGTCGTCGACCCCGGCCTCGTGCCTGACCACGCTCACGGCTGCCCCTCTCCCGACTGCTCACTTCGGCCACGGCCCGCACCGGCGGACCGCGGTCGACGTCTTGTCCCGATCACACACCCGACCTCTGACACTCCACGTCCACCGTGCTCCGGCCCGGGGAGCGACGACGGCCGCGAGGGTCTTCCCCGACCCCTCGCGGCGACGCCGGACGCTGAACGTATGGGACGCGCGGGACGTGTGCCAACCGCGTTATCCACAACATCTGTGGACAGCGGTGGATAACTCGCCGGTCCACGCGGGGTCCCTGTGCACAGGATGTTGACAAACCAGTGGACAACACGACGAGGAATCCGTCGACAGCGTCACTGACCTGCGGCTTCGCGCAGTTCCGCTGTGTAAACAAGAAAGTTCTGCAACACGCCGCGAGCCCGGGGGTGTGACACGCCGGACACGCCGAAGCCGCGTGGAAGACACCTTCTCGTCATGCTGTCAAGCCCGCTCCGGCCCATTATCCACAGTCGGGAGCAGCCAGGCCGCAGGCTACGGTGACGGGGTGACGCCGCTGCAGAGACTCGGCATGGGAGTTCTCTTCCTGCTCGTCCCCGTGAGGTTCGCGCCGACTGAGGTCACCGGCCCCTTCGGACCGGTCGTCGTGTTCTTCGACGGCCTCCCGAACCCTGTCGGCTGGGCCCTGGTCATCTGGGGGCTGCTCGCCCTGCCGGCCGCCTTCCCACGCCGGCAGGAGCTCCTCGCGGGAGCACTCGTGTCGCTCGCGGTGTCGGTGCCGCTGTGGTTCCCCGACGTCCAGGAGGTCACGATCCTGACCCCTGAGCTCGGATGGGTCGCGAGCCTCCCGCAGGGACTGACGCTGCTGCTCCTCTGCCTCGCCCTCCTCGCCGCCCCCGCGAACGGCTTCTGCGACGACCTGCCACCGGGGCGCCGCTTCCCCGACTTCGGGCTGCGGGCCACCGCCATCGCCCTCGGGGTCTCCCTGGCCGCGCCACCCCTGATCTTCGGCGGCGGTCTCACCGTGCTGGCCCTGCCGGCCGATGCCGCGGTGAGCCTCGGGCTGATCTACCTGATCTGGACGCTGTTCCGCCTCCACCGGTACGTGCCGGGCGCCGTCGCCCCCGAGCGGAGCACGAGCGGTTGACGCAACCTCGCCCGTGAGGGCCCGGATCCTCCTACCCTGAGCTGGGGCCGCCGGGGCCCGGGGGACGAGGGAGACCGACCATGAGTCACACGCCACGGCGTACGCACGCCCTGCACCGGTCGCTGGCGCGAGGCCTGGCCGTCGCCCTCCTCGCGCCCACGCTCGTCGTCCTGGCCGGTCCCGGCGCCCACGCCGGTCCGCTGGACGACCTGCTCGGCGCCGGCCCCTGTCTCCCGCTCCCGGGCATCGACGACTGCGACACCGCAGCTCCCGAGACCCTCATCGACACCGTCACGCCCACACCGGTCGACGGCTACGTCACCACCGGCCGCGTCTCCTTCGCCTTCAGCGCCGTGGACGACCGCGAGGACGCGACGCTGAGCTTCGAGTGCCGCCTCGTACGGCCCGCGGACCAGGAGCCGGCATGGTCCTCGTGCGATGCCACCGAGGGGGCCGCGTACGACGTCAGCGACAGCGAGGCGGACGGTTACCGCTTCGAGGTGCGCGCCACCGACGACGCGGTCACCTTCCCGGCGGAGCCGTCACCCAACACCGATGCGACCCCGGCGGTGCAGTCCTTCGGTGTCGACACCACCGCTCCGGACACCTTCCGCTTCAGCGGGCCGCGGTTCTACGAGCCGTCGCGCGTCGCCGAGTTCGTGCACGGATCCTCCGACGCCGGTGACGGGTTCGTCTGCACCCTGGACCGGCGGCCTGTCGCCTGCGACGAGCAGTACCTGAAGCTCGTCGGACTCAGCAGCGGCCGGCACCGCGTCACCGTCGCGGCGGTGGACGCGCGCGGCAACGTCGATCCGACGCCGGAGGCGACCACGTGGTGGGTGCCGCGCAACCGCATCGGCACGACGAGCGAGCGCTCACGGTGGACGAAGGAGACGCGCGCGGGCGCCTTCGACGGTGACGTGCTGGTGACCGAGCAGCGCCGTGCTCAGCTCAGTCGCAAGGTCACTCGCGCCACACGCATCGGTGTGGTGGTGGAGAAGGGACGCGACCGCGGGCGGCTGCGGGTCGCGTTCAACCGCACGAGGCTCGGCGTCATCGACCTCGCGCAGCCTCGGCAAGGCACCGAGACGGTCGAGTTCGACCTGCCAGGGCGTACGAGGCGTGCCGGCACGGTGCGTCTGGTCCCGCTGGACGACAAGACGGTGGCGGTGGACGCGTTCTTCGCCTCGTGAGACTCATCGGGACAGACGAAGGGCCGCCCCCCGGTCGGGGAGCGGCCCTTCGTGCGTACGCGTCGGTGGTGCTTGCGATCAGGCGGCGACGACGTTCAGCGTGACGGTGGCCTCGACCTCGTCGTGCACGCGGACGAGCACCTGGTGGGTGCCCAGGCTGCGGATCGGCTGGTCGATCACGATCTTGCGCTTGTCGACCTTGGCGCCGGTCTCCTCGATCGCCGAGGCGATCTCGGTGACGCTGACGGAGCCGAAGAGGCGCCCCTCTGCACCGGAGCGCACCTGGACCTGCACGGGGTTGGCCTCGAGGCCGGCCTTGATCTGCTTGGCCTGGTCGAGGTCACGCACCTCGCGCGAGGCGCGGGCGGCCTTGATGGAGTCGACGGTCTTCTGACCGCCGCGGGTCCAGCGGGTGCCGAGGCCCCGCGGGATGAGGTAGTTGCGGCCGTAGCCGTCCTTGACCTCGACGACGTCGCCGGCGGCACCGAGACCGGTGACCTCCTGGGTGAGGATGAGCTTCATGTCTCCCGCCCCTCTCAGCGAGCCGTGGACGTGTAGGGCAGCAGCGCGACCTCGCGGGCGTTCTTGACCGCGATGGCGACGTCGCGCTGGTGCTGCACGCAGTTGCCGGTGACCCGACGCGCGCGGATCTTGCCGCGGTCGGAGATGAACTTGCGGAGGAGGTTGGCGTCCTTGTAGTCGACGACCGTGTCCTTCTCCTTGCAGAACTGGCAGACCTTCTTCTTGGGCTTGCGCAACACTGCCTTGGCCATTGTGGTGCTCCTTCTCTGAGCCCGGCTCGCGCCGGAATGGTGGCTGTCTGGTTGGTGGTGCTGTGTCCGAGTCGCCGTGTCGGCGGATCAGAACGGGGGCTCGTCGCCGCCCTGGTTGGCCCACGGGTCTCCCCCGGAGCCGCCCTGGCCGGGCACGCCCCAGCCGCCGCCCCCACCGGAGTTGCCCCCGGAGTTGCCGCCGCCGGAACCGCCCTGGTTGCCCTGACCACCCTGGTTGCCCCAGGGGTCCTGCGCGGCGCCGCCACCGCCGGGGTTGCCCCCGCGGTTGCCACCGCCGCCGCCGCCGAAGCCGCCGCCTCCGCCGCCCGTGGTGCGGGCGACCTTGGCCGTCGCGTACTTCAGGGACGGACCGACCTCTTCGACCTCGAGCTCGAAGACGGTGCGCTTCTCACCCTCGCGGGTCTCGTACGACCGCTGCTTGAGGCGACCCTGGACGACGACGCGCATGCCCTTTTGCAAGGACTCCGCGACGTTCTCGGCCGCCTGCCGCCAGACCGAGCAGGACAGGAACAGCGCTTCGCCGTCCTTCCACTCGTTGGTCTGGCGGTCGAAGGTGCGCGGCGTCGAGGCGATCCGGAAGTTCGCCACGGCCGCACCCGAGGGGGTGAAGCGCAGCTCCGGGTCGTCGACGAGGTTGCCGACGACGGTGATGACGGTCTCGCCTGCCATGGGGGCTCCCGATGTCTGGGGTCAGTCTGGGGTCAGGGGGTTGCTGGTGGCTGATCCTGCCTGCGTACGCCGACAGAATCGAGTGGCCAGCGACTGATCTGTGGATCAGTGCGCGTCGGGGCGCATGACCTTGGTGCGGAGCACGGACTCGTTGAGTCCGAGCTGGCGGTCCAGCTCCTTGACGGTGGCGGGCTCCGCGGAGAGGTTGACGACGGCGTAGATGCCCTCGGCGTTCTTGCGGATCTCGTACGCCAGACGACGACGTCCCCAGACGTCGACGTTCTCGACGGTGCCACCGTCGTTGCGGACCAGGTTGAGGTAGTTCTCGAGTGACGGGGCGATCGTGCGCTCGTCCAGGCTCGGGTCCAGGATGATCATCAGCTCGTAGCTGCGCATGGCGATCTCCACCTCCTTCGGACTGAAGCGGCCGCGGTCTCTCCGCGGCAGGAGGGCTCATGCATGTGCTGGCCGCGCATCGGACGCGACAGCGACACGCCAGAGTAGCCGAGCGTGGGGTCCTACGCCCAATCAGCGATCCGGGCTGGAGCAGGCGTCCGTGCTTCCAACTCTCCATGTGCCGTCGTCGAGCCACTCAAGTTCGAAGCTCATCCGCGCGGCGCCACCCCCGTCGGACCAGTGGTCGTAGATGCCGTGCGAGCGCGAACCGGTGTCGCAGGTCAACGAGGTCGGCACGATCGGCTTCGAGACGACGGGACCAGGTGGCGTCGAGGTTCCTACCGTCTGGGCGACCTCGTCGCTGGCGCAGCCCATCAGCACGGCCAGCAGTAGAGCCGTCGCACACGTGATGAGGGACCTCACCTTTCGAATCCTCCCGATCTCTCGCAGAGTGCGATGACGCTGCGTGGTCGCGGCCTACCGCGGAGGTGTCGGACGCTCAGATCTCACGATGGGGATCTGACCTGTTCGGTTCGACCGGTTCCGTGACCGCCAGGCATGCTCGGGCCCATGAGTGAGACCGCCGTACGTCTGGGAGCCCACGTCCACGGAGACCCGGTAGCCGAGGCCGAGGCCCGCGGCGTCGACCTCGTGCAGATCTTCCTGGGCGACCCGCAGTCCTGGAAGGGTCCGGCGCTCGAGCGCGACGGCGGGGTCGCGCAGCTGCGGGCCGACGCCGAGGCGGCCGGGCTCGCGATCGTGGTGCACGCGCCGTACGTCATCAATGTCGCGAGCACGAACAATCGTGTCCGCATGCCGAGTCGCAAGCTGCTCACCCAGCACCTGGCTGCTGCCACAGAGCTCGGCGCGGTCGGTCTGGTGGTGCACGGCGGCCACGTGACGGCGAAGGACGACCCCGCGAAGGGTGCCGACAACTGGCGCAAGGCGATCGAGGCTGCCGAGCTCGACGCCGCGAAGACCCCGGTTCTCATCGAGAACACCGCGGGGGGTGACCACGCGATGGCGCGACGTCTCGATGCCTGGAGTCGATTGTGGGAGGCGGTGCAGTCGGCGGAGGGCGGCGAGCACGTCGGCGTTTGCCTGGACACCTGCCACGCCCACGCCGGCGGCATCGACCTGACCGGGGCCGTCGAGGCGATGACCGGCATCACCGGCCGTCTCGACCTGGTGCACGCCAACGACTCCCGCGACGACTTCGACTCCGGTGCCGACCGGCACGCCAACCTCGGCCAGGGCCACGCGGACCCCGATGCACTCGCCGCCTGCATCGCACAGGCGCGTACGCACGGGGCGCACGCGCTGCTCGAGACCCCCGGCGACGCCGACCAGCACCGCGAGGACCTGGAGTGGCTCCGAGCCAGGCTGTAGGTCACGGACGACGTCCTTGCGTGAACAACTGCAGGGGCCTCTTGTATTCGAACACATGTTCGAATAGCATGCAGGCATGACCTCGCTCCTGGACCCCGCCCCGATCGTTGGGCGGTCGCGTGAGCGGGGTCCTCGGGAGACGGTCAGCTCGGTTCATGACGCCCTCGACGCCGCGGGTCCGGTCGAGGGGTTGTCGTCGCGGGAGTGTGATGCGTTGATCGCCGAGGTTGCTCGGGCGAGGGCGCGGTTGCAGGCGTACGAGCTGCGGCTGGTCGCCGCGGCTGCGAAGACGACCGTGGCCTCTGATGCGGGGGTGCGTACGACCAGCGACTGGCTCGCGGCCCGCACCCGCACCACCGGTGCAGCCGCTGCCCGCACCGTGGGTCTGGCTGCCGACCTCGATGACCGGCTCCCGGCGACCGGGCAGGCCCTGGACGCCGGGCTGGTCTCCCGCGAGCACGCCGCGGTGATCGCACACGCCACCGCCCAGC
This sequence comes from Nocardioidaceae bacterium, assembly GCA_018672315.1. Taxonomy (NCBI): domain Bacteria; kingdom Bacillati; phylum Actinomycetota; class Actinomycetes; order Propionibacteriales; family Nocardioidaceae; species Nocardioidaceae bacterium. Next base: position 1,485,024 of record CP076053.1, on the reverse strand, counting down.
TCCCGGCCGGGCTGTCCGCCCAGGACAAGGCCACCGTCGAGCAGCGGCTCGTCGAGCGCAGCCGCACCCTGGACCCGACCCAGCTGCGACGCCACGCCCGCCGGGTCCTCGAGGTCGTCGAACCCGACCCCGTCGTGGTCGATGCCCATGAGGACGCGCAGCTGGTCGATGAGGAGTCCCGGGCCCTGGCCAAGGCCCGGTTGACGCTGCACGACAACGCAGATGGCACTGTGACCGGGCACTTCACCGTCCCCCACCTGGCCGGGTCGGTGCTGCGCAAGATCCTGGCCGCGATGACCGCACCCCGCCGCGCCGCCCTCGGCGCCACCCAGGCACAAGGAGCTCAGCCGCTGGGTGACGGTGGGCGGGACTGGGCCCATGAGCGTGGGGTCGCGTTCGCGGACCTCCTCACCCACCTGCCCACCGACCGGCTGTCCGGCAAGACCGCGACCACGCTCGTGGTGACGATGGACCACACCACGCTCGCGGGGGCGGTGAAGGCGGCCGGGATCGACACCGGTGAGCGGCTCTCCTCCGCGACCACCCGGCGGCTCGCGTGCAGCTCCGGGCTCGTGCCCGTCTTGCTCGGTGGGGAGTCCCAACCGCTGGACCTCGGCCGGCAACGCCGCCTGTTCTCCGAGGCCCAACGCCTCGCGGGAGCGACCCGGCACACCACCTGCGCCGCGACCGGGTGCCAGACCCCCTACGCCTGGACCGAGCTGCACCACCGCAGACCCTGGTCCCACGGCGGCACCACCGATCTGGACGACATGGTCCCGTTGTGCGCGTTCCACCACCGCCGCATCCACGACGGCCGCTACGAGCATCGTCGAGAACGCGACGGCACCGTCACGTTCACGCAACGACCAGGCGGAGGCCCGCGGCGCGCGTTCGTCACCTCTTCGACCGGCGGCGACGACCGTTAGCCTCGCCCGGTGAGCATTCCCGTACGACCGGACACCGTGAAGCACTCGCTGCAGGTGCGCACCATCTCCGGCGAGCAGCACGCCGAGTTCCTGCGCCGCTGCCGGTCCGCCTCGTTCCTGCAGACGCCTGCCTGGGCGGCGGTGAAGCCCGAGTGGGCCGCTGAGTCGATCGGCTGGTTCACCCACGGCGCCACCGAGGCCGACGACGAGCTCGTCGGGGTCGGGCTGGTGCTCTACCGGCAGCTGCCGAAGGTGAAGCGCTACCTCGCCTACCTCCCCGAGGGACCCGTCATCGACTGGGCGAGCGACGACCTCGTGTCCTGGCTCGGCCCGATGAGCGACCACGTGAAGAAGAAGGGTGCCTTCGGCGTACGCATCGGCGCCCCCGTCGTCCACCGCCGGTGGGACGACGAGGCCATCAAGGACGGCATCAAGGACGAGTCCGCCACGGCCCTGACGGACCTGCCGCCGACCGGCCGCTACCAGGTCGGCGCCGCGGTCGTCGGACAGCTGCGCGACGCCGGCTGGGTCGAGCAGGGGCTCGGCGAGGGGTTCAGCGCGGGCCAGCCGCGCTTCAACTTCCACGTGCCTCTGCGCCACGACCTGCCCGACGGCGAGCCGCTCACCGAGGACGAAGCCCTCGCCCGCATGAACCAGCAGTGGCGCCGCAACATCCGCAAGGCCGACAAGGCCGGCGTACGCGTCACCCAGGGGTCCCTCGACCCCACTGACGGCGACCTCGCCGCCTTCCACGCCCTCTACGTCGAGACCGCGCAGCGCGACGGCTTCACTCCGCGACCGGCCTCGTACTTCGACACGATGGTCACCGCGCTCGGCGCCGAGGACCCGGACCGGATCCGCCTCTACCTCGCCCACCACGAGGGCGACCTGCTCGCCGCGACGATCTGGATCTCGGTGGGGACGCACGCCTGGTACTCCTACGGCGCCTCCTCGACGGTCCGTCGGGAGGTGCAGGCCTCCAACGCGGTGCAGTGGCAGATGATGCGCGACTCCCTCGCGCTCGGCTGCGACGTGTACGACCTGCGCGGCATCACCGACACCGTCGACGCGGAGGACGCCGAGATCGGGCTCATCCGCTTCAAGGTCGGCACGGGAGGCCAGGCCGTGGAGTACGTCGGCGAGTGGGACCTGCCGTTGCGGACACTGACGTACAAGGCGTTCGAGCTCTACATGAGCCGCCGGTGAGCTCACCCGTACGCGTCGAGCGCGACGGCCCCGTGACCACGGTCGTCCTGCACCGTCCCGAGGCCCGCAACGCCGTCGACGGGCCCACGGCTGCTGCCCTGGCCGACGCCTTCCGTGCGTTCGACGCCGACCCAGAGCAGCACGTCGCGGTGCTGTGGGGTGACGGCGGCACGTTCTGCGCCGGCGCCGACCTCAAGGGCATCGGCACCGACCGCAGCAACCGGGTGGACGACCTGCCCGCCGACGGTCCGATGGGACCGAGCCGCATGCAGCTCGGCAAGCCCGTCATCGCAGCCATCGAGGGGTACGCCGTCGCGGGCGGCCTCGAGCTCGCCGCCTGGTGCGACCTGCGCGTCGCCGCCTCCGACGCGGTGCTGGGCGTCTTCTGCCGTCGCTGGGGCGTGCCGCTCATCGACGGCGGCACCGTACGACTCCCCCGGCTGATCGGCGAGAGCCGCGCGATGGACCTCATCCTCACCGGGCGGGCCGTCGACGCGGACGAGGCCGAGCGCATCGGGCTGGTGAACCGCGTCGTCGAGCCGGGGCGTACGCGCGAGGCCGCCGAGGCCCTCGCCCACGAGCTCGCCGGCCTGCCGCAGACCTGCCTGCGCCGCGACCGGCTCAGCGTGCTCGAGACCGCGGGGCTCCCCGAGGGCGAGGCGCTCGCCGTCGAGCTGCGGCACGGCCGGGTCTCGCTCGCCGAGGCGCAGGCGGGAGCAGGCCGGTTCGCCGCGGGCGCCGGTCGACACGGCCGGCCGGACCCCGCGGTCTGACAGGATCGCCTGCGTGCCGCTGACCCTCTACGTCGACACCGACCGCTGGCAGACCCACCTGCGCGGGGTGATCGAGGCCGAGCCCCTGACGGTGCCGGTCATCAAGGGCAACGGGTACGGCCTGGGCCGCGAGCGTCTCGCCCGCCAGTCCGGCGACCTGGGCCTGGGCGTGGTCGCCGCCGGCACGTACGCCGAGGTCCCCGCCCTGCTCGACGCCTTCGACGGCGACGTCGTCGTGCTCAGCCCGTGGCGCTCCTTCGACGTCGGGCTCGCCGACCTGTCCGACCCCGCCCGCGCCGCCCGGGTGATCCACACCGTCGGACGCCTCGAGGACCTCGGAGCCCTCCAGGCCCTCCAGGCTCAGCAGGCCCGGCAGCAGCCAGACGTCGAGCCGCGGGTGCTGCTAGAGCGTCGCACGTCGATGCTGCGCCACGGCCTCGACGCCCGCGGCCTGCGACAGGCCGGTCGCGTGGCCCGCGAGGGTGGCGTACGCATCGAGGGCGTCTCCGCCCACTTCGGCCTCGCCGGCGCGCACCTCGCCGAGGCGCGTCGGGTCATGCTCGACGTGGTCGCGGCGGGACTGGACGGCGTCGACGTCTGGGTCTCCCACCTCACCGCCACCGAGGTGGCTCAGCTCCGCGCCGAGCACCCCGGCACCACCGTGCGCACCCGGTCGGGCACCGGGCTGTGGCTCGGCGAGCGGGACGCGCTCACGGTGCGGGCCACGGTGCTCGACATCCACCCCGTCGAGCGCGGCCAGGCGTACGGGTACCGCGGCCGCACCGCCCCGCGGGCCGGCGTCGTCATGGTCGTCTCGGGCGGCACCGCGCACGGTCTCGGCCTCGAGGCCCCGACCGGTGCCTCAGGTCTCCGGTCCCGCGCCGTCGCGCTCGCCAAGGGGGGCATGGACGCCGCCGGGTGGGTGCGGTCGCCGTTCACCGTCGACGGTGAGCAGCGCTACTTCGCCGAGCCGCCGCACATGCAGGCATCGATGCTCTTCGTGCCCCACGGGCCGCACCTGCCCGACGTCGGCGAGGAGGTGGACGTCCGCGTCCGCTTCACCACCGCGTCCTTCGACAGGGTCCTCACGACCTGAGCGCTCAGCCGTCCTCGTCGAACATCCTGCCGAGCAGACCCTGCTCGTCGCTCGGTGAGGAGCTCGGCGTCGGGGTCGGTGACGGCGTCGGGCTCGGGGTGGGCGTCGGCGTCGGCGTCGGACTCGGAGTCGGCGACTCCGAGGGCGTCGGGCTGGGGGTCGGCGACTCCGACGGCGTCGGGGAGGACGTCGGGCTGGGTGCCGAGGTCGGCTCCGGCGTCGACGTGGGAGTCGGCGGGGCCGTGCGTGCGTCGCCGTCCACGTCGCCCGGCGGCGGGAACTCGGCCACGTCGGTGCCCTCCAGGGCCCGGCTCATGACCGCGGCCCAGGTCTGGGCGGGGTAGACGGAGCCGAAGAACGACGGCAGGTAGCCGTCGAGAGGGTCGTTGCCGTCCCCGCGGGCATACATGACGGCCGTCGACAGCTGCGGCGTGTAGCCCACGAACCACGAGGAGGACACGTTGCCGTTGCCGTCGGTCGCGGTGCCCGTCTTGCCCGCTGCCGGGCGGCCGATCGACTGGACCGTCGACCCGGTGCCCTCCGCGACCACCTGCTGCAGCGCGTACGACGCGTCGTCCGCGACGTCCTGGCGCAGCACCCGGCGCGACTCGTCGAACTGCTCCCACAGCACCCGCCCGTCGAGATCGGTGACCTCCTCGAGCACGTGCACCGGCGTGTACTGACCGCGGTTGGCGATGGTGGCGTACGCGTTCGCCATGTCGATGGGCGAGATCGTCGCGGAGCCCAGCGCGATGCCGGTGTTGGCCTCCAGCCCCGGCGCGTTCTGCGGGATGCCCATGTTCGTGGCGGTGTTGAGCACCTTCTGGGCGCCCAGCTCGAGGGTGAGGTCGATGAAGGCGGTGTTGACCGAGTTCTCCGTCGCCGTCTCCAACGTGATCGCCGAACCGTAGGACTGGTTGCCCTGGTTCTCCACGTCGGTGCCGTCCGGCAGCACCAGCGGCGAGTTGCCGTCGAAGGTGTCGTCCAGGCTGAACCCGTTCTGCAGCGCGGCGGCGACCGCGAAGGCCTTGAACGTCGACCCGGGCGAGGAGCCCGTGGTCGCCCAGTTCAGCTGGGACTGCAGGTAGCCCTGGCCGGCGTAGAAGCCGCGCAGCGCGCCCGACCCCGGCTCCACCGAGGCCACGGCGACGTGGAGGTCCGAGGCCGGGAAGCCGTCGGGGCGTACGGCCTGCATCCCGTCGCGGGCCGCGTTCATCGCCGGCTGGGTCAGGCTCGTGCGTACGCGCAGACCGCCACCGTCGATCTCCTGCTCGCTGAAGCCCTCGGCCAGCAGCTCCTGCCGCACGAGGTCCAGCACGAAGCCGCGCTGACCGCCGTTGACGTTGCGGATCCTGATCTGCGGGAACCGCGGCAGGCTGCCGGTCAGCTCCGCGGCCTCGGACGCCTCGAGGGTGCCGGTCTCCACCATCGAGCGGATGACGTAGTCGTAGCGCTCCTGGAGCGCCTGCCGGTTGTCCTCGCCCGCCTTGGGGTCGAGGTTGCCGGGCGAGTTCAGCACGGCGGCGAGCACCGCGCCCTCGGCGACGGTCAGCTCGGAGGCCGACTTGTCGAAGAAGGCCTGGGCCGCGGCCTCGATGCCGTACGCCCCACGCCCGAAGTAGATGGTGTTCAGGTAGCCCTGGAGGATCTCGCGCTTGGACATCTGCTGCTGGATCTTCAGAGCGACGAACGCCTCCTTGACCTTGCGGGTCAGGGACTGCTCGGTGCTGAGGTAGAGCACCTTCACGTACTGCTGCGTGATCGTCGAGGCGCCCTGGGTGGCGTTGCCCTGCGCGTTGGAGAAGGCCGCCCGCACGATGCCGCGGGGGTCGATGCCCTTGTTGGAGTAGAAGGTGCGGTCCTCGGCGGCGATGACGGCGTCCTGCACGTGCTGCGGCACGTCCCCGAGGGGGACGGACTCGCGGCGCTGCTCCTCGAAGCGACCGATCTCGCGGTTGCCGCCGGCGTAGTAGACGTAGGTCGTCTGCGTCTGGAAGTCGCGGTTCGGGTCCGGCACGTCGGTGCTGGCGTACACGAAGAGGAAGACCGCGATGCCCGTCGCGGTGCCGAGCAGACCGGTGACCAGGACCCCCTTGAGGATCCGACGCCACAGGCTCCTGCCGCCGCTCTTCGTCGAGCGGCCGCCCTTCTGCGTGCGGGCGGTCTTCCCTGCGCTGCTCATCTGACCAGTATTGCGTCCCCCGCGTGGTGACATGCGTGACTTCCCTCGCGTGACCCCGCGTGTGAGTTCTCGTTATATCGGTTCGATATGTTCAACTGCTACATCGACGGGTATCCGCAGCGGGTACGCGCCACGAACACCAGGGGGAGGACAGAGCCATGGCACGACGGTCGGCCTCCCTCGAGCTCGCGGTGCTCGGCCTGCTCCACGAGGAGCCGATGCACGGCTACGAGCTGCGCAAGCGGCTGGGCGTCATGCTGGGCTGGCGCCGCGTGCTCTCCTACGGCTCGCTGTACCCGGCGCTGAAGAAGATGCTCCGGGCCGGCCACATCGCCGAGGCCGGCAGCGCCGACCCCGCCGCCGGCCAGGCGGCGTCCGCGATGGGCCGGCGGCAGCGCATCGTCTACCAGGTCACCCCGGCGGGCCGCGAGGAGTTCGCGGCCCTGATGCGCGAGGCCGGACCCGCGGCGTGGGAGGACGAGGACTTCGACATCCGCTTCGCGTTCTTCAGCCGCACCGACATGGAGATCCGCCTGCGGATCCTCGAGGGCCGCCGCGCGCGCCTGTCCGAGCGGCTGCAGCGCGTGCAGTCCGAGCTGGAGCGTACGCAGCGCGAGGTCGACTCCTACGCGACCGAGCTGCAGCGCCACGGCGCCGAGTCGGTCGAGCGCGAGATGCGCTGGCTCTCGGAGCTGATCCAGCGCGAGCGGGGAGAGCCCCCCGCCACCACGACCGGCTGACCCGCACCACGCGGCATCAGCCCAGCACCAGTCAGGCTGCGGCATCCCGCAGCACCACCAGACCCCGACCAGTCCCGTCACACCGGGACGGAGACGCAAGTGAAGGAGAACCCATGGGTTCGGTACGAGTCGCCATCGTCGGCGTGGGCAACTGCGCCACCTCCCTGATCCAGGGAGTCGAGTACTACAGGGACGCCGACCCGGCGGGCACCGTCCCGGGGCTGATGCACGTCACCTTCGGCGACTACCACGTCTCCGACGTGGAGTTCGTCGCCGCGTTCGACGTCGACGACAAGAAGGTCGGCAAGGACCTGTCGGAGGCGATCAACGCCAGCGAGAACAACACGATCCAGATCTGCGAGGTCCCCACCCTCGGCATCGAGGTGCAGCGCGGCCCGACGCTCGACGGTCTCGGCAAGTACTACCGCCAGACCATCGAGGAGTCCGCCGCCGAGCCGGTCGACGTGGTCGCCACGCTGAAGGCCGCCGAGGTCGACGTGCTCGTCTCCTACCTCCCGGTGGGCAGCGAGGAGGCCGACAAGTTCTACGCGCAGTGCGCGATCGACGCCGGCGCCGCGTTCGTCAACGCCCTGCCTGTCTTCATCGCCTCCGACCCCGAGTGGGCCAAGAAGTTCGAGGACGCCGGTCTCCCGATCGTCGGCGACGACATCAAGAGCCAGGTCGGCGCCACCATCACCCACCGCGTCATGGCGAAGCTCTTCGAGGACCGCGGGGTCGCGCTGGACCGCACCTACCAGCTCAACGTCGGCGGCAACATGGACTTCAAGAACATGCTCGAGCGCGAGCGTCTGGAGTCCAAGAAGACCTCGAAGACCCAGGCGGTCACCTCCAACCTGACCGGCAGCCTCGCCGGCCTGGTCGATGACAAGAACGTCCACATCGGTCCCTCGGACTACGTCGCCTGGCTCGACGACCGCAAGTGGGCGTACGTGCGCCTCGAGGGTCGCGCCTTCGGTGACGCCCCGCTGAACCTGGAGTACAAGCTCGAGGTCTGGGACTCCCCGAACTCCGCCGGCATCATCATCGACGCCCTGCGCGCCGCGAAGATCGCGAAGGACCGCGGCCACGGCGGCCCCGTGCTCTCCGCGTCCTCCTACCTGATGAAGTCCCCCCCGGTGCAGCGTCCCGACGACGAGGGTCGCGCCGCCGTCGAGGCGTTCATCCGGGGCGAGAGCGACAGCTGAGCGTACGAACAGAGCTGGGGCACCTGCTCCGCGGCCGCCGGTTCCGGCAGCTGCTGGGGGTCAGGTGCCTCAGCCAGTTCTCCGACGGCGCCTTCCAGGCCGCGCTGGCCTCCTTCGTCGTCTTCTCCCCCGAGCGGGCGGCGACGCCGGCCGCGCTCGCCGGCGCGTTCGCGGTGGTGCTGCTGCCGTTCAGCGTGCTGGGCCCGTTCGTCGGTGTCTTCCTCGACCGGTGGCCGCGACGCTCGGTGCTGGTGTGGGCCAACTGGGCCCGTGTGCCGGTCGTGGTCGTCATGGCCTTCGGCACCTACGCCGGGTGGGGCACCGGGGTGCTGCTGCTGCTCGCCCTGCTGGCGCTCAGCGTCGACCGGTTCCTGCTCGCGGGGCTCTCGACGGCGCTGCCGCGGGTCGTCGCTCCCGAGCGGCTGGTCACGGCGAACTCGATCGTGCCCACGGCGGGCACCGCGTCCTTCCTCACCGGTCTCGCCGCCGGGTCGACGCTGCAGGTGCAGTCGGGTTCCGAGGCGCTCGTGCTGGGGTCGACGGCCGTGCTCTACGTGCTCGCCGGTGCCTCGGCGCTGGTCTTCCCACGCAGGCGTCTCGGCCCGGACCCCGACGTGCCGCGGGCCGACCTGCGGACGGCGCTCGTCGACGTGGTCACCGGACTGCGCGGCGCCCTGGGCCACCTGCACCAGCGGCGCCCCGCGGCGTACGCCCTCGCCACCATCGGTGCGCACCGCTTCTTCTACGGCATCAGCACGGTCGCGGTGATCCTTCTGTACCGCAACTACTTCTACGCCCCCGACCAGAGCGAGCAGGCCTTCGCCGCCCTGAGCGTGGCGGTGCTGGTCTCCGGAGCCGGCTTCGTCTCCGCCGCGGTGCTCACCCCGGTGCTGGCCGGTCGCGTCGGCACCCGCGACTACGTCGCGGGCCTGCTGGCCGTGGCGACCGTCGTGGTCGTCTTCCCGACCGCGCTCTACACGGTCCCGGCCGTGCTCGTGGCGTCGTTCGTGCTCGGCGTCGTCTCCCAGGGGGTGAAGATCTCCGTCGACACGACCGTGCAGCTGGCGGTCGCCGACACCTTCCGCGGCCGCGTGTTCGTCCTGTACGACGTGCTCTTCAACGTCGCCTTCGTGGTCGCGGCGGTCGTCGCCGCGGCGGTGCTCCCCGCGGACGGTGTCTCGGTGCCGGTGCTGGTCGCCTCGGCCCTGGGGTACGCCGCCATCGCCCTGGTGTGGGTGCGCGTGCAGCCGCGGGCCCTCAACAGGGTCGCCGAGCCGAGCTGAGCCCAGCCGGGCCGGGGATCAGCCCGCTGCCTGCAGCAGCTGCTGCAGCAACGGCCCGGCGGTGCCGGACCCGGAGTCGCCGCTCTCGACGTACGCCGCGACGGACAGGTCGCCGCGTGTCGCCACCATCCACGCGTGGGTGGGCAGGGAGCCGTCGGGGCCGGGTTCGCCGAACTCCGCGGTGCCGGTCTTGGCCCCGGACGCTCCGACGCCCTGCAGCACCTGTCCGGACCCGTCCGCCACCACACTGGCCAGCATCGAGCGCAGCTGCCGCTGCTCGGCAGGCGTCAGCGGCGCCGTCGGCTCGCTCGGCGTGACCTCGACGCCCTCCACCAGTCGCGGGAGCACGACGCCTCCCGCCTGCACCGAGGCGGCGACCACGGCCATCGCCACCGGCGACGCGGTGAGGCGCCCCTGACCGATGAGGTCCGCCGCCGCCTCGGTCTGGGTCTCGGGCGGGGGGATCGAGCCGAAGAAGACGGGGTAGCCCATGTCGTGGTCGACCCCGAAGCCCAGCGCAGCGGCCGCATCGGCGAGCACGGCGGGCTCGATCTCGTCGGCGGCGCCGATGAACGCGGTGTTGCAGCTCTGCGCCAGGGCGGTGCGCAGGTCGATGCGGCCCAGCGCCGAGGTGGGATAGCCGTCGTAGTTGGAGAAGGTACGCCCGTCGACGACGGTCGTCTCCTCGCAGCGCAACGGGCTGTCCGGGGTGAGCCCGGCGCGAAGCAGCGCGAGCGCGGAGACGATCTTGAACGTCGAGCCCGGCGGCTCCGCGCCGAAGGTGGCCGTGGAGAGACCCTCGGCCCCCTGTCCCGAGGCCACGGCCAGCACGGCGCCGTCGGAGGGACGCAGCGCGACGAGTGCGGTGGCGCCCGCCGCGTCGGGAACCTGGTCGAGGATTCGCTGCGCCTGCTGCTGGAGGCGTACGTCGAGGGTCAGCCGCAGCGGCCGCCCGTCCTGGGCCGGCACGTCGAACAACGCCTCGACCTCGCCCGATGAGGACTCGCGGCGCACGACCAGCCCGTCGGTGCCGCGGAGCTGCTCGTCGTAACGGGCCTGGAAGCCTGACAGCCCCACCGTGTCGCCGGCGGCGAGATCCCCACCGGACTCCTCGGACTCGGCGAGGATCTCCGCCGTCACGGGCCCGACCCGCCCGATCAGCGGGGCCGCGAAGTCACTGGTGGGGGCGAGGGGCTCGGTGGTCGCGAAGGCGAGCCCGCCGGGGATCGCCTCCACGCGGTCGATCAGGTCACGGGCGCCCTGCGTACGCACCGTCAGCGCCGGGACGAACGCCGCGTCGCCGGAGGCCTCGACCTGCTCGACGTAGGACCCGACAGTCACGTCGACCGCCCGGGCGAGGCGGCGCGCCGACCTGGTGGCGTCGGCGCCGTCGAGCCTGGTCTTGTCGATGCCGAGACGCACCACGTCGCGGTCGACGACGATCGGGCGGTCCGCACCGAGGATCCGGCCTCGTGCGGCCGGCTGGGTCGCGACGTCGAGGGAGTCGCCCGCCTCGAGCGCGGGGTGCACCCACGACGGGGTCCAGGTCGCGGTCCACCGGGGTCTGCCCTGAACATCAGTCGATGTCTCCCCGTCCTCGGTGAGAGGGGTCAGCACCGCTCGGGTGCGGTAGCGCCAGGTCTCCCCGGCCAGGTCCCACGTCCAGGTCAACGGGAGCACCGCACGCGACTCCTCCACGCTCACCTGGCCACCGGCGACGTCGACGTCGGCGCCGACCCGGTCGGCGAGATCACCCAGGGTCGCCTGCAGGTCGGCGGTCGCCTCGTCGGTGCCGCTGACCGCGACGCCACGCAGGTCACCGCCGGACAGACCGGCCACCAGCGCGGTCGCGTACGCCTGGGCGCTCTGCTCGCTCTCGTCGGGGCCGGTGCAGGCCGCGAGGAGCCCGGTCGTCAGCGCTGTCACCGCCACCACGGCGGCCGTACGCGGCAGCGCCACCTCAGCTGCTGAGGTTGCCCAGCAGGCCGCCGCCACCGCCGGAGTTCTGCCCCTGGGCCACCGGGGCCCACTCCGAGGGCTGCACGACGACGAAGCCGGGGCCGTGGAAGAGGTACTGGAACGCCTCCCCGGACCCGCCGCGCAGCAGCGAGGAGAACTTCATCGAGTTCACCAGCTGCGGCTGCAGGTGGGAGGACCAGGCGACCGCGGCCTGGACGTCGACGTAGGTCGGCTGCTGGCTGCAGTCCAGCACCACCGGCGAGCCGACCGAGTGCATCGCCACGGTGCCGTTGCCCTCGATGACGGTGTTGAACAGGCCCCCGGCCATCATGCCGGCGCCCTTCGTACGCTTGATGTCCCAGGTCAGCGCCGCGTCGAAAGCCAGCAGGTTGCGCCCGTTCACGCTGATGCCGTCTCCCTCGAGCGTGACCGTGTAGACGAATCCCGCCTCGGAGGCGAAGAAGACCTCACCGCGACCCGAGACCCGCATCAGCGGGATGTCCTCGGCGGTGAACATCTTCTTGAGCAGGCGACCCATGCCGGCCTTCTCGTGGTCGAACTCGACCTGGCCCTGGTAGGCGACCATCGCGCCCTTGATCGCCAGCACGTCCTCGCCGAGGGCGACGCGGAGCATCTGGGGGTTCTGCAGCGCGAACCGCTCCCCCTGCTCGTTCTCGAGGTTGGCCGGGTCGAAGAGCGGGCTGCGCATGGGCCGAGCGTAGACCGCTCAGCGGACGAAGGACGGCAGCGGCGCGTGCAGCACCCCGTGGGTGCCGAGCGCGGTCTCCAGATCGAGCCCCGCGGTGCGCGCGACCCGTGCGGCCAGCTCCACCAGACGGCTCTCGGGGGCCCCGGCAGCGAGCGCCGCCAGTCCGGCGCCCAGCCCCGGCAGACCGGTAGGAGCCAGGCCGAGCGAGGCGTTCGGCGCCTCGGAGTTCGGCGCCGGGAGCAGCCGCGCCAGTGCGGGCACGTCGGGGTAGCGGACGACGTCGAGGTCGCCGCGCTCACGGCCGGCGGCCTTCGCCGCGGCTGCGATCGCGGCATCGAGACCGCCGAGCTCGTCGACGAGCCCCCGCTCGTGGGCGTCCGCTCCGGTCCACACCCGCCCCCTGGCGAGGGCCTCGAGGTCGTCGTACGCCATGCCGCGGCCCTGCGCCGCCTTGCCGACGAAGTCGGCGTAGACCTCGTCGAGCCAGGCGTCGAGGCGCGCCAGCTGGGCCTCGTCGAAGGTCTGCTGCGCCGACCACATCTGCGCCTGCTCGCCCTGCTGCACCGCCTCGGTGCGGATGCCGACCTTCGCCAGCGCGTCGGCCACGACCACCTTGCCTGCGAAGACGCCGATCGAGCCCGTCAGCGTCGTCGGCGAGGCGAAGACGGTGTCGGCCGCCATGGCGACGAAGTAGCCCCCGGACGCGGCGACCTGCCCCATCGAGGCGACCACCGGGATCTCTTTGTCGACAAGACGACAGATCTCCCGGTGGATGGCGTCGGAGGCCGTGTACGACCCGCCCGGGCTGCTGACCCGCACCACGACCGCCGCGACGTCGTCGTCGCGGCCGGCCCGCCGCAGCGCGGCGCACACCCGGTCGGCGCCCGCACGGGGGCCCGACATCGGGCCACCCCCGCCGCGCCCACTGACGATGGCACCCTCCACGCCGACGACCGCGACCGTGCCGGGCCGGTGCGCGCGACGTACCCGGGCCACCAGGCGGCGTCCCTCCTTCGCGAGTGCCCTCGGCAGCTCCCGACCGGTGGCGCGCGCCACGCGCTCGGCCGGGGCCGGGCTCCACCGGTGCAGGTAGCGCAGGGTGACCGACCCGTCCTCGGAGCCGGTCAGCGCGCGCCGCGCGGCGGCGTACGCCTCGTCGCGGTAGCCGAGGTGGTCGACCAGCCGGTGCTCCTTCGCCTGCGCCGCGGTCAACGGCGCCGCCGCGACGGACTCGCGCACGGAGGACTCCCCGATGTCGCGGTTGTCGGCGATCGTGCTGACGGCCTGCTCCACCAGTGAGTCGGCGAGGCGCTGGTAGGACTCGCGCTGGGCGTCGCTCATGGAGGTGCGCTGGAAGGTGTCCGGCGCCGACTTGTACTCCTTGCGCGCGCTGACCTGCGGGACCACACCGAGCCTGTCGAGGCCCTCCTTGACGAACTGGCTCGCCAGTGCCACCCCGACGAGCCCCAGACCGCCCGACGGCTGCAGGTACACCTCGTCGGCGTGGCTGGCCAGCAGGTAGGGCGCCGTGCCGTCGCCCTGCTCGCCGTAGGACTCCGACCAGGCCACGACCTTCTTGCCGGCGGCCCGGAACGCGCACAGCGCGGCCCCCAGCTCCTCGGCCTGGGCCAGACCGGGACCCTCCGCACCCACCACCAGCACCAGGCCGCCGACCGACGGTGAGGCCGCGGCCTCGCGCAGCCGCCGGATCGTCGTCGGCAGCACGGGGATGTCGCGGGCCCGGAACGCCGCGAGCGGCTCCTCGGGCACGGCCTCCAGCAGGCCGCGGGTGAGGTCGAGCTCGAGCAGCACGGGGGTCGCCATGCCGGCGAACCTATCCAGGCGCGCGAGGTCGCTGCTCAGGCCTGCTGCTCGGCCTCGGCCTTGATCCTCGCCAGCGTCTGCTCCAGGCCCTGCTTGAGCTCGGCGGTGAAGTCCTCCTGGCCGCCGAGGACCTTGTCGACGAGCACGGAGGAGAGCTTCAGGGTGCCCTTCTCGGCCTCACGACCGGCGGTGAGCGTCGTCGCGGTGCCGTCGGGACCAGCCGGCGTGAGCCGGTAGTACCAGGTCGTCTGGTTCTCCTTGATCCTGAAGGCGATCTCGGAGTTCTCGTCGTAGCGCACGACCTTGCTCTGCGTCGGCCAGTGCAGCCAGCCGCGGTGGTTGATGTTCAGCGCCGTCGCGCCCTGCTTGGTCTCGCCGCCGAAGACGTGGGTCCAGCGGCACTGCGGGCTCCACCGGCCCATGTTGGTGAGGTCGGAGACGAGGGCCCAGACGGTCTCGACCGGGGCGTCGACGGTCGTCGAGCGCTCGATGTTCTTCTCGATGCCCTCGGTGACGTACGTGGCCATGCGGATCTCCTGTGGTCGGTGGGTCGATCGATCGGTGCCGTGCTGAGGTCGCAGGAACGCTAGTCCAGACCGGAGCACCGGGTCATGCGGCCGCGACGGATCTCACCCCGTCGTGGCCCCGATCCCCAGCAGCGCCGACAGCCCGAGCGCGCTGCGCGGCGCGAACGGCGCCCGCCAGAGACCGCCGTGGGCGGCGGCGTACGCCTCGTCCTGCCAGGGCTCGTCGTGCCGCGGTCCGCCGTCGGTGTGCAGGTCGTGCACGAGCAGGATCGCGCACAGCACCGCCGAGGTCGCCGGGTCGAAGATCTGCACGTCGAAGCGGTGGGCGCCTGCGTACGCCGCCGCGAGGGCACGGTTCTTGATCACCGACCGGGTGCGGGTGGGCGGGGCGATGTTCATCGAGACCGTTGCACCGGCGGCCCGGGCGTCGGTGGCCCGCCACCGCTGCAACCGCTTGGCCAGGGCGTAGTTCGGTCCCTGCTGCGGCACGATCGCATCGTGCACGGCCGGGTCCAGGCCCGGTCGGTACTGCCGCTGCAGCAGGCGACCCGCACTGACCGTGCGCAGCGCGCGGCCGAGGTTCTTCGACAGGCCGGAACGCTCCTCGTACCGCGCCGTCGCCTGGTCCACGGCGTCGCCCGGCACGGCGAAGACGTCCGTCGGGGTGGCCAGGAACGCCAGGGCCGTGCGGTCGTCACGCGCGAGGGCGCGCCGACTGACCTCGTCGACGGCAGTGGCGACGCGGACGTTCAGCGCCCCGTCGGCGTACACGTAGTTGCCGACGACGAGGCTCCCGTCGCGGGCCGCGCTGCCGGTGAGCCAGTCGGTGATGCGCGGCACGTCGGTCAACAGGTCGACGCCGAGGTCGTCGTCGTCGGGGTCGTCCGGCGCCAGCAGGGTCCCTGCACTCGACCCGGCGGTCTCGACGAGGCGTGACCAGAGGTCACGGCGCGGCAGCTCGACGGCGGCGACCCGAGCGCCCCAGCGCAGCAGGGTGGCGACGGGACCCATCTCCGAGCTCGCGCCGAGGGCCGCGACCGTGCGCCCCTCGCAGCGCAGCCACCCGGGGTTGTCCACCACGGCGCGCACGGCCTCTGCCAGCGAGGGCTCCACCACCCCGTCGGCGACCCAGGTGTCGACCTGCCGCAGCAGCTCGTCGCCACGCAGGCGGTCCCCCTTGTAGGGCAGCGAGACCTCGCTCGACGGTTCGGCGGACCCGTTGATCTCGCGGGTCAGCAGCGGCGGCCCCGAGGCCTCCCAGTCCGCGAGCGGGCTCTCCTCACCGTTCAGGTCCACGCACATCCGCTCGTGCACCGCACCGATGCCCTGCGCGGCGATCCGTCGTGCTCGGTCGGCGTCACCGAGACCTGCTTCGACGAGCCGACGGAAGTGCTCGGGGTACCCGGTGCGCCACGCGCTCTCCGAGAACGCGCTGCGGGCCCCGGTGTCGTCCACCGACGCCAACGCCATCGCCACGACGGCACGCCCGGTCTCGGTGGTGCTGCGGTTCCCGTCCGCCCCGGTCGGGAAGACGACACCCTGCTGCTGATGCTCGGCCATGACAGCACCCTTGCCGATGCCCGGCGCGCGGACCACCTGTCCAGACACGTCCGACCTGTCGGAAGCGCTGGTGACAGCGCAGGTCAGGAGGGGTCAGGGGAGGGTCAGGACTGCTGTGCCCACCACGCGAGCAATTCCTCGCGGGCGGCTTCCTCGCCGAGGGGGCCACGGTCCATGCGCAGCTCCAGCAGGTGCTTGTACGCCTGTCCGACCTGCCGGCCTGGCGGCACCCCGAGGATCTCCATGATCTGGTTGCCGTCGAGGTCGGGACGCATCGCCGCGAGCTCTTCGGCCTCCCCGAGCTTCTCGATGCGGGCCTCGAGGTCGTCGTAGGTGCGCCGCAGCCGGTCGGCCTTGCGTCTGTTGCGCGTGGTGCAGTCGGCACGGGTGAGCACGTGCAGGTGCTGCAGCTCCTCGCCGGCGTCGCGCACGTAGCGGCGTACGGCGGAGTCGGTCCACTCCCCGGAGCCGTAGCCGTGGAAGCGCAGGTGCAGCTCGACCAGCCTGCTCACGGCTTCCACGACGTCGCCGGGGTACCGCAGCGCCTTCAAGCGCTTGCGCGCCATCTTCGCGCCGACGACGTCGTGGTGGTGGAAGGTGACCGACCCGTCGTCGAGGAAGCGTCGGGTGCGCGGCTTGCCGATGTCGTGGAGCAGCGCGGCCAGACGGTTCACCAGGTCCGGGCCCCCGCCGGGCAGGCGCGGCTCCAGGTCGATCGCCTGCTCGAGCACCGTCAGGCTGTGCTCGTAGACGTCCTTGTGCCGGTGGTGCTCGTCGCGCTCCAGGGCCAGCGCGGGGAGCTCGGGCAGCACCCGCGCCGCGATGCCGGTGTCGACGAGCAGGCGCAGGCCGTCGCGAGGGTGGGGTGCCAGCAGCAGCTTGCTGAGCTCGTCGCGCACCCGCTCGGGGGAGATGATCTCGATGCGGTCGGCCATCGCGGTCATCGCGGCGACCACCTCGGGGGCCACCCCGAAGCCCAGCTGGGCGGCGAACCGGGCCGCCCGCATCATGCGCAGCGGGTCGTCGGAGAAGGAGACCTCGGGCGTGCTCGGCGTCCGCAGCCGACGTTCGGCCAGGTCCAGCAGACCCCCGTGCGGGTCCTCGAAGGTGCGACCGGGCAGCGAGATCGCCATGGCGTTGACGGTGAAGTCGCGGCGCACCAGGTCTCCCACGAGCGAGTCGCCGTACGCGACCGCGGGCTTGCGGGAGGAGCGCTCGTACGCGTCCGCCCGCCAGGTCGTGATCTCGACGGTCCAGGCGCCCTTGCGCCCTCCGATGGTGCCGAAGGCGCGACCGACGTCCCAGGTCCCCTCGGCCCAGCCCTTCAGGAGCCGCTCGGTCTCCTCGGGTCGGGCGGACGTCGTCAGGTCGAGGTCGACCAACGGGCGACCGAGCATCGCGTCGCGCACCGGGCCACCGACCAGGGCCAGCTGGTGGCCCGCGGCGGCGAAGCGCTCCCCCAGCGGTCCGAGCACGGGCTCGAGCCGGTCGAGCTCCCGGGTGACCGCAGCCTGCACCTCGGCCATCCGCAGTGGCTGGGCGCGCGGCGGCGTCCCGTCCGCCACCACGCCGGTGGCGGCGCGGGTGGCCGGGGCTGCGGGGTCGGGGACGGCGTCGGGCACGGCGGTCCACTCTAGGTGCCCGCCGGCCGGGCCCGGCACGAGGATCCACCGTCCTCCTGGTCCACGCCACTAGCATCGGGGGGTGAGTCCCTCGCCCACGCCAGCTGCCGCGTGGACCCCGGACCCCCCGATGCGGCCCGGGTCCCGCACTCAGCCGTACGCCGTCGTCCTGCTCCTGCTCGGCCTCCTCCTCGCGCTGCTGCCGGTGCTGAGCACCCCGTCGTACGCCGACGCCTCCGTCACCGCTCCCCTCGGGACCCTGTCGGACCCCACCGCAGACCCCAGCGCAGACCCCAGCGCAGACCCCAGCCTCGATCCCGGGCAGCCCGAGTCCGAGCCGGTCGCCCCCGAGGAGGACGAGCTGCCGCTGCGCGTCACCCTGACGTCGATCACCCCCTCCACGCTGCCCGCGCCCGGCACCGAGGAACAGGTCACGGTGCAGGGCTCGATCGAGAACCGCGGACCGGTGCTCTCCGAGGACGTGAAGGTCTACCCGGTGCTCGGGACCACGCCGATGACGACGTCGGCCGAGCTCCGCGACGCCTCCGCCCTGCCCCGCAACTTCGTGATCGGTGATCGCAACCTCGATCCCGACAACTTCGCGGACATCGGGGATCTCGACCCCGGCCAGCAGGCGTTGTTCACGCTCTCCATCGGCCCCGACGACGTCGGACTGGTCGAGAGCGGCGTCTACTGGCTCGGGGCGCAGGCCCTGGGCAGCGTGGACGGGGTACGCGACACCGTGGCGGACGGCCGCGCGCGCACCTTCGTGACGCTGCTCGGCGACGACGTCGACGCCGACCCGCGCGGTCCGCGCAGCGACCCGCCGCAGGTCGACCTGACGATGGTGCTCCCGCTGCGCAGGGCCGTCCGGCGCGACGCGGACGGTCACCTCACCTCCCCCGACGCCTGGGAGGACGCGCTCGGCGAGGACGGTCGACTGGGGCGTCTGGTGGCCCTGGGGTCCTCGACGGGTCTGGAGCCCTCGTGGCTCCTCGACCCCGCTGTCGTCGACGCCGCGGTCTCGTTGGCCCAGGGCGACCCGGGTTTCCCGCTCACCGCGCGCGAGGCCGTCGCGGCGCTGTCGCAACCGGGCACGGTGCAGCCCTCGGGGTCGGACACCTCCGGGGGCAGTGGCTCCGGCGGCCCCGGTGGCCCCAGCGGCTCCGACGGCCCCGACGGGTCCGGGGGCGCGAACAACGGCACGGACGGCGACGGACAGGGGCCGAGCTCGAACGACCCCCCCGCCGCCGACGACGCCGGCTCTCCGGGCTCCGAGGGCGGGTCCGACGGGTCTGGTGACGGGCAGGGCGACGGCTCCGACGCCGGCACGGCCGGGCCTCTCGATCCCGACGCGGCGTACGCGCGACCCGGGTCGTCCGCAGCCGCCTGGCTGACGGCTCTCGGGGACGCGCTCTCCTCGGGCACCGGCCTGTCCCTCCTGCCCTACGCCGAGCCCGACGTCAGCGCCCTGGCACGCGAACGTCAGCGCGGACTGCTGCGCCAGGCCACGGGGGCGACCGTCAGCTCGGCCGAGCGGCTCGGCCTGCAGGGCGACCTCGTCGTGGCCCCCGCCCGCGGGTTCGCACGTCCTCGGCTGGTCGCCGAGGACGGCCCGCTCGCCACCACCGTCCCCGTGCTCCTCAACGACCGGGCCGTACGACCTGTCGATGCCGCCGACGACGCCGATGAAGTCGACGACGCCGCCGAGGGCCTGGCCCCCGCCGACGACCGCCCGGTGCCCGGAGCCGCGCTGCGGACGGACTCCGGCCACCGGATCATCGCCTTCAACCAGGGCGTGCAGCGTGGCGGACCGGACCCGGCGGCCGACCTCTCGGCCCTCGGCGTGCGGCAGCGCGTGCTGGCCGAGTCCATGGCGACCCTGCTGGCGGATTCGGCCGACGGCGTCACCCCGGGACTGGTGGCGATGCCTCCCGCCCGCTGGGATCCGGGTCCGCAGTGGGCGGCAGCCGACTTCCTCGACGGCCTCGACGTGCCGTGGATCTCGCAGACCCCCCTCCCGGGTGCCGCGATCGAAGCGGACACCACCGCTCCCGACACCGACGAGACGCCCGATCCCGCCGTACCGACACCCTCCGAGCCCTCCGCACCGCCCACGCAGTCGCCGACGACGCCGCCCTCCACCGAGCCCACCGAGCCCACCGACCCGGTCGCCCCGACCGACCCGACCGACCCCGACCAGGCGCCCGAGCTGTCCCAGGACGAGCTGGAGTCGGCGCTCCTCTCCCCTGGCGAGAGAGTCGTGTCCCTGCGCTACCCGGAGCGGCAGGCACGTCGTGAGCTGAGCGAGGCGCTGCTGGCCTCGGCCGCGGACCAGGTGCGTCTCTCCGAGGCCGTGGGCGCGGTGCTGGCGGAGAACCCGGCGGCCGGTCCGCAGCTGGTGCGTGCCGCGCTGACGGGTGTCAGCGTGTACGTCCGCGGCCGGCAGCCCACCGCAGCGCAGCGCCTCGCAGGTCAGGCGGTGACCTCTCTCGAGCTGCTCCGCCGGATCCAGCTGGAGGTGCCGAGCCTGGTCACGATGTCGAGCTCCTCCGGCAGCATCACCGTCAAGATCGTGAACGGCCTCGACCAGCCGGTGCGGGTCGGCATCGACGCCGCGGTCTCCTCGGGCACCGAGCCCGGCGCGCTCGTGCTGGACCTCCCGCAGTCCCTGGCCATCCCCGCGGAGCAGCAGGTGACGCTGCGCCTCCAGGCCCGGGCCGCCCGAGTCGGAGTCAACGTGGTCGAGCTGCGCGCCGCGTCCCCCGACGGCCTGCCCGTCGGCCTGCCCGCCGAGGTCAACGTGAGGGCCTCCACGCTCGGCATCCAGATCTACCGGGTCATGGCCGCCGGCGGTCTCGTGCTGCTCGCCGTGGTCTTCTTCCGGGTGCGGCGGCGCATCCGCGTACGCCGGGCCACCCACGGCCCCCTGCTCGCCGCGACCGACCGAGGGGCCTCATGAGCGACACCAGACCCGGCTCCGACGAGGCCGCTGACCAGGCCACCGCCGAGCCGGTGCCCGACGAGACCACCGGTGAGGCGGCGCAGAGCTCGGTGCTCTCCTCCTCCGCAGTGATGGCGGCCGGCACGTTCTTCTCCCGCATCTCGGGGTTCCTCCGGGCCGGCCTGCTGGCCGCGGCCCTGGGCATCACCACGGTGCAGGCCGACGTCTTCACGATCGCCAACACGATCCCGAACATGCTCTACATCCTGCTGGCCGGCGGTGTCTTCAACGCCGTGCTGGTCCCCCAGCTCGTGCGGGCGATGAAGGCCGGCGAGGCCGAGGGCGAGGCGTACACCTCCCGTGTGATCAGCGCCGCCGTCGTCTTCCTGGCAGCGGTCACCGTGCTGCTGGTCGTCGGGGCGCCGTTGCTGATGCGGCTGATCCTCGACGGCGACTACTTCAGCGACCCCGCGCTCGCCGGGGCGCGGGACTCGGCCGTGATGCTCGCGAGGCTGTGCCTGCCCCAGGTGTTCTTCTACGGCGTCTTCGTGCTGCTCGGCCAGGTGCTGAACGCGCGGGGCACGTTCGGCCCGATGATGTGGGCCCCGATCGCGAACAACGTGATCTCGGTGGCCATGCTGGCCGCGTACCTCGTGGTCTTCGGCGCCGGCGACCCCGCGACGGAGTCGTTCACCCTCGGTCAGGAGCTGCTGCTCGGCATCGGCTCAACGGTGGGGATCCTCGCGCAGCTGCTGGTGCTCGCCCCGTACATGCGGGCGTCGGGCTACCGCTTCCGCTTCCGTCTCGACCTGCGCGGCTCGGGTCTCGGTCACACCCTTCGCCTGGGCAGCTGGACCGTCGGCTTCGTGATCGTCAACCAGATCGCATACACCGTGGTCATCCGACTCGCCTCGTCCGGCACCGCGGAGGCGGCGACGGGCGCCGAGTCCACCGGCACCGGTGCGACGGTCTACTCCTTCGCCTTCCTGCTCGTGATGGTGCCGCACTCCATCGCCACCGTCTCGCTCGCGACGGCCATGCTGCCGCGCCTCTCCCGCGCGGCCGCAGGCCACGACCTGGCGGCGGTCGGCCGTGGCGTGAGCTCCACGATGCGGTCCGCGTACGCCCTCGTGGTCCCCTTCGTGCTCCTGCTGCCGCTGATCGCGCCGCACCTGGCGAACCTCGCGTGGGGGTGGGGTCAGTCCGCCGAGGACTACCGCGCCGGCATCCCGACCCTGCAGCTCTTCGCGATCGGCATGTTCTTCTTCACCGCGCACTACCTCGTGCTCCGCGGCTTCTACGCCCTCGAGCAGACCCGTCGCGTGTTCTGGGTGCAGTGCGTGATCGCCGTGGTGCAGGTCGGCGCGGCCGTGCTGCTCACGGCCTCCGGGCCGGCCTCGCAGACCGCGGCCCGGCTGGTCGTGGCCTACAGCCTCGCGTACGCGGTCGGTGCGGTGCTGTCCTTCGCCGTCCTGTCCCGTGAGATCGGGGGCCTGCAGGCGGCCCGGCTGGTCCGGTTCGGCGTCCGTGTCGGCCTCGCCGCCGGGATCGCCACCGCCGTCGTCGCCCTGGTCGCCCTGGGTCTGGACCAGGTGTGGGACGGGGACTCCAAGCTGCGGGCCGTGGTGCTGCTCGGTTCCTTCGGTCTGCTCCAGCTCTCCGTCTTCGGTCTGCTGGCGCGCCTGATGCGTGTCGAGGAGGTCACCACGGTGCTGGACCTGCTGCTCTCGCGCGTACGCCGTCGCCGTCGCGCGGCCGCCTGAGGGCCGCGAGGGCCACGTCACCGCGCAATCGCCTGCCCCGGCGCCTACCATCGTGAGGATGCGACCAGCGGTCCAGCACCGCGACGGTCCGAGCACAGCACAGGGACCTCGAGCAGCCAGAGGAGTGGCGTGAGCCCGGATTCGGTGGGACACGGCAGCGTGATCGCTGGACGCTACCGACTGACCGACCTGCTGAGCGAGCACGACGGCGCCCGCTTCTGGCGGGCCGAGGACGCGGTGCTCTCCCGTGACGTCGCCGTGCACGTGGTCCCGGGCGACGACCCTCGTGCCGGGCCCATGCTGGATGCCGCCCGGCTGGCCGCGGTGGTGCACGACACGCGTCTGCTGCGGGTCCTCGACGCGGACGAGACCACGACCGAGCAGGACGAGCCGTACGCCTACGTCGTGCACGAGTGGGGCCAGGGCCGGTCCGTGGACCTCCTGCTGCTCGACGGCCCGCTCAGTCCGCGGCGCGCCGCGTGGCTGGTGAAGGAGGTCGCCGAGTGCCTGGCCGCCTGCCACGTGCAGGGCATCGCCCACGGGCGGCTGGTGCCCGAGAACGTCCTCATCAACGACGCCGGCGGCGTGAAGCTGATCGGCTTCGTCGTCGACGCCTCGCTGCACCCCGGCATCATCACCTGGCCGCTCACGGGTCAGGAGCTGCAGGAGCACGAGGCCGACATGGTCAACCTCGCCTCGCTGCTGTACGCCGCGCTCACCGGCCGGTGGCCGGGAACGCCGGGCACCGACGTCCCCGAGGCACCCGGCGAGAGCGGTCGGGTGCTGCGGCCGCGGCAGGTGCGGGCCGGCGTCCCGCGACCGTTGGACCGCATCTGCTCCCAGGTGCTCTCCGGACCCGAGATCGCCGTGCTCACCGCCCACGACGTGGCCTCGCGGCTGGCCGACTACGTCGGCGACCCGACCCCGTCCGAGCCGACCCTCCTGCAGGACCCGGTCGAGCGCCGGGCGTACGCGTGGACACCCGCCCAGGACCGTGACAACGACGCCGACCCACCCGCACGGGCGCCCGAGGACGTCGACACCGCCGTGGGCGCCCCGGTCTTCTTCGACGACGACACCGCCGTCGGGTGGAGCGAGGGGGCACCGACACCCCGCGGTCCGGGTGCCTCGTCCGACGACCCTGCGGCGTCGGGCCCTGCGCAGTCCGAGGGCGGGGGCAGGTCGTCCGCGACGCAGGTGGCCGGCACCCCGGTCGACGGCGTACGCCCCCTGTTCGTCGACGACGACGGCGGCAGCCGGTGGAACCACCCGGCCCGCAACGACGACCACGGCTCGGCCGTGCGATCCATGGAGGACTCCCAGCCCTCGAGCGCGAGCGGCTCGTTGTGGCCCCTGATCGACAGCGAGGCGCCGGAGTCCAGCACGCAGCACTCCGGGCGAGGCTGGATGAGGCTGGCCATCGGCCTGACCGTGCTCGTGGTCATGGTCGTGGCGGTCCTCCTGGCCTTCAACCTCGGTCAGCGGTCCTCGCTCGACCGTCTCGACCCCGCGGAGTCCGACGCCGGCGCCTCGGACGGCACGTCGGCCACCGCCACCGGGGAGGACGACGGAGCCCCGGGCGAGCCGTGGCCGATCCAGGCTGCCATCGACTTCGACCCCCAGGGATCCGACGGCGAGAACCCCGAGCTGACCGGCGACGCGATCGACGGCGACACCGGCACGGCGTGGACCTCGCTGCGCTACGAGAACCGCCCTGACCTGGGTGGACTCAAGTCCGGCGTGGGACTCGTCCTGGACCTCGGTCAGCAGCGCCCGGTCTCCGCGGTGCAGGTGACGTTGCGAGGCGAGCCGACGGACTTCCAGGTGCTCGCCGCCCCGGGTCGCGGCGCCGTTCCTGACGGCCGAGCCGGGTTCTCCCAGGTGGGCCAGGCCCAGCAGGCCGGCGCCGGCCGTACGACGGTCGAGGTCGCTCCCGACACCACGACCAGGTACGTCGGCCTGTGGTTCACCTCGCTGCCGCAGGTGGACGACGCCCGCTACCAGGTGCAGGTCGCCGACGTCGTCGTCCGCCGCTGAGCCCTTGCCGACGCCACCTGGTCAGGTGGGAGCCGGGTGCTTGACACGGCCTCGACGGCCGGACACGGTCACGCTGTGACGGGTGCCGCGGAGCTGGACGACCGGGACGACCGGGCGCTGCTCGCCGCCCACGTCGCCGGGGACCCCACGGCCTTCGGGCAGCTCTTCGCCCGCCACCGTGACCGGCTCTACGCCGTGGCCCTGCGCACCGCCGGTGACCCCGACCTCGCCGCCGACGCGCTCCAGGAGGGCCTGATCGCAGCCTTCCGTCGTGCGGGGACCTTCCGGGGGGACAGCGCCGTCACGTCGTGGCTCCATCGCATCGTCGTCAACGCCACGCTCGACCTGCACCGGCGCAACGCCGTCCGGTCTGCCGAACCGCTCCCCGAGCACGGGCTCGACTCCCGTGGCGGGATGCGGGACGCCACCAGGGACCGCGAACGGTCGGAGACCGCCGACCCCCTCGACGTCGTCCTCGCCGACGAGCGACGAGCGCAGGTGCTCACCGCGCTGCGTGAGATACCGGCCGACCAGCGCGCGGCACTCGTCCTGGTCGACATGGAGGGCTGGTCGGTGAACGAGGCGGCGAGCGTGCTCGGCTGTCGCCCCGGGACGGTCAAGTCGCGCTGCTCGCGCGGTCGGAGGCGTCTGGCGCAGCTGCTCGCAGAGGCCCCACGACCGCCGGCTCACGATGACGGGAACCATGACGTCGTCTCGTCCGTCCCACACAGTGACATGTCGACTCGCGACCCCGGAGAGGATGGTTCCCCGTGAAACACGAGGACGAGCCCACGCCGCACGGGTCGACGCCTTCCGAAAACGAGGTGCGGGCGCTCCTGCAGAGCCTGCGGGTCGAGAGTCCGGTGCCGCCGGAGCTGGGCGCACGTCTCGAGGAGACCGTGACGTCGTTGCAGGCGGAAGGGTCCCGCACCCCCGCCCGGACGGAGCGGGCGCGACGGGCCCGACCCGCCCGCGTCGCGCTCGCCCTCGCGGCCGGCGTGGCCGTCGCCGTCGGTGCGGGAGGGCTCGTGCTCCCGCTCCTCGACGGAGTCTCCGGCGGGGATCCCGCCGCCTCGACCGCGGCGGACGCGGCGGGTGGCGCCGAGTCCGCGCAGCAGTCCGGGGCGCTCGAGCCGACTCCTCGTCAGGACCTGCCCCGGCTCAGCCGCGCGGACTTCGCGCTCCAGGTGCAACGCGAGCTGCAGGCGCAACGGTCCACCGCCCGGGCGCTCAGCGGTCTCGCGGCTTCGGAGACCTCCGAGGCCCCCGAAGCTCGCGAGACCCCCCAGGCTGCTGCTGCCGCTGACGAGGCCCCGCCGCCGATGCAGGACGGTGTCCCCGACGCGACCCGCCCGGCCGCCACGTGCGACGCGGGCGTCGCTCCGGGTCCGCGTCAGCGCTCCTTCCTGGCCACGCTCGACGACCGGCGGGTGCTGGTCGTGGCGGGCAGCGCACGCGCGGTCGCGTACGCCTGCGCCGAGGACGGCGGGCTGCGTCTCACCTCACGCCCCGAGGCGATCCTCAGCCGCCCGCTGGACTGAGACGCACCGCGCACGGGGTGCCGTGGAGCGCCGGGAACACCGAGGGGTGAGAATCGGTTGTCCCGCCACGACCCCGTGCCCCACCCCAGCAGTCTCGAGAAGGTGCTCGTCTGATGTCTGACTCCGTCCGCAACGTCGTGATCATCGGTTCCGGCCCGGCCGGGTACACCGCCGCGGTGTACGCCGCACGCGCCAACCTCGCGCCGCTGGTCTACGAAGGCGCCGTCACCGCCGGCGGTGCGCTGATGAACACCACCGAGGTCGAGAACTTCCCCGGCTTCCGCGACGGCATCATGGGTCCGGCCCTCATGGAGGAGATGCGGGCGCAGGCCGAGCGCTTCGGCGCCGAGCTCGTCGCCGACGACGTCGTCTCGGTCGACCTGGACGGGCCGGTGAAGACGATCCGCACCGACTCCGGCGAGGTGCAGGCCAAGTCCGTGATCCTCGCGATGGGCTCGGCGTACCGCGAGCTCGGCGTCGACAACGAGAAGCGCCTCTCGGGACACGGCGTCAGCTGGTG
This sequence comes from Nocardioidaceae bacterium, assembly GCA_018672315.1. Taxonomy (NCBI): domain Bacteria; kingdom Bacillati; phylum Actinomycetota; class Actinomycetes; order Propionibacteriales; family Nocardioidaceae; species Nocardioidaceae bacterium. The sequence continues at coordinate 1,458,607 of CP076053.1, read as the reverse complement.
CGCCACCTGCGACGGCTTCTTCTTCCGCGACCAGGAGATCGCCGTGGTCGGCGGCGGCGACTCCGCCGTCGAGGAGGCCACCTTCCTCTCGCGCTTCGCGAGCAAGGTCTACCTCGTGCACCGCCGCGACGAGCTGCGGGCCAGCGCCATCATGGCCGAGCGGGCCTTCGCCGACCCCAAGATCGAGATGGTCTGGAACTCCGAGGTCGCCGCGATTGACGGCGAGGACAAGGTCAGCGGCATCACGCTGCGCGACACCCGGTCGGGCGAGGAGCGCGACCTGTCCGTCACCGGACTCTTCGTCGCCATCGGTCACGACCCCCGGTCCGACCTCGTCGCAGACCAGGTGCACCGCGACGAGGAGGGGTACGTGCTCGTGCAGCCCCCGTCGACCCGCACCAACCTCGACGGCGTCTTCGCCTGCGGCGACCTCGTCGACCACACCTACCAGCAGGCGATCACCGCTGCCGGCACCGGCTGCGCGGCCGCCCTGGACGCCGAGAGGCACCTGGCCGACCTCGAGCACCTCGCGACCGTCGGCGTCTGAGCCGCACCCCACCGACCCGAACCACCAAGCAGGAGGAGAACCCCATGGCCGACATGCAGGCAGTGACCGACGACAGCTTCCAGACCGAGGTCCTCGACGCCGACAAGCCCGTCCTCGTCGACTTCTGGGCCGAGTGGTGCGGACCGTGCCGCCAGGTCGCCCCGATCCTCGACGAGATCGCCGCCGAGCACGGCGACAAGGTCTCGTTCGTCAAGCTGAACGTCGACCAGAACCCGGTCACCCCGGCGAACTACCGCATCACCGGGATCCCGGCGCTCAAGGTCTTCCAGAACGGTGAGGTCGTCCGCGAGATCATCGGCGCGAAGCCGAAGTCCGCGATCCTCAAGGAGCTCGAGGAGTTCCTGGGCTGACATCCAGCCGTCGTACCAGCCGTGAGGCCGGGCCGTCCTGAGGGACGACCCGGCCTCGTCGTGTCCCGCGTCGTGTCCCGCGTCGTGCCGGCTCTCCTCCCCCAGGATGAGAGCATCAGGTCATGACCTCCGAGCAGCCGGCGACCGGGCCGGACACGCCACCTGCCCCTGCCGCCGCCCGGGCGAACCGGCTCGACAACTACGTCGACCGGTACGCCGCCCGCACCCACGGCATGACGGCCTCGGAGATCCGAGCGCTGTTCTCGGTCGCGTCCAGGCCGGAGGTCGTGTCGCTGGCCGGTGGCATGCCGAACATCTCCGGGCTGCCCCTCGACGTCGTGGGTGAGGCCATCGGCGACCTCGTCGACCAGCGCGGTGCCACGGCGATGCAGTACAGCTCCGGCCAGGGCGACCCGCGTCTGCGCGAGCAGATCTGCGACGTGATGCAGCTCGAGGGCATCGACGCCCATCCCGACGACGTCGTCATCACCGTCGGGTCGCAGCAGGCCGTGGACCTCGTGACCCGCATCTTCTGCGACCCCGGCGACGTGGTGCTGTGCGAGGCGCCGTCCTACGTCGGGGCCCTGGGCGTCTTCCGCGCCTACCAGGTCGACACCGTCCACATCGAGATGGACGCCGACGGTCTCGTCCCCGACGCGCTCCGGCAGGCCATCGCCTCGGTGCGGGCGTCGGGACGCAGCATCAAGTTCCTCTACACGATCCCGAACTTCCACAACCCCGCCGGTGTCACGATGAGTCGGGAACGGCGTCCCGAGATCCTTCGCATCTGCCGCGAGCACGACATCCTCGTGCTCGAGGACAACCCGTACGGGCTGCTCGGATTCGACGAGCAGATCCACCGGGCGCTGCGCGCCGACGAGCCCGAGGGCGTGCTGTACCTCGGCTCGTTCTCCAAGACCTTCGCCCCCGGGCTGCGCGTCGGCTGGGTGCTGGCGCCGCACGCGGTCCGCGAGAAGCTGGTGCTGGCCCAGGAGTCGGCGACCCTGTGTCCGCCCACGTTCAGCCAGATGGCCGTCTCGGCGTACCTCGACAGCCACGACTGGTGGGGCCAGATCAAGCAGTTCCGCACCATGTACGCCGAGCGTCGCGACGCGATGATCGAGGCGCTGGAGGACCTGATGCCGGCCTCGTGCTCCTGGAACGTGCCCGACGGCGGCTTCTTCGTGTGGGTCACGCTGCCCGAGGGCATCGACGCCAAGGCCATGCTGCCGCGGGCCGTGACGGCCCGGGTGGCGTACGTGCCGGGCACCGCCTTCTACGCCGACGGCTTCGGGACGCGCCACATGAGGCTGTCGTTCTGCTACCCGACACCGGAGCGCATCCGTGAGGGCGTACGCCGCCTCGCCGGTGTGCTGCAGGCCGAGATGGAGCTGCGCCAGACGTTCGGGGCCCCCGGCGGCCTCTCGCGTGCCCTCGGTGCCCGCGGCTACGAGTCCCCCCAGTCCGACCTCAGCTGAGGAGCACGATGACCACTCCCGCGAGCACCTCACCCACCAGCACCGTTCCCGAGCTCGACGGCACCGGCGGCCGGGACGGCCGCGTCGTCGTGCTCGCCGGTGGTCTCTCGCACGAACGCGACGTGTCGCTGCGGTCGGGCCGCCGGGTCGCCGAGGCGCTGCGCGACGCAGGGCTCACCGTCGACGTGCTCGATGTCGGCGCCGAGCTGCTCAGCGACCTCGAGGCCGACCCGCCGTCGTGCGTGGTGCCCCTGCTGCACGGTGAGACCGGCGAGGACGGCGCCGTCCGTGAGGTGCTGGAGCTCCTCGCCGTCCCCTACGTCGGCTCCCGACCACGGGACTGTCGCCGGGCCTTCGACAAGTGCTCGGCGAAGGACGTCGTCTCCCACGCCGGCATCGCCACTCCCACCTCGGTGCAGCTGCCGGCGCAGACCTTCCGCGAGCTGGGCGCGCCCCGCCTCATGGGTGCCATCGTCGAGCACCTCGGGCTGCCGCTGGTGGTGAAGCCGGTCCGCGGCGGATCCGCCCTCGGCTGCACCGTCGTGCGTCACGCCGAGGACCTCCCGAGTGCCATGGTCGGGGCGTACGCGTACGGGGACACCGCCCTCCTGGAGCGCTTCGTGGAGGGCTTCGAGGTCGCCGTCGCCGTCGTGGAGGACGAGCAGGGCCCTCGTGCCCTGCCGGTCGTGGGCATCGTCCCCGACGGTGGCAGCTACGACTACACCGCCCGCTACACCGCGGGGAGCACCGAGTTCCGGGTCCCCGCACCGCTGGACGCATCCGTGGCGGAGCGGTGCCGGGAGGTCGCTGTCACCGCCCACACCGCCCTGGGCCTGCGCGACCTCTCGCGCTCGGACCTCATCGTGGACGCCGACGGCGAGGTCTGGTTCCTCGAGGTCAACGTGGCTCCCGGCCTGACCGAGACCTCGACGGTGCCGCTCGCGATCGACGCCGACGGCCTGGACCTCGGTGCGGTGATGGCCGGGCTCGTCGCCCGGGCCGCGCAGCGCCGGCCCACGGACGCGGCGCTGGCCTAGGCTGACGGCCAGCCCCGCCGCGCCATCCCAGGAGACCCGTTGCTCGACATCACGTACCCGGTCATCATCGTCTCGGCCAAGACGGCCTTCCGGCTGATGGACTTCCGCTTCGACATGACCGGGACCGAGCACGTGCCGGAGTCCGGCGGCGCGCTGATGGCCTTCAACCACATCTCCTACATCGATTACGTCTTCGGGGGCTACGCGGCCCAGCCCTCGAACCGACTGATCAGGTTCATGGCGAAGAAGGAGATCTTCGACCACCCGGTCGGCGGGCCGCTGATGCGGTCCTTCCACCACATCCCGGTGGATCGCGCCGACGGTCAGCAGTCCTTCGACGACGCGGTGGACTACCTGCGGCGTGGTGAGATCGTCGGGATCTTCCCCGAGGCCACGATCTCGCGCAGCTTCGAGGTCAAGGACATCAAGACCGGCGCGACGCGCATCGCGGCCGAGGCGGGGGTCCCGCTCCTGCCCAGCATCATCTGGGGCACCCACCGCATCTTCACCAAGGACCACGACCGCGACCTGGCGCGGGGCAAGACCATCATCATCGACGTCGGGGAGCCGATGTACCCCACCGGCGAGGACGTCGAGGCCGAGACGGCGGAGCTGCACCGCCGCATGAAGCAGCTGCACCACGACGCGGTCTCGCGCTATCCCGCCGAGGAGCAGCCCCCCGGCTCCTGGTGGCTGCCGCAGTCCTTCGGCGGATCGGCCCCCACGCTCGAGGAGGCCGCGGCGATGGACGTCGAGGAGAAGCGCCGTCGTGCCGAGCGCAAGGCGGCCCGCGACACGTAGTCGGGCTCAGAAATCGGCTCACGCAATGGTGCCTCTGAGCCCCGTACGCAGGTGCGACGGGGGTGGGCCGCTCCGCGGTCCCCCCAGGTCCTCAGATCGGCGCTGAGGGCTTCGTCCGCCCGATCGGTGCCGCCGCGGGCGCACGGAGCGCCACCACGCCGGTCCTACGACGCGTCGGAACCGTCCGTCCCGGCGATCAGGGCGGTGATGCGCGCCAGGTCCTCCGCGGTCGCGAACTCGATGACCACACGCCCCTTGTCGCGGCCCATGTCGACCTTCACCCGGGTCTCGAGGCGGTCACCCAGCCGCTCACCGAGAGCGAGGAGCTCGGGGTCGGCACGCCGTGGCGCCCGCGGTGCCTTGGCGCGCGCCTGCTCGGCGCGCGAGGTCGCCACGATCTCCTCCAGGGCGCGGACGGAGATGCCCTCGGCCACCACCCGGGCGGCCAGGCTCTCCTGGAGCGCGGGGTCCTCGACGGTGACCAACGCACGGGCGTGACCGGCCGAGAGCACGCCGGCGGCCACGCGGCGCTGCACCGGCGGGCTGAGGCGCAGCAGGCGCAGGGTGTTGGTGATCCGGGGGCGGCTGCGCCCGATGCTCTGCGCGAGATCCTCGTGCGTGCACCCGAAGTCCTCGATCATCTGCTGGTAGGCGGCGGCCTCCTCCAGCGGGTTGAGCTGGGCCCGGTGCAGGTTCTCCAGGAGCGCGTCCCTGAGCATGTCGGCGTCGTCGGTGGCCCGCACGATGGCCGGGATCCGCTCGAGGCCCGCCGCCTGCGCAGCGCGCCACCGTCGCTCACCCATCACCAGCTCGTACGCGTCGCGACGCGTCTGCCGCACCACGATCGGCTGGAGCAGGCCGACCTCGCGGATCGAGTGCACGAGCTCGGCGAGCGCGTCCTCGTCGAACACCTCCCGCGGCTGCCGGGGGTTCGGCGTGATCGCGTCGAGGGGGACCTCCGCGAACCTCGGACCGTCCGGGGTCGTCTCCACAGCGTGGGACTGCGCGGGCAGGCGCAGGTCGGGGGTCGGCTCCGAGGGCACCCACGCGGAGGCGGCGGACCCGGAGGAGTCCGACGGCCCGCTGGGAATGAGCGCCCCGAGGCCTCGGCCGAGGCCTCGACGCACCGTGCTCGTCTCGTGGCTGCTCATCGTGCGGCTCCTCTCAGGGCGATCTCCCGGGCGGCCTCGAGGTAGCCCCGGGCGCCGGGTGATGCGGGGTCGTAGGTCAGGACGGTCTGGCCGTGGCTCGGGGCCTCCGAGACACGGACCGAGCGCGGGATCGCGGTCGCGAGCACCTGGTCGCCGAAGTGTGCACGCACCTCGGCGGCGACGCCCGCGGAGAGGCGGGTGCGGCCGTCGTACATCGTGAGCAGGCACGCGGCGACCCGCAGCTCCGGGTTCAGGTGCGTACGCACCAGCTCGACGGTGTGCACCAGCTGCCCGAGTCCCTCCAGCGCGTAGTACTCCGCCTGGATCGGGATCAGGAGCTCCTCCGCAGCGACCAACGCGTTGAGCGTCAGGAGTCCCAGCGACGGCGGGCAGTCGATGAAGACGTAGTCGTAGGTGTCGGCGTCATCGAGCACGGGGCGCAGCACCCCTCGCAGTCGTGTCTCCCGCGCCACCGCGCTGACGAGCTCGATCTCGGCACCGGCCAGGTCGGCGGTGGCCGTCAGCACGTCGAGTCCGGGGACGAGGGCACAGGGCACGACGGCCTCGGCCACAGGCATCCCGTCGACCAGCACGTCGTAGGCCGTACGCACCCGCTGCTCCCGCTCGACCCCCAGGGCCGTCGAGGCGTTGCCCTGCGGGTCGAGGTCGACGAGGAGAACCCGCAGGCCTCCCCGGGCCAGTGCCGCGGCCAGGTTCACGGCCGAGGTGGTCTTGCCGACCCCACCCTTCTGGTTCGCGACGACGAGCACCCGGCGGCGGGCAGGCCGGGGCATCTGCTCGATCGGGGCCGTGGGCGGCCACTCCAGGGACGTCATGACCCCGACGGTAGACGGAGCCGCGGACGCTTCAGTCGCGCCACACCCGGGCCAGGGTCACCGGCCGGTCGAGGGCTTCGTCACCGACGGTCAGCACCTCCGGCTCGCCGCAACCGATGCGGCGCAGCGCCTTGCGGTGCGTCGCGATCTCCTCACGCACCGAGGAGCCCTTCATGGCCAGCACCTGACCGCCGGGGCCTGCGAGTGGCCAGCACCAGCGCATCAGACGGTCGATGGGCGCCACCGCCCGGGAGGTGACCACGTCGTACGTCGCCCGCCCGTGCTGCTCCTCGGCCCTGGCGCGCACGACCTCGACCCGGTCGAGCCCCAGGTCAGCCACGACCTCGTCGAGGAAGGTGGTGCGCCGCAACAAGGGCTCGACCAACGTGACCGTGAGGTCGGGTCGGGCGATCGCCAGCACGAGACCGGGCAGCCCGGCGCCCGTGCCGACGTCGCACAGGTGCGCTCCCTCGGGGACGGCCTCGGCGACGACGGCGCAGTTCAGCACGTGGCGCTCCCACAGGCGGGGCGTCTCGCGCGGACCGATCAGGCCGCGCTCGACGCCGGCGCCGGCGAGCCAGTCGGCGTACGCCTGCGCGATGTCGAACCGCTCTCCGAAGAGCCGTCGCGCACCGTCGGGCGCCACGACGGTTTCACGGGAAACCTCGTCGGACACCTCAGTCGGGGAGGACCACGACGTGACGTCGCGGCTCCGCGCCCTCGGACTCCGAGCGCAATCCCGCGGCGGCCACGGCGTCGTGGACGACCTTGCGCTCGAAGGCGCTCATCGGCTCCAGGTGGGCGGCCTCACCGGCCTTGCGTACGCGCGCCACCGCCTCGGTCGCCTGGGCCGTGAGCGCCTGTCGCCGGTCGGCGCGGTAGCCGGAGATGTCGAGCATCAGCCGGCTGCGCTCACCGGTCTCCCGGTAGACCGCCAACCGCGTGAGCTCCTGCAGCGCCTCCAGCACCTCACCGTCACGGCCGACCAGCTGGCTGAGATCGGCGCCCACGACCGAGACCGCGGCCCGGTCGTTCTCCACGTCCATGTCGAGATCGCCGTCGAGGTCGGCGATGTCGAGCAGCTCCTCGAGGTAGTCCGCGGCGATCTCGCCCTCGTTCTCCAGGCGCTTCACGCGCGAGGGGCGCGTACGCGTCTCGTCGTCCTCGACCATGGTGGTGCTCTCGCTCACTGCTTCTCCTCAGGGGTCGCGCCGCCGCCTGTGCGGTCCCGCGGGACCTCGCTCGGTCCGGGACGGGGCTGCTTCTTCCGTCGCGCGGACTGCTGAGCCTGCTGGGGCTGCTGGTTCTGCTGGCGGTTCGGCTGGTTGCCGCTGCCGGACCTGCGCTGGCTGCGGCTCTGCTTCTTGGGCTGCTGACGCTGACGGTCGACCGGCTTGGGGGCGACCTCGGGCTCGGGCTCCGGGGCGGGCGCCACGCCACCACGGGCGGCCTTGCGCTCCGCCTTGGCCTTGTCGCGCTCGAGCTTCGCGTCGGCGGCGGGTGTGTTGGGCGCCGGGTTGTTGCGGATGACGTAGAACTGCTGACCCATCGTCCACAGGTTCGAGGTCGTCCAGTAGAAGAGCACGCCGATCGGGAAGGCGATGCCGCCGATGCCGAAGACGAGCGGGAGCACGTAGAGCAGCAACTTCTGCTGCTGTGCGAACTGCCCCGTGAGCGCCTCGGGCGGCATGTTCTTGCTCATCAGCTGCCGCTGGGTGAGGAACGTCGTCGCCGTCATCGCGACGACGAGGATCGCGGCGAAGATGCGGACCTCGGTCAGGCTCGTGCCGATGAAGGTGTCGGCGATGCGGGCACCGAAGAGGGTCGCCTCGCCGAACTGCGAAGCCTGTGTCTGGTCCAGGAAGCCCTTGGCCTCGCTGTTCGCGGCGCCGTTCAGCAGGTGGAACAGCGCCAGGAAGATCGGCATCTGCAGCAGCAGCGGGAGACAGGACGCGAACGGGTTGGTGCCCGAGTCCTTGTAGAGCTTCATCGTCTCCTGGGCGAGACGCTCCCGGTCGTGACCGTACTTCTTGCGCAGCTCGGCGACCTTGGGCTGCATCAGCTGCATGTTGCGACTGGACTTGATCTGCTTGACGAACAGCGGGATAAGCGCGATGCGCACCACGAGGGTCAGGAAGATGATCGACAGCACCCACGACGCACCCGAGGCGGGGTCCATCACCAGGCTGAAGAGCTCGTGGAACGTGACGAGCACGAACGAGATGACGTAGTACAGCGGCGTCATGATGAAGCTGCCGATGGCGCCCAGGGTGTCCACGGGTCAGACCTCTCGTCGGGGAGTCTCGGGAAGTGGTGACGGATCGTGCTCGTAGGTGATCTCGGTGCCGGGCACCGGGTCGTAGCCACCCTCGGCCCAAGGATGACACCTGACCAGTCGCCGGCCCGCCAACCACGTGCCTCGCAGGCTGCCCTTGGTCTCCACGGCCGTGAGTGCGTAGGCCGAGCAGCTCGGGTGGTAGCGGCACACCTGGCCGTACAGCGGGCTGATGAGGAGCCGGTAGAGCCGCAGAAACCCGATCAGGAGCCAGCGCACGGGGTCGTACCTCATGAGCTGCTCACGTCCCGGTCACGCGCCACGACGCGCGACACGGCCGACCGCCGTGCGCAACGCGCGGTCCAGGTCGGCGCTAAGCTCTGCGCTGGAGCAGTCGGCCGCAGCCGGTGAGGCCCGCAGCACCACCCGCGCACCGGGCGGGATCGTCGCCAGGCGATCGGCAGCCAGGTGACGCAGCCGGCGCGAAACACGGTTGCGGACGACCGCGTTGCCGACCGCCTTGCTCACCACGAGACCGACCCTCGGGGACGACTCGGTCCCCGGGGCCAGGTGCACGGTCAGCGTGCGACTCCCCCCGCGTGCACCGCGGCGGATGCAGTCACGGAAGTCCGACGCCCGGGTCAGGCGGTGGGCCGACGGCAGCACGCTCGCGCGGGCCGGCAGGGTGCGGGCCGGGCTCAGGCCGACAGCTTCGCGCGGCCCTTGCGGCGACGGTTGGAGATGACCGCACGACCCGCACGCGTGCGCATGCGCAGGCGGAAGCCGTGGGTGCGTGCCCGGCGGCGGTTGTTCGGCTGGAAGGTGCGCTTGCTCATCGGACACTCCGGTGATCGGTGACGAACTGGTCGGGGGCGTGCCCTGCGAACGGCCTCGGGACACGGCGGCGTCGACGGAGGTCGGCGCCAGGGCGAGCCTGCGCCACGACACGTCTCGTCGACCGGCCCACGGTACGTGCTGGCGCTGGGACCGGTCAATTCGCGTCCGTCGCGACGGACACCGCGGCGACAGCCTGTGGACAACTGTTGCTGGGGCCTCCCGTCTGGGGATAACGTACCGATTCGTTACCGACCCGCACAGCGGGAGCCCCCGTGGAGAAGCGTCGGACGTCCAGTTCAGACGCCACGGAGGGCGACGATCGAAGTGTCCACAAGCTGTGGACAACGTTGTGGACGGCGCCCCGTCAGTCGAGGCTTGCCGTGCCCCTCGCTGTGCCCTGTGCTGCCCGGACCGCCGACCTCTGGAGACCCGACCGCCGTGACCGACGCCCACACCGGACCAGTTCCCAGCGCTTCCGACGAGCCGCTCACGCCGCAGCACGAGGCGCGTGCCTTCGAGCCGCTGTGGCAGCGGCTGCTGGGCCAGCTCGTCTCGAGCCAGCGGGCGTGGCTGGACGGCAGCCGGCCTTACGCGATCCACCGCGACATGAACCTGGTCGTCATCGCGGTGGGCAACGAGTTCTTCCGTCAGCAGATCGAGCAGCGGCTGCGACCGACGTTGGAGCAGGAGCTGTCGCTGCTCACCGGCTTCGACAGCCGCCTCGCGGTGACGGTGGACCCCGACTTCCTCGCCGAGCTGCCCCCGCTGGAGGCCGAGCGTGACCTCGGGCCGGCGGTCGCCGCCGATGTAGATTCGTCGACACAGACACATGACGACAGGTCGACAGGTGCATCTGTCGACATGTCGCTGAACGACCGCATCGCACGTCGTGACATCGACGAGCCCGCTTCGGACCCGACGGCCCCGACCACCACCGGGTCCGCTGCGTCCTCCGCACCATCGGGCGACGCGGACTCGAGCCTGAACCCGAAGTACTCCTTCGACACATTCGTGATCGGCAGCTCCAACCGGTTCGCGCACGCCGCCGCCATCGCCGTCGCCGAGGCGCCGGGGCGCGCGTACAACCCGCTCCTCATCTACGGCGACTCAGGCCTCGGCAAGACGCACCTGCTGCACGCCGTGGGCCACTACGTGCGCTCGATGTACGCCTCGATGCGCGTTCGGTACGTCTCGAGCGAGGAGTTCACGAACGAGTTCATCAACTCGATCCGCGACAACGACCGCAACGACCGGTTCAAGCGGCGTTACCGCGACGTCGACGTGCTCCTCATCGACGACATCCAGTTCCTCGAGGGCAAGATCCAGACGCAGGAGGAGTTCTTCCACACCTTCAACGCCCTCCACAACGCCGGCAAGCAGATCGTCATCACCTCCGACCGCCCGCCCAAGCGCCTCGAGGCCCTCGAGGACCGCCTGCGCAGCCGGTTCGAGTGGGGCCTGACCACCGACGTGCAGCCTCCCGACCTGGAGACGCGCATCGCGATCCTGCGCAAGAAGGCCGCCCAGGAGCGGCTCGACGTGCCCGCCGACGTGCTCGAGTTCATCGCCTCGAAGATCGCGACGAACATCCGCGAGCTCGAGGGCGCTCTCATCCGCGTCACCGCCTTCGCCAACCTCAACCGCCAGCGGGTGGACGCCACCCTGGCCGAGATCGTGCTCAAGGACGTCATCCCCACCACCGGCGAGGTCGAGGTGACACCGGGCCTGATCCTGGCCCAGACCGCGGCCTTCTTCGACGTCTCGATCGACGACCTGTGCAGCGGGTCGCGCAACCGGGCGCTGGTCAACGCCCGCCAGATCGGCATGTACCTGTGCCGGGAGCTGACCGGGCTGTCCCTGCCGAAGATCGGTCAGCACTTCGGCAACCGCGACCACTCCACCGTGCTGTACGCCGAGCGCAAGATCCGGGAGGCGCTGGCGGAGAAGCCCACGACGTACAACCAGGTCGCCGAGCTCACCACCCGCATCCGGCAGGCGGCCCGCAGCAGCTGACGCTCCTGTGCACGAACCTGTGATTCACCTGTCGACTCCCGGTGGACGACAAGGCGTGCACCGTCACGGAGGCTCCTGCGTCCCCAGCCCTCCCGGACCCACGGGGTGCCCTCCACACCGGCGTCCACAGGCACACGCACGGGACGACCTGCGAGGACCGTGCTTGTCCACAGACTCGACAGGACCTATGACCACCACCTACCTGTCACATGGATCGAATGACGAGAAAACCTGACACGCCCGCTGCCTGGGGAGAACCGCCGGGACCGTGACAGGATGCGAGTCCGCCGAGCAACGAGGAGAGACCGGTCGTGAAGTTCCGTGTGGAGCGAGACGTTCTCGCAGACGCCGTCGCCTGGACCGCCCGCAGCCTCCCGGCGCGCCCGAGCACGCCGGTGCTCGCCGGGCTCCTGATCGAGGCCGGTGGTGGCACCGACGGCAGCGGTGCGGGCCCGGACTCCCTGGTGCTCTCGGCCTTCGACTACGAGACCTCCGCCCGGGCGACCCTGTCCGCCGAGATCTCGGGCGAGGGCCGGGTGCTGATCTCCGGGCGCCTGCTCGCCGACGTGTGCCGCAGCCTGCCCGACCGACCGGTCGAGATGGTCGCCGACGGCTCGAAGGTGACCCTGACCTGCGGGTCCGCGCGGTTCTCGTTCCAGACGATGCCGGTGGAGGAGTACCCGTCCCTGCCGAGCATGCCCGAGGCGACGGGCACCGTCTCCGCCGAGACCTTCACCGCGGCGGTCGGTCAGGCCGTCACCGCGGCGGGCCGCGACGACATGCTCCCCGTCCTCACCGGCGTGCGCGTCGAGATCGAGGGCTCGACGATCAACCTGCTCGCCACCGACCGGTTCCGGCTCTCCCACCGTGAGCTCGGCTGGGACCCCGGTGCCTCCGACGTCTCGGCGGCCGCGCTCATCCCGGCCAAGGTGCTCAACGACACCGCCCGCGCCCTCGCGGCCGGCGGCGAGATCACGATCGCCCTCAGCTCCGCCGGCCAGGGCGAGGGCATCATCGGGTTCGAGGGCCGCGCCGGCGGGGGCGTACGCCGCACCACCACGCGCCTGCTGGAGGGCGAGTTCCCCAAGGTCAGGTCGCTGTTCCCCAGCGAGCACGGCACCGTGGCGAAGCTCGACCGGGCCACCCTCGTCGATGCCGTGAAGCGGGTGAAGCTCGTCGCCGACCGCAACACCGCGGTGCAGCTGGCGTTCACCGCGGGCCAGCTGACCCTCGACGCCGGCAGCGGCGAGGAGGCCCAGGCCTCCGAGGCGATCGAGGCGGAGGTGACCGGTGAGGACATCACCACCGGCTTCAACCCCGACTACCTCCTCGACGGCCTCTCCGCCCTGGAGACCCCGCAGGTCGAGATGGCCTTCACCCAGTCCTCGAAGCCGGTGGTGATCTCCGGCGTCCGCAGCGAGGGCGACAACGGCGAGGTCGTGGACTCCTCGTTCCGCTACCTGCTGATGCCGCGCCGCCTGCTCGGCTGAGAAGTTCCGCAGGCTCCACCACCCGACGACCAGGAGGAATCCTCGTGAAGCTCGGCATGATCGGACTCGGCAAGATGGGCGGCAACATGCGCGAGCGTCTGCGCCGCGCCGACCACGAGGTCGTCGGGTTCGACCAGAGTCCCGACAAGCGCGACGTCGACTCCCTCGAGGCCCTGGTCGAGGCCCTGCCCTCGCCGCGGGTGATCTGGGTGATGGTCCCGGCCGGGGAGGCGACCGCGCAGACGATCTCCTCGCTCGGCGACCTCCTCGACGAGGGCGACCTCGTCATCGACGGCGGCAACTCCCGCTGGAGCGACGACCTCGAGCACGCCGAGCTGCTGGGGTCGAAGAAGATCGGCTTCGTCGACTGCGGCGTCTCCGGCGGCGTCTGGGGTCTGCAGGAGGGCTACGCGCTGATGGCCGGCGGCTCCGACGCCGACATCGCGACCGCACAGCCGATCTTCGACGCGCTGAAGCCGCCGGGCGACTTCGGCTGGGTGCACGCCGGGCCGTGCGGTGCCGGCCACTTCGCGAAGATGGTGCACAACGGCATCGAGTACGCGGTGATGCAGGCGTACGCCGAGGGCTTCGAGCTGCTGCAGGCCAGCGACCAGGTCGAGAACGTCACCGAGGTGTTCCGGTCCTGGAAGCAGGGCACCGTCATCCGCTCCTGGCTGCTGGACCTGCTGGTCGACGCCCTCGACGAGCGACCCGGGCTCGAGGGCATCGCCGGCTACGCCGACGACTCCGGTGAGGGCCGGTGGACGGTCGAGGCCGGCATCTCCCACGCGGTCCCGACCCCGGCCATCGCGGCCGCGCTCTACGCGCGCTTCACCTCGCGGCAGAGCGACTCCCCGGCCATGCAGGCGGTCGCCGCGATGCGCAACCAGTTCGGTGGTCACGCGATGAAGACCGACGGGGACGGCTGACCGCACAGCGTGCACGTCCGCCACCTCACCCTGCGCGACTTCCGCTCCTACGCCTCCCTCGACGTCGAGCTCGGTCCCGGGCCCACGGCGTTCGTCGGTCGCAACGGCCAGGGCAAGACCAACCTCGTGGAGGCCGTGGACTACCTCGCCCACCTCGGCTCCCACCGGGTGGCCTCGGACGCCCCGCTGGTCAGACGCGGAGCCGAGGCGGCGCTGGTCCGTGCCGCGGTTGAGCGGGACGGACGGCTGGCGACGCTCGAGGTCGAGATCATCCCGGGCCGCTCGAACAGGGCGCGCGTCAACCGCAACGCGCTCCCGAGGTCACGGGACCTGGTGGGTCTGCTCCGGACGGTGGTCTTCAGTCCCGAGGACCTCGCCCTGGTCAAGGGCGACCCCGGGGAGCGTCGCCGGTTCCTCGACGACCTGATGACCCTGCGTACGCCACGCCTGGCGGGCGTCCGCGCGGACTACGAGCGGGTGCTGAAGCAGCGCGCCTCGCTGCTGAAGACGGCCCGTGGCGTACGTCGGGGCACCGGGCGGGGGGCCGGTCGGGGGACCCCCGACGAGAACCTGGAGTCGACGTTGGCGGTGTGGGACGAGCGCCTGTGCAGTCTCGGCGCGGAGATTCTCGAGGCCCGGCTCCTGCTGCTGGCCGCGCTCCAGCCGTACGCGCAGTCGGCGTACGCAGCGGTGGCCCTCGGCGTCGCCCGCGACGACCTGGTGCTCGGCCACCGCGCGAGCGTGGAGCTCGGCGAGCACGGTGACGTCAGCGGGGAGACCGAGCCGCGGCCGGGGCGGCGTGCCGAGCTGGAGGCGCGGCTGCAGTCGGGCCTGGCGGCGCGCCGCGACGAGGAGCTGGAGCGGGCGCAGAACCTCGTGGGACCGCATCGCGACGACATGTCGCTGGAGCTGGGGGATCTGCCGGTGAAGGGCTACGCGAGCCACGGTGAGTCGTGGTCGGTCGCGCTGGCGCTGCGGCTCGCCTCCTACGAGCTCTTGCGCGCCGACGGCGACGACCCGATCCTGGTGCTCGACGACGTCTTCGCAGAGCTCGACGCGGGGCGGCGCGACCAGCTCGCGGCGCTCGTCGCCGACGCGGAGCAGGTGCTGGTCACCGCGGCCGTGGAGGCCGACGTCCCGCAGTCGCTGGCAGGCGCCAGGTTCGTGGTCGAAGACGGGGAGGTGCAGGGTGAGCACGACCCCGCCGTCGGGCCCGGAGGAGCAGACGAGCCGGCCAGCGGAGACTGAGCCGCACGACGTGAACGGCACCGAGCTGGCGCTGTCGGTGGCCCGGGCCATGGCTCGCTCGCCACGGCCGGTCTCCCGTGCGTCCTCGTCGGGCGCGCCCCCCTCCCGGCGTCCGCAGGGCACCTGGGCGCGTCGTCGCGACGGCGGCGTCAGCGGCGCCCACCCCGACGACCGTGATCCGCAGACCGCCGCCGCCTCCCTGGGGCGGCTCGTCGCCGAGCAGGGCTGGTCCACCGACCTGCGCGTGCACGGGGTGATGGCGCGGTGGGCGGGCGTGGTCGGCGAGGACATCGCCGCGCACACGACACCGGAGTCCTACGACGGGGGCCGCCTGGTCGTGCGCGCCGAGTCGACCGCCTGGGCCACCCAGCTGACGCTGCTGGCCTCCTCGCTCGTGGCGCGGCTCAACGCCGAGCTCGGCGACGGGACCGTCACCTTCCTGGAGATCCAGGGTCCACGCGGCCCGAGCTGGCGTCGCGGCAACCGGCGGGTGAAGGGTCGCGGACCCCGCGACACCTACGGCTGAGAACGCCGCTGTGGCGGCCCAGCAGGACCGGGGGCGTACCCGTGGCTGATCGCGAGCCCACCGGCGGCGCCAGATGCCCGTCACAGGGCTCTGAGAGCCGTCTGTCCTGTCCGGCTGTCCCCAGATCGAGCTCGCGGTCCTCGCCTGCAGCACCTCGAGCGGGTAAACTGGTCGTACTCGTCGATCGCGGCGTCCAGGCCCTGCGTCTGCGCCGTCGACGCCTTGCTCCGCCTCGCGCGCGCGTGCGCGCGAGCACCTGACCGCTCCCCGCGGTCCCCCCGGCTGCAGAGAGGCCCCCGTGACCCAGACGCCCTCCCCCGACCCGGCCGACTCCCCGATCTCCGCTGCGGAGGTCCAGGCCGGCTACGACGCCTCAGCGATCCAGGTGCTGGAGGGCCTGGAGGCGGTGCGCAAGCGGCCGGGCATGTACATCGGGTCGACCGGCGAGCGCGGCCTGCACCACCTGATCTGGGAGGTCGTCGACAACTCCGTCGACGAGGCCCTGGCGGGGCACTGCGACCGGGTCGACGTACGCCTCACGCCCGAGGGGGCGGTCGAGGTCAGCGACAACGGCCGCGGCATCCCGGTCGACATCCACCCGGTGGAGAAGATCCCGGCGGTCACCGTCGTGATGACCGTGCTGCACGCCGGCGGCAAGTTCGGCGGCGGTGGCTACAAGGTCTCCGGCGGCCTGCACGGCGTCGGCGTCTCGGTCGTCAACGCGCTGTCGAGCCGGGTCGAGGTCGAGGTCAAGCGCGACGGCTACCGCTGGACCCAGGCCTTCGCGTACGGCGTGCCCGAGGCGCCGCTCGAACGACAGGAGGCGACCGAGGACACCGGCACCACGATCCGCTTCTGGGCGGCCGAGGACGTCTTCGAGACGCTGGACTACAAGTTCGAGACGATCGTGAACCGCTTCCGCGAGATGGCGTTCCTCAACAAGGGCCTGACGATCTGCGTCCGCGACGAGCGGCCCCGAGGGCTCGAGGCCGCGGCGGCCGAGGCCGACGCCACCGTCACCGACAACGTCGAGGCCGAGGCCGGCGCCACGGGGGCGACCGACGCGCTGGAGCGCACGTTCCGCTTCGACCGCGGCCTGGTGGACTTCGTCGACCACCTCAACAAGTCCAAGCAGGTGTCGAACCCCAGCGTGATCAGCTTCGAGGCCGAGACCGCCGCCGACGTCGAGAACCACATGAGCCTCGAGGTCGCGATGCAGTGGAACACCTCCTACGCCGAGTCGGTCCACACGTTCGCCAACACCATCAACACCCACGAGGGCGGCACCCACGAGGAGGGCTTCCGCACGGCCCTGACCAGCCTGGTGAACTCCTGGGGCGAGGCGTGGAACCTCATCAAGAAGAAAGAGGACCGCGTCTCCGGCGACGACATCCGCGAGGGCCTGTGCGCCATCGTGTCGGTCAAGCTGGGTGAGCCGCAGTTCGAGGGTCAGACGAAGACCAAGCTCGGCAACACCGAGGCACGCACGTTCGTCCAGCGCGTCGTCTTCGAGCAGTTCGGCGACTGGCTGGAGAAGAACCCTGCCGAGGGCAAGGACGTCATCCGCCGCGCCCAGGCGGCGGCCTCGGCGCGGCTCGCGGCCCGCAAGGCACGGGACCTGGCGCGCTCCCGCAAGGGGCTGCTCGGCGGCGGCGGGATGCCGGGCAAGCTGAGCGACTGCCAGTCGACGAACCCGGAGGAGTGCGAGGTCTTCATCGTCGAGGGCGACTCGGCCGGTGGTTCCGCGCGCCAGGGACGCGAGCCGCGGATCCAGGCGATCCTGCCGATCCGCGGCAAGATCCTGAACGTCGAGAAGGCCCGCCTCGACAAGGTGCTGGGCAACACGGAGGTCCAGGCGATCATCTCGGCGCTCGGCACCGGCATCCACGACGAGTTCGACATCGCCAAGCTGCGCTACCACAAGGTCGTGCTGATGGCCGACGCCGACGTCGACGGCCACCACATCAACACGCTGCTGCTGACGCTGCTCTTCCGCTTCATGCGGCCCCTCATCGAGGGCGGGTACGTCTACATGGCGCAGCCGCCGCTGTACCGCATCCGCTGGAACAAGCCGCACGAGCATGAGTTCGTCTACTCCGACGCCGAGCGCGACGCCCTGCTGCGCGACGGCAGGGAGCAGGGCAAGAAGCTGCCGAAGGAGAACCCGGTGCAGCGCTACAAGGGTCTCGGCGAGATGAACGCCGAGGAGCTCTGGGAGACGACGATGAACCCCGAGCAGCGCCTCATGCTGCAGGTGACCCTCGACGACGCCGCCCAGGCCGACGCGGTGTTCAGCGTCCTGATGGGCGAGGACGTCGAGCAGCGCCGCAGCTTCATCCAGCGCAACGCTAAAGACGTTCGCTTCCTGGACATCTGATCTGCGTTGCGATGCACGCACGCTGGCGGCGTTCTCGTCGCTCGCAGGGCCGCTCCGCTCAAAGCCCAGCTTCGCTCCTCGGCCTTGCCATCGCACGCACCTCGCAACGCATATCCCACTCGCGACCGAAACCGCCGTACGGAAGTGACATATGACTGAGACGCCGACCCCCGCGCCAGGTGGACGGATCGAGCCCGTCGAGCTGCAGACCTCGATGGAGCGGGCGTACATCGACTACGCCATGGCCGTCATCGTGGGTCGCGCGCTCCCGGACGTGCGCGACGGCCTGAAGCCGGTGCACCGGCGCGTGCTGTACGCGATGTTCGACGGCGGCTACCGCCCCGACCGGGGGTTCTCCAAGTGCTCCCGCGTCGTCGGCGACGTGATGGGTCAGTACCACCCGCACGGCGACTCGGCGATCTACGACACCCTCGTGCGGCTGGCGCAGCCGTGGGTGATGCGCGCGCCGCTGATCCACGGGCAGGGCAACTTCGGCTCGCCGGGTGACGACGCGGCGGCGGCGATGCGGTACACGGAGTGCCGCATGGCGCCGCTGGCGCTGGAGATGGTCCGCGACATCGAGCGGGACACGGTCGACTTCCAGCCGAACTACGACGGCCGGTCCTCCGAGCCGACGGTGCTGCCCTCGCGCTATCCGAACCTGCTGGTCAACGGGTCGGCCGGCATCGCGGTGGGCATGGCGACGAACATCCCGCCGCACAACCTGCGTGAGATCGCGGCCGCGGCGACGTGGGCGCTGGACCACCCGGACGCGCCGCGCGAGGAGCTGATCGAGGCCCTGATCGAGCGGGTGAAGGGTCCCGACTTCCCGAACGGCGCGACGATCGTGGGCCGCGCGGGCATCGAGGAGGCGTACCGCACGGGTCGCGGCTCGATCACCCAGCGCGCGGTGATCGACGTGGAGGAGGAGAAGGGCCACAACGTGCTGGTCATCTCCCAGCTGCCGTACATGGTCAACCCCGACAACCTGGCGAAGAAGATCGCCGAGCTGGCCGTCACCGGCAAGGTGCAGGGCATCTCCAACGTGCGGGACGACTCCTCGGGGCGTACGGGCCAGCGGCTGGTCGTCGTGCTGCGCCGCGACGCCGTGGCGCGCGTGGTGCTCAACAACCTGCTGAAGCACACCGAGCTGCAGACCAACTTCAGCGCCAACATGCTGGCGCTGGTCGACGGTGTGCCCCGCACCCTGACGCTGGACCAGTTCATCACCGCCTGGGTGGCCCACCAGATCGAGGTCATCGTCCGGCGTACGCGCTTCCTGCTCGCGGAGGCCGAGCGTCAGGCGCACATCTACCGCGGTCTGGTGAAGGCGCTCGACGCCCTGGACGAGGTCATCGCCCTGATCCGCAACAGTCCCGATGCCGACGAGGCGAGGCAGGGGCTGATGGGGCTGCTCGACATCGACGAGGACCAGGCGACCGCCATCCTCGACATGCAGCTGCGCCGACTCGCGGCGCTGCAGCGTCAGCAGATCATCGACCGGCTCGCCGAGCTCGAGCGCACGATCGAGGACTACAAGGACATCCTGGCGAACGAGTCGCGGCAGCGCACGATCGTGCGCGACGAGCTCGCGGAGATAGTCGACAAGTACGGCGACGAGCGGCGTACGCAGATCATGGCCGCCGACGGCGACCTGTCGATGGAGGACCTGATCCCCGACGACGACCTCGTCGTCACCATCACCCGCGGCGGGTACGCCAAGCGCACCCTGGCGGCGCAGTACCGGCTGCAGAAGCGCGGCGGCAAGGGCGTACGCGGTGCCTCGCTGCGGGGCGACGACGTGGTCGACCACTTCATCGCCACGAGCAACCACCACTGGCTGCTGTTCTTCACCACGGCCGGCCGGGTCTACCGCACGAAGGCGTACAACCTGCCCGAGGCGTCGAGGGACGCGAAGGGCAGCCACGTCGCGGGGCTGCTGTCGTTCCAGCCGGACGAGGAGATCGCGCAGGTGCTGGCGATCCGCGACTACGACCAGATGCCGTACCTGGTGCTGGCCACCCGCGCGGGCCTGGTGAAGAAGACGCCGCTGGGCGACTACAACTCCCCGAGGCAGGCCGGCGTCATCGCGATCAACTTCCGCGCCGACGACGACGAGCTGATCGGCGCCGAGCTCGTCGGCCCCGACGACGACATCCTGCTGGTCTCGCGCAAGGGTCAGGCGATCCGCTTCAAGGCCGACGACGCGCAGCTGCGGCCGATGGGTCGCGCCACCGGCGGCGTGACCGGCATGAAGTTCCGCGGCGAGGACGACCTGCTGTCGATGTCGATCATCCGCTCGGAGGACATGGTGGACGCGACCGGCGACTTGGACGCCGCAGAGGAGGGGGCTGACGCCCCCGGTCAGTACGTGTTCACCATGACCGACGGCGGCTTCGCGAAGCGCTCGGCGATCGGGGAGTACCGGCTGCAGTCCCGCGGTGGTCTGGGCATCCGCGCGATGAAGCTAGAGAACGAGGAGCGCGGCCAGCTCGTGGCCGCCTTCATCGTCGTCGACGGCGACGAGGTCCTCTCCATCACGACCTCGGGCCAGGTGGTCCGCAGCCCCATCGATGCGGACTTCAGGGCCACGGGCCGCTCCACCATGGGCGTGAGGTTCGTCTCCCCGAAGGGCAAGGACGTGGTGGCCGTCGTCACGCGGTCGGTCGAGAAGGCCGTGGAGGACGAGGCGGAGGAGGCGGCAGCCGCCGCAGATCCGGTGACGCCGACCACGGCGGAGCTCGCCGCCGACCCGGCTGTCGTCGCCGCCGACGACGCTGCTGCGGAGCCCGACACCACCGGTGGTGCCACAATCGGTGACGGCGACGACCCGGTCGCCCCCGAGGAGGACTGATGGCCGACAGCAGCACGTCGAAGAGCCGGCCCACCCGGCGTGACGCCGAGGAGGTCCGCGTGCCCTCCCGTGAGAGCTGGGACCCGACGGCCGGGGACGCCGCTCCCGGGACCACGTCGTCCGGCAGCTCCTCGTCGTCGGGGGGTGCCTCGAGCTCCGGACGCTCCTTCGCGGACAAGGTGAGGTCCGCTCTGAGGGACGCCGGGCGCAACCTCGACGACGCCCGGACGGCCCCCGCCGGCGGCGCCGCCCCGTCCAAGGCGACCACCAACAAGCGGCCCACGCGGCGCGCACGGCTGCGGCTGACGCGGCTCGACCCGTGGTCGGTCGCGAAGACCGCCTTCCTGCTCTCCATCGCGCTCGGCGTGATGACGGTGGTGGCGGTGGCTCTGGTGTGGGGCGTGCTGGACGCCGCCGGCGTGTGGGACTCGATCAACGCGATGGTCTACCAGGTCATCGGATCGGAGTCGAGCACGGACTTCGATGTCGAGAACTACCTCGGCACCTCCCGGATCGTCGGCTTCACCCTCATCGTCGCGGGCATCAACGTCGTGCTGCTGACGGCGATCGCGACCCTCGCCGCGTTCCTCTACAACCTCGGCGCCGCGCTGCTCGGCGGTATCGAGGTCACGCTGGCGGAGGACGCTCGCTGAGGGTCTCCCCCGGATTGGGTGGGGCCCCGGCCGTGCGGTAATCTCCACCGGTCAGCCCAGCTGGCCATCCCCGGGCCTATAGCTCAGACGGTTAGAGCGCTTCCCTGATAAGGAAGAGGTCAGAGGTTCAAGTCCTCTTAGGCCCACCGGTGCACGTGTGAGAGGAGCATGGTCATGAAGCGACTTCTCGTCCTGGCAGCAGCTGCCGCCGGCGCCGCCTACGCCACGCTCGAAGCACGCAAGAACGCGCACGAGCAGCAGCTGTGGGCCGAGGCCACCGACCCGGTGCCTTCACGCAGCGGCAACGCGCGGTAGGCGGTCGACAGCCACCGCGCACCACCACCAGGGGCCATGGCGCAATTGGTAGCGCACCTGCTTTGCAAGCAGGGGGTTAGGGGTTCGAGTCCCCTTGGCTCCACCAGACTCTGTGCAGCGGCCGCTCAGTCGGTCGGCGCGACGTGCGCCTGCGAGGCGGCCTTGCCGTCGGCGTGCAGCTCGGTGAGCACCTCGTTCTCCGCGAGCAGCGGCGTGAAGGTCTGCACCGGCTGGTCGATCAGCTCGTCGACGGCCTCCCGAGCCAGGTCGCGGACGCGCCCCTCCTCGGCGGTCACGCCGGGCTTGTCCATCACCTTCTCGACGGCCTCGTCCACGATCTGCTGGCGGTGATCTCTCTCGGTCATGCCGGGAGGCTGCCCCTCTCGTCGGCGACCTCACGGCCAGCGGGACGAGTTCGTCAGCTGTTCACGTGACCGAGACCCCGGCGAGTCTCTCGAACTGCGCGGTGTCGTGGGAGGCGACGATCTCGATGTCGTCGTGTCCCGCCCGCAGCTCGCGCAGGCGCTCCCGGTTCTGCGCCCAGGCGGTGCCGTCCATCTTGATCAGGTGCTGGTAGGCGCGCAGTCCCCACGGGCAGGACGAGGAGGAGCCCGCCTCGGAGGCGTCGAAGATCGCATCACCGGCGTGCAGGAACCAGCCGGCGTCGTCCGGGCGGCGTACGGCCACACCGCAGTGTCCCCGGGTGTGGCCCGAGAGCGGCACGAGGACGACGTCGGAGATGATCTCGACGGAGTCGAAGCCCATCCACCCGTCGCCGCCGCCCTCCACGGGCTTGTACGTGCGCCACTGCGGCGCGGGTGTCCACTGCGGCGGCACGTACCTCTGCTGCTCCTTGAGCGACGGCCGGCCCCGCGCGGCCTGCAGCTCGTGCTCGTGCAGGTGCACCACGGCGTTCGGGAAGTCCTTGATGCCGCCGGCGTGGTCGAGGTCGAGGTGGGTGAGGACGATGTCGGTCACGTCGCCGGGCGAGAGTCCGAGCTCGCCGAGCTGTGCGTGCGCCGTACGCTCGTAGCTCAGCTCGGCGCGCAGCGTGCGCCCGGTGGCGCCGAGCCGCTCGGGGCGCTCGGCGTCGCCGCGCCCGAAGCCCGTGTCGACCAGCGTCAGCCGGTCGGAGCTCTCGACGACCATGACGTGCGAGACCAGCACCGCCGGCGCCACCTTGGGGTGGACAGCGCCGAGCGGACGCATCCTGGCGCAGTCGAGGTGGTGCACACGGGTCGTCATGTCTGTCAGATTGCCTGCCGGTGACCTGCGTCAAACGGGGGCGTGGCCGCCGGCCGACCGATGCAGGCGTCGCACCTAGGATGATGGTGTGCAGAGCATGGCCAGGATCCTCCTCGGTCGACGCACCCTGGGGGCCACGGCGCTGCTCGTGGTCGCGCTGGCGATCTTCAGCGGCCTCGGGCTCTGGCAGCTCGAGGGCTGGCAGGCGCAGCGCGCCGCCGAGGAGCGCGACCTGTCCACGCGGCCGCCGGTGCCCCTCACCCAGGTCATCGGGGCCGACGACCCGTTCCCCGGCGACGACGTCGGCCGTCCCGTCACCGTGCACGGCACCTGGTTGCCCGACACCGGCTTCGTCGTCGGCCCCCGGCCGCTGCGGGGCCGCGATGGATGGTGGGTCGTCGCCGTGGCCGTCCTGGAGGACACGGGCGCTCCTGACCGCACCGAGACGTCCGTGCCGGTCGTGCTCGGCTGGTCTCCCGACCCGGATCCGGCCTCGCCCTCCGGCCCGGTCGACCTGACCGGCTTCCTGCAGCCGGGCGAGGGGTCGTTGGCGCGCGACGACGACCCGACGGACCGGCGCTTCCCCGAGCTGCGGCTCGCCTCGTTGACCGAGATCGTCCCCGTCGACCTGGTCAGCGCCTTCGTGGTGGCCGATGACGAGCCGACGCTGGCCCTGCCGGCGGTGCCGCCGGAGGACGTGCCCCCCGTCGGGGCCTCGACCGCGCTGCGCAACCTCCTCTACGCCCTGCAGTGGTTCGTGCTCGCCCTGGGCGCGCTCGTGGTGTGGGGGCGCTTCCTGCGCGAAGAGCTCGCGGGCCCGGAGACGGTGCCGCGGTAGGTTCGCAGGGTGAGTCCCACGCAGCCCGCCGACGCCGCCGCCCCTGTGAAGGACCCGCCCCTGCTGATCGCGTTCCGGGTGCTCGCGACGATCGTCGGCATCCTCCTCGTGCTGTTCATCCTGGTGGCCGAGCCGCTGGCGCGCGCGCACCAGGTCATCCCCGCCCTGTGGCCCGAGGGGTCCACGCCGCAGCGGTTCGGCGAGGCGATGATCCCCTGGGTCGCGTTCCCGCACGGCTGGATCTACATCGGCTACCTGATCGTGGCGTTCCTGCTCTCCCGCCGGGCAGCATGGTCCACCCGCTTCACGGTGCTGTCGCTGCTCGCCGGGCTGGTCCCGGTGGTGACGTTCCTGGTCGAGCGGCGCGCGACTGCCTACACCCGCGCGCATATCGCCTCGACCGCCTACGACACCGACGTCTAGGCCCGACGGGACTCGGGGTCGTGGGGAGCGCGCGATGACGATCGCCTACGTGCTGGGCGGCGGTGGCGTCCTCGGAGCAGTCGAGGTCGGCATGCTGCGCGCCCTCACCGAGCGCGGCGTACGCCCCGACCTCGTGCTCGGCACCTCGGTCGGTGCCCTGAACGGCGCCGTGATCGCGAAGGACCCCGGGCCCGAGACGATAGACCGACTTGTCGACATGTGGTCCACGGCCGGGGCGGCCGACGTCTACGCGTCCGGCCCCGTACGCCAGGTCGTGCGCGCCGCGCGCACCCGCACCCACCTGCACTCCGCTGAGCCGCTGCGCCGACGCCTCCGCGAGGAGCTCGGCAGCCGTGACTTCGCCGACCTGGTCGTGCCCTTCCAGTGCGTGGCGTCCTGCATCGAGCGATCCGCCGAGCACTGGTTCAGCAGCGGACCGCTGGTACCGGCGATCCTCGCCTCCGCTGCGGTCCCGGGCCTCTTCCCGCCCGCCGAGGTCGACGGGGAGCACTTCCTCGACGGCGGCATCGTGAACTCCGTGCCCGTCGGGCGTGCCGTGGAACTCGGGGCCACCACGGTCTACGTGATGCAGGTCGGACGTCTCGAGCGGCCGCTCACACCGCCGAGCCAGCCCTGGGAGGTCGCGCGCGTCTCCTTCGAGATCGCGCGGCGCCACCGCTTCGTCCGGGAGACCTCCGCGGTGCCCGAGGGCGTCTCGGTGCACGTGCTGCCGACCGGTGAGACGAGCCGAGCCGACGACAGGCTCCTCGCCTTCCGCGACTTCTCGGCGGTGCGTCGCAGGATCGACGCGGCGTACGAGGCCACCCGCGCCCACCTCGACGGCACCGGAGGCGTGGCCTCATGAGGATCCTGCGTCGTCTGCTGCCCCCGAAGCGGCTGGTGCTCGTGCCCGTCGTGCTCGCGTCGACGGCAGCGGTCTGGACGCTGCTGCCGCTGTGGCTGATCGCGGCCGCCCTCGTCTCGCCCGGGGTGCCCGGCACCTGGCGTCCGCTGCGGCTGCTGTGGTTGACGGTGCTGCACCTGACCGTCGAGACGATCGTGCTCGTCGAGCTGCTCGGCCTCTGGATCGCCTCGGGCTTCGGGCTGTTCCTCCGGCGGCCGTGGTTCGAGGCGACGCACTACGAGATCGCCCGCACCTACCTGAGGCTCTTCCACCGTGAGGCCCGGCGTGTGCTGCACCTGGAGATCGACGTGCAGGGCCCCACCCCGGACGCCTGGCCGGGGACGCCGCTCATCGTGTGCTGCCGCCACGCCGGGCCGGCGGACTCCTTCGTGCTGCTCTACGCCCTGATGCAGTGGTTCGCGCGCGAGCCCCGACTGGTGCTCAAGGACACGATCGCCTGGGAGCCGATGGTCGGCACCCTGCTGCACCGCATCCCCAGCCGGTTCGTCGAGCCGCACCCGGAGCGTGGCGAGGACCTGCTGTCCCAGATCGCCGACCTCGCCAGGGACCTCGACCACGACGACGTCTTCGTGATCTTCCCCGAGGGCGGCAACTACACCCCGCAGCGTCGTGCACGGGCCATCGAGAAGCTTCGCGAGATCGGACGCGACGACATGGCCGGACGGGCCGAGGGCATGGAGCACGTGCTGGCCCCCCGTCCGGGCGGGTTGTGCGCCGCCCTGGGCGCGGCACCGCAGACCGACGTCATGTTCGTCGCCCACACCGGCCTGGATCACGTCTACGGCGTCCGCGACATGTGGCGCGAGCTGCCGATGGACAAGCGCATCACGATGCGCTGGTGGCGGGTGCCGCACACCGAGATCCCCGACACCGAGGAGGAGCAGGTCGACTGGCTCTTCACCTGGTGGGCGGTGATCGACGACTGGGTCGACGAGCACCGCCCCGAGGACCTCGCGGCGTCGGGGTGACCCGCTGCACTCAGTTCTTGTCGGCCTCGACGTCCACGACGTCAGCAGGGTCATCGGGCGTGCTCGAGGCGTGCGGCCCGTCCGCGTCGTCGGCCACGGCCTCCCCGGGGTTCCCGCCGCCGGTGTCGTCGGCGCGGTGCCTGCCGCTCGCCGCCGTCGACTCGGCGCCGCCTGCCGCGCTCGCGGCGGGTCGCGGCGGGTTCGTGGTGTACGCGGACTCCCAGGCCTGCGCGGCCTGCCGGTCGCCCAGCTTCTTCGCCACGAGTCCCGCGACGCCGGCGAGACCGACCGCGAAGAGCACCTTGCGTACGCGGCTGCTCTCCTTCGGGGGCTCCACCTCGCCCTTGAGCGCCGCGACGGCGGCGGACCCGCGGCGGGTCGCCTCGTGGCGGAATTCCGCGGTCGCGTCGTCGGCGGCGGTCATCGCCGTCGCGACACCGGGGAGGACGCGCTCGTCGTAGAGGTCCTCGGCGCGCCGTCGGGCCTCGTGGGCCAACGGCGCGGCCTTCGAGCGAGCCTCCTCGAGCGCGGGCTGCACCCGACGCCGGGCCTCGTCGAGGGCGGGCTCCACCTGACGTCGCGCCTGCTCCAGGTACGGCGAGGCGGTCTCACGAGCCTCCTCCCAGGCAGGCTGCACACGCTTGCGCGCCTCGTCCAGCGCCGGAGCCGCCTTGCTGCGGGCCTCGGCCGCGACACGGCTGGCCTCCCCCCGGGCACGGTCGGCGGCCTCGCGCAGCGCGGGCTCGGCCTTGGCGCGGGCCTCGCTCACGGCCGGACCGGCCTTCTTGCGGGCTTCGTTGCGTGCCTCCTCCAGACGGGGGCGCACCTGGTCCGCGACTCCGGAGGCGGAGTCGCGCAGCGAGTTCTTGCGTGACAGCACGGGGGCCGTCCTTCCTTCAGCTGAACTGATCGGCAGACATGACGGTCCTCGGCCTCATGCCCGTTGCGCCCGGGCCGCAACCTCCAGGGGCCGGCTCCCGGTCGCGTGCCATGATCTTCGGGTCCAGGCCCCGCACCGACCGAGAGGACTCCGATGTCCGGCGAGCCCACCGCGATCCTTCACACCAACCACGGCGACATCACCATCACGCTGTTCGGCAACCACGCGCCGACGACGGTGGAGAACTTCACCGGCCTCGCGCAGGGCGAGAAGGAGTACGCCGACCCCCAGACGGGCGCGAAGACGACCGGCCGCTTCTACGACGGCCTCATCTTCCATCGCATCATCGACAACTTCATGATCCAGGGCGGCTGCCCCCGCGGTGACGGCCGCGGTGGACCGGGCTACCAGTTCAAGGACGAGTTCCACCCCGAGCTGCAGTTCGACCGGCCCTACCTCCTGGCGATGGCGAACGCCGGACCGGGCACCAACGGCTCGCAGTTCTTCATCACCGTGGCGCCCACGCCGCACCTGAACCGTCGCCACACGATCTTCGGCGAGGTCGCCGACCAGTCCTCACGGGACGTCGTGGACAAGATCGCCACCGTGCGGACCGGTCCGATGGACAAGCCCGTCGACGACGTCGTCATCGAGTCCGTCGAGATCCAGGACGCCGCATGAGCGTGTCCGCGCCCCGCGCGTGACCGAGCCGTCCGACGGCGCGGGCGGTCCCGGCCCGGCCGGCGAGCCGGGCGGGCCCGCCCGTCGCACCTGCTACCGGCACCCCGACCGGTACGCCCCGGTCCGCTGCCAGCGGTGCGACCAGCCCATCTGCACCGACTGCATGACGCCCGCCTCCGTGGGCTTCCAGTGCCCCCCGTGCGTCCAGGCCGGCCAGAAGGCCACGCGGCAGGGCCGCACCGCCTTCGGCGGCACCTTCTCCAGCGACCCCACCATCACCTCGATGGCGCTGCTGGCGATCAACGTCGTGGTGTGGCTGGCCGTGCAGGCCTCGGGCGGTCGCGACAGCAGGCTCGTCGACCTGCTCGGGCTCCGCGGGCTCGGCATCTGCTCGGACGGGTTCTCGGGCTACCCCAACCTGCCCCGCGCGGCCTGCGAAGCCCAGCCCGGTCTGACCTACCTGCCCGGGTTCGGCGACGGCGCCCTGTGGCAGCCGCTCACCAGCCTCTTCACGCACGTCGACCTGCTGCACATCGGCTTCAACATGGCGGCGCTGTTCTTCCTGGCCCCGCAGCTCGAGCGGGTGCTGGGACGCGTACGCCTGCTGGCGGTCTACCTGCTCTCGGGCCTGGCAGGCAGCCTGGCGGTGCTGTGGGTGGGGCCGCCGTACACGCCCACGATCGGGGCCTCGGGCTGCATCTTCGGGCTGCTCGGCGCGTTGCTGATCGTGTTCGTGCGCCGACGCCTGCCGCTCGGCGGGCTGCTGTTCTGGCTGGGCCTGAACGCGGTGATCACCTTCAGCGTGCCGAACATCTCCTGGCAGGCGCACCTCGGCGGCTTCGTCGGCGGCCTGGTGACCATGGCCGTGCTGGCGTACGCCCCGCGCCGATCGCGCATCGTGGTGCAGGCAGCGGGGCTGGCTGCCTTCACGGTGCTGCTGCTCGCGGGCTTCGCGCTGCGCCTGCTGGTCGGCTGACCAGCAAGAGGACGGCGAGATCGTCCACAGCCTTGCTCACAGTCTGGTGATTCACACCGGTGTAGTTCTGCACACCGGTGGAGAACCCTGTGGACAACTACACGGTTGTCATTCGTGAGGATCCGTAGGAGCGGGTCACTCCCACTTGGTGGCGAAGACGAAGCCCACGGCCATGAAGCCGATGCCGACGACCAGGTTGTACTGCCCCACCTCGGTCATCAGCGGCACGTCCATCTGGGTGCCGACGGCGTAGTAGACGCAGATCCAGATCAGACCGATCAGGAAGCAGCCGAGCATCCCCACCACCACGCCGCGGCCGCGGCCGAGCGGGGCGCGACGGTGGGATCCGACCATCAGGCCGAGGAAGAAGACGGCGAAGCCGATCAGGTACGCCCAGCGGCCGAGGTCGGCGATCGCAGCCGGGGTGCCGCTGTCGACGACGAACGCGGTGACGTAGACCAGGAACGCGATGCCGCCGAGGGCCAGCACGCCGGCCAGCGCCGTGCGCGGCACCGAGAGCGCCACCCGGTCGGCGTCGTCGGGGATCGTCGTCTCGGTGCTGGACTTGGCCACGATGCTCTCCTGCGGAGGGGGTCGGCGGACGCTGCCGGGGATCGCACGCCCCGGGCTCGGCTAGCGTAGTCGCGTGTCCGCGTCGCGCCCCGTCCGCCCGACCCGGTGGCGGATCGCGCTCCCCGTCGCGACCTCCGTCGCCGGCCTGCTGGTCGCGACGTCCTACGTCGACGCCGACGGCACCGACCTGCGGGCGGTCGACCGCAGGACCGATCTCGCCGATCTCGTCGTCGCTGCGGGCGAGCGCGTCGAGGCGGCCCAGCAGCGCGTGACCCGCCTGCAGGACGAGGTGGACGGTCTCGTCGCGGAGGCCGCCGACTCCGCCGCGGGCACCGAGCTCGATGACGTCGAGGCAGAGCTCGACGGTCTGCGGCAGCAGGCTGGGCTCGCGCCCGTCGCGGGCCCCGGCCTCACCGTCGTGCTCGACGACGCCCCTGACCGGGCGATCGACGCCGCCGACGAGACAGGCGAGGTGCCTGTCTCCGACCTCGTGGTGCACCAGCAGGACATCCAGGCCGTCGCGAACGCCCTGTGGGAGGGCGGCGCCGAGGCCATGACTATCCGCGGGCAGCGCGTCGTGGCGACGACGGGCATCAAGTGCGTCGGCAACTCCGTGATCCTGCACGGCGTGCCGTACTCCCCGCCGTACGACATCTCCGCGGTCGGGGACCCCGCGGCCCTGCGCGCGGCGCTGCAGACGTCGTCCTACGTCGGCTCGTACCGCGAGGTCGCCGACGCCTTCGGTCTGGGATACGTCGTGCTGTCCGCCGACGAGCTGCGCATGCCGGCGTACACGGGCACCACGGCGCTGCGTCACGCCCGCCGCACGACCGCGCGAGGCTGAGTCGGCTCAGCGGCCGCCCGGCCCCGCGGAGGAGGGCCCGGCCTCCGCCGGGGCAGGCCGCGGCGCGCGTCCGGGAGGGCCCGCACTCCCGCTGCCGGAGGCGGCCGGCGCCCGCTCGTCGCCGGGCAGCGGGGCTCCCTGGGGCTGCTCGGTCGGTGAAGGCTCCCCGGTCGGCTGTCCGTCGGGCTGTTGGGTCGGCTCCTCGGTCGGCGTGGGCGTCGGCTCCGGGGTGGGCTCGACCAGCTGACTGACCACGATCGTGACCTGCGACCCCTCCGAGGCCTCGGAGAGCCCCTCCGGCGACTGCCGCAGCACGATGCCGTCCTCGCCCTCGGTGACGGTCTCCTCGACGACGAAGACCGTGAAGTTGCGGCGCTCGAGGATCTCGGTGGCCTGCCCCTGCGACTGGCCGACCACGCTCGGCACGGTGCGAGGTCCTCGGGAGACATCGAAGGAGACCGTGCTGCCGGCGGCGACCTCCTCCCCGGCATCGGGGGACTGCGCCACCACCGTGCCCTGGGGCGCGTTGTTCGTGACGACGTTCGGATCCGCCTCGAGGTCGAGCGACTCGAGTGCCGCGATCGCGTCGGACCGCGAGCGGTTGATCAGCGAGGGCACCTCGCGATCGGGCAGGCCGGAGGAGACGACGACGTCGATCCTGGTGCCCGGCTCCGCCCGGTCGTCCGCCCCGGGATCCTGGGAGATGATGAGGCCCTGCTCGACCTCCTCGCTGGGCTGCGGATCGCGGTTGCCGAGCCTGAAGCCCTCGGCCTGCAGGCGCTGCCCGGCCTGCTGCACCGTGAGCCCCTCGAGGTCGGGCACCGGCTCGGTCGTCGGGGAGGCGAGCAGGTTCGGCAGGATCAGGACCGCGGCGACGATCACGCCCAGCAGCAGGAGCAGCAGGGCGATGAGTCCGCCGCGACCTCGTCTGCGCTTCTCACCCGGGCGCCCCTGCGGGCTGCCTGCGTACGCCGGCGCGACCATGGTCGTGCTCTGCCCCGCGGGATCGTCGAGCACGGTGGTGGCGGGAGCGGCCGCGACGGGCGCCGCGAGCACCGGGGAGCCCTCGAGCCACCGGTCGATGTCGGCCTTCATGGCGGCGGCGGACTGGTAGCGCTCCCCCTGGGGCTTCGCCAGCGCGGTGAGCACGATGCGGTCGATCTCCGGCGGCAGGTCCGGCTCGAGCTGGGACGGCGGAGCCGGTGCCTGGCGTACGTGCTGGTAGGCCACGGAGACGGGGTTCTCCCCCTGGAACGGCGGCCGGCCGGTGAGCAGCTCGTACAGCAGGCAGCCGGTGGAGTAGACGTCGCTGCGCAGGTCGACGTTCTCGCCGCGGGCCTGCTCGGGCGACAGGTACTGCGCGGTACCCACGACGGCTGCGGTCTGCGTCATCGTGGAGGTGGCGTCGGCGACGGCGCGGGCGATGCCGAAGTCCATGACCTTCACGTCGCCGGCGGGCGTCAGCATGACGTTGCCGGGCTTGATGTCGCGGTGCACGATGCCGGCGCGGTGGCTGTAGTCGAGTGCGGCGCAGACGTCGGCGACGATCTCCAGCGCACGCTCGGGGAGGATCTTGCGGCCCTCGCGCAGCACGTCGCGCAGGGTGCGCCCCGCCACGAGCTCCATGACGATGTAGAGGTTGCTGCCGGACCCCTCGGCGTCCAGCTCCTCGCCGGTGTCGTAGACGGCGACGATCGAGGGGTGGTTCAGCTGTGCCGCGGACTGCGCCTCGCGCCGGAAGCGCGCCTGGAACGTGGCGTCACCGGCCAGGTCGGTGCGCAGGCGCTTCACCGCGACGGTGCGGCCGAGACGGCTGTCGTACGCCTTGCGCACGTCGGCCATGCCGCCGCGGCCCAGCAGCTCGCCCAGCTCGTAGCGGCCCCCGACGATCGTCGGCTCGTTCGCCATCAGTCGTCCTCCTGCCCCGGCGGCCCCTCGCCGTCGGGTCCGTTGCCGTTGCTCGCGCCCTCGCCCCCGCCCGGGCCTGAGTCCTCCGCCGGGTCCTCCGCGGGGGGCTCGACCTCCGGCTCCTCGGGCCGGTCGTAGACGAGGAGGGTGATGGTGGTGCCCTCCTCGACCTCGCCGGTCGGGCTGAGGTCGGCGACCACCCCCTCGGCGTTGCTGCCGTCGTTGGTGATCGTGTCGCTCTCGACCCGCAGTCCGAGGTCCTCCAGAGCCTGCTCG
Source organism: Nocardioidaceae bacterium (assembly GCA_018672315.1). NCBI lineage: Bacteria > Bacillati > Actinomycetota > Actinomycetes > Propionibacteriales > Nocardioidaceae > Nocardioidaceae bacterium. Next base: position 1,426,332 of record CP076053.1, on the reverse strand, counting down.
GCATCGTCCTCGGTGCGTCCGACGTAGTCCGAGCGGTCCACGGTGACCGTCGGCACCGCTTCCTGCGTCGGCTCCGTCGGCTCGGGGGTCTCGCGCTGCGCACGGGGCGAGGGGGACTCGGAGGTCTCCTGCGGCGCGACCGGGTCGCGGTCGGCCCCCTGGGTGCCGAGGATGCCGACGGCGATCGCCACCAGCAGCAGCACCAGTCCGGCCGCGACGGCCGCCGGGACCCATCCGGGTCGTCCTCGACGGTCCTGCGGCTCCTGGGGGTCCCGCGGTCCCTGCGGCCCCTGCGGCCCCGTGGGCGAGCCGCCGGCCGCACGGGCGGCACCGGCAGCACCGGCAGCACCGGCGGCCCCGGCCGCGGCTGCCCCCGCCATGCCGAGCCCGGGCATCACCTTGGTCGCGCCCGCAGCCGCGCCGGCCGCTCCCAGAGGAGGAGATCCGAGGTCGGCGCGGCGCAGCGCCGCAGCCAGTGCCGCACCGTCCTCGTACCGGTCCGCCGGGTCCTTCGCCATGGCGCGCTGCACCACGGCTGCGAGGTCCGACGGCACGTCCTCGGGCAGCGGCGGCGGGTCCTGGCGCAGGTGCGCCAACGCGGTCTGCACGGGGCTGCCCTCGTCGAAGGGCCGCTCGCCGGCGAGGCACTCGTGCAGCACGACGCCGAGGGCGTACACGTCGCTGCGGGCCGTCGCCTGCTCGCCGGATGCCTGCTCAGGGGAGAGGTAGTGCGGGGTGCCGAGGACCTCCCCGGTCTGGGTCACGGCGGCGGAGTCGACGGCGCGGGAGATGCCGAAGTCGGTGATCTTCACGGCGCGCTGCGGCGTGACCAGCAGGTTGGCCGGCTTCATGTCGCGGTGGACGATGCCGTCGGCGTGGGCCGCGCCGAGCCCGTCGGCCACCGAGGCGATCAGGTCGCGGGTCTGGGCGGCGTCGAGGGCACCGTCGCCCAGCAGCTCCGAGAGCGGCTTGCCCCGCACCAGCTCCATCACCAGCCACGGCGGGAGGCTCTCGGAGCCCTGCGACCCGTCGCCGAAGTCGAAGACCGAGGCGATGGCCGGGTGGTGCAGGGAGGCGGCGTTGCGCGCCTCGGTGGCGAAGCGACGACGGAACGTCGGGTCGCCCACCAGCTCCCGTTTGAGGAGCTTCACCGCGACGCTGCGGTCCAGGCGGGTGTCGGTCGCGCGCCAGACCTCGCCCATGCCGCCGGTCGCGATGAGCTCGTCGAGGCGGTAGCGGCGGTCGGGGTCGGCGAAGCTCTCCATGGCCTGGGTCTGGTCGGGGCTCATCGCAGCACCGCCTCCATCACGGCCTTCGCGATCGGCGCCGCGAGGCCGCCGCCGGAGATCGCATCACGCTCCACCCCGGCGTCCTCCACCAGCACGGCCACGGCGACCCTGGGGTTGTCTGCGGGCGCGAAGGAGACGAACCAGGCGTACGGGGGGCGGTCCGGTGCGCTCTGCGCGGTGCCGGTCTTGCCGGCGACCGAGACGCCCTCGATCGCGGCGTTGGCCGCGGTGCCCTCCTCCACGACCGAGACCATCATCTGGGTGAGGTCCCGCGCCACCGACGGGCTGACGGCATCGGTGCGCAGGGCCGTCGGCTCGGTGCTGGAGAGCACCTGGAAGTCGGGGCTGGTGACCGTGTCGACCAGGTACGGCTGCATCACGGTGCCGTTGTTCGCGATGGCCGCGGTCACCATCGCCATCTGCAGCGGCGTCGCGGACACGTCGAACTGGCCGATCGCGGAGAGCGCGGTCTGCGGCTCGTCCGCGTCGCGGGGGAAGCGGCTCTGGGCGACCTGCTGCAGCTCGGGGAGGTAGTCCTGCTCGAAACCGAACCGCCGGGCCTGGTCGCTGATCGCCTCGGGACCGAGCTGCAGCCCCAGCCAGCCGAACGCGACGTTGCAGCTGACGTTCAGCGCCTGGGTGAGGGTGATCTCCTCGCCGCCGCAGGAGGCCCCGCCGGAGTTGATGAGGTCGGTGTCGGTCTGCGGCAGGTCGAGCGCGGTGCCGCCGGGGACGGCCGACTGCGGCGTGTACTGGCCCGAGGACAGCGCCGCCGCCGCCGTGACGAGCTTGAAGGTCGACCCCGGCGGCAGGGTGTTCGCCACCGCGCGGTTGACCAGCGGGTCGGCGGGGTCCTCCAGCAGACGGTCGTACCGTCGCTGGATCGCGCCGAGGTCGTGCGTGGCGAGCGCGTTGGGGTCGAAGGTCGGGTTCGAGACCATCGCGAGCACCTTGCCGGTGGCGGGCTCGAGGGCGACGACGGCGCCCCTGGTGTCCTCGCCGAGGGCGCGCAGCCCGGACCAGGCGGCCTGCTGGGCACGGGCGTCGATGGTCAGGGAGATCGATCCGCCCTGGGGCTCGGCGGAGTCGAGGAGGTCGACGACCTGACGGACGAAGAACCGCGAGTCCTCACCGGAGAGCACGGGGTTCTGGGTCTGCTCCAGCTGCGAGGCGCTGAAGTAGTTGAAGAAGCCGGTCAACGGTGCGTACTGGGGTCCGGCCGGATAGACGCGCTGGTAGTCGAAGCGGTCGTTGCTCGGCTCCGACGTCGCGATCGGCCGGCGCCCCACCAGGATCGAGCCGCGGTCCTGGGAGAACGCGGCGTCCTGCACCCGGCGGTTGCCGGCACGGTCGTTCAGGTCGCCTGCCTCGACGTACTGCAGCCACGTGACGTTGACCAGCAGGGCGGCGAAGAGGAGCAGCACGAAGACCGCCATCGTGCGGATCGGCTTGTTCACCTCAGTCTCACCACCTGCGTGTCGTCGTCGGAGGCGTCGTAGGCCACCTGGTCCCGGTCGGACGTGCTGCCGTCGCTGTCGTCGCCCCCGTCGGTGCCGAGGTCCGGCGGCGGACGCCGGGCCTGGTCGGAGATGCGGATCAGCAGCGCGATCACGACCCAGTTCGCCACGAGGGAGGAGCCGCCGTAGGACAGGAACGGCGTGGTCAGACCCGTCAGCGGGATCAGCCGGGTCACGCCGCCCACGACCACGAACACCTGGATCGCGAGGATGAGCGCGAGGCCGGAGGCGATGAGCTTGCCGTACGCGTCACGTGCCACCAGCGCGGTGCGCAGGCCTCGCTCGACGAGCAGGGCGTACACCAGCAGGATCGCCATCATGCCCGTCAGCCCGAGCTCCTCGCCCAGGGTCGAGATGATGAAGTCGGAGTAGGAGTACGGCACCAGGTCCGGCTGCCCCTGGCCCAGACCGCGGCCCACGAGCCCGCCCCACGCCATGCCGTACAGGGCCTGCACGATCTGGAAGCCCGAGCCGTCGGCGTCCGCGAACGGATCGAGCCAGGCCCCGACGCGGCTGCGCACGTGACCGGCACCGAGGTAGGCGAGCGTGGCACCGGCGATGAAGAGCGTGCTGCCCACGACGATCCAGCCGGGACGCTCGGTGGCGATGTAGAGCATCGTCAGGAACAGGCCGAAGAACAGCAGCGAGGAGCCCAGGTCGCGCTGGAAGACCAGGATGCCCAGGCTGACCAGCCACATCGCCAGGATGGGGCCGAGGTCGCGGCCGCGCGGCAGGTCGACGAACAGCACGCGCTTGCCGGCCAGGGCGAGGGCGTCGCGCGTGCGCACCAGGTAGCCGGCGAAGGCGAGCACGAGCAGCACCTTCGCGACCTCGCCCGGCTGGAAGCTGAACGGTCCGACGTTGATCCAGATGCGGGCGCCGTTGATCTCGGTGCCCAGCCCGGGCACGAGGGGCAGCAGCAGCAGCACGATCGCGGCGAGCCCGAGCGTGTAGGTGTACGGCTGCAGGATCCGGTGGTCGCGCACGGCGACCAGCACGGCGACGAAGAGCACCACGCCGACGGTCATCCAGATCAGCTGCCGGCCCGCGAAGAGCTGGGTCGCTTCGGGGCTCGCTGCCAGCGTGCCCTCGTCGATGCGCTTGATCAGGGCCAGTCCCAGACCGTTCAGCGCGCTGACCACCGGCAGCAGCACGGGGTCGGCGTACGGGGCGGTCAGACGCACCGTGACATGGGCCCCCACGACCAGGGTCACCAGCCAGCCGCCGTACCCGATGATGTCGGTCGGGATCTCGCCGCGCACGCCGAGGCCGACGGCCGCGTACGCCCCGATGCCGACGAGCAGGCTCAGCACGAGCAGGAACAGCTCCGCGACGCCGCGTCGCTTGTGCACGAGCTCGGGTCCGACCTGGTCGGGACCGGCGGTGAGGCCCGCGTAGCGAGAGGACCGTGAGGCCATGCTGCTCACCCCGTCCCGCAGCTGTCGGGGACCGGGTCGACCAGGGACTGCGGCGCCGTCACCGGTGACGGGCTGGCGGATGGGCCGGCAGACGGGTCGGGCGAGGGTGCGGTCGTCGGCTGCGCGACCGGCTGCAGCACCTCGCCGGGCACCAGGCGCGGGCACTGCACCAGCCGGGTGAGCCGGTCGACGATGGCCCGTGCGTCGTCGAGGTCCTCGGCGGGGATCGCGCCGTCGAGCTCGGCGAGGCTGTAGCCGGGCAGGCTGTCGGAGGCGAGGTCGGTGGTCTCGGCCACCCGGTTCAGCTCCAGCCCGGGGAGGTCTGCGTCGACACCGCGGAAGATCGCGACACGCTCGCCGTCGAGGGAGACGTAGTACTGCTGCTGGCTCCACGACCAGGCGGCGTACCCGGCGCCGCCCACGAGGCCGAAGACCAGCAGCGGGATCAGCAGACCACGCAGGCGCCACCACCGGGGGCGGTCCTGCGGGGCGTAGCGCAGCTCCTCGGGATCGCGCGGGGTGGTCCGCGCGGCGCGGCCGCCGCGGGCGGGTGCGGCGTCGCGCGCGAGCGACTCGCGGACCCCTTCCAGCTCGCCGGTGTCCCCGGACCGGTGACCGCGGAACCCGCCCCCGGGGGCGAGGTCGCGCGGCTGGTCGGCCGCAGCGCCCACGAGCATCGGACCGGTGCTGGCCGCGGCGTAGGTGTCGGCGTCCTCGGTCGCCGCGGCACCGGGATCGACGACCTCGGCGACCACGACGGTCACGTTGTCGGAGCTGCCGGCCTCCAGCGACTGGCGCACCAGCTCGACGGCCACGAAGTCCAGGCTGCCGCCGGTCATGATCTCGGCCAGCTCGTCGTCGTCGAGCACGCCGCTGCAGCCGTCGCTGCACAGCAGCACCCGGTCCCCCGCCTGCACGGCGAGGCTGAAGAGGTCGGGGTCGACCTCGTGCACGGCGTCGACGGCCTTCAGGATCACGTTGCGGTGCGGGTGCGTACGCGCCTCGTCGGGGGTGATGCGGCCCTCGTCGACGAGGCTCTGCACGAACGTGTGGTCGCTGGTGAGCTGCTCGATGCCGCCCGCGCGGAGCAGGTAGGCGCGGGAGTCGCCGACGTGGCCGAAGCCGAGGCGGACGCCGTCGAAGAGCGCGACCGTCGCGGTCGTGGAGGTGCCGTCGAGGTCGGCGTCGGCCTCGACGAGCTCCGCGATGCGGTCGTGGGCGCGGTGCAGACCGCCGGCCACGGCGCGCAGCAGCTGCTCCTCGCCCTCGTCGTGGCGGGACTGGTCGAGGCGGCGTACGGCGGCCACGGCCGTGGAGGACGCGACGTCACCGCGGGCGGACCCCCCGACCCCGTCGGCGACCGCGAGCAGATGGGGTCCGGCGTACCCGGAGTCCTGGTTGTCCTTGCGTACGCGTCCGACGTCGGACAGCGCGGCGTAGCGCAGAGCGAGGGCCATGGTGCGACCCGTCTACTTCCGCAGCTCGAGGATCGTCTTGCCGGTGCGCACCTGGGTGCCCGGCGCGATCGTCGTCGGCGTGGTGATGCGGCGGTTGTCGACGTAGGTGCCGTTGGTGGAGCCGAGGTCCTCGACGAACCACTGGTCGCCCGACCTGCCCACGCGGGCGTGGCGGGTGGAGACGTAGTCGTCGTCGAGCCGGATCGCGGCGTCGGATCCCCGGCCGATCAGCAGCGGCGCGTCGTCGAGGTCGGCACGGGCCCCGACGTTGTCGCCCTCGACCACCTCCAGATGCGTCGGCGCGCCACGACGCTTCGGCCGACCGGGCTTGGCGCCGCCGCGGCCCGGATCGGGACGACGGTCCGGCGTACGCGCCGAGCTCGGCACCCGCGCACCGAACAGGTCCGAGCGGACCACGGAGACCGCCGAGAGCACGAAGATCCACAGGATCGCCAGGTAGGCGAACTTGATGAGGACCAGGGTCAGCTCGCTCACTGCGCATCCTCCTCGTACCGGTCGCGGTCCTCGCGGCGGACGACGTGGAGGACGAGCGTGGTGTTGCCGATGCGCACCTCGGAGCCGTCCGTCAGGCGGGCGCGGGAGACGTCGTGACCGTCGACGCGCATGCCGTTGGTGGATCCGAGGTCCTCGACGTGCACGTCGGGGGTGCCTCGGCCGCCCGCCACCTGGAACTCCACGTGGCGTCGGCTGATCGAGGGGTCGTTGATGCGCAGCGTCGCGTCGGAGCCCCGCCCGACCACGACGCCGGGGGGCTCGAGCGGAACGCGTTCGCCGTTGACCTCGAGCACCAATCTGGTGCCGCGGCGGCCGGGCTCGGGGCCTCGGGAGGAGCCCGACGCGGCCGAGACGCTCGCGACCGCCTTGCTCAGCACCCGGAAGCGCCCGGTGCCGAACTCCTCGGCGGTCTCGAAGTCGATGACCAGCGGGCCCGCGAAGACGTAGCGTTGCTCCTCGGCGTAGTCCTTGAGCATGTCGGCGAGCTCGTCGGAGAGGGCGTCGGTGTACTCCGCGAGACGCTCGTGGTCGTACGGGCTCAGCTGGACGCGGAACGCGTTCGGCACGAGCCGGCGCTGGCGCGACAGGGCCTGGGAGGAGCGGTCGCACTCACGCTGCAGGGCCGCGGCCAGCTCGACCGGTTGCACGGCCGAGCGGAACGCGCGGGCGAAGGTGCCCGCCACGATCTCCTCGAGGCGGTCCTCGAAGCGTTGCAGCACTCCCACGGGCTCCTCCTCTCGAAGCGGTGCGGACCTCACGCCGGCTCTGTGCGCCGGCCGACGCGTGCGCCGACGTGACGGCGTCGAGTCATGCTAGCCGCCGGAGGTGCGGGTACCCGCGGGCGGAACGCCCATCCGCCGGCGGGCCGCGGCTGTCGTGCTCCTCACCCCGATTCGGCCGAGCCGCGGGGGCTGGGCTACGCTTGCCCGGCTGCTTGCGCGAGTGGCGGAATAGGCAGACGCGCACGGTTCAGGTCCGTGTGCCCGAAAGGGCGTGGGGGTTCAACTCCCCCCTCGCGCACCACAGAGAAGCCCCGGGTCGACTCCGACCCGGGGCTTCTCGTCTCTGCTGCCGAGATTTTGCAGGTCTGAAGTCCCGAATCGGGCGGCTGAAGGTCCCGGTGGAGGGGATCCTGGTGTCGGGAGGACCCAGGGAGGGGTCCTGGACGAGATCGGACCCGACATGATCGACAACGCTCCGCGGATAGGGCCGACCGTTGCGAACGGCAGATCAGGGCAGGCGGGACAGGTCGCCGTGCGTCTCGTCGTCCTCGTGGTCGCACTGCTGATCGCTGCACTCCTGGCGGGTCCGGGGTCCGCCGAAGCGGCCCCGGGCGGGGTCAAGGGCCGCAAGGCCCCGGCTGACGTGCCGACGACGGCGCCGACCACGGCGCCGACCACGGCGCCGGAGCCGGCACCCTCACCGTCCGGCCCCCGCTTCTCCGTGTTCCTGCCCGGCACCCCCGGTGATGCCGCGGACCTGGCGGCGCTCACCGAGCGCGCGGGAGCCGCACCGAGCATGGTGATGTGGTACGAGGCCTGGGCCACTACGCCCGACTTCCCCGCTGCGGCGGCCTCCCGGGTCGCCGCGGCCGGAGCGATCCCGCAGATCACCTGGGAGCCGTGGGACCCGGCGGCGGGCACCGCGCAGCCGGCGTACGCCCTGTCCCGCATCGCCGCGGGGCGGCTGGACCCCTACCTCCGCACCTGGGCCGACCAGGTGCGCGACTACGGCGGTTCGGTCGAGCTGCGGATCGCCCACGAGGCCAACGGCGACTGGTACCCCTGGGCCGTCGGGGTCGACGGCAACACCGCAGAGCACTACGTCGCGGCCTTCCGGCACGTCGTGGACGTCTTCGACGCCCGCGGGGCGACGAACGTCACCTGGGTGTGGTCGCCGAACATCTCCTACCCGGGGTCCACCCCGCTGGCGGCGTTCTACCCCGGTGACGCGTACGTCGACCAGGTGGCTCTCGACGGCTACAACTTCGGAGCCAGCCAGTCGTGGTCGACCTGGCAGAGTGCCGGCGAGCTGTTCTGGCCCACCATCGGTGAGGTGCAGGCGCTGACGGCGAGGCCGATCCACCTCGGCGAGGTCGCCTCGACCGAGGTCGGCGGCGACAAGGCGGCCTGGGTGGCTGACTTCTTCGCCGTGCTCGATGCCACGGCCGCGATCGAGGGCTTCTGCTGGTTCGACGTCGCCAAGGAGACCGACTGGCGCATCGACTCCTCCGAGGCTTCCCGTCAGGCGTTCGCCGCGGGACTGGCCTCGCTCGGCTGAACCACCGGGGACGCGACCGCCCCCGGACCAGGCAGGATCACCGTGAAGACCGATCCCGGGCGCCCGTCCCGGTAGCGGGGACGATAGGTGACGTCGCCTCCGTTGGCACGTGCCAGATCGCGCGTGATCGCCAGTCCGAGGCCGGTGCCGTGCAGTCCGCTGTGCGTCTCGGCGCGGGCGTACCGCTCGAAGAGGCGCTCGCGTACGTCCGACGGGACGACCCCGCCGTCGGCGACCTCGATCCTCACGCAACCGTCCGGGCCGGCCACGGCGGTGAGCGAGGTGACGCCCCCGGCGTACTTCTCGGCGTTGCTGGCGAGGTTCGTGAGGATCTGGTGCAGGTGCCCGGGCTGCACCCGCACCGTCGTCTCGTCGGTCGCCTGCGTCGTCGGCAGTCCGACGTCGCGCAGCAGGGGCGCGAGCTCGACGGTCTCCGGATGCGCCGAGAGCGCCCCGGTGTCGGCCGCGACCATCGCGGTGATGTCGGCGAGCACCTCGCGCGTGCGGCGTACGCTCCGCTCGGCGGTCGTGAGCGCGTCGCGCGCACCCTCGAGGTCGCCTGCCTCGACCGCCTCGGTGGCCACCTGGCTCCACCCGATCACCGACGTGAGGGGGTTGCCGACCTCGTGACCGAGCATCGAGAGCAGCTGCACCTTGAACGCGTTGGCCTCGGCGAGCACCTCGTTCTCGGCGGCGAGCACGGCGGCCTCGGCTGCCCGCTGCCGCACGGGCTGCAGCAGGGCGGCTCGCGCCGCGAGCACCTGCAGCGGGAGGGCGAGCAGCAGGAACCATGGGCCCGCGCTCCAGAGCACCGCGGTCAGTGCGCCGACGACGAGCACGGCTGCCTCGGTCACGTAGAAGGACACCGAGCGCAGCTGCCCGCGCAGCCACTGCTCCTGCTCGGCGTGGTTCAGCAGCGCGCTGCCGGCGAACAGCAGCATCTCGACCGTGAGGAACGCGAGTGCGGCGAGCGCCAGCGTGACCTCGGGGAGCGCGCTGCCCGAGACCGAGGCGTCGCCCGGCACGAGGGGTCCCGGACCGAGCACCACGTGGCGTACGACCAGCGCGGCGCACCCCGCCAGCACCAGGAAGGCGCCGGAGAAGACCCACTGCCACAGCGGCACGCGCATCCCGCGCCAGCGGGCGTGGGCGTACGTCGCCACGACCACGACCAGGAGCATCGGGGGCGGCAGGAGCAGCGCGCTCGCCAGCGCCCAGGCGGACAGCGCCTTGTGGGGCTGCTGTCCCTCCACCCGGCCGCCGATGAGGACCCGCGCCACCTCGATGTGGAAGACCGCGACGGCCAGCAGCATCAGCAGCGTCACCGGCGCCGGCGGCCCCACGGGCGTCGGGGCCAGCGGCAGCAGCAGCCACGGGAGCACCAGGGCGCCGACGCCGACGGTCACGAGGTACAGCCGGACCCGGCGGGTCGTCGAGGTCCACCCCTCCCACTCCGCGGCGGCTCTCACCCGCCCATCGTGGCATCCCGCGGGCGGACGGGGGTCAGGATCGGTGACGGAGGTGTCGCGCCCGCGCGAAGGCGAACAGGCCGTACGCCGCGAGGCCGACGGCGACCGCCATCACCGCGACGCGCCCGTACGGCTGGCTGACGAGCTCTCGGAGCGCCTGGTCCAGCCCGCCGGACTGCTGGGCGTCGTGGGTGAGGCCGCTGATGACGAACAGCAGCCCGACCAGGACGAACGCCGTGCCCTTGCCGACGTACCCGACCCGGGCGACCTTGTCGATCGCGGAGCCCGAGAGGCCCGACCAGCCCTCGGCGGCCAGCTTGTCGCGGTAGCGCGCGGTCAGGCCGGTGCGCAGCAGACCCCCGGCGTACGCCCAGACGGCGAGTCCGACGCCGACGACGAGCACCTGCCCGCCCGGCATCGACATGACCTGCGCCGTGAAGGTGTCGGTCTGCCCGCCGTCGCTGCCGCCGCCCAGCACGATCTTGGCGGTGCTCCAGGCCAGCGTGGCGTACAGGGCGGCCTTCAGCGTCGAGTACGCCGGCATGACGACGGCCTTCGCGCCGGTCTCGTCGCGGTGCGAGTACGCCGCCTCCAGCAGCCTCGCCACGACCAGGGCGACGAACCCGACGGCGATCACGATCAGCAGGATGCGGCCGAAGGGTGCGCCTGCCAGCTGGCTCAGCGCGCCGTCGCTGGTCGCCCTGCCGGAGCCGGCACTGCTGCCCAGGGCGATGCGGACGGCGATGAGCGCCACCAGCAGGTGCACGGCGCCGAAGCCGAGCAGCCCCAGACGCACCACCTGCTGGAAGGTCTCGCTGTCGTCGAGGCGTCTGCCCCACGCGTCGACGTCGCGGGCGAGCTGCTCGCCGGGACCGGCGGAGTCCACGGGCCTCAGCGCGGTGGTGCGACGTCGGCGAGCATGCGGCTCGCGAGGGGGAACTCGCGCACGGCCTGGGTCACCGCGCTGCGGACGGCCTCGACGACGCCGTGTCCGCCGCGCCGCTCGAGCACCTGCTCGAGCCAGTCCCAGGCCTGGGACACCGCACCCGGGTCGTTGACGATCAGGGCCGCCTCGAGGGCGCCCAGCACGTGTGGCAGCTGGTCGTCGACGAAGTCGCGCCAGTCGCGCTCGGAGGTCAGCGTCAGGGCCGTCATGGCGGCGGCGGCGATGTCGCGTCGGCGTGCGGTGAGCTGCTCGGCCTCCTCGCGGGCGGCGGAGCGTACGAGCACCAGGGGGGCGACGCGCGCCGGCAGGGCGCGGATGACGTCGGGCAGGGCTCCTCCGCGCTCGGCGTGCGCCGTGGCGCCGAGCGCCGCCGCACGCAGACCGTCGGGGTCGAAGGCGGACCCGCCGACCACGACCGGGACGCGCGCCGAGCGCACGACCTCGACCAGCCGCTGCACGTACGGCAGCGAGGAGGCGAGCGAGGCGCTGACGACGACGGCGCGGGTGTTGAGGCGCACCGTCTCGTGGTGGACCGCCGGCACGTGCAGGTCGGCGCCGAGGAAGACCGCGGGCACGTCCTGGTCGTTCAGCAGCACCGTGACCGCGAGCCCGGGCAGGGCGTGCCACTCGGACTCTGCGCAGACGACCAGCACCTCGGCCCCTGCCGGCTTGGTCTGCGAGGTGCGGCGGATCGTGCCGACCCGACGCAGCACCGCCTCGTTGAGCGCGGTGGCGGCGTGCTCCCGCGAGACCGACCAGGCGTCGTCCGCCCACAGCTGGCCGACGTGGTGCTGGGTGGGGGTGAGGAGCCGCTCCACGATGTCGGTGACGCTCCATCCCTGCTCGATGAGGGACACCGCGGCACCGAGGGCGCCGGACAGGTCGTCGGCCTCGACGTGCTTCCAGTAGTCCCGGACCTCGGGGGTCGCGAGCTCGGTGACCGTCCCGGTCATGAGGCCCGGGAGTCGAGGGAGCGCGGCTCGTCGAGGTGGGCGGCAGCCGTCTCGACCGGTCGCACGGGACAGCGCACCACCATGACCGTGCGGTCGTCCTGGTCACGCAGCCGGTCGGCGAAGTCGTCGACGAGCAGGCCGAGGCGCTCGGCCATGGCCTGCGCCCGGAGCCCGGCCAGGGGGACGAGCTCCTCGGTCAGCCGCTCCTCGCCGAAGACGTCGTCGGCGCTCTGCGCCTCGGTGATGCCGTCGGTGTAGATGAGCAGGGAGTCGCCGGGCTCCAGCGTCACCGTGTCGGCGGTGAACTCCGGGTCGGGATACAGACCGAGCACGGGCCCTCGCGCCTGCATCGTCTCGACGATGCCGTCGGCCCGGAGCACCAGGGGCGGGCAGTGGCCCGCGGTGGCCACGTCGACCAGCAGGCTGCCCTCGGGCTGCGGGCGGCTGCGTACGCAGGCGGCGGTGGTGAAGAAGCCGGCGTACTCCTCGGGCTCGTCGGAGGCGACCTGGTTGACGATGTCGAGGACCCACGACGGGCGGCGGTCCACACGGGCCGCGGTGCGGAAGGCCGCGTGGAGGCGCTTCGCGGTCACGGCCGCCTCGACGCCCTTGCCCATCGCGTCGGCGACGACGACCGAGAGGTCGTCCTCGTCGCCGGTCACGGCGACGCAGTCGCCGCCGAGGCCCAGGCCGGCGTCGGCGACACGGCTCCACAGGCCGAGCTCGGCGCGCGCGAGCTGGGGCATCGGGGGGATCAGGGCCTCGCGCATCGTCGAGGCGAGGTAGCGGCCCTCGGAGAGCAGCGCGCACGTGTCGAGCGACATCGCCACCCGGTCGACGAGCAGCTCCAGGTCGCCGACAGCCTCCGAGCGCAGCTCCGCGGACCCGCGGAAGGCCACCGACAGCAGGCCGTAGCCGCGGCCGCGGGCGCGGAGCGGGAAGAACAGCAGCTCCTTGCTCGCCGCCTCCTCGATGCGCTCGACGAGCTCGGTGTCGCCGAAGACGAGCGAGAGCAGCCGGATGCGGTCCGCCGTGTGCGGGGGCAGGACCCAGCGCTGGGTCGTGCCCAGCTGGATGATCTCGTGCAGCGCCTGCGCCTGGGGGCGGCCGACCGAGCAGAGCTCGGCGTCCAGCGGCACGACGTCGGTGGTCGCCGCCGCGGCGATCCAGGACGTGCCCGGGTGCACCGCGATGTGGGCGACGGCGAGACCGTGCTCGACGAGCTCGCAGACGACGGCCTCGACGGCCTTCTGCGGGTGCTGCACGGCTTCGATGTGGCGTACGCACAGGTCGGCGAGCCGGTGGGCGGCGTAGCGTTCGCCGGCCGCGTCGCCGGAGGTCTTCGAGGAGACGAAGAACGGACTGGTCACGGGAACACCTCCCAGACCCGTGGTGGTTCACGTCGGTCGTGCACTGAGCGTGCAGAAACGACGCGCTTGCCGTCTCAGCGTAGCGCGCTCGGGTTCAGAGGTACAGATCGCGACAGGGCAGGGTTACCCTGTCGATCGTGGACCGACCATATGCGGCTACCCCGGATCCCGCCTCGCGAACCTTCTCGGTGGCAGGGACTCTCGACGAGCTCTCGACGCCCCGCTTCCGCGACGAGCTGTTCGCGTTCATGGAGGCAGCCGGGGGCGGGGAGGAACGCACCCCTGAGCCGGTGACCGTGTCGGTCGAGCTGACCGAGGTGGAGTACCTGCTGAGCGTGGCCATCGCGGCCCTGGCAGCGGCGAAACGGCACGGCGACGACATCGGTACGCAGGTGCGCTTCGTCGCCGCGGCGGGCAGCATCGCGGCCCGCATCCTGGAGATCTGCGGGCTCCCGTACGACGAGACGGCGGCCCCCGCCGAAGGGGTCGGTGACCCGAGCGACGGGAGCGAGAGCTCATGACGATCGAGCGCGAGCGCACCGAGCAGACCGTGCACCACGCCCGGCCGCGGGCCACCCACGCCGCCTGCACCGAGACCCGGAACGCCTTCGAGCACGTCCTGGAGGACGGTCGTGTGGTCCGTCACGCCGCCGCGATGGCCGCGTTGGCGCTCGGTGAGCTGCTGAGCAACGCGGTGCGGCACGGGCAGGCGTACGCGGACGGCTGCATCGAGGTCTCCTGGACCCTCGCCGCGGACCGCGTACGCATCTCCGTGACCGATGCCGGGGTCGCCCCCCGACTCGACGCGACGCTCCCGAGCGCCGACTCGCCCGGCGGCCGAGGCCTGTGGATGGTCGAGCAGGTCAGCGTCGACTGGGGGGTCGTCCGTGAGGGTGGCACCGAGGTGTGGGCGGTGTTCGCCGCACCTCGTCGCGGCTGAGACGTCGCGGCTGGGTCCTGGCAGCCCGTCAGTCCGTCAGTCACCCCAGCGTCCGGTCGAGGTTCAGGGCCGAGCTGATGAGGCTCAGGTGGGTGAACGCCTGGGGGAAGTTGCCCTGCTGGCGTCCGGTGAGCCCGACCTGCTCGGCGTAGAGGCCGAGGTGGTTGGCGTAGGTGAACATCTTCTCCAGTGCCAGGCGCGCCTCGTCGTGCCGGCCGAGGCGGGTGAGCGCCTCGACGTACCAGAACGAGCACATGCTGAAGGTGCCCTCGTCCCCGTCCAGACCGTCGGAGGTCTCGTCGGGGTCGTAGCGGAAGACCAGGCTGTCGGAGACGAGCCGCTCCTCGATGACCTGCACCGTGGCGACGAACCGCGGGTCGTCGGGGGCGACGAACTTCAGCAGCGGCATGAGCAGCGCCCCGGCGTCCACCGCGCTCGACCCCTCGAACTGCATGAACGCACCGACCTCGTCGTCCCAGCACTCCTCCATGATGCGGTGGTAGACGGTGTCGCGCACCGCACCCCACTTCTGCAGGTCACCGGGGAGACCGCGCTGCCGGGCGACGCGCATCATGCGTTCGATGGCGACCCACACCATGAGACGTGAGGACGTGTGCAGCTGGGGGTCGTCGCGGATCTCCCACATGCCGGCGTCGGGCTGGTCCCAGTTCTCCATCACCCACTCGAGCACGCTCGTGAGGTCCGACCAGGTCGCGTGGTCGAGGCCCGTGCCGTACTTGTTGTAGAGGTAGACCGAGTCGATCAGCTCGCCGTAGATGTCGAGCTGCAGCTGCTCCACCGCGGCGTTGCCGACGCGCACCGGACGGGAGTCGCGGTAGCCGCGCAGGCCATCGAGCTCGCGCTCGGCGTCGGGCACGTTGCCGTCGATGTCGTAGAGCACCCTCAATGGCCCGAGGTCGTGCCCGTCGTCGTCGTGACGCTCCTCGTCGCCGCGACGTGCGGGCTGCTCGGCGAGACGCTGGGTCAGCCACTGGACGAAGGCGCCGGCCTCGTCGGTGAAGCCGAGGCGCATCAGGCCGTACATGCTGAAGGCGGCGTCGCGGATCCACACGAAGCGGTAGTCCCAGTTGCGCTCGCCGCCGATGTCCTCGGGCAGCGAGGTGGTGGGGGCGGCGATGATCGCGCCGGTCGGCTCATGGGTGAGCAGCTTCAGCGTCAGCGCGGAGCGGTCGACCATCTCGCGCCACCGGCCCGTGTAGGTCGACTGGCTCAGCCAGTCGCGCCAGTAGCGGGCCGTGGCGTCGAGGAGCTCGTCGGTCGAGGCGCAGTCGCGGGCGTCGGGCTGCTCGTCCCCGTCGAGCACCTGCAGCACCCACAGGGCGCTCTCGCCGCTGCTGAGCTGCGCGCCGGAGGTCACCGACCCGTCCTCGACCTCCAGGTCGGCGGTGGAGACCAGGCCGAGGCGTACGCCGTCGCCGCTGAGCAGCAGACCGTCGTCGGTCGCGGTGGCCTCGACCCCGGTCGACCCGTACGCCGGTCGTGCCTCCAGCCTGGTGCGGACGGTGACCTCGCCGCGGACGCACCGCACCAGACGCACCAGCCGCTGCCGGTGCTCGTGGTCGTGCGCCCGCCGGATCGGCATGAAGTCGTGGACCTCGGCCACGCCCTCCTCGGTGTGGAAGCGCGTGACGAGGACGTTGGTGTCGGGCAGGTAGAACTGCTGCGTCGTGGCCAACGACCCGGTGGGTGCCAACGTCCAGGAGCCGCCGACCTCGGGATCGAGGATCGAGGCGAAGACGCTCGGCTCGTCGAAGCGGCCGGGGCAGAACCAGCCGATGGTCGCCTCGGTCGAGACGAGCGCGGCGGTGCGGAGGTCCCCGATGAGCCCGTGGTCGGCGATCGCGGGGAAGTCGGGTGCGGCGTTGCCCTCCTGCCGCGCGTCGGACCGTCCCATCAGGCAGGCTCGACCTTGTCGTCGTCGGCGGTGCCGACCCACCAGCCGCCCTCGGGCAGCTCCAGGGCGGGCTCGGGACCCCACGAGCCCTGGGCGTACGCGTGCACCTGCGGCCGGTCGTCCATGACCGGCTGGCAGACCTCCCACAGCCGCTCGACCTCGTCGGAGCGGGTGAAGAAGGTCTGCTCCCCGCGCATCACGTCGAGCAGGAGCCGCTCGTACGCCTCGAGCGGGTCGTCGTCGGGGTGCTGCTCGGCCATGAAGAACTCGAGGTCGGCGCTGGTGAGCGCGAGCTCGGGTCCGGGCCGCTTGGCGCGCAGCGCGGCGACGATCTGTGCCTCGTCGGAGAGCTCGAGCACCAGGTCGTTGCGACCCGGCAGGTCCGGGAACAGGCCGGAGTCGGGCTCCTTGAAGCGCAGGGTGATGGTGCGGCGCTTCTCCTTCAGCGCCTTGCCCGTGCGCAGGTAGAACGGCACACCGGACCAGCGGTCGTTGTCGACGTAGGCCTCGATGGCCACGAAGGTCTCGACGTCGGAGTCGTCGTCGACGTCCTCCTCGTCGGTGTAGCCGTCGTACTGGCCGAAGACCACGCGGTCCCGGTCCAGGGGTCGCAGGGCGTCGAAGACGGCGGCCTTCGCGTCGCGCACGCAGCCGGCCTCCAGGGAGCCCGGGTCCTCCAGGGCGACGAAGCCGAGCAGCTGGCACAGGTGGGTGGAGATCATGTCGCGCAGGCAGCCGGTGGACTCGTAGAACGAGCCGCGGCCCTCGATGCCGATCGCTTCCGGCACGTCGATCTGCACGCTGGCGACGTGCTGGTTGTTCCAGGCGGGCTCGAGCAGGCCGTTGGCGAACCGCAGCGCCAGGATGTTCTGCACGGCCTCCTTGCCGAGGAAGTGGTCGATGCGGAAGATGTGCTCCTCGTCGATGACCTCCTTCAGCGCGGCGTCGAGGCTGCGGGCGGACTCCAGGTCGGTGCCGAACGGCTTCTCGATGACCAGGCGGGCGCGGTCGACGAGGTCCTCGCGACCGAGCATGCCGATCATGGGCTCCATCGCGCCCGGGGGGACCGAGAGGTAGACGAGGCGGCGTACGTCGGACACGTCGCCGTCCCCCGCCAGCTGGCGCTCGACCGCGGCGACACGCTCGGCGAGCTCGGAGCCGTCGTCGGAGTTCGAGGTCTGGAAGGAGACCTTGGACAGGACGTCGTCGAGAAGCTGGGCGTCGACGTCGTCGATGGTCTCGGTGAGGGCCTCGCGCAGCTGGTCGCGGAACTCCTCGTCGGTGCCGGGGCTGTGGCGCCCGGAGCCGACGACGGCCCAGGCGTCGGGAAGACGCCCGGCGGCGGCGAGGTGGTAGAGGCCTGGGAAGAGCTTGCGTTCGGCGAGATCGCCGGTGGCGCCGAAGAGCACCATGACGTGGGGACGGAGGTCGGATCCGGTGTTGCTCACGATTCCACCGTGCCCTGCGGGCGCCGGCCATAACGACGTGTGATCGTGTTGGCGGCTACCGCGAGGATGGAGAGATGTCGGTGAGGGAGTCCAGCGTGGGGCCGGACGTGCACGCCTGGCTGCGCGAGCAGGCCGGGGCGTACACGCTGCTCGAACGTCCCGGTGCCACCGACGCGGGTGAGGCCAGCGGGCGTCGGCTGTGGCGCCTGGACACGACGCGATGGGGGCGGGTCGTCGTGAAGGTGGAGCCCCGCCCGCAGGCGTGGCGGGCCGAGGTGCGTGCGTACGAGCGGTGGATCCCGAAGATGCAGGGCCGCGCAGCCCGACTGCTCGCCCACGACGAGGACCTCTCGGCGATCGTCCTGACCGAGCTGCCCGGGGAGGAGCCCGTGCTGGCCGGCTTCCCGGTCTACCGGCGGGCGGGTCGGCTGCTGCGGATGCTGCACCAGACCATGCCCGAACGCCACCGCGAGGGTTCACCCGGCGCCGCCGCGCAGGCGCAGCGCCTGCTCGTAGCGGCCCGGGACCACGTGTCGCAGGAGGAGCGGGACTTCGTCGAGCGTCGCGCCGCGATGCTCGTCGAGGAGCCGGAGACGCGGGCGGTGCCCACCCACGGTGACTACCGCCCACGCAACTGGCTGCTGGGTCCCCACGGCACGCTGCGGGTGCTGGACTTCGGCGCCTCGGGGTGGGCGCCCGCCTCGGTGGACTTCGCCCTCCTCGCCCACGGCCCGTGGCAGCGCCGTCCGAAGACGCGGCAGGCCTTCCTGCGCGGCTACGGCCGCGAGCTGACCGACCGCGAGGAGCAGGCGGTGGTCAGCCGGGGGAGTCTTCTGGCGCTGCGCGAGATCGAGCGCGGTTCACGGCTCGGCCTCCCGGCCGTGCAGCGACGCGGGCACGACCGCATGCGGCGCCTGATGCGCGAGACGGCTGCCGCGTCACATCACGAATAGATCTCGGGACCCCCGGGGATCAGTTGTCCATGACTGATCTGCACTTCACCACGCCCGGGATCTCCGAGTCCGACGCCGTCACCCTCGTCGAGGCGCTGCAGTCGAGGCTGCACGCCGTCAACGACCTGCACCTCGTGCTCAAGCACGTGCACTGGAACGTCGTCGGCCCCCACTTCATCGCCGTCCACGAGATGCTCGACCCGCAGGTCGACGAGGTGCGCGGGCACGCCGACGACCTCGCCGAGCGCATCGCGACGCTGGGCGGCTCCCCGAAGGGCACACCGGGATCACTCGTGTCCGAGCGCACCTGGGACGACTACTCGCTGCGCCGCGCCAGCACCCAGGAGCACCTCGCCGCGCTCGACGTCGTCTACACCGGCGTCCTCGAGGACTACCGCAAGGCCCGCGCCACCGCGGCCGAGATCGACCCGGTCAGCGAGGACATGATCATCGGCCAGATCCAGAAGCTCGAGCTGTTCCACTGGTTCATCCGGGCGCACCTGGAGACCCAGGGAGGGGCGTTGCGTACGGACGGCGCCGACACCGAGAAGGGCGCCGCCTCGCAGGTCTGAGCGCGCCACTCCACACGCGACTCCGGCCCACCGTGCGATCCACGGTGGGCCGGTCGTGTGTGCGGGGCCGGTGCGAAGGGGGTGGCTCAGGCGCCGGCGTTCGCGGCCTGCGTCTTCTTCTCGGCCTCGTCGCCGCTGCTGCCCTGGGTCTGGTCGCCGACGAGCTTGTCGGAGGCCCAGGTGGCGATCCTCGCGACCACGATGTTGAGCAGGATGTAGATCGCGGCGAGGATCAGGCCGACCCACAGCGGGTTGCCGAACTGGTTCTGGATCTGCTTGAACACGTAGCTCACGCCGTTGGCGTTGATCGCATACCCCAGGCTGGTGTCCTTCAGCGCCACGACCAGCTGGCTGATGATCGCCGGCAGCATGATCCGGACGGCCTGAGGCACCATCACCTCCCGCATGACCTGCGTCTTGCGCATGCCTATCGCGTACGCGGCCTCGGCCTGGCCCTTGGGTACCGCGTTGAGGCCGGCGCGCAGCACCTCCGCCAGCACCGCGCCGTTGTAGAGCATGAGACCGGCGACGAGGGACCAGAAGTTGCCGATGCCGCCGTCGCCTGCCCCGAAGGTCTGGAAGATGAAGTAGATGAGGACCAGCACCGGCACGGCACGGAAGAACTCGACGAAGAGCCAGGACGGCCAGCGGACGAACGCGCGCTCGGACGTCTTGCCGAGACCGAAGGCGAGACCGATCAGCGTCGCCAGCACGATCGCGAACACGGCCGCGGACAAGGTCTGGCCGATCCCTGTGATGATGGCGGAGACGAAGCTCGGGGTGACGAAGACCTCGAGCTGGTCGGCCGTGAACTGCTCGTTCTCGACCATGAGGTAGATGACGTAGGCGAGCACGGCGACCCCGACCGCGATGCTCGCGATGCTGGCGATGCGGTGCCGTCGACGGGCCTTCGGTCCGGGCAGGTCGAAGAGGACGCTGGAGCCTGCGCTCATCGGGAGGTACCCACTTTCCGCTCGGCGAGGTATCCCACGGCACTGATCAGCTCCACGATGACGACGTAGCCGAGAGAGATGACCAGGAAGATCTGGATGCGTTGGTCGGCGTTGTCGTTGAGCAGGCCCTGGAGCCTTGCGTACGCCTCGGCCAGGCCGAACAGGCCGACGACCGAGGTGTTCTTGGTCATCGCGATCAGCACGCTCACCATCGGCGGGATCGACGCCCGGTAGGCCTGGGGGAGAACGACCTGCGACATGGTCCCGCGGAAGCCGAGACCGATCGCGCGCGCCGCCTCAGCCTGACCGAGGGGCACCGAGTTGATGCCGGAGCGCAATGCCTCGCAGACGAACGGTGAGGTGTACACCGTCACCGCGACGAAGGCTTTGACCAGGAAGCCGGTCTGGTTCAGCAGCCCGATCGCCGGCAGTCCGCTGAAGACGATGATGCAGACGACGAGCAGGGGGGTGTTGCGCACCAAGGTGACGAACCATGACGCGAACGAGGACAGGGCCGGCACGGGGCCCACGCGCATCGCTGCGAGGAGCGTCCCGAACAGGAGCGAGCCGAACCCGGAGAGGGCAGCCAGCTGAATGGTGAGCCAGAAACCCCTCGCGATGGACGGGCCGAACTCCTCGATGACGGCGATCACACGGTCTCCTCCGCGGGTGTGCGGTCGACGGGCGCCCGGTCTCCCGGGGCGCCCGTCGACCGGGTCAGGCTGTGCTCAGCCCTGGTTCTCGCTGCAGTCGTCGAGCTGGGGCGGCTGCGGGGTCTCCACGCCGGACTGACCGAGCGTCGACTCGAAGGCCGTCGCCCACTCGCCGCTGTCGTAGGCCTGCGTGAGGGTGTCGTTGATCCACTGGCACATCTCGGGGTTCTCCTGCGGGTACCCGATGCCGTATCGCTCCTCGGAGAACGGCTCGACGACCACCTTCAGGTCATCCGGGTTGTCGGCGGCGTAACCCAGCAGGATCGCGCCGTCGGTCGTCATCGCCGGCAGGGCGCCGTTGAGGACCTGGTCCACGCACTCGGAGTAGGTGCTGAAGCCACGGGGGGTCGCACCCTCCTCCTCGATGTTGCTCAGCGAGGTGGACCCGGTGACCGAGCAGACCTCGGTGCCCTCGACGTCTGCCAGGGATGAGATGTCGGAGTCGCTCGGGACGAGGAGCTGCTGGCCGGTCAGGTAGTAGGGCCCGGCCTGGCCGACGACCTCGCGACGGTCGTCGGTGATCGAGTACGACGCGATGACCAGGTCGACCTCGCCTGACTGCAGGAACGGCTCACGCTGATCGGACACGGTCTGCACGAACTGGATGTCGCCGGGCTCCAGGCCCAGCGAGGCGGCCATGATCTTGCCCATCTCGGGGTCGAAGCCGATCGGTCGGTCCGCGCCCGCAGGCTGGAACCCGATGCCCGGCTGGTCGACCTTCACGCCGATCCTGATGGTGCCGCTCTCGGCCAGCTCCGCCATGCGGGACCCCTCGGGGAACGACGGGTTCTCGGCGATGGCGTAGTCGTTCTCCGGTTCGGTGGACGTGCCGCCGCCCGCGTCACCGCACGCTGCGGCGGACAGGGCGAGTGCGACCGCGGCGACGGCGGTCCCTAGGTGACGGATTCTCACGGTGTCTCCTCTTTCTGGGGAAGGATCAGTGGTTGAGGATCTTGGACAGGAAGTCCTGCGCACGGCTGGACTGCGGGTTGGTGAAGAACTCCTCGGGGGTGTTCTCCTCGACGATCGCGCCCTCGGACATGAAGACGACCCGGTGGGCGGCCGTGCGCGCGAATCCCATCTCGTGGGTGACCACGACCATCGTCATGCCGCGCTCGGCGAGGTCGACCATGGTCTCGAGGACCTCGTTGATCATCTCGGGGTCCAGCGCGGAGGTCGGCTCGTCGAAGAGCATCACCTTCGGCTCCATCGCCAGCGCACGGGCGATGGCGACGCGCTGCTGCTGGCCGCCGGAGAGCTGGGCGGGGAACTTGTCGGCCTGGTTGCCCACACCGACCCGGTCGAGCAGCTCACGAGCACGCTTCTCGGCGTCCTCCTTGCTCTTGCCCCGCACCTTGATCGGGCCGAGCGTGACGTTCTCCAGAATCGTCTTGTGGGCGAAGAGGTTGAAGCTCTGGAACACCATGCCGACCTCGGCACGGTGCTGGGCCAGGGCCTTGCCCTCCTCGGGCAGGGCCTCACCGTCGAGGGTGATCGACCCCTTGTCGATCGTCTCCAGGCGGTTGATCGTGCGACACAGTGTCGACTTGCCGGACCCGGACGGCCCGATCACCACGACGACCTCGCCCTCGGCGATCGAGAGCTCGATGTCCTTGAGCACGTGCAGGTCGCCGAACCACTTGTCGACGTGGTCCATGACCACCAGGGGCTTACCGCTCATGAGCGGAGAACCTACGGGGTGTCACAGGTCACGTACAGGAGCAGGGCCTCCGCACGACCTGTGTCGGTCGCACGGAGACCCGATCGTGACCGCGACGGGCGTCGGTCTAGCCCTCGCGCTGCTGAGCCAGCGCGGTGCGGACGCGCTCGGGCAGGCCGTCGACGACGGCCTCGTCGAGCACCTCGCTCGCATAGGTGCCGCCGCCCGGCCACCCCTCGTGCTCACCGACCACGCGACCGGTGGTCGCGTCGAGCAGCACCTGCTCGCGCCAGACCGAGGGGACCGGGGCCCAGCGGTCGTACGTCAGCCGCACCAGCTCGCGGCCGTCCTCGGTGACCTCCTCGGCAGACGTGCCCGGCACGGTGTCGAGCACGGTGAGGACGGTGCCGAGCAACTCTGCAGGGAGCAGACCCGAGCGCAGCAGGTCGGTGAGGGCGACGTAGACGGCCTCGTCGTGGCTGTTCGAGCCGCTGACGGTGCGGTCCAGGCGGTCGCGGAGCTCCGTGGGTGAGCCCGGCAGGTCGGCGATGAAGGCGGGGGTGGGGGTGCCGTAGCCGGCCTCCGGCAGGCCCAGGTCGGAGACCTCGCGCGCGCCTCCGGGGCGTGCCTCGTCGAGGACGACGCGGCCCTGCCACGACGTCCACAGGGTGTACGAGCGCGCGTACCGGTCCCGGTTGCCGTCCAGCAGCCCGTTCTGCTGCACCGACCGGGAGTCGACCCTCAGCCACTCGCCCGGCCGCAGCACGTCGCCCGGCTGCTGCTCGACACGTGCGGCGAGAGCACTGAGGTCGGCCTGCGCCGGCGCGAGCAGCGTCTGGGTCCCGAGACCGGCACCGATCACCAGGGCGACGGCCGTGAGTCGCCGGGAGACCGTCGCGCGCCTCGTGCGTCGCGCGGCGGGAGCAGGCGCGGACGGTGTCGACCGGTGGGCCCGTCGAAGCGTCGCGGCCCGCGCGGCGGTGGGGTCGGCGTACAGGTCGCGGAGGGTCTCGTGGTCGGGCCGGGCCGCGCGGAGGTGGTCGAGGGTGGCGGTCATGGGTGGCTCCTGGAGATCGAGGGGGTCGCGAGGCGGGGTGCGGGCTGCACGCGAGGGGGCGGGTGGTCGAGCTCGAGCGACCTCTCCGCCTCCGCCAGGCGGGCCCGGGCACGGTGCAGACGGACGTGCAGGGTCGCGGGACGCACCCCGAGCACGACCGCCGCCTCGGCGACCTCGAGACCGTCCCAGGCGAGCAGCAGCAACAGCTCCCGGTCGCCCTCGCGGAGCGCGCCGAGTGCGCTGATGGCCGCTTCGCGGGCGATCGCGGCGTCGGTCGCGGCATCGGGAGCGGCATGGTGCCCGCCCGGCTGCCAGGTCTCCCGCAGCAGCTGCTGCCACAGGTCGCGGTGGCGTCCGGCCGTGCGACGGTGATTGGCCGCGAGCTTCCTGACCACGGCGTAGAGCCAGGGCCGGGCCCGGTCCGGGTCCGCGGGGACGGCGTCGAGCCGCCTCGCTGCCACGCAGAACGCCTCGGACACCAGGTCCTCGGCGTCGGCGGGTTCCACGAGGCGACGGGCGTACCCCAGCAGGCGCGGGGCGTGGGCGTCGAACAGGTCGCCGAGGCGAGCTGTCTCGTCGGGTGTCATCACACTCGGTACGTGTCGGGCACCGGCCGATTCTTACCTCCGCTTGTCAGTCCCCCTGGCTAGCGTGGCCGCCGTGAGCCAGACCGACCTCCCCCTTCCCCCGGCGCACGACGCCGACGGCGCCAAGACCTGGGTCGCCGAGCACCTCGGTGACCTGACCGCGGAGGGTGCCGACGGGGTCGTGGCGAGCGGACGGTTCAGGGGCGGACAGTCCTCCGCCGACGCGGCGCTCGCGACGTACGACGTCTCGGGCTACGCGCGGCAGCGCAACGAGGTGTGGCCCGAGGACCGGCGCGGTGCCTCGGCGCTCTCGCCCTACATCCGCCACGGTCTGCTGACCCTGCCACGGGTCTGGGAGCACGTCGGTGGCGGTCCGTCCAGGGACGTGAAGAAGTTCCGCGACGAGCTGATGTGGCAGGAGTGGTCGCGCCACCTGTACGCCCGCCTCGGGCGCGCGACGAGGGAGTCCTTGCGCTACGCCGCGCCGTCGTACGAGCCCCGCCCCGGGGCGATGGACGACCCGACCGCCCGCACCGCGCCCTGGAGCCGCGAGATGGCCTGCCTCGACCTCGTGGTCGGTGAGCTCGAGACCGACGGGTGGCTGGTCAACCAGACGCGCATGTGGCTCGCGAGCCACTGGACCGTGCGCGAGGGCTGGGGGTGGCGCCACGGTGAGGACGCCTTCTTCACCCACCTGCTCGACGGGTCCCGCGCGGCCAACCGGTCCGGCTGGCAGTGGGCCGTCGGGGCCGGCAGCAGCACGCCGTACGGCTTCTCCCGCTGGCAGGTCGAGAAGCGCGCCCCCGGTCTCTGCGACACCTGCACCCTCAAGCACGACTGCCCGATCCAGGACTGGCCCGACGTCGACTCCGGCACCTTCCCGAAGGTCGAGAAGGACCCGAGGCTCGGCTCCGACCCCGACCCGTCCGCCACCGCCGGCCCCAAGAGGCCCGAGACCGACCAGGACGTCGGCGACCCCCAGGTCGTGTGGCTCACGGCGGAGTCCCTCGGCGACGAGGACCCCGCGCTCACCGCGCACCCCGACCTGCCCGTCGTGTTCGTCTTCGACGCCGCCCTGCTGCAGCGGCTGCGGTTGTCGTCGAAGCGACTGGTCTTCCTCGCGGAGACGCTCGCCGAGCTCGGCGAGGAGCGCGACCTGACCGTGCACCTCGGCGATCCCGTCGACGTGCTCGCCGACCGGCCGCTGGCGGTGACGTACGCCCCCGTCCCGGGCTTCCGGACGCGCGCCGCGCGACTCGACATCGCCGTACGCCACCCGTGGCCGTGGCTGTCCCGCCCGCACGGTGGGGCGATCCAGTCCTTCAGCGCCTGGCGGCGCAAGACCAGCAGGTGAGCCGCACGACCACCCGCGCGAGCGCCTCGGCCGTGCTCCTGCCCGCGCTGACGGGATTCCTCGTGGTGCGGATGCTGGTGCTGGTGGCCGTGCTGCGGCTGCGTCCGGCCGACGCCGACACCCCGCAGGGGTTGCTCGATCCGCTGCTGAGCGCGGACGACGGCGTGATCGGGAGGGTCGCCGCCCAGGGGTACGGCGGGGTGGTCCGCACCGTGGACGGCGGTGCGTTCTCCGACACGGCGGTGTGGCCCCTCCAGCCGGCGCTGGTCCGTCTCGTCGGCGTCCTCACCGGCGCCGAACCGTCGGCGGCGAGCCTCGAGGAGCTGTCGCTGGCGGTCTCGGTGACGGCCTCGTTCGCGGCGGCCGCGGTGCTGTGCCTGATGGTGCGCGCGACCTACGGCAACCGGGCCGCCGTCGCGACCACGTGGCTCTGGGCGGCCCTTCCGGTGGGCGCGTCGCTGTGGACGAGCGGTCCGTACGCCGTGCTCGCCGCGCTGTCGTTCGGCAGCCTGCTCGCCTGGTCGGCCGGCCGTCCGGTGCTCGCCGGGGCCCTCGCCGGCGCGGCGGCTCTGACGGATCCGGTCGGGGTCGCCGCCTCCGCCGCGCTCGTCACCGGTGCCGTCGCTGCACTCGCACGCGGCCGGATGGCACGAGCCTCCGGCGCGTGGGCCCTGACCCTGGCTGCGACGCCGCCGGTCGCGTACGCCGCCTGGCTCGCCGACCGGCGGGGGTCGGTCGACGCGGTCGTGACGGTGCTGAGGTCGCGCGCGGAGACCGAGGGAGGCGTCCGTCTGCTCCGTGAGCAGGTCTCGGCGCTGCTCGACTCCCCGGCGGTCGTGCTCGTGGCCGCGCTCGTCGCCGCCCTCGCGGTCGGTCTGGTGCTCTCCGTGGCCGACCGGCAGCCTGTCGAGCTGGCGGTGCACGCCGCCGTGGCGCTGCTCCTGCTCGGCCTGACCGCACCCGGTCTGGCAGCGGCGGGCGCGCTGTCCCTGGTGGTGGTCGGTGCGTGGATGCCGCTCGGTGACGTGATCGCGGCGCGCAGCCGTACGCAGCAGGCGTTGATCCTGACGACGTTGCTGGTCATCGCGCTGGCATGGACCTCCAGCGGTCTGCCGGGATCGCCGTGGGCGTGATCCGTTCGGACCACCTCGACATCGTCGAGCGTGTGCGTCCGTCGACCGCGTGGCACCGTGGCGAGGTGCCCACCCCCGACTTCGACGTCCGCTCCGTCCCCGCCGCCCAGCAGGCGTGGCGCGAGGCTCCCTCCGGCGACCTGACCCTGCTCCTGGGCGACCACCGGGCGGAGTTCATCGGCCCGTGGCGGATGCGTGCACCCCGGCCGGCCTTCTTCGCGGCCACGGGCATGCAGGGCTGGTGGGGCAAGGCGTTCCACGAGCCTCACGCCGACCACGTCGAGCGGCCGGACGAGCTGCACGGGGCGAACCTGGTGCGCAGACGCCGCGGCCTGGTGCGCTCGATGGAGCTGGTGGCCACCTTCGAGGACTCCGAGATCGACGACCGGCCGGCGCTGGTGGTCCGCTACCGCCACACCGACCGCTGGCCGTGGCGCGGGGTGAGCGACCACTTCCGGCCGGTCGGCGACGGGCTCCTCCTCGGCCTCACCCTCGGCATCCCGATGACACCACGGGGTGGCGCGCCGTTCCTCTTCCACCGCAGCCCGTCGACGGCCGGCAGCCACCCGAGCTAGCCACGGCTGTTGGAGGGGCGTTCCTACAGTGGGGTGCAGCCGATCCGCCCGCGCCCCGGAGGTCACCGTGACCGAGCAGCCCCGCGTACGCCGTCCCTTCCGCCTGCTCGCCGCCGCCGCGTCGCTCGTGACGCTGGCCGCCGGCCTCGCCGCGTGCGGGGACGACACCGACACCGGCCCCGAGGCAGGCGTGCCCGACCTGCGGGTACGCACGGTCGCCTCGGGGCTGTCTGTGCCCTGGGACGTGGCGGTGCTGCCCGGTGGGCCGCTGCTGGTCACCGAGCGCGAGAGCACCCGGCTGATGGTGGTGCGGGGAGGCACGGCACGGGAGGTCGGTCGACCGGGCAACGCGTGGGCCTCGGGCGAGACGGGCCTGATGTCGGTGGCGCTGGACAAGCGCTTCGGGCGCAACGACCGCTTCTACACGTGCCGGGGCTGGACCGACGGCTCGCGCACCGACGTCCGCGTCACGGCCTGGCGCATGAACGAGGACTACACCAGGGCTCGTGAGACCGGTGTCGTCATCGACGGTTTCCCGACCAGCTCGGGCCGGCACGGCGGCTGTCGCCTGGAGATCCTTCGCGACGGCTCGATGCTCGTCGGCACCGGTGACGCCGCACTGAGCTCGACCCCGCAGGACAAGCGGTCCCTCGGGGGCAAGACGCTGCGCCTGAACCCGCGCACGGGCCAGCCGTACGCGAAGAACCCCTGGGTCAACGCCCGCAACGAGAACCGGCGCTACGTCTGGACCTATGGGCACCGCAACCTCCAGGGCCTGGCGCAGCGCCGCGACGGCACCCTGTGGTCGGCCGAGCACGGACCGGACCGCGACGACGAGGTCAACCTGCTGCGCAAGGGCGGCAACTACGGCTGGGACCCCGGCCCGGGCTACGACGAGGGCGTCCCGATGACCGACCGGTCGCTGCCGGGTCGCCAGATCGGCGCGCGCTGGAGCTCCGGGGTGCCGACGCTGGCGGTCTCGGGAGCCGACTGGGTCCGCGGCAAGCGGTGGGGTCGGCTCAACGGCACCCTGGCGGTCGCCGGACTCAAGTCCAGCCGGCTGGTCTTCATGAAGTTCGACCGCGACGGCGAACTGCGCTGGACCAGGAGCCCGGCCGCGCTGCAGCAGGACGGTCGGCTGCGCTCGGTGCAGACCACGAAGAACGGCGCCCTGCTCGTGACGACCTCCAACGGGTCGAACGACAAGGTGCTGCGTGTCGTGCCCGGTGGAGGAGGCTCATGAGCCGCCCCGGACGCCGTGTCGCGACAGGATCACTCGGTTTGTAAATTTACATCTGCGAATCTCTTGTCAAGAAGTTGGACATTGCCTACCGTGATGTCCAACGTTGGACGAGAGAGAGGTCACTCCTGTGTCCGTTGCAGACCGGCTTCCCGCCGAAGACATCGCGAACTCCACGATCAGTGCGGAGTCCCATGAGCGTTGGAAGGACAAGAAGCGCTACCTGTGGCTGATCGGCCTCGTCGTGCCGTCCCTGGCCGGCGTCGCCGTGGGCATGTGGGCCCTCACCGGCTGGACGGCCTGGTTCTGGATCGGCCCCGTCGTCATCCTCGGCATCGTCCCGGCCATCGACCTCGTCGTCGGCCTCGACCGGTCGAACCCGCCCGACGACGTCATCGAGTCGCTCGAGAACGACAAGTACTACCGCTGGGTGACCTACGCCTACCTTCCGATCCAATACGTCGGCTTCATCGGCGCCTTCGCGCTGATCGGTCTCAACGACTCGCTGCCCTGGTACGCCAAGCTCGGCATCGCGGTCTCGATCGGCTGCGTCGGTGGCATCGGCATCAACACCGCGCACGAGCTCGGGCACAAGAAGGAGAGCCACGAGCGCTGGCTCGCGAAGATCGCGCTGGCGCAGGTCGCGTACGGCCACTTCTACATCGAGCACAACCGCGGCCACCACGTACGCGTCGCCACCCCCGAGGACCCCGCCTCCTCGCGCCTGGGTGAGACCTTCTACGCCTTCTGGCCCCGCACCGTGTCGGGCTCGTTGACCAGCGCCTGGAGCATCGAGAAGAAGCGGTACGCCCGCAAGGACACCCACCCCTTCCACCTCGGCAACGACGTGCTGAACGCGTGGCTGATGACGGCCGTGCTGTGGGGCGGCATCATCGCGGCCTTCGGCTGGATCACGATCCCGTTCCTGCTGGTGCAGGCGGTCGTCGGCTTCAGCCTGCTCGAGGTCGTGAACTACATGGAGCACTACGGCATGCTGCGGCAGAAGGTCGGCCCCGAGGGCCGCCGCCGCTACGAGCGCTGCGACCCCAGCCACTCCTGGAACTCCAACAACATCGCGACCAACGTGCTGCTCTACCACCTGCAGCGCCACTCCGACCACCACGCGAACCCCACGCGCCGCTACCAGGCGCTGCGGGACTTCGAGGAGTCCCCGGTGCTGCCCACGGGGTACGCCGGCATGATCCTGCTGGCGCTGTTCCCGCCGCTGTGGCGTCGGGTGATGGACCGACGGGTGCTGGACCACTTCGAGGGCGACGTCACCCGCGCCAACATCCAGCCGAGCAAGCGTGAGCGCATCCTCGCGAAGTACGGCACCCACGCCACCGACGGCAGCGTCCCGGCCGGCAGCCGGGACCTCGGCCCCGAGGCCGAGCAGCTCACCGGTGCGGCCGAGCAGTCCGCCGCCGACATCGAGGTGCTCGCCGCCCGCTGCCCCAACTGCGCGTACGTCTACGAGGTCGCTGCCGGGGAGGAGCGCGAGGGCTTCCCCGCCGGCACGGCGTGGAACGACATCCCCGAGGACTGGTTCTGCCCGGACTGCGGTGTCCGCGACAAGGTCGACTTCACCCCCGTGGACCCCGAGACGCACCGCCCGGTCGGTCAGAGCGTGCGCAGCGAGGCCGAGCGCGCCGCGTCCGCGGAGACGATCGACGCGCAGCGCGAGCAGCTCAAGGAGCAGCAGGCCGGTCAGCAGAAGGAGGGCGCGCGATGAAGATCGAGGTCGATCGTGACGTGTGCCAGGGACTGGGCATGTGCGAGTCGATGGCCCACGAGGTCTTCGAGGTGGACGACGACGGCATGCTGATCATTCACGAGGAGAGCCCGCCGGAGGCCAAGCGCGAGGAGGTCGCCGCCGCCGTGGAGTCCTGTCCGGTGCAGGCACTGCGTCTGCAGGGATGACCGCTGCGTCTGCAGGGATGACGGCGGTCGGCCTGTCGTCGGTGCGACCTACGATGGGCGTCATGTCCTCCTTGCGCCGGCCGCCCGCCCCGGTGGTCTACGACCGGCTGCTCGACGAGGCGGCCCAGTTCCTCATCGAGCACGGGTGGGGGGCGGTGACGATGGCGAAGCTCGCCGACCGCGTCGGCGTCAGCCGGCAGACCGTCTACAACACCGTCGGAGGCAAGCAGGACCTCGCCGAGGCGCTGGTGATGCGCGAGCTCGCCAGCTTCCTCGCGCTGGTCGACGCGGAGCTCGGGCAGGGCGACGACCTGGTCGACGCGATCCGGCGCACGGCCGAGCAGGTCTTCCGGGCCGCCGCGCACAACCCGCTGCTGCGCTACACGCTCTCGGCGACGCACGGCAAGGACGCCGACGAGCTCCTCCCGCTGCTGACGACCCAGTCCGAGCCGCTGCTGGTCGCGGCCACCGAGGCGGTCACCGCGCACGTGCCGCGCTTCGCGCTGCCGCTGAGCGAGCGGGAGACCCGCATCGGGGTCGAGACCGTCGTACGCCTCGTGCTCAGCCACGTGATGCAGCCGAGCTCCTCGCCCGAGGACGCGGCGGCCGACCTCGCTTGGATCGCCTCGCAGGTGCTGCACGGCTGAGCCCGCGCACGACGCGGCGCAGGGGGTGGCACGGCGGTGCGCTCGATCCGCAAGACTGACCCGGACGCACCGTTCGACCCAGGAGACACCACCATGCGCGAGACCACCATGCGCGCCGTCACGAAGACGACGTCCGCGATCGCCGTGCTGTCGGCGTTGGCACTGACCGCCGCCTGCGGCGGCGACGACAGCGCCGCGGGCGGGGCCGGTGCCGAGCCCAGCGCGTCCGGCAGCGCCGACGCGGCGGCCGAGCTCGTCGGGGCCGGCTGCGCCGACTACGCCAAGGCCGTGCCGGACGGCCCTGGGTCCTTCGAGGGCATGGCCGCCGAGCCCGTCGCCGCAGCCGCGGCCAGCAACGTGCTGCTCACCACCCTGACCGCAGCGGTGTCTGGTCAGCTGAACCCGCAGGTCAACCTGGTGGACACCTTGAACCAGGACGAGTTCACCGTCTTCGCGCCGGTCGACGACGCTTTCAGCGCGCTGCCGCCCCGCACGGTGAACCAGCTCGCGAAGCCGCGGCAGTCCACGCGCCTGACCAACATCCTGACCTACCACGTGCTGCCCGGCCGGACCTCGCCCTCGGACATCGAGGGCGAGCAGGAGACCGTGAACGGCGCTCCGCTCACGGTCTCGAGCGTCGACGACACCCTGGTGGTCAACGAGGGAACGGACAGCGAGGCAACGGTGATCTGCGGAGGGGTGCAGACGGCCAACGCCACGGTGTACCTCATCGACGCGGTGCTGATGCCCTCGGCGGC
This sequence comes from Nocardioidaceae bacterium, assembly GCA_018672315.1. Taxonomy (NCBI): domain Bacteria; kingdom Bacillati; phylum Actinomycetota; class Actinomycetes; order Propionibacteriales; family Nocardioidaceae; species Nocardioidaceae bacterium. The sequence continues at coordinate 1,394,692 of CP076053.1, read as the reverse complement.
GCCGTCGTCCGAGTCCGACTCCGAGTGAGCACGTCGCGCCCGGGTGACGCCCGGGCGCCGGTGGGTAGGGATGCGCCATGAGCGAACAGAGCAGTGAGTCGCAGGGTTCGGCGGGGTCGGAGGAGTCCGGCGACCTGATCGGGGACGACCAGCTCCCCGAGGACCTGGTGCCCAGCGAGGACAACCCGCTGGCCAAGGGTCCGAAGGACGACGACGAGCAGGACGAGGGGGGCTCCGCCTGATGCGAGCCGTACGTGTCACGAGCCTGGACGGGCCCCGAGCCCTCGAGGTCGCCGACATCGAGGAGCCGGGCGAGGACGGGCCGTTCGGTCCGCAGGTGCTGGTCGAGGCGAAGGCGGTCGGTGTCAGCTGGCCGGACCTGCTGCTGACCAAGGGCGAGTACCAGATGAAGCCCGAGCTGCCGTTCACCCTCGGGGTGGACTACGCCGGCGTCGTACGCTCCGCGCCGGACGGCTCCGGCTTCAGCCCCGGCGACCGCGTCGCGGGTGTGCTCGGCAACGGGGCGGCCGCGGAGGTCGTCGCGACCGGGGTCGAGAACGTGTTCCCGCTGCCCGACGCCATGAGCTTCGCCCAGGGTGCGGCGATCCCGATGAACTACCTCACCGCCCACTTCGCGCTCAAGGAGCGCGCCGGCCTCGCCGAGGGCGAGACCGTGCTGGTCAACGGCGCCTCCGGCGGTGTCGGCACCGCGACGATCCAGGTCGCCAAGGGCATGGGCGCCCGGGTGCTCGCGCTGACCTCGACCCAGGACAAGGCCGACTTCGCGCGCGAGGCCGGCGCCGACGAGGCCCTGCTGATCGACGGCTTCCGTGACCGGGTCAAGGAGCTGACCGACGGCCGCGGCGTCGACGTGCTGCTCGACGTGGTCGGCGGGGACCTCTTCACCGACTCGCTGCGCTCGCTGGCACCGCAGGGCCGCCTGCTGGTGGTCGGGTTCACCGGCGGTGACATCCCGCAGGTCAAGGTCAACCGGCTGCTCCTCAACAACGTCGACGTGCGCGGCGTCGGGTGGGGGGCGTACGCGATGGTGCGCGAGGGCTACATGCGCAGCCAGTGGGACGACCTCGTGCCGATGATGGAGTCCGGTGTCATCGACCCCCCGATCGGGTCGACCTACACGCTCGAGCAGTTCGGCGAGGCGCTGGTGGAGATGGACGAGCGGAAGACGTTGGGCAAGAGCATCCTGGAGGTCTGAGCCGCCGAGGTCGCACTGTCGCGGGTGGATAGGTTCGGGGCATGACCTCCACCAGCTCTCGCAGCTCCATGCTCGACGACGCCCGCGACGGGTTCGACCACGACGTACGCCCCCAGGACGACCTCTTCGGCCATGTCAACGGGTCCTGGCTCGCCACCGCCGAGATCCCCGAGGACCGGTCGTCGTGGGGGCCGTTCGTCACGCTGAGCGACCGCGCGGAGCAGCAGGTCAAGCAGCTCGTCGACGACATCACCGCCGCGGTGGACCAGGGGCGGGGCGCGGATGACGTGGATGACGAGGACCGCAAGATCGCCGACCTGTACGCCTCCTTCATGGACACCGATCGCATCGCCGCACTCGGCACCACCCCGCTGCGCGACCTGCTGACGTGGGCCGACGAGGTGACGGACGTCGCGTCCCTGTCGGGCGTGCTGGGACGGGCCGAGCGGGTCGGCTCCGGCGGGCTGTTCGGCTCCTACGTCAACACCGACGCGAAGGACTCAGACCGCTACCTGTTCCACATCGGCCAGGGCGGCCTCGGGCTGCCCGACGAGTCCTACTACCGCGAGGAGAAGTTCGCGGAAACCAGGGAGAAGTACGAGGCGTACCTGACCTCGATGTTCGCCCTCGCCGGGCTCGACGAGTCCGCCTCCGACGGGCGTACGCCGGCCCAGCGCGCGGCCGCCGTCCTCGCGGTGGAGACGCGGCTGGCGTCGGGCCACTGGGAGCGGGCGGAGACCCGCGACATCCAGAAGACCTACAACCTGCGCAGCCGCGACGAGCTGGTGGCGCTGTGCCCGGCCTTCGACTTCGCGGCGTACGTCGACGGCCTGCGCGGCTACCAGTCGGGCGAGCACGAGACGCTCCGTGAGGTCGTGGTGCGTCAGCCGTCCTACCTCGAGCACCTCTCGAGCGCGCTGGAGGAGGTCGACGTCGCGGACTGGCGTGACTGGCTGCGCATCCGCCTGGTGCGGTCGATGGCCGCCTACCTGCCCGAGGAGTTCGTGGAGACGAACTTCGACTTCTACGGTCGGACGCTCGCGGGCACCCCGCAGATGCGGGCGCGGTGGAAGCGCGGCGTCTCCTTCGTCGAGGGTGCGATCGGTGAGGCCGTCGGCAAGCGGTACGTCGCCCGTCACTTCCCACCCGTGGCGAAGGAGCGGATGGACGAGCTGGTGGCGAACCTCCTCGAGGCGTACCGGCGCTCGATCACCGACCTCGACTGGATGAGCGAGGACACCAAGACCCGCGCCTTCGACAAGCTCGACAAGTTCACGCCGAAGATCGGCTACCCCGAGGAGTTCCGCGACTACTCCGCCCTCGAGGTCGACCGCGGCGACCTGCTCGCGAACGCTCGCGCCGCGTCGGCGTTCGCGACCGACCGGGAGCTGCGCAAGGTCGGCTCGCCGGTGGACCGCGCGGAGTGGTTCATGCTGCCGCAGACCGTCAACGCCTACTACAACCCCGGCACCAACGAGATCTGCTTCCCCGCCGGCATTCTGCAGCGGCCGTTCTTCGACGCCGAGGTGCCCGACGCGGAGAACTACGGCGGCATCGGGGCGGTCATCGGTCACGAGATCGGTCACGGCTTCGACGACCAGGGCGCGCAGTACGACGGCGACGGCAACCTCGAGGACTGGTGGACGCCCGCCGACAAGGAGCGCTTCGGCGAGAAGTCGAAGGCCCTGATCAGCCAGTACGACGGTCTCGAGCCCCGCAACCTGCCCGGCGAGAAGGTCAACGGGTCGTTGACCGTCGGCGAGAACATCGGCGACCTCGGTGGACTCACGATCGCCATCAAGGCCTACCGCATCGCCTGCGAGGACACCGACCTGACGCCTGAGGAGGTCACCGACGGTGTCCGCGACCTCATGCTCAGCTGGGCCCACGTGTGGCGCACCAAGCGGCGCCGCGAGCTCGACCTGCAGTACCTGACCGTCGACCCCCACTCGCCGCCGGAGTTCCGCGCCAACATCGTGCGCAACGTCGAGGAGTTCCACCAGATCTTCGAGACCCGACCGGGCGACGGCCTGTGGCTGGAGGAGGACCAGCGGGTCGCCATCTGGTGACGGGCCCCGGCACGTAAAGACTTGCCGCTTCCCGCCCGTTTCGCGCGGATCGGGGATGTCATCGGAGGGTGTCAGCTCCCTCCCGTCCGCAGCGCCGCGTAGCGCGCCCGCGACCGAGTCGTCGCCTCACGGCGTCGCGGGTCGCGGGCGTCCTGAGCGCGGCGCTGCTGTGGGTGGCGCCGATCGGCCCTGGCCCGGTCGTGCCGATGAACGGTGAGGGTCTCGGCGAGACCGCCGGGGTGGCCGTGGCGTCGGTCGTCGTCGGTTCCTCCGGCGTACGCCGCCCCGACCTCGCCGACGGCCGCGCCTGGCCCGGCGGAGTCGTCACCTGGCACGCGGACGTGCCGCCGCGCTACCGCTGGAGCGTGCGGCACGGCGTACGCGCCTGGAACCGCACCGCCACCGGCGTACGGCTGGTGCGGGCCCCGGCCGACACCGCGGCCCTGCGCATCGTCGTCGCGGACGTGGCCGGCGCCGCGGCACGGGCGACCGTCGGCCGCCAGCTCGCGGCCCCCAACCGGATCACCATCGACCGGGTCCCGCTCGTCGGGTGGCAGCAGAGGCAGGTGTACGGCCGGGTCGTGGCGCACGAGATCGGGCACGTGCTCGGCCTGCGCCACTCCGAGGGTCTGACCTGCGGACTCATGGAGGCAGCCTTGGAGACGTCCTGCACCCCGCGTCCGGTCGCCGGGCGGTACGCGTGCCGCTGGATCGGTCCGGCCGTCGGCGACAACGTCGTCGCGCGCTACGGCGGCGACTTCCGACTCGGACCCCGGTGGTGCCGGTTGGGCGGGCGGTCGTCGTGATCTCCCGGACCGTGCGCCTGCTGCTGGTGCTCCTCACCGCCCTCGTCATGACCCTGGCCGGCACGGTCATGACGGCCGCCGTCGCCGACGGCGTGGTCGCTGACGGCGACAGCCCGACGGTGGGGAGCTCGCCCGAGGCCATCGTGGCCGCGGCCGACCTCGTGCTCGGTCGACAGACCTCGCCCCTGTCCGACGTGCTGCTCGACGACGACATGGTCGGCCGGCCGGGGTCGGCGCGACCATGGCGGGCGCGGCGCGTGACGTACACGAGCGGCCTGCCCGAGGCGTACGCGTGGTCGGTGCGCGCCGCGGTCGCCGCGTGGAACTCCTCGGGCGCCGACGTGCGCTTCGTGGAGGCACGCGGCTCGCGGGCGATGCTGAGGATGGGTCTGACCTCGCGCACCGCGCCGCTGTCGACGGTGGGGCGTACGCCGCGCGCGTTCGTCGCGCTGCCCCGCTGGGACGTCACGACCTGGGCCGACCGCGAGGCCCTGGGTCGCATCATCACCCACCAGCTCGGCCACGTGCTCGGGCTCGGCCACCGTCCGCGCCCGGCGTCGGTGATGTCCGTGCGCGGTGGCCGGGGCGACCTGCTGGCGTGGGGTCGGTACGCCTGCCGCTGGGTGCAGGGTGCCGAGGGGCGACGGGTGGCCCGCACGTACGGGGGCCGCTTCAGCCCGGCCCCGCGCGCCTGCACCTTCGAGGCGACCCCCACCACCCTCGGCGCCGTGACCTGGTCCGGCGGCGACGGCGAACCGGTCACCGCGAGCTGGACCCCGCCGACAGGCGTCGCCGACGGCGCGCGGGTGCTGGTCTGGGCGCAGGCGACGGAGACCTGTGACGCCCGCACCAGGTTCACCCGCCTGGTCGCGAACCTCGACCCGCGGGCCGGACGTTGGGAGTCGCTCGACGGTCCCGGGGAACAGTGCTTCCGGTTGCAGCTCGTCGGCTCGTCGGGGCGGCCGACGCCGCCGGTGGTGGAGAAGCGCGGTGGGGTGCGCGAGCCCGAGCCCGAGCCCACGCCGGAGCCCACGCCCGAGCCCACGCCGGAGCCCACGCCGGAGCCCACGCCGGAACCGACGCCGGAACCGACGCCGGAGCCCACGCCCGAGCCTCCCGCACCGACCCCGCAGCCGCCCCCGCCCGCACCGGTCCCCGAGCCGCAGCCCGAGCCGCAGCCGCAGCCTGAGCCCGAGCCGCAACCCCAGCCCGAGCCGCAACCCCAGCCCGAGCCCGAGCCCCAGCCCCAGCCCGAGCCCGTCGTACGTCCGGACGCCCCGGTGGTGGACTGGCTCTGGTTCGACCGCGCGTTCCTCGCGTGGCTGGTGCAGGGAGACCTGCCGGCGACCGAGCCGGACGCGCGCATGATCTGGGCGAAGGGGTCGATCGGGCAGTGCCCGCAGACCTGGCCGGCCGCGCTCGACCCGGAGACCCGGGTGCTGGCCGGGATGGGCGATGACGACGACGACAACGCGTACTGGCTCGAGGCGACCCTCGGCGCCACCGACTGCGTCTCGTTCTTCACCCTCACCAGCGACGGTCGCATCTCGAAGCCGGAGACCTACCAGCTGCCCGACGGGGGCTACGACCTCGACTGACCCACCAGACTGCTTCCCAGTGACGTGCGGGCGGTCAGCGGCCCCGTGAGGGAGCCCGTGCGTCACTGGGAAGTGCAATCGGCATGCGCTCGGCGAGCGGCGATCCCGGAGGTCGGGTGCGTACACGATCATCGAGGTGAGCCCGTGAGCCCGTGAGCCCGTGAGCGAGGAAGCGCTCCTCACGGGTGGTGTCGCGGCGGCGGTCCTCGAGCTCTCCCACCCGGGTGACCTCGTCGACGACAGCCCGCGCGGGTGCGGTGACCCTGAGCCCAAGGGGGTGTCGATGAGCGAGAGCGCGGCATCTCGATCTGCGAGACGGACACAACCGATTCCTCCGTCGCTGGCGTCCCTGATGATGTGAGTACCTCGAGCATCCTGGACACCCAGGGCAGCCGGGCCGGGAGGAGACCCGTGGACGAGCGGTCGTAGCCGACTTCGTGGCCGGATGCCACCAGCGGCTCTTCAACGTGGCGTACGCCCTGTGCGGCAACCGGCAGGACGCGGAGGACCTCCTCCAGGTGACGCTGGAGAAGATCTACAGCCGCTGGTCCAAGGTCGACGCCGACGTCGACGACCCCTACGCGTACGCCCGGCGCACCCTCACCCACGCCCACATCAGCGAGCGGCGGCGGGCACGGTGGCGTCGCGAACGGACCGGCGAGGTGCCCGAGCAGCCCGCGAGGCACGACGTGCCCGAGGACCGCCTCGCCCTGCAGCAGGCGCTGGCGAAGCTGCCCCCGCGACAGCGGCAGGCCGTCGTGCTGCGCCACCTCGAGGACCTCTCGGTCGCCGAGACCGCCGAGCTCATGCGCTGCGGTGAGGGCACCGTCAAGCGGTCCGCGTACGACGGGCTCCGTGCCCTGCGGCGCGATCTCGACCCCTCTTTCCGCAACGACCAGGAGGAGGCCCGATGAACGGCACCCCGCACGACGACGGCGACCGCGGCGACCGCGGCGACCAGGCCTTCGTGGCCCGGCTGCGCGACGCGTACGACCAGCAGCCCGCCCACGCCGCACCTGCCCCGAGAGCCGGCCGCACCTCTGTCGGACGGCGTGGCCCGGCGCGGCGGTGGTTCGCAGTGGGTGCCGTGGTGGCGCTCGCCGCGGCCGTCCCGATCGTCGGTGCGCAGCTCCTCGACGAGTCCACACGGACGACCTCCCCGGCAGCCCCGGCGCCGCCGTCGCAGCCTGCGGACGCGACGCCGTCCGCAGGCGACAGCATCGATGGCAGGGACTTGCGTGCGTGCCAGGTCGGCGAGCTGGAGCTGCGTGTCGGCGACGACCTGAGCCTCCCGGGCAACCGGCGCGGGCGAGTCGTGCGGCTGCTCACCGACCGGGACCGCGTCTGCCAGCTCACCGACCCCGTACGCGTGCGCGCCGCGGTCGGGCCCGCCAGCGACGGGACCCCACCCGTGCGCGACACGGTGACGGTTCCCGGCGGACCGTTCAGGCTCGGTCCTGACGGTGGACCGACGTTCATGGTGTCCGCGGAGGACTGCGGAGTGATCGACGCGGCGCGAGGCACGATCACTCGGTTCTCGGTCGCCACCGGCGGGGCGGGCACCCAGATCGCCGACGAGCTGGGGACCACCGGCACCTGTGGTGAGCTGGCGATCGACTGGGTCGTCAACGAGGGTCTCGACGAAGACGGCACCGCGCGCCCTCTCGTCGGTCGCATCATGGTTCGCGACGGGCTGGTTCGCGGTCAACCCAGTCGCATCGTGGCCACGATCCGCAACACCTCCGAGGCTCCGCAGACGGTGTCGCGCTGCGCTCTTCGGGCGCTGCCCGGTGTCGGTCTGAGGGTGGTGCCGGAGCGGTGTGACGACACAGACGAGCGGACGCTGTCCCCGGGCGGCACGACGCGGCTGAGCCTGACGCGAGTGTTCATGGATCCCGCCGGCCAGAGCTTCGCCTTCACCCTCGACGGCGTCAGCGCCAAGGTCGAAGTCGTGACCGTCCAACCGCGCGGCTGATTCACCCACGGGCGGAGGGGGAGGGTCGAGGCATGACGACGGCACCGACCGGGACCCTCGACGCCTGGACCAGGAGCTCCTTCTCCGCCGACGGGAAGACCCACGGCGTCTACCGCCGGGGTTCGGGCCCGGGCGTGATCGTGATCCACGAGATCCCCGGCATGACGCCCGAGGTGATCGGGTTCGGCGAGACGGTCGTCGACGCAGGTTTCACCGTGGTCATGCCCCAGCTCTTCGGAGACCCCGGGGCGCCGGCGTCACCGAAGACGTACGCGAAGTCCTTCGCCCAGGTCTGCGTGAGCTCGGAGTTCACCAAGCTCGCCACCGGCGTCACCACGCCGATCGCGGGCTGGCTGCGGGCACTGGCCCGTGACCTGCACGGCGAACTCGGCGGACCGGGGGTCGGGGCGCTCGGCATGTGCTTCACAGGAGGCTTCGCCCTCGCGATGATGGTCGACGACGCGGTCGCCGCGCCGGTGCTGGCGCAGCCGTCGACGCCGTTCCCGGTCGGGAAGAAACGCGCGGCCGACCTGAACCTGTCGCCGGACGACCTGGAGCGGGTCAAGCAGCGTGCGGCCGCCGGCTGCCCGGTGCTGGGACTGCAGTACTCCGGCGATCCGTCCACCGGATCACGCTTCGCGACACTGCGTCGCGAGCTCGGCGAGAACTTCCGTGCGGTCGAGTTCGAGGGCAAGAAGCACTCCACGCTCACCGAGCACCGTCAGCAGCGAGGCGTCGACGAGGTGCTGGCGTTCCTGAAGGAGCGGTTGACCACGACGGGTTGATCTAGGCGCGTGAAGCCCAGCACGCGCTCGAGCGCGTCGACGGCTTCACTTACGAGTGGAACCAGCGGGCGGCCGCGCGCGTCTCAGACGCATGAGAACCAGTCACGCCCTCGCCGGCGTCATCATGGTGGCGGCGCTGGCGAGTGCATGCACGGGACAAGTGGCGGAGGAGCCGGATCGAGACGGTCGACCGAGCGTGCTAACTGTGACCCCGGCGGCTGCGTCGCAGGCCGGCACCCAGGAGTCCCGCTGCGCGCCTGACGTGCTGCGCGATGCCGGCCGGCAGAGTCCGGCGGTCGACCCGGGGATCCTCTACGACGGCATCCTCGACTACGCGCCCTTCGCGTCGCTGCCCGACATGGTCGACGCATTCGATCTCGCGGTGCTCGACGAGGTCACCGGCTGGCGCACGGCCGTACGCGGCCGTGATGACGCGGCGGCAGTCATGCAGGTGGCGGTGATCGAGTCGTACGCCTCGACGCCTGCCGGCATCGATGACATGGCGATCCGCTTCGGACCGTCCCACCGCTTCTTCTCGGGAGACCGCGTGCAGCTGACGCTCGAGGAGAAGTCGTCCGCGATCCCGATCGGTGCCTGCGTCATCGTCGTCGGCGAGCGCGGCGGGAACGTCTCGCTGCCCCCGCAGGGGCTCATGGTCGAGCGCGCGGACGGATCCTTCACCGGTGCGAGGGTGCCGCGCCGCGACTTCTCCCGCTGGCTGCCTCCCGACACTCCGCCCCGCGACGAGTTCGCCGTCCTGGTCGCGCAGCTCCAGCGGATGGACTGAGTCCGCGCACCGAGTCGTGACACCGTCTCGACGCGCTCCAGCGCGTCCTCGCGCCCATGCAACGGTGAAACGAATCATCCGGAGCGTCGACTCAGGCGGGGCTGAACCCCCACCGGCGCCCGTAGAAGTCCAGCTCCAGCTGCCACGCCCGCTCGACCGCCGCCGGGTCGCGGAACCCGTGCCCCTCTCTGGCGAACTCGACGAGCTCGACGTCGCCACCGCCCTCGCGGACGGCCTCGGCGAGCAGCGAGGACTGGTTGGGCGGCACGACCTCGTCGTCGAGTCCCTGCAGCAGGAGCAGCGAGGCGGTGATGCCCTCGGGGTGGAACAGCGGCGAGCGGGCGTCGTACGTCTCCTTCGCCGCCGGCCACGGCCCGACCAGCCCGTCGGGGTAGCGGGACTCGAACTTGTGCGTCTCCTGCGCGAGGAGTGAGAGGTCGGAGACGCCGTACAAACTCACCCCCGCGCTGAAGACGTCATGGAAGGCCAGCGCCGCCAGCACGACGAAGCCGCCCGCGGAGCCACCGCGCACCGCCATCCGGTCGGGGTCGACGACGCCGGTGTCGGCGAGGTGCCGGGCCCCGGTTACGACGTCGACGATGTCGGCCTCGCCCCAGGTGCCCGCCAGACGCTCACGGTAGGCACGGCCGTAGCCCGTCGACCCGGCGTAGTCGACGTCGAGCACCGCGATGCCACGAGAGGTGAAGAAGGCGGTCACGCCCCGGGCGACGGCGACCGTCGCGCTGGTCGGTCCGCCGTGCGCCATCACGACCAGCGGCGGCAGCTCACTCGCGGGTCCCACGACGTCGGGGTGGGTCGGGCGGTGCAGGAAGCCGTGGGCGGTGTCGCCGCCGTGACCGGTCCAGGTGATGGCCTCGGGCGGGGCCGCGTACGCGGGATCCGGCGCCGGGGTCGCGACGTGGATCGGGCGGGGGTCGCTGCCGTCGAGGGGGACGACGAACGTGCCGGACCCGAGCCCGGGCACCGACCCGTGGCAGATCACTCCCTCGGGATGGGCACCGAGACCGGTGGGTCGCAGCAGCGCGTCGGCCGCGAGCGGCACGGGGTCGGCGCCGTCCGGGTCGAGGAGCACCAGGCCCGTACGCCCCTCGACGGTGTGCACGCCCGCGAGACGGCCGTCGTCGAGCCGGACGAGCGTCCGCATGCGCAGCTGCCAGGCCGGGACGCCGTGCTCGGGTCCCGCGGGATCCTGCGGAGCCAGGGCGACCGGCTCGGCGTCGTCATCGGTGACGTCGACCAGCCAGGGTCGGGCGACGGGGCCGATCTCGGCGTACGCGGCGAGGTGGGTCCCGTCGACCCAGGTCGGGGACGAGGCGGCACGCCCGGTCCCGCCGAGCACCGCCCGCGGCCTGACGAGGTCGCCGGCGGCGTCGAGCTCAGCGACCCAGACCTCGCCCGCCTCCCACGGCATGTGCGGGTGCGACCACTGCACCCAGGCCAGACGGCTGCCGTCGGGGCTGAGCACGGGGTCGGCGACGAAGTCAGGACGTGCGGGATCCCCGGCGTCGTCGCTGTCGGGACGGGGCAGCGAGCGCTCCCTGCCGGCCACGAGCACGACACCGTCGTCCGGCCCGGACGCCGCCACCTCCAGCGGGACCCGGACGAGGCTGTTGACCGGCTCGCCCGGCCCCCGGTGGTCCTCGCGCACGACGATGCAGCAGCCACGGCGTACGTCGACCTCCGGCGCACCCCAGCGCAGCGCCGCGCCGGACGACCCGGGCACCTCGGGCGTCAATGCCACGGGGTCGTCGCCGTCGAGGCGCCAGAGCCGCTGGGTGGAGAAGTCGACCGCCACGACGACCCCGTCCGCGGCAGCCCAGGCGCCACCGCCGTACTCGTGCACCCTCGACCGCACCGACATCCACGGCGGCGAGACCGGCTCCTCGGCGGCGCCGGCGATGCCCAGCGACCTGCGCACCAGGACGACACGACCGCCGTCGCGACTCTCCTGCCAGAGGAGGTCACCGTCCACCACGCGCGGGTCGGAGGCCGTGGAGGAGCCAGAGGCGAGCGACGCGGCGGAGATCGGGGAGGGCCAGGCGCCGTACGGGATGGTCGTCATGTCACCCAGCCTGGCACCGACACACTGCGACCACTCCGGAGGCGGACCCGGCTAGGTTGGCCCGCGTGCCCGACGAGCCCGCTCCGACGCTCCGCGACCTGACGAGTGACCTGCGCGATCGGCTGGAGCGCGTACGCCGGGGCGGGTCGGAACGCTCCCGCGAGCGGCACGTCGCCCGCGGCAAGCTGCTGCCCCGCGAGCGTGTCGACCGGGTGCTCGACCCCGGCTCCCCGTTCCTCGAGCTGGCGCCGCTCGCCGCCGGGGGGATGTACGACGACGAGGTGCCCAGCGCCGGCATCGTCACGGGCATCGGCATGGTCGCCGGCCGTCCGACGGTCGTGGTGGCCAACGACGCGACGGTCAAGGGCGGCACCTACTACCCCGAGACGGTCAAGAAGCACCTGCGCGCCCAGCGCATCGCCCTGGAGAACCGGCTGCCCTGCGTCTACCTCGTCGACTCCGGCGGCGCGTTCCTGCCGAGGCAGGACGAGGTGTTCCCCGACCGCGAGCACTTCGGGCGCATCTTCTTCCACCAGGCGCAGCTCTCCGCCCAGGGCATCCCGCAGGTCGCCGCGGTGATGGGCTCGTGCACCGCGGGCGGGGCGTACGTGCCGGCGATGAGCGACGAGACCGTCATCGTCAAGGAGCAGGGCACGATCTTCCTCGGCGGCCCGCCGCTGGTGAAGGCCGCGACCGGTGAGGTGGTCAGCGCGGAGGACCTCGGCGGCGGGGACGTGCACGCGCGCACGTCCGGTGTCGTCGACCACCTCGCCGACGACGACGCCCACGCGCTGCAGATCGTGCGCTCGATCATGAGCACCGTCGAGACCGTGGGTCCGGGCGCGCAGCCCGGCGACCGCTGGATCACCCGCGACGCGGACGCGTACGTCGAGCCCGAGCTCGACCCCGAGGGCCTCTACGATGTCGTGCCCGTCGACGCCCGCACCCCGTACGACGTGCGCGAGGTGATCCGCCGGGTCGTCGACGGCAGCCGGTTCCACGAGTTCAAGCAGCTGTACGCCGAGACGCTGGTCTGCGGGTTCGCCCGCATCCACGGCTACCGCGTCGGCATCGTGGCCAACAACGGCATCCTCTTCAGCGAGTCCGCCCGCAAGGGCGCGCACTTCGTCGAGCTCTGCAACAGCCGAGGCGTGCCGCTGGTGTTCCTGCAGAACATCACCGGATTCATGGTCGGGCGGGAGTACGAGAACGCCGGCATCGCCCGCGACGGCGCCAAGCTCGTCACTGCGGTCGCCAGCTCGGTGGTCCCGAAGTTCACCGTCGTGATCGGGGGCTCCTACGGCGCCGGCAACTACGGCATGTGCGGCCGGGCGTACGACCCGCGCTTCCTGTGGATGTGGCCCAACGCCCGCATCTCGGTGATGGGCGGCGAGCAGGCCGCCTCGGTGCTGGCGACGGTCGCGGGCCGTGAGGACGATCCCGACGTGGACGAGTTCAAGGCCCCGATCCGCGCGCAGTACGAGACCCAGGGCTCGCCCTACTACGCCTCCGCCCGGCTCTGGGACGACGGGATCATCGACCCGGCCGACACCCGTCGCGTGCTCGGCATGGGTCTCGCCACGGCCGCGCAGGCCCCGATCCCGACGCCGTCCTACGGCGTCTTCAGGATGTGATGGGCGTGTCCTCCGTCCTCATCGCGAACCGCGGCGAGATCGCCCGCCGGGTGATCCGCACCTGCCGTGACCTGGGCGTACGCACCGTCGCACTGGTGACCGAGGCCGACGCGGGCGCGATGCACGCCCGCGAGGCCGACGCCGTCGCCGTGGTGCCGAGCTACCTCGACGTCGAGGCCGTCGTGGCCGCGGCACGCGAGCACGGCGCGGCGTACGTCCATCCCGGCTACGGCTTCCTGTCCGAGAACGCCGCGTTCGCCCGCGCCCTGGACGCCGCCGGCATCACCCTCGTGGGTCCGAGCGCCGAGGTCATGGACCAGATGGGACGCAAGGACCGCGCCCGCGACCTCGCCGTCGAGGCGGGAGTGCCCGTCGTGCCGCAGGGCGAGCCCGAGACCGACGCGGGCTTCCCCGTGCTCGTCAAGGCCGCCGCGGGCGGCGGCGGCAAGGGCATGCGCGTGGTGCGATCGGCCGCCGAGCTCGACGAGGCGGTCGCCGCCGCGAAGCGCGAGGCCGCGAGCGCCTTCGGCGATGACACCATGCTCATCGAGCGGTACGTCGAGCACGGCCGCCACCTCGAGGTGCAGGTGCTCGCCGACACCCACGGCACCGTCGTGCACCTGGGGGACCGCGAGTGCTCCGCCCAGCGCCGCCACCAGAAAGTGCTCGAGGAGGCACCCGCCCCCCGCCTCACCGACGAGGTGCGCCGGACCGTCCGCGACAGCGCCGTCGCGCTGGCCGGACACGTCGGGTACGTCGGAGCCGGCACCGTCGAGTTCCTCCTCGACGACGCCACCGGCGAGGTGTTCTTCCTCGAGATGAACACCCGCCTGCAGGTCGAGCACCCGGTCACCGAGGAGGTCTCGCGGGTCCGCGGCGAGCGGGTCGACCTGGTCGCGGAGCAGCTGCGCGTGGCCGCCGGTGAGCGTCTCGGCTACGCCCAGGACGACGTCACGACCGTCGGTCACGCGGTCGAGGTGCGCATCTACGCCGAGGACGCGTACGCGGGCTTCCTTCCGCAGGCCGGCACGGCGACCGGGGTGGTGTGGCCCGACCCGGCTCATCACCGGGGAGTCCGGGTGGACCACGCCCTCGAGTCGGGTCAGACCGTCGGCACCGGGTTCGACCCGATGCTCGGCAAGGTGGTGGCGTACGCCCCCCACCGCGACGCCGCCCTCGACCGCCTGACCGGCGCCCTCGACGCGACGGCGATCACGGGTCTGACCACCAACACCGGCTTCCTCCGCTGGCTCACCACCACCCCCGAGGTGCGTGGGGCCCACGTCGAGACCGCCTGGTTGGACCAGGTCGAGCTCGAGCCGCCGTCCTCCGCGGTCGCGGCCGCGGTGGCCGCCCTCACGACGCGACCCGAAGCGGGTCATGGCGAGCCGTTCGCGCCCGACGGGTGGCGGTCCGGTGCGCCGGCTGCCGTGGTGCGCACCGACCTGGTCGCCACCGCGGTCGACCCGGCCGTGACGCAGCTGTCGTCCGCGGTCGATCCCGGGGAGGGCCTGACCCGGCTGCAGGTCTCACACGAGGGCGAGCCGTCCACCTGCTTCCTTCGGCGGACGCCTCTCCGCACCGAGGTCGTGCACCGGGGTCATCGCCACGTCTTCGAGCGTCCCGACCCCTTCCGGGACTCCGCCGCCGCCGTCGGCGACGGCACTCTCACCGCGCCGATGCCGGGCACGGTGCTGGACGTGCACGTCGCGCCCGGCGACGCGGTGGTCGAGGGTCAGGTGCTGGTGGTCATGGAGGCCATGAAGATGGAGCTGGCGCTGAGGGCTCCCTTCGACGGTGAGGTGCGACGGGTCGACGTCGCGGTGGGCGACCGCGTGTCCCTGGGCGCCGAGGTCGCCACCGTGGAGGGGGTGTGACCGCCTGGGGTCACGTGCTTGCATGACCCCATGCGCCAGCCCACCGTCGTGACCCGCCCCGGCCTGCCGGACCGCGTCCGCATCGTCGAGGTCGGCCCCCGGGACGGCCTGCAGAACGAGTCGACGGTGCTCGACGTGCAGGTCAAGGCCGAGTTCGTGCGCCGCCTCCTCGCGGCCGGCCTGCCCACCGTGGAGACGACCAGCTTCGTGCACCCGCGGTGGGTGCCGCAGCTCGCGGACGCGACCGAGCTGCTCGAGGTGCTGCGCACCGACGGTGGTCCGATGACGACCCGACCCGAGCACCTCCCGGTGCTCGTGCCCAACGAGAAGGGTCTCGACCGGGCCCTGGCCGCGGGTGTCCGGGAGATCGCCGTCTTCGCCTCCGCGACCCAGACGTTCGCCCGCCGCAACCTCAACTGCACCTACGAGGAGCAGTTCGCGATGTTCGAGCCGGTCGTCCGCCGGGCGCGCGAGGAGGGCGTACGCGTCCGCGGATACCTCTCGATGTGCTTCGGCGACCCGTGGGAGGGCGCCGTGCCGGTCGAGGACGTCACCCGCGCCGCCCAGCGCCTGCTGCGCCTCGGTGTCGCCGAGGTCTCCCTCGGCGACACGATCGGGGTCGGCACGCCGGGCCACGTGCGGGCGGTGCTGCGCGAGCTCGTCGAGTGCGACGTCGACCTGGCGCAGATCGCCGTGCACTTCCACGACACCTACGGCCAGGCCCTGGCCAACGCGTACGCCGCCCTCGTCGAGGGGGTCACGGTCTTCGACGCGAGCGCCGGCGGGCTCGGCGGCTGCCCGTACGCCGAGTCCGCCACCGGCAACCTGGCGACCGAGGACCTGGTCTGGATGCTGCACGGCCTCGGCGTCGGCACCGGTGTGGACCTGAAGGCCCTGGCGGGCACGTCGCGCTGGATGGCGGAGCAGCTGGGCCGGCCGAGCCCCTCGCGCGTCGTCGCGGCCGTCTGAACCTGCCACCGCCCTCGACAGGTGCCAAGATGACCCCCGTGACCGACCCCGGATCCCCTCACCGACCGCGGTGCCGGGTCGTGGTGCACGTCGGTGCCCCGAAGACCGGCACGACGTACCTCCAGGAGCGCCTGGCCGCCAACGCCGCGCGTCTGGCCGCCCACGGTGTGACGTACCCCGTGCTGGACGGCGGTGACCACTTCAGCGCCGCGCTCGACCTCATCGACATGGACTGGGGCGGTCAGCGCGAGCAGGTGCGCGGCTCGTGGGACGAGCTCGTCGCCGACGTCGCCGCAGCACCCGACGGCGCGACGGTCATCGTGTCGCACGAGCTGCTGGCCGGGGCGAGCAAGGCCCAGGTCAGGCAGGCCGTGGCCCAACTCGAGGCAGCCGGCTGCACCGGGGAGGAGACCAACGAGGTGCACGTCGTGTACGCGGCGCGCGACCTCGCCCGGCAGATCCCCGCCGAGTGGCAGGAGGGCGTGAAGCACCGGCGCAAGCGCTCGTTCGCGAAGTTCACGACGGTCATCGGTTCCGCCCGCAAGGGGCCGGGGGCGAAGATCTGGTTCTGGCGTGCCCAGGACGTGCGCGGCGTGCTGACCCGCTGGGGGGTCGCGGTCCCGACCGAGCGGCTGCACCTGGTGACGGTGCCGCGCTCGGGGGCGGGGCCCGACGAGCTCTTCCACCGCTACTGCACGGCCATGGGCATCGACCCCTCCTGGGCCCCGGAGCCGGCGGGCGGCGCCAACACCTCGATCGGCACCGCGGAGACCGCGATGCTGCGACGGCTCAACAAGCGGCTGAAGGCCGTCGACTTCCGCAACGAGGCCTACCGGGTGCTCGTCCGCCAGCTCGTCGTGCACGAGACCCTCGCGCAGCGACCGGGCAGCGACAAGGCCGCGATCGACGCGACCGTGCACTCCTGGGCCGCACCGCTGGCCGAGGAGTGGATCGGCTGGGTCCAGGAGCAGGGCATCCCCGTGGTGGGGGACCTCGACGAGCTGCGTGTCCCGGCGCCGCGACCCGGCGAGCGCACCCGACCGGTCGACAAGCCGAAGCAGGGCGACGTCGCCGACGCCGCCATGGACGCCCTGGTGGCGGTGCTGCAGCGAGCCGCGCAGCACGACCCGCAGGCCCGGCCCGTCAGCCACCCGCGGGCGGCGGCCCTGGCACGTCGCGTGGCGCGACGGAGCAAGCGCGCGCTGCGCCGCGTGCAGGGCACCCCGACTCCCGGTGAGGGTCCGTGACCCGGCCGCTGCCGGACTTCCAGGCCGCCGCCTGGTCGTGGGTCCACCACCTGCGGGCCGGCGGGTCGACGCCGTGGGACACCTGGAGCGCCGGCGAGGTGCCCTCCGCGGCGCCTCCTGCGTACGGCGTGCCGTTGCCCGGCGCCGCGCAGCTCGAGCTGCTGCGCCGTCTCGCCGAGCGCGCCGAGCACAGCGTGGGCTCGGGCACCGCGGCCGACTTCGCGGCGCTCGCCGACACCGTCATGGCCGTCTCGGGGCCCGGTCGCGGGCTGCCGGAGCTGCCGCTGCCGGGTGCGCCCGTGGAGGGGTCCTCGGGTCCGCGCCCGGTGCCGATGGACGAGCTGCCACCGGCGGAGCTCGTCCGTGTCGCCTCGGGCGTGCTGGTCTCGCTGCTGCTGCGGCACGACGGCGTCCCGGCCGTCCGCGACCACGGCACGAAGCAGCCGTGGCGGCGCGCGGTCAAGATCACCGGTGCCCCGCAGACCGTCGACTCGCTGCGCGGTCAGCTGCGGCAGCGCGCGTACGACGACGCCGGTCCGCTCGAGGCCGCGGTCGTCGTGGTGCTCCCCGTCGACGTGATGGCCGCCGAGGTGTGGGCCCACCGCGTGCTGCGCGGCGCGGAGGTGAAGTGGGGACGGTTCTGGGCCAAGTGGCACAGCGACGACCAGCTCCCGGTGTACGCCGACCCGGCGTCGCTGGCCGAGAAGTGGGTCGACCGCCTCGGCGCCGACCGGGTCTTCGTCGTCGTCGCCCCCAGCTCCGCGCGTGCGGCCCAGCTGCTCGACCAGGTGCTCGAGGTCGACCTCGAGCCGCAGGACGTCGGACACCTCGACCTCGGTGCTGCGTGCGTGGAGGTCGTCCGCAACGTCAACACCGCGCTCGGCGTCGCCACCGACGAGGAGGGGCGCAACGAGGCGCGTCGTACGCTGCGCCGCCTGCTGGCCGTGGAGACGCGCACGCAGGGCCACCGCCCGAGCGGTGCAGACGTCGTGCCGGCGCCCCCGGCCCAGCTGCGTGGGTGGCTGCAGGACATGGCCCGGGAGTCCCAGGCGAGGCTGGCCGAGAGCGGCTGCGTCATCGTGGGCGACCTCGAGGACCACGGCCCCCGGGAGGCGCTCGGCCTCCCCGAGGGGCCCGACGAGCACGCGGTGCTCGAGGCGGCGGTGACGGGATGCCTCGCCGTCGCCCGAGGACTGCACGGACGGGAGTCGGCATGAGCGTGAGGCGTGTGGTGCTGCACATCGGGGCGCCGAAGACGGGCACCTCCTACGTGCAGGACGTGCTGTTCCGGCACGCCGAGCAGCTGACTGCCCAGGGCGTGCACTACGTCGCGGACCGGTTCGACGCCCACTTCCTGGCCTCGCTGGACCTGATGCAGCTCGACTGGGGCGGCCTCGAGCGGGAGGCCGTGGGGGCGTGGGACCGGCTCGCCGCGGCGACGCTGGAGCGTGAGGGCACGGTCGTCATCAGCCACGAGATCCTCGCGCGGGCCTCGCGCACGCAGGTGCGTCGCGTGCTGGAGAGCCTCGACGGGCTCGAGGGCGGCAGCAGCGAGGTGCACGTGCTGTACACGGCCCGGGACCTCGTACGCCAGCTGCCCGCGGAGTGGCAGGAGAACGTCAAGCACCGCCGCACGATGGGGTACGCGGAGTTCCTCGAGCGCATCCGCGAGAACGCGCTGGACGACGACGTGGCCCAGTGGTTCTGGGCCGTGCAGGACGTGCCGGACGTGCTCGACCGCTGGGGGTACGCCCTGCCCCCCGGCCGGGTCCACCTGGTCACCGTGCCGCAGCCCGACGCACCGCGGGAGCTGCTGTGGCAGCGCGTCCGCGACGTGATCGGCCTCGACGACACGGGTCTGGACCTCAGCGCCCAGCGGTCCAACGCCTCCCTGGGAGCGGCCGAGGCGGCCCTGCTGCGCCGGGTCAACGAGGCGGTCAACGCCGACACCCCGGCGCCGATGTACCGCGACTACGTCCGCGAGCTGCTGGCGCACCGCACGCTCTCCACGCGGCGTGACTCACCGCGCCTGGGACTTCCCGAGTCCGACCACGTCTGGGCGGCCGACCTCGCCCGGCAGTGGCAGCGGCTGCTGCAGCAGCGCGACGTCGACGTGGTCGGCGACCTCGCCGAGCTCGTCCCGGCGGACCCCGAGGAGCTGCCGGCGCACGGCAACCCCGACCGTCCCAACGAGGCGTACGTCGCGGACGCTGCCGTCGCCTCGATCGCCGCGCTGCTGGCCGAGACCGTGCGGCTGCGCGGCATCGAGGAGCACCTGCACGGCAAGCTGCAGCGCCAGGAGCGGGAGTTCGCCGAGGAGACCGAGCGGCTGGGTCGTGAGCTCGCCGAGGCGTACGAGACCCCGGGCTTCCGCGTACGCCAGGCCGTCGTCGGTGCTGCCCAGCGCAGCGAGACGGGACGCCGCCTGCACCGGGTGTACCGGCGCGCCCGGGGACGCCGCGACTGACCGACGGGTCGGGGCTGCGGGATACTCACGGCCATGTCACGCCGGGTCTACATCCACGTGGGGGCGCCGAAGACCGGCACCACCTACCTCCAGGACCGCATGCGGCTCAATGCCGGAGCGCTCGCCGAGCACGGCGTGCACTACGTCGTCGACGAGGAGATGCCGACGCACTTCGGTGCCGCGCTGGACCTGATCGAGGAACCGTGGGGCGGTCAGCGCCGTCACTTCGTGGGGGCCTGGGAGGAGCGGCTGATGCGCCGCGTCCGGGCGACCGACCGTGACGCGACGCTGGTCATCAGCCACGAGATCCTCGCCGGCGCACGGGCCGAGCACGTCGCCCGCGCCATGAGGGACCTCGGTGAGGGCGGCGACGAGGTGCACCTGGTCTACACGGCGCGGGACCTGGGGCGTCAGGTGCCCGCGGAGTGGCAGGAAGGCATCAAGCACCGTCGTCAGCGCAGCTTCGCCACGTTCCTGCAGCAGATCCGCGAGGCCGAGCACGAGGACCCGCGCGAGCTGTGGTTCTGGCGGGTCCAGCACGTGCCGGAGGTGCTGGCCCGGTGGGGCGCCTCGCTGCCGCCGGAGCGGGTCCACCTGGTGCTGGTGCCGCAGTCCCGTGACGGCGAGGACTCGCTGTGGTTGCGGTGGTGCCGCGCGCTCGGGGTCGACCCCGCGTGGGCGCCGAGGGACAGCCAGGCATCGAACTCCTCGATCGGTGTCGCCGAGATCCGGGTGCTGCGCGACCTCAACGAGCGCCTCGGCGAGGTCGACCTGCCGGGTCGGCCCTACCGGCGGCTCGTCCGCCAGCAGCTCGTGCACCACAACCTTGCCCAGCGCGAGGGCATGACGAGGGCGGCGATGCCACCGGACCAGCACGCCTGGGCCACCGACCTGGCCAGGGAGTGGGTGCGCGAGCTCGGGGCGTCGGGCTACCGGGTCTACGGCGACCTCGACGAGCTCGTGCCGCGTCCGGGGCCGGATGCCGAGGCGTGGGTGGATCCCGACGAGGTGTCGGTGGAGGACCAGCTCGACGTCGCGCTCGACGCCCTCACGGCGATGACCGAGATCGCGGCGGAGGAGGGTCGGCCCGGGCCTGCGGGTGCGCCCGCGCCGCCGGGCCCGGCCGCGCCGCCGGGCCGCCGCGAGACCCTGACGCTGGCGGTGGCGCGGCGCCTGCGGGACCGGCTGCGGCGCTAGTCGGCGCCCGTCAGCGGGCGGCGGGCCGCTTGCGCAGCTCGCGTGAGGCGTACGTCGCCAACCCGCGCGTGGACCAGGCGTCGGTGCCCGCGGCGACCGCCCCGCCCAGCACCGGCACGCGACGCCCGACCTGGGTGGCGAGGCGCCGTCCCGCGACGCGGGTGACGAGCTCGCTCGCGACCTCGGCGGCGATCACCGGGGCGAGCGTGCTGTCGTGCTCGGGGGCGGTGGCCAGCGCCATCGGAGGTGCGGGGACGCGGCGACGGCGCACGAGCTGGCGTACGCGGTCCTCGCCCAGCAGGGTGGCGAGCACGGCGTCGCGGACGCGCGGGTCCTCGACGTCGTAGCCGCGCAGGTGCGCGATGCCCGCGACCATGCGCGACTGGACGACCGTGATGCCGACGAGGTTGGCGGGGATGGACGCGAGCGAGGTCACGAGGCCGCCGAGGTTGGTCAGCAGGCCCTGAGCGCCGGCGAGCGCGATGTGGTTGCGGGTCCAGGCGTCGATGGCCTTCTCGACGTCGCCGTCGTGGTCTCGCAGCTGCTCGTCGGCGGCCTTCGTCGCGGCGGGGAGGGGGCCCACGCCGTGGAGCGCACGCTCCAGGGCCTGGTGCACGACCTTCGCGCTCATGCCGGGTGCATGCTCGCTCGCACCCTCCGCAGCACGATCGCGGGCGGCGTCGACGACCTTGCCCTTCGCGAAGTTGCGGATCCGGCCCATCGGGTTCCTCCAGGTGGCTGCGTGTCTCGACGGTCCCTGGCGGACGTGCCGGGCTCGTCTGCGAATCTAGCGGTACGGCGGAGGCTTCCCGTGGGAGTGCACGGGCACGCAGCGGGAAGGACGAGACCCATGGCACCGGTCGAACCCGAGCCGTCGCGGTGGGCTCTCCCCGACCTGCGGGGCACCGCTCACGGACGCCGTGCCGGCGACGTCGTCGCACTGGGCGCGGACCTGGCCCCCGGGACCCTCCTCGCCGCGTACCGGGCGGGGCTGTTCCCCATGCGGCTCGACGAGGGTGACTTCTCGGAGATGGCGTGGTGGTCGCCGGTGCACCGCGGCGTCCTGCCGGTCGGGGACTTCCCCGTACGCCGCTCGCTGCGCCAGTCGGCGCGCGACATGGAGGTGCGGGTCGACACGGCCTTCGCGCAGGTGGTGCGGGCCTGCGCCGACCCGCCGCGGGACGGGGCGTGGATCGACCCCGACATCGAGGAGGCGTACAACGAGCTCCACCGGCTCGGCTGGGCGCACTCGGTGGAGGTGTGGCAGCACGACGAGCTGGTAGGCGGGCTCTACGGCATCGCGGTCGGCGGCCTCTTCGCGGGGGAGTCGATGTTCCATCGCGTACGCGACGCCTCCAAGGTCGCCCTGTGGGGGCTGGTGACGCGGCTCGACGACGAGCACGCGGAGCGCCGCCTGCTGGACGTGCAGTGGCGGACGGACCACCTCGCGACCCTCGGCGTGGTCGAGGTCAGCCGCGAGGACTACCTTGACCGGCTCGCCCGCGCCCTGGACCTACCCCTGCCCGCGGCCTTCGCCGGGGCGGGCTCGGAGTCGGTGCTCAGCTCCAGGGACGTCCGTGTGCCTGGTCCTTGTTCGTGACCGCCTCAGCAGTGCCGATCAGCATCACCGCGGCGACCACCGCGAGGATGAAGCCGAGCACGTTGAGCTCCCAGATGCTGCCGGAGCCGATCAGCCAGGCGATGGTGCCGCCGATGAGCGACCCGACGAGGCCGAGGCCGAGGGTGGCGAGGATCGACAGACGCTGACGCCCGGGCTTGAAGAAGCGGGCGAGGACGCCGATGACGAGGCCTGCGACGAGAAATCCGATCATGCCTGCAGCATCCCCCGGTGCCACCGCGTCACGCCTGGCCGCTCCGGCCGCAGGAGGCGGTCTGGTCGGGCGGGACCTACTTCAGGAACTTCGAGGTGCGCCGGTCGGCCAGCGGCTTGCCGTCGGTCTGACAGGTCGCGCAGTACTGCAGCGAGGAGTCCGCGAAGCTGACCTCGCGCACGGTGTCGCCGCAGACCGGGCACGGTTGGCCGGTGCGGGCGTGCACGGCGAGGTTCGCCTTCTTCTCGCTCTTCAGCTCGGTCGCCGGGGTTCCCGAGGCCCGGTCGACGTGCGTACGCAGGGTGGTGCGGACGGCGTCGTACAGCGTGGCGAGCGCGTCGGGGTCCTCGGCGATCGCGCTGGCCGGCTTGAACGGCGACATGCGGGCGGCGTGCAGGATCTCGTCGGAGTAGGCGTTGCCGATGCCCGCGACGTTGCTCTGATGTCGCAGCACGCCCTTGACCTGTGCCCGGCCGGCGCCGGCGAGGATGCCGGCGAGGGTCTCGGCGGTGAAGTCGTCGGTGAGCGGGTCCGGCCCGAGGCGGGCGACGCCCTCGACCTCGGCCGGGTCGCGTACGACGTAGAGCGCCAGGCTCTTCTTCGTGCCCGCCTCGGTGACGTCGAGCCCGGAGCCGTCGTCGAGCACGATGCGCAGCGCCATCGGCGACTTGTTCGACGGCTTGGGTGGCGTGGCCGGCACCTCGTCGCGCCAGCGCACCCAGCCGGCGCGGGCCAGGTGCAGCACGAGCCAGGTGCCCGAGCAGGAGATCGCCAGGAACTTGCCGTGGCGCTCGACCCCGTCGATCGGCCGGCCCGACACCGCGCTGAGGGGCGGGTCGAAGGTCTTCAGTGCACTGAAGGCGGCGACGTCGACGCGCGCGACGGAGCGTCCGGCGAGGCGGCCACGCAGGTCGAGCACGAGCGCTTCGACCTCGGGCAGCTCCGGCACGCCGTCATCCTAGGCCGCAGGGGTGGCGCGACGCGTGCCTCTCGCCCAGTATGGAGCTCTCTAGCGCGAATGCTAGACGCGGTCAGACTTCGCTCGCGAGCGACGGACGAGCCAGAAGACGCCCCAGAGGACGAAGAGC
Organism: Nocardioidaceae bacterium; assembly: GCA_018672315.1. Classification (NCBI taxonomy): domain Bacteria; kingdom Bacillati; phylum Actinomycetota; class Actinomycetes; order Propionibacteriales; family Nocardioidaceae; species Nocardioidaceae bacterium. The sequence continues at coordinate 1,371,062 of CP076053.1, read as the reverse complement.
TCCGCCGTGGCGAGCGACAGCAGCCGCACCATGACCTCGGCGCTGGTGGGCCGCGTCTCGCCCGGCTCGAGCGCGTCGAAGCTGCCCGTGACGAACAGGATCACGAGACCGATGGCGATGCTGATCAGGGTGACGAGCAGGGCCAGGGGGAGCGGGGACCGGATCCAACGACGACGCATGGGGCGAACGCTACGGCTCGGCGCCAGCGCGACACGCGCTAGGTGCCGCTAGCGCAATCTAGCAAGGAGCCTAGACAGCGCGATACCGTCCGATCGTGGACCCCGTGAGGAACCCGTACGCCCCCGGCGCCGGTCAACGCCCGCCCGAGCTGGCGGGTCGTGACCTGCAGCTGCAGCAGTTCGAGGTCACGCTCGAACGCGTCGCATCGGGCCGTCCCGAGCGGTCGATGGTCGTCTTCGGTCTGCGCGGCGTGGGGAAGACCGTGCTGCTCAACGCCCTGCGTGGTCAGGCCGTGCAGCGGCTCTGGGGCACCGGCAAGGTCGAGGCGCGCCCCGACCAGTCGCTCCGGCTGCCGCTCGCCCAGGCACTGCACGCCGCCATCCGGGAGGTCGCCCACCGCCACCGCGATCCTGAGCGCATCGACGAGGTCGCCGGGGTGCTGAAGTCCTTCGCGCTGCGCACGGAGCTGAAGGACCGCAAGGGAATCCGCTGGACCCCGCCCACCGACGTGGCGGCGGCGAAGGGGCGCGCCGACTCCGGTGACCTCGAGCTCGACCTGATCGAGCTGCTCACCGACATCGGGGAGCTGGGCCGCGACCTCGGTGTCGGGCTGGCCGTCTTCATCGACGAGATGCAGGACGTCGCCACCGAGGAGCTCGCCGCCCTGTGCGGGGCGTGCCACGAGATCAGCCAGCAGGGGTCGCCGTTCATCGTCGTGGGCGCGGGTCTGCCGCACCTGCCGGCGGCGTTGGCGGCGAGCAAGTCGTACGCCGAGCGCCTCTTCCGCTACGTGCGCGTCGACGCCCTGCCGCGGGAGATGGCCGACCGGGCGTTGCTGATCCCGGCGGAGTCCGAGGGGGTGGGCTTCGAGCCGGACGCGCTCGACGAGCTGTACCGGCTGACCGACGGTTACCCCTACTTCGTGCAGGCGTACGGCAAGGTCGTCTGGGACGCAGCCCTCGCCGACCCGATCACCGTCGACGACGTCCGGGAGGGTTCGCCGGAGGCCGAGGCCGAGCTCGCCGGGGGTTTCTTCGGGGTGCGGTACGACCGCGCGACCCCCGCGGAGCGCGACTACATGCGCGCGATGGCCGACCTGGGTGAGGCGGTCGGCGACGGACCGGTGAGCACGGCAGAGATCGCCAAGCACCTGGCGCGCAAGCCCCAGTCGCTGTCGCCGGCGAGGGACGGGCTGATCAAGAAGGGCCTCGTCTACTCCGCGGAGCGGGGGACGGTCGCGTTCACCGTGCCGCACTTCGGCAAGTTTCTGCGTACGCGCCGGTAGTCGGGTCTGCCTCGAGGCATCGGTTTCACCGCCGTCGCCGAACTGTCGGTGGTCGCACGTATGTTCGACTCAGGCACATCGAGCGCGAGACAGACGGACGGACGGGGCCGACCACGGTCCCCGTGTCCGACCTGCCTGCGGTGCTGCCCTCGCTGCTGTCGACGCACGAGGTCGAGGCCCTCGACGAGTCCGCGCTCCTCGAGCTGATCGGCTCCGCCGAACGCGCGAAGTCCGCACTCGCCGCCCTGCAGGCACGGGCGAGCGCGACACTGCACGAGAAGCGCTGCCGACGTGAGGAGGCCGGTGGCGTCCCGGCAGCCCAGCGGGGGCGGGGTCTGGCGTCTGAGATCGCCCTCGCTCGCCGCGAGTCACCGCACAAGGGATCCCGGCTGCTCGGGCTCGCCCGTGCGCTGGTCGACGAGATGCCTCACTCCCTGCGAGCCCTCGAGCGCGGCGAGGTCAGCGAGTGGCGCGCCACGATCGTGGTCAAGGAGACCGCCGTGCTCACGCCGGTGCATCGACGCCAGGTCGACGCCGAGCTCGCCCATCAGCTGCCCGACCTCGGCGACCGCCGCGCCGGCGCCGCTGCGCGCGCGATCGGCTACCGCCTCGATCCGACGTCCAGCCTTCGACGCGTCCGCGGTGCCGAGTCCGACCGCTGCGTCAGCGTGCGACCGGCTCCCGACACGATGACCTACGTGACCGGCTTCCTCCCGGTGAAGGACGGCGTGGCCTGTCACGCAGCCTTGCAGCAGGCAGCCGACGCCGCGCGGGCGCAAGGGGACGAACGCAGTTGCGGTCAGCTCATGGCCGATCTGCTCGTCTCGCGCGTGACCGGGGCAGAGCCGGCCACCGGCACGCCGATCGCGCTCCACCTCGTCATGGACCAGCAGGCGCTGCTGGCGCCGCCCACCGACAGCGCGGAGGGCGTAGGCGTCGACCCGGATGACGCGATCGACGGCAGCGAGTCCGCTGCGCATCTCGACGGCTACGGGCCCCTGCCCGCGTGGCTGGGGCGTCGTCTCGTGCGCGGTGCCGACCGGGTCTGGCTGCGCCGGCTGTTCACCGACCCCGTGACCGGACAGCTCGCCGCCACCGACTCCCGCGCCCGCGAGTTCCGCGGCGTGCTGCGCCGGCTCCTGGTGCTGCGCGACCAGACCTGCCGTACGCCGTGGTGCGACGCCCCCGTACGCCACCTCGACCACGCCACCGCCGTCAGCGACGGCGGGCAGACCACCTACGCCAACGGGCAGGGCCTCTGCGCACGCTGCAACCTCGTCAAGGAACTCGACGGCTGGTCACACCGACCAGACGCCACCGGCACCACCGTGCGCGGGCCGACCGGCCACACCTGGTTCAGCCCCACCCCGGTGCACCGCCCACCCGCGCGGGCACCCTCACCCCGCCGCAGCCCCGCGGAGACACAACTGGCCGGGCTGATCGCTGCCTGAGGGCCGGCAGCGATCGGCTCAGCCGAGGTCGAGCCGTGCCCTGACGTCCCCGAGACCCCGGGCCAACAGCACGGTGCCGTCCAGCGGCATCTGCTCCCATCGACCGGCCGCGGTGTCCCATCGGCGCATCATCCGCGCGTCCGCACAGACCCGCACCCGTCGCTCGGCTCCGGAGTCCACCGTTGCCGCGGTCCAACCGACGAGGCGTACGGGTTGGTCGTCGGCCGCCGGGTCCCAGTAGAGCTGCACGACCTCGCGACTCTCCCGCTCACCGAGGTTGCGCAGCGTCACCGCCACGTCCAGGGCGCCCGGGCCGGTGCCGTCGATGGTCACCTCGGCGTCGGCGTACTCCCAGGCGCCGTACCCGAGGCCGTGCCCCGCCCAGAACAGCGGCTTTGGCGCCCGTCCCGCCCAGTGACCCCGGTAGCCGATCCACGGCCCCTCGTCGTAGGTCAGCTCACCGTCGACCGGCGTCACGCTCCAGGCGACCGACCCGCCGTCGGCCCGTGGGAACGTCGTCACCAGTCGACCCGCCGGCTCGACCTCGCCCAGCAGGGCGGCTGCGACCGCGTGTCCGCCCTCCTGACCGGGAAGTCCCGCCCAGAGCACCGCGTCGACCTCATCGAGCCACGGCATGAGCACCGGCGTCGCGGCGTTCACGACCACGACCGTCCGCGGGGCGACCGCCGCGACGGCACGGACGAGGTCGTCCTGGTCCCCCGGCAGCGCGAGAGTGCTCTTGTCGACGGCCTCGGTCTCCTGCTCCTCCGTCAGACCGACGACCACCACCGCCACCTCGCACGCCCGGGCAGCGCGCCGGGCCTCCTCAAGGACATCCTCGGTCGGCCGCACCGCGGTGGTCGCCGCGATCTGCAGCCGTGCCACCCCGGCCATCGCCCCCTGGTCGTCAGCGTCCAGCAGGCGCACCGTGCCCTCCAGGTGGTGCGGTCCCTCGCCGCGCAGGTCGACACGGAACGTCTCCCCGGGCAGCTTCAGCATCTCCTCGCCGAAGCCGTCACCGTCCACGCGCGCCGCGTACGACCGCTCCTCGCCGGCGAGCCGCAGCGTCCAGTCGCCCACGCCGAGCCCGCCGACCTCGACCCCGCCGTCGAGCAGCACCTCGGCGCGTACGCGGATCCCGACGCACGGCCGAGGCAGGTCGTCGTCCCACCCGACGACGGTCTCGGCCTCCTCGGTGCGGCGGGTCTCCAGCACCTCGCCGTCGGCGTCGAGCAGCTCCCACACCACCGACGCGTCGCTGCCGCCGGGTGCGCACAGCACGTCCTGCCGCGCCATCGTCGGGCGCCGACGCACGGCCACCCCGTCGACCACGGCCGGGCCGGAGGCCAGCCGCGTACGCAGGCCCTCGACGATGCTCACCTGATGCGGCGGGTTGACCTTCGAGGAGCCTCCTCCCATGCAGATCGTCTCGACGGCGTGGCGGCCGACCAGCGCCACGGCGTCCGTCGACCGCAGTGGCAGCACCCCGCCGCGGTTGGTCAGCACGGTGAGGCCGGCCGCGGCGAGACGCGTCATCTGTTCGCGGCGCACCGTGGAGTCCGGCGTCGGCAGGTCAGCCGGCGCCTCGCGAGGAGCGCCCCGGGCCCCGACCCGGTCCGCGAGCAGCAGCAGGCGGCGTACGTGCTCGTCGACGGTCGACTCCGCGACCTCGCCGGACTCCACGGCCCGCACCAGCGCATCGCCCCAGGGCCCGTCCGGCCCGGGCATCACCAGGTCGAGGCCGCCGTTCGCCGCGGGGGCGGCAGAGGTGGTCGCGAACCAGTCCGACATCACCAGCCCGGTCCAGCCCCAGTCGTCCCGGAGCACCTCGACCTGCACGTGGTGCTGCTCGGTGGCGGGGATGCCGTTCACGCGGTTGTACGCCGACATCACCGACCACGGGTCGGCGTCGGCGACGGCGATCTCGAAGGGCAGCAGGTAGATCTCTCGCAGGGTCGCCTCGTCCACGACCGAGCTGACGGTGTTGCGCTGGGTCTCGGACTCGTTGGCCACGAGGTGCTTCAGGCAGGCGCCGACGCCCGCGGCCTGCATCCCGCGCACGTACGCCGCAGCCAGGCGCCCCGAGAGCAGTGGATCCTCGGAGTAGGCCTCGAACAAGCGCCCGCCGAGCGGCGAGCGGTGCAGGTTGATGGTCGGTCCGAGCACGACGTGCACGCCCTGGGCGAGCGCCTCCTCGGCCAGGATCCGGCCGACCTCCTCGGCGGCGTCCTCGTCCCAGGACGAGGCCAGCACGGTCGCGTTCGGCAGCAGCGTCACCTCGGGTCCGCCGCTGAACTGCAGTCCGCGCACACCGGTCGGACCGTCGGAGAACGCCATCGGTCGCAGCCCCAGACCGTCGTGGCCGTGCAGCGTGAAGGTGCTGGCGCCGGTCAGCAGGCGCACCTTCTCCGCCAGCGGCACCGTCGAGAGCTCCACCGGGGACTGCGGGACGTCGTTCATCGGACTGCACCTCCGCTCGCGGCGGGAACACGCGCCGTGCCCCGCGGGTTGACCCCAGCATGACGCGTGAGACGACACCTGAGGCGACCGAGACGACCATCGGGTTCATCGGTGCGGGCAACATCGGCGGCACCGTGGCGCGCCTGGCGGTCGACGCCGGACTGGACGTGGTGCTGTCCAACAGCCGTGGCCCGGAGACGCTGGCGGATCTCGCCGCCGACCTCGGCGAGCACGCGCGCGCCGGCACGACGGCCGAGGCGGCGGCCGCCGACGTGGTCGTGCTGACCGTGCCGCTGAACGCCCTGGACGACGTCGTGGCGGCGGTGCCGGAGGGGACGCTGGACGGCACGGTCGTCCTCGACACCCTGAACTACTACCCCGAGCGCGACGGGCGCGTGACGGCGCTGGAGGAGGAGTCCACGACGACCAGCGAGATGGTCGCGGAGGCGTTCCCCACCGCCCACGTGGTGAAGGCGTTCAACAACATCTTCTTCGGGCACCTCGGGGCGCTGGCGCGCCCTTCCGGCAGCCCCGAGCGCTCCGTGCTCGCGATCGCCGGCGACGACGAGGACGCCAAGCGCGCCGCCACCGAGGTGCTCGACCGCCTGGGGTACGACGCCCTCGACGCGGGGCCCCTGGCCGAGGGGTGGCGGTTCCAGCGGGACACGGCCGCGTACGGGCTGCCCTACGACGGCAGCGCCGACGGACGGTGGCAGGCAGCCACCGCCCGACCGGTTCCGGCCAGTGCGATGCAGGACGCCCTCGACCAGGCGCGGCGCTACCGCGACATGTGAGCCGACCCCACCCCTGAGGGGGCGGTCCCGGCCCCCAGGTGCGTGCAATCGCCCACGACGTGCGGTTGCATGGGTGCGTGCCCCCTCCGTCGCAGCCGCAGATCGTCGCCCACCGCGGCGACAGCGCGACGGAGGCCGAGCACACGCTGGGGGCATACGTGCGCGCACTCGAGGCAGGTGCCGAGGCGGTCGAGTGCGACGTACGCCTGACCGCGGACGGGCACCTCGTCTGTGCGCACGACCGGGACCTGCGACGCACCGCGAGCCACCGTGGCGTCATCAGCACGATGACGCTGGAGGAGCTCGACGCCATCGACGTGGCGAGCTGGAAGAACCCCTGGCGCGACTTCGACGACGAGGCCGAGGAGCGCGACCGCTCCTGGGACACGGTGCTGCCGCTGCGCACGCTGCTCGAGACCATCGCGAGCCAGCCCCGGCGCATCGAGGTCGCCATCGAGACCAAGCACCCGACCAGGTACGCGGGGCTGGTCGAGAAGCGGGTGGTGGACCTGCTGCGCGAGTTCGGGTGGCACACCGGCGAACGCGCCCGGGTGCTGAGCTTCTCGTGGGTGGCGCTGACGCGGGTCCGCCGGCAGGAGCCGCGGATCCCGATCGTCTACTGCATGGACAAGCGGCGCACGTGGGTACTCGCGCAGGGTGTCGACGACAGAGGGTGGATCGCCGCCCCGGACATCAAGCTGCTGCGGCGTGACGCCTCGCTGCGTGACGCCTGCCGTACGGGGGCGCGCCGCATGCACGTCTGGACGGTGAACGAGCTCGCCGACCTGGAATGGTGTGCCTCGCTGGGGGTTGAGGCGGTCATCACGGACAAGCCGGGCGACATGCTGCGAGGCCGTGACTCTTTACCCAGCGGCTAGTTGTTTCTTGTGCAGACACGCCGATCAACCCGTTGACTTGACGCTGAGGAGGTGTCGATGAATCCGCAGAAGGTACGCCCGTCGGTCGTCGACACACGTCTCGACGCCACGCGACAGGTCGAAGGCCACCTGCGCGTGCCGTTCCACCCCTCCTCGGCGGCGGTCGCGCGCCGCCAGCTGCGGCTGTGGCTCACGCGCCACGGGGCCGGCACGCGGGTTCCCGACTTCGAGGACCTCGTCGACTGCGCCGAGCTCGTCGTCTCCGAGCTCGTGGGCAACGCGATCCGCCACGCCCAACCGGTGCAGGGCGGCGTGCTGACGCTCTGCTGGAGCCTGAGCCCCGACGGCCTGGTCGTCTCGGTGACCGACGGTGGCTCCGCGCTCGTGCCGCACCGGGTGGACGCACCGCCGTCGGCACAGTCCGGCCGCGGCATGGCGATCGTCGACTCGCTGACCAAGCGCTGGTGGACCGAGCTGACCGCCGAGCGAGCCACGGTGCACGCCCTCATCGCTCCCGGCTGACCAGCGGCCTTCCCGGCGGCCGCCCCGCGTACGCTGCGCGCCATGGCGAAGAAGAACCGCACCAAGCCCTCGACCGGCGCCGGCGCCGGGACCCTCGCGCCCGGCGAGGTCGGCCCCAGGCAGCCGTGCCCGTGCGGGTCGGGCAAGCGCTTCAAGAACTGTCACGGTGCGTCGAGCGGCGCGGCCCCGTACGTCGCCCGGCCCTTCGCCGGCATGGCGGCCGAGGCCGAGCTCGTCGCGCTGCGTGAGCTGGTCCCCGCGGCGACGGCGCCGCTGCGCCTGGTCGGCGAGCACGCCGACCGTACGGTCACGCTCGCGACGCTGCTGCCCGGCGGCGCCCCCGCGCTCGTGCGGGAGGACGGCGAGGTGATGCTGGGCCTGCAGGTGCAGCGGGACTCGGGCGACGTCTCCCGCGACCTCGCCGTCGCGCTGCTCGCGGCGCTCGAGGCCGCCCCCGGCTCCGTGGTCGAGGTGCCCGCCTCTCCGGGGGTCGGGCCCCGCCTCGGCGACCTCCTCGCCGACGAGCCGCTCGAGGTCACGGTGCACGACGGGTTCGCGTTCTGGGTGGCCGAGGACGAGCCCGACCCCGGCGTGGCGGCGGCGATCGAGGCTGCGGACGACGTCATCTGGCCGACCCGGCGCCTGCCCGACCACGGCGCCGCCTACTGGACCGACGTCGGGTCCAAGGAGCACCTGCGGTGGGTGATGGGCGATGACGAGGACGCGTTGCTCGACGCGCTCGCCCGTCTTCACGCCGCGGACGAGGACCGCCTGGTCGAGGGTGGACGCCTGGTCGGCATGTTCCGCGCGCACGGCGTCCTCGCCCCGGTGTGGGACCTGCCGCTGGGCACCGGCGCGGACGTGCTCGCCGAGCCCGCGACCACGCTGCGTACGCGGCTGGAGGAGCTGATGGCCGAGAACGCCCCGCTCACCGCGTCGGAGCGCTCCGCGCGGGCCGGCCTGGCCAACCGTCAGGTCACCATCCGGTAGGCGGCCCGGTGCGCAGCCCGGTAGACAGCCCGATCGACGTCGGCGACGCAGACCACACGCCCGTCCCGGCGCGGCGCACGATGCACATGCGTCCCACTGGATAACGTCTGTCACGCCGGTCGCCGTTGTCTCCCCCGTCAACGGCGGCCGTGCTCACCTCATGGTCCCCTCAGCCGTCTCAGACGCTCGTCTCCTGGTGTCCCCGGCGGTGCTGACGCCGGTGGGCGTCGACCTTGCCCAGCACGGGCGTCGCGGTGATGCCGTGCAGCGTCACCGACAGCACGATCGCGAGGCCCGCGATCGACCACAGCTCGACGGTCTCGACGCCGAGGAAGCCCGTCGCGTACGCCAGGTAGTAGATCGTGCCCACGCCACGGACCCCGAAGAACGCGATGGTCCAGCGCTCGCCCTCCGTGGTTGCGTGCCGACAGTCGGCGGGTGCGGGGGCGATGCGCAGCGACAGGTAGGCCGTCAGCGGGCGGATCACCAGCACCAGCAGCACCGCCACCAGGGCGCCCTGCCAGGTCAACGCGCTCAGCAGGCCGCGGCTGACCGCGATGCCGAAGAACAGCAGCACCGCGAGCGTCAGTACCACCTCGACCCGCTCGATCACCTGGTGCATCGCACGGTTGTAGGCGGCGCGACGCTCGGCCGAGCGCATCGCCATCGCGCACAGGAACACCGCGAGGAAGCCGTAGCCCTGCAGCACCTCGGTCAGCCCGTACGCGGTCAGCAGCGCTGCGAGCACCAGCAGCGGCTCACCCCGGTCGGCCAGGCGCAGCGCCTTGATGCGGGACCCGTACGCGAACCTCGCCAGGACCCGCCCGACCGCGAGCCCGACGACCACGCCGATGGCCACCTTGACCAGCACGTAGTAGGAGCCCCAGCCCAGCGCGGCCTGCCAGGAGTCGACGGTGTGCACCGCGCCGGCGGCGAGCAGCGCGATGTAGACGAACGGGAACGCGAGACCGTCGTTCAGACCCGCCTCGGAGGTGAGCGAGAAGCGCACCTCGTCGTCGTCCACCTGGCGCGGGTCGACACCGGACTCGGAGTCCACCACCGGTCCGCCGATCTGCACGTCGGAGGCGAGCACCGGATCCGTCGGCGCCAGCGCGGCGCCCAGCAGCAGCGCCAGCGCGATCGGGACGCCGGCCAGCCACCAGGCCGACAGGGCGACGAGGGCGATCGAGAGCGGCATGCCGATCGCGAGCAGGCGCCAGGTGCCCGACCAGCGTCGCAGGGAGCCCTTGTCGCGCAGCGACAGCGGCCTCTCGATCGCCAGACCGACACCCATCAGGGCCACGATCACCGTCAGCTCGGTGACGTGCTCGATCGCCTGCTGGTTGGTGAAGGGGTCGATCGTGATGCCCTCGGTGATCGGGCTCAGGCCCAGCACGATGCCGAGTCCCATCAGCACCAACGGCGCCGACACGGCCACGCGCGTCAGTGCCGTGGGCAGCACGACCGCCAGCAGCAGGCAGGCACCGAAGAGGAGGAAGGCGACATCAGAACTCATCGTGGTGTCACTCTGCCCACCGACGTCCCTTACAGCCCTGCCTTCTGCGTCACCTGACGCGTGATCCGGGTGAGCATGCCCGCCATGCCGTTGAGGCGCAGCGGGCTGACCTGGTCGGTGATGTTGAGCCGCAGCGGCAGGTCCGGGGGAGTGCCGACCACCTCGGCGGCGGTACGGCCGTCGAGTCCCTCGTGCAGGATGCCCGCGAACCCACGCGTCGTCGGAGCCTCCGCCGGCGCGGAGAAGAACAGGTCGACCCGCGCCTCCGGACCCTCACCGTCGACCTCGACGACGACGAAGATCGGCGACTGGCACTCCGGCACCGGCTCGAGCAGCTCGGGGTGGTCGGCGTACCGCTCGGGCAGGTCGGGCAGCTCGTCGGAGAACTCCAGCAGCAGCGAGAGCCGCTCACCGGGTGGCATCGCGCCGAAGTCGTCGGCGATCTCCTGCAGCGCCGCGGGAAGGGGCTGCTGCCCGCTCATCGACCGAAGCCCGCGGGGACCTCCCCGGGCTCCTCGCCGGTGACGATCGGGACGCGGACGGCGTTGCCCCACTCGGTCCAGGAACCGTCGTAGTTGCGGACGCCGTCGTAGCCCAGCAGGTAGGTCAGCACGAACCAGGTGTGGCTCGAGCGCTCGCCGATGCGGCAGTACGCGATCACCTGGTCGGTGCTTGCGAGACCCTTCTCGCCCTCGTAGATCGCCTCGAGCTCCTCGCGGGACCTGAAGCGGCCGTCCTCGGCCGCGGCCCGGGCCCACGGCACCGAGTGCGCGGACGGGATGTGGCCGCCACGCAGGGCGCCCTCCTCGGGGTAGTCGGGCATGTGGGTGCGCTCGCCCGTGTACTCCGCGGGGCTGCGTACGTCGATCAGCGGGCCGTGTCCGAGGAAGCCGAGCACGTCGTCCTTGTACGCGCGGATGTCGCCGTCGTGGCGCTCCACGACCGGGTAGTCGGTCGCTTCGGGGGTGGGCTTGTCGCGGGTCATCGCGCGGTCCTCGGCGGTCCAGGCCGCGCGACCGCCGTCCAGGAGACGTACGTCGGCGTGACCGAACAGCTTGAAGACCCACAGGGCGTACGCGGCCCACCAGTTGGACTTGTCCCCGTAGATGACCACGGTGGAGTCGCGGTGCACGCCCTTGGCGCTCATCAGCGCGGCGAAGCCCTCGCCGTCCACGTAGTCGCGCGTCACGGGGTCGTTGAGCTCGGTGTGCCAGTCGATCTTCACCGCCCCGGGGATGTGGCCGGAGTCGTAGAGCAGCACGTCCTCGTCGGACTCGAGCAGCACCAGGTCGGCGGTGCCGACGCGACCGGCGTCGATCTGCTCGGCCAGCCAGTCGGTGCTCACGAGCACCTCGGGGTGTGCGTACGCGGCGAACTTGTCGTTGGTCTCGGTCTCGACGGTCATGACCCCATGGTGCCCGCTCGGTGATGACCGGTCACGGCGACGGTCGCGTGGTGAGACGTGGACCGCAGGACGGCCCCGCGTCGGCGTGGTTGGCGCGTGGCGAGCCCGGAAAGGATGCGGGGCATGAGTGAGCCCACGAACACCGAGTCCACACACGACGTCAACGACACCGAGCAGTTCTCCGGCGCCTACTCCGTCGACGCGGAGGACCAGCTGCAGCCCGAGGACACGCTCGTGCAGGGCGGCGCCGAGGACGTGCTGGAGGAAGGCATCGTCCCCTCGGAGAGCTACTCGCCCGGCCAGGGTTTCGGCACCACCCCCGAGGAGGCGCGGCAGGGCGAGACCATCGACCAGCGTGAGCGCCAGCGCGTGCCCGAGCCGGACCCGTACGCCGAGCCCGCCCGCGACGAGGACGGCGGCCCGGCCGACCGCGCCAGCCAGCTCGGCGACGAGCCCGCGGGTCAGATCAACGCCGACAACGACGAGATCTCCGCCGCCGGCCGCATGGACGACCGCTTCGCCACCGAGCGTGACCCCGCCCGTGGTGGGGACGACGTGCCCGCCGAGCAGGACGCCGTCCGTGTGATCCCCGAGCCCGGCGACGAGCACGACCACCAGAAGCCCCGCGGCTCCGCCTGACGCCGAGGGGTCACTTCTCGCGAGAGGGCAGTTCTCGCGAGGGGGCATTTTCCGCGAGAGGTCAGTTCTCGCGGGCGTGAGTGGGCCGGTTGTCCTCCCGGACGCCGCCTGGTGGGGGTTCTCCACCGCCGGCGTACGACTCGCGCGACCGCGAACCGGTTGGTCCCGAGGGTGTCCGCATGTCGACACCTTTCCTGTCAGACCTCCGCGTGCCCGGCGACCTGGATCGCGGCGACCCCTGGACCCGCGCCATGGCGCGCGACTGCGGCGTGGGCGACCACGACCTGCGTGCGCTGCTCGAGGCTGGTCTGGTGCGGCGCATCCTGCGCGGCGCGTACGCGACATCCGACGTCGCTGACACCCTGTCGCTGCGGTTGGCGGCGCTGCGTCTGGTGGTCCCTTCGACCTCTGTGACGACGGACGGTTCGGCGGCCTGGCTGTTCGCAGGAGACGCGGCCCTGGCGCCGGGTGAGCACATCTCCCTCGAGCCTCCGACCGTCTTCGACGCACGCCGCGGCCGTCGGCTCCGGCGGTCCGACGTCGCCAGTGGCACCCGGGACCTCGAGCCGGGCGACGTGATCGAGATCGAGGGCGTACGCGTCACCTCGCTGGTGCGTACGGCCATGGACGTGGCGCGGCTGCAACACCCGCAGCGCGCGCTGGCGACACTGGACGCCCTGCTCCGGCACACATCTCTGGTGAACGCCGAGATGGTCGCCGAGCTCGCGCGCTTCCGCGGAGCTCGCGGGATCGTGCAGGCCCGCAGCCTGGTGCGCTGGGCCGACGGGCGTGCGGAGTCGTACGGAGAGTCCGCGGGACGCTACGTGTGGCTGACGACGCCTGGACTGCCCCCGCCTCAGCTCCAGGTGCCGGTCGAGGTGGACGGGCATGTCTTCTACCTCGACCTGGCGGACGAGGACCTCATGATCGGCGTCGAGTACGACGGCGAGCGCTGGCACGGGCCGGACCGCGCCGAGCACGACGACTGGCGTCGTTCGCTGATCGAGGAGCTCGGGTGGCTCCTCGTGGTGCTCCGGCGTCGGCACGTCTTCGGGCGCGACCGCAACGTCGAGCAGATCCTCGTACGCACCTTCCACCAGCGTCGCCAGGCACGGGAGAGAGCCGAGCGAGAATCGACCTCTCGCGGGAAGTGACCCCTCGCGGGAAGTGACCCCTCGCGGGAAGTGACCCCTCGCGGGAAGTGACCCCTCGCGGGAAGTGACCCCTCGCGGGAAATGACCCCTCGGCGTCAGGCGGCCAGCGCGTCGAACAAGGGCGGCAGCACCAGCAGCATCGTCATCGACCACGTCACGTGGGTGATCATCGAGGCCTGCACACCACCGGTCACCCGTCGCTGCAGGCCGACCACGAAGCCCAGGATCAGGGCCGCGAAGACGAGCATCACGTTGAGCGTGGCGACGGTGGCGAGGCCGTAGACCACGGTCGAGATCGCCACCGGGTGCTTCACACCGATCGCGGCGAACAGCGCTCCTCGGAAGAAGAGCTCCTCGCAGAGCCCGTTCAGCAGCGTGATGAAGACGATGACCCACAGCGGGTTGTTGCGTGCGTGCACGAGCACCGAGTTGACAGCGTCGGTCAGGAACGGAACCTGCGCCACGAGCAGGGCACCCGCGACGAACACCGCGGCGGCGATGAGTCCGAGCAGGAACGGCTGCAGCACCGGACGCTCGAGCTTCTCGTTGCGCATGATGTAGCCGGCGTGGAGCGGCCCGGAGGCGAAGGCGCCACCGGTCCACACCAGCGCGAGCAGCACCGTCAGCCAGATGAAGCGTGGGTCACCGGGCTCGGTCGCCATCGACATCGCCAGCACGGCGGAGCCGATGACGAGCGTGATGGCGGCGACGATGCGCCGGCGCAGGAACATGCGGTCGGTCTGACGGTGGTCGCGGTCGACCCGCTGCACGAGGTTCTCGTTGAGCAGGGTGCCCAGCCAGGTGCCGGAGACCCGGTCGAGGATCTTGTCGGAGAACGAGACCACGGCCTCCGACCGCTCGTCGTCGAAACCGTCCGTCGGGTGGTCGGCGCCTCCTCGGTAGGGACCTGCCTCGGTCCCGGCCGTGCGGCTGGGGTCGTTGCCGGAGCTCATGCAGCGCCGGCCTCCTCCCGTGCTCGGAGTGCTTGCCTGACGGATTCGTCGTACCCGAGGGGTTCCCCCGGGACGATCGAGAGGATCGTGTCGTCGGTCACGACCACCTCGTTGTCCATGGAGTCGATGAGGTGACGGGCGGTGATCACGTCGACGTCGGTGACGAGGCTGAGCCAGTACGAGGACAGCCTCGGCGTCAGCAGCGGCACCTGCACGATGCGCGCCTTGCGCCCGTTCAGCAGGTGCGAGGCGCGCTCCATCATCTGCCGGTAGGTGAGCACGTCGGTGCCGCCGATCTGCAGCACCTTGCCCTTGGCCTCGTCGTTGTCGAGCACGCCGACGAGGTAGCGGATGACGTCGGTCAGGGCGACCGGCTGGCTGCGCGTGCTGACCCACTTCGGGGCGACCATGAGAGGGAGGTTCTTGACCAGCTGCCGGGTCAGCTCCCAGGAGATGCCCCCGTGGCCGATGACGATCGCCGCGCGCAGCACGGTGACCGGCACGCCGCCCTCGGCGAGGATCGCCTCGCAATCCCGCCGTGAGCGCAGGTGCGGCGACAGCGCGTCGGGGTCCCCGTCGGCGCCGAGTCCGCCGAGGTAGACGATCTGGCGTACGCCGCACGAGGCGGCCGCCTTGCCGAACGCCCGCGCGGCGGCGGCGTCCTTCTCCGCGAAGTCCGCGGAGTCCAGCGAGTGCACGAAGTAGTAGGCGACATCGACGCCGTCGAGGGCCTTCTCGAGCGACGCCGGGTCCTCGACGTCGCCGTGGACCGGGGAGCCGGGGCCGTCGTACGCCTCGGGGCGGCGGGTCATGGCCCGCACCTCGTGGCCGCGCTCGAGCAGCGCCGGGACGAGGTGGCCTCCGACGAATCCGGTGGCCCCGGTGACCAGCACGGTGAGTGACATGGGGTCCATGTACCCGGTCAGGCCTGCCGCGGCACCTCGTCGCGGGTGTCGGACGACCCGGACGACCCGGACGCGCCGGACGACCCGGACGACCCGGACGCGCCGGACGCGCGGTCGGCGGTCATGGCGAGCCAGGTCGCGTACGCGGCGCCGAGCGCGGCGTACGCCCAGAACCACGCACCCTCCGGGCCGACGGTCACCAACCGGACCAGCAGCACGGGGGCGAGCAGCCACGGCGCACCGGTCCGCAGGGCGACCGCCACGAACGGGAGCACCAGCAGACCGTCGACGAGCAGACGCTGGGCCAGGTCGACGAGGTCCAGGTCGACCACGGGCGGCGAGAGGTAGCCCGGGCCGACCACGGCGTAGACCGCCTCGCCGCCGAGCCCCGCGAGGGCGATCACCACGCCGGTCATCACCACCACCTCGGCCTGGGGGCGTCCCTGCCCCGGCCCCTCGCCCGCTCCGAGCAGCCGGGGCACCAGGGCGAGAGCGAGCAGCACCGAGGCGACGGCGATCAGGAGCAGCAGCACGGCGTACGACGCGACGTCGGCCGCGGAGCGCTCCGTGATGCCGACCAGGGCCCACGCCTGGCCGGCCTGCACGCCCCCGACCACCGCGCCGAGCACGACAAGCGCCACGAGCGGCAGCGCCGTCCACCCGTCCCGGCGGGCCGTGAGGCGGGTCAGGCCGGTGATCCTCCACCAGCGGGCCCAGGTCAACACAGCGACCAGCAGCAGCACCCCGACGGCGTCGCCGAACCACGGCTGCAGCAGCGGGCCGCTCAACGGGCCCGGCAGGTAGTCCAGGTACGCCCCGCCCCCGAGCAGCAGCAGCGCCGTGAGGGCGGCGTGCAGCGAGGCGAGTCCGAAGGCCCACAGGTACCCGGCCCGGGGCGCCCGGCGCGGCGCGGATGTCTCCGTGCTACCGGTATCCGAGCTCGTCATGGCCCCAGCGTAGGTGGGCGCGGCACGATGGGGCCATGAGCGCGACCGGCACCGCCCAGGCCCCCGACGTCCAGCTTCTCGAGCCCCGCGACGTGCCGCTGGGCGGCCAGCGGGCGATGACGGTGCGGCGTACGCTGCCCGCCCGGCAACGCTCCTTCGTCGGGGCGTGGTGCTTCGCCGACCACTACGGGCCCGACGACGTCGCCGAGACCGGAGGCATGGACGTCGCCCCCCACCCGCACACCGGCCTCGCGACCGTGTCGTGGCTCTTCGAGGGCGAGATCGAGCACCGCGACTCCGCCGGCGTCGTCGCGTGCGTACGCCCCGGCGAGATGAACCTGATGACCGCCGGCGCCGGCATCTGCCACTCCGAGGTCTCCACGGCCGAGACCACCGCTCTGCACGGCGTGCAGCTGTGGGTCGTGCTGCCCGAGCACGCGGCCGACGCGCCCCGGGACTTCCAGCACCACCGCCCCTCGCCCACGCATCCCGCCGGGCCCGAGGGCGGCGTGGAGCTGCGGGTGATGGTGGGCGAGCTCGCCGGGCAGTCCTCCCCGGTCACCTTCCCCACGCCGCTGCTGGGGGCGGAGGTCCGACTGGCCCCGGGCACGACGTGGCGGGCACCGGTCGACCCCGCGTACGAGCACGGGGTGCTCCTCGACGTCGGGTCGGTGACCGTCGAGGGTGTCGACGTCGGTCGCGGTGCCCTGGCGGTGCTCGACACGGGCCGCGACGCGCTGACGCTGGTCGCCGGCGAGGGCGGCGCGCGCCTGATGCTGCTCGGGGGCGAACCGTTCACCGAGGAGATCGTGCTCTGGTGGAACTTCGTGGGACGCAGCCACGACGAGGTCGTCGCGTTCCGGGAGGCCTGGCAGGCCGAGGGGGACCGGTTCGGTGCGGTCGAGGGGTACGTGGGCGGCGAGGACACCCCGCAGCGCATCCCGGCGCCGGAGCTGCCCGGCGTACGCCTGAAGGCGCGGGGGCGGCTCGGCCGGGGCTTCTAGCCGCGAGCCCCGAGCTCCCCGCGCTACTCGGGCTCCCCGACGGGGCCGACGAACAGGAGCATCCGGCCGTCCTCCTCACGCTCGACGTTGACCAGCCCGTGGCGCTCGTAGAAGCGCCGCGCACCGGCGTCGACCTCGTCGACGTTGACGTGCAGCTCGGGGCAGCCGCGGTGGCGCAGCTCCGCGCGGACCGCGGCGAGCAGTCCGGTGCCGTGGCCGGCACCCCGCTCCTCGGGCGCGACGTACAGCTCGTCGAGGGTCGCCACGGGGCCGTCGAACCAGATAGCGGGGCGCAGCGTCACGAGCGCGAAGCCGACCGGGGCCGCCCGCGCGGCACCGCCGACACCGTGCGCGAGGAGGGCGAACGCGGCGTCCCCGGTGAGGATCCGCCGGAACCGCGCGGCCAGCACCGGCTGGTCGTCGTGGGCGGTGCCGAACTCGTCGTCGAACGCCGCCAGCAGCTCGGCGAGCGCCTCGACGTCGTCGGTCGCGGGCCGCGCCAGGCGTACGTCCGTGTGCTCGCTCACTGACATACCGTCAGTGTGTCCGGTCTCCTACGATCGGGTCCATGGCTCTGCTCGATCCCGCCGCCCGTGTCGTCGACCGCGTACGCCAGCCGGTGCGCTGGGGCGTGAACCACGCGATCCCGCGTACGTTGGTCGCGCGGTCCGCCCGCAACGGCGACCTGCAGGGGCAGATGATCCTCGCCGGCAAGAGCGAGGACCACTGGGCCGTGCTCGACGTCTTCGAGCAGGTGCGCGCCAAGGGCACGCTGCACCAGGGCATGTTCGGCTTCGTCACCACCGACCTCGCGGCGTGCAAGGAGGTGCTGACCTCGGCCGACTTCGTCACCGGGTTCCCCACCGACGGCAACGGGCTGCTCGCGAAGGTGTCACGCTGGGCCGAGGACGACCGCCTCCTGGGGCCGCTGATCCCGCCGTCGCTGCTGGTGACCGAACCGCCGGACCACACCCGCTACCGCAAGCTCGTCACCCGGGTCTTCACGGTCAAGGCGGTCGAGAAGCTGCGCGAGCGCGCCGAGCAGATCGCCCACCAGCTGCTCGACGACCTCGAGGCCCGGGCGCGGGCGGGCGAGACCGTCGAGCTGGTCGAGGCGTACTGCTCCCAGCTGCCCGTCACGATGATCGCCGAGATCCTCGGGGTCCCCGAGTCCGACCGGCACCGCGTGCTCGACTTCGGTCAGGGGGCCGCGCCCAGCCTCGACCTCGGGCTGTCGTGGGGCGAGCTGCGTCGGGTCGAGCGGTCGCTCGCGGAGTTCGACGCGTGGCTCGGCGAGCACCTCGCCCAGCTGGCGGCTCACCCCGGCGAGGACCTGCTCAGCCAGCTCGCCGTTGCGCAGGAGGAGGGTGTCGGGCTCACCGACACCGAGCTGAAGTCCACCGCCGGCCTCGTGCTCGCCGCCGGCTTCGAGACCACGGTCAACCTGCTCGGCAACGGCGCCGTGCTGCTGCGTGAGCACCCCGAGCAGCTGCAGGCGCTGCGCGAGGACCCGGCGCTGTGGGGCAACGCCGTCGACGAGATGCTGCGCATCGACCCGCCGGTGCTGCTGACGGGGCGGCTCTGCGTACGCGACACCGAGATCGCCGGCCACACCGTGCCGGCCGGCTGGTTCGTCACCACCGCCCTGGCCGGCGCCAATCGCGACCCGCAGGTCTTCGACGACCCCGGCACCTTCGACGTACGTCGGGAGAACGCCAAGGACCACGTGGCCTTCTCCTCGGGCCGCCACTACTGCCTCGGTGCGGCGCTGGCACGCATGGAGGGCGAGGTCGGCCTGAAGGTGCTGTTCGACCGTTACCCCGACCTCGAGCTGGCACCCGGTCGTCGGCGGCGACCCACCCGCATCCTCCGCGGCTGGTCGCACCTGCCGGTGACGCTGGGTGAGCCGGCCTGAGCGGACACACGAAGGGGCCGTCGCGCACCTGCGCCACGGCCCCTCGAGCAGGTGCCGCGCGAGGCGGCACCTCGTGAGTCTCAGTTCTTGAACGCGTCCTTGACCTTCTTGACGCCGTCCTTGAGGTCGGACTTGGCCTGGTCGACCTTGCCTTCGGTCTCGCGCGACTTGTCGCCCGTGACCTTGCCCTCGGTCTCCTTGGCCTTGCCCTTGATGTCGTCTCCCATGCTGCCCATGGTGATCTCCTCTCGTCGGGGGTGGTGCCTGCTCTCAGGCGATGCCCGGGGGCACCACCAGTGAGATACCCGTGTCCAGACCACGGAAACAGCCGCGCACGTGAGGTGGATCCCGCGCGTGCCGCCTCGGATCCGGCCGAAAGGGCTCCGGCCGGGCCGCCGGCTTCCTAGGCTCCGCAGTGTGAGCAGCGGACCGCGGACACCTGGTGACGCGACCCTCGTGCGCGACCTCGCGGCGGCGATCTTCGGCCCCGCGGACACCCAGGGCAGCCGGGTGCGGTTCGCCGACGGCACCATCAGCCGGCTCGACCCGTACGGGCTGGTCTCCCGACCCGGGCTGCTGCACCGGGTCGCGGACGCGATGGTGCAGCACCTGCCCGACCGCACCGAGGTGATCGCGGGGCTCGAGCTCGCCGGGATCCCCCTCGCAGCCGCCCTGTCCTACCGCACCGGGCTGCCGGCGGCGTTCGTACGCCGCGCCGTCGTCGCCGACCCCGACGCCGCCCGCGTCGAGGGGACGGACGTGCGGGGCCGGCACGTGGTCGTGGTGGACGTGCTCACGGACTCCGGCGCGACGATGACCAGCGGCATCCGGGCCGTACGCCGCGCCGGTGCCGGCACCAGCACGGCCGTGTGCGTCGTGGACGTGCAGCACGGGGCGCGCGCCCGCACGGTGCGCAGCGAGGTCGAGCTGGTGCCGCTGTTCGGCGTCACCGAGCTGCCGCAGCCCGCCGTGCACCGACCGGTGCTCGCGCCGTCGCCCGGGTCGATGCTGGGCCGGCTCTTCTCCCCCTGACAGGGCGGGAGCGGGGGTCAGGCCGGCAGGGTCGCGTCGAAGCGCGCCTCGAGCAGGTCGACGAGACGCTCGTCGACCTCGCGGTCCGGCTCGACGAGCGGCCGGGTCACCTCCGCCGCACCGCACTTCTCCACGCGACCGTGGAAGAAGCCGGGCGCCAGCAGGTACGACAGGGCGACGAGCCTCGTGTCGTGCTCGAGGCGTACGCGGGCCGACTCGCACCCCAGGCGCGGACGGGCCGAGGCGCCGTATCCCAGTCGCAGCCCCGGCCACCGTGCGCGGAGCAGGTCGGCCTGCGCCTCGACGTCGGCCACCGCGTCGGCGTCGCTGGAGCCGGCGGCCCCCATCAGCACCAGGTCGGCGGGGGTCGCGCCGACCTCGTGCAGCCGGTCGTCGAGCAGGGAGGTCAGCCGCGGGTCCGGGCCCATCGCCGGGGCGACCCGGGCGCGTACGTGCGGTGCGACGGCACCCGCCATGTCGACCTTCACGTGGAATCCGGCACTCAGCAGCAGGGGCACCACGACGACGTCACGGGCGCCCGAGCCGGCGACGCGCGCCACCACGTCGGGGAGTGCGGGACCGTGCACGTCGACGTACGCCTCGGTCACCTCGGCCCGGTCGCCCGTGCGCAGCGCGAGGGCACCGATGAGCGCGGACACCGCCGCCCGACCGGCCCCGGAGCGGGTGCCGTGGCCGCAGGCGATCAGCACGGGGGCGCTCATGCGCGCAAGTCTCCCAGGCGTGAGGAGGGGACCGGCCTCAGAGGGGCAGGCCGAGGGTGTACCCCCGCTTCACCACGGTGCGGACGAGGTCCTTGCGACCGGCGTTGTCGCGCAGTCGCGCGACCGCCACCTCGACGGCGTGCGCGTCGTCGGAGGCGCCGGGCAGCATCTGGAGGAGCGCGGCGCGTGACACGACCTCGCCGGGCTCGTGGGCCAGACGCCTCAGCACGGCGAGCCCGCTGGGTGAGAGCGGCAGCACCCGGTGGTCCAGGGTCGCCGCGGCCGCGTGCAGCCGCAGGTCGCCGGCGACCGTGGGGATGCCGTCGTGCTGGTCGCCGAGCTGCATGATGACGAGCCGCACCAGCGCACCCATGCGCGAGCGCTCGGGTTGCACCGTCGGCAGTCCCGCGGTCCCGAGCGGTTCGGCCGTCACGGGTCCGACCGCCGCGAGCAGCAGCCGACCGTCGCGGGCCAGGGACTCGACCCGGGGCCGCACCCCGAGCTCGTCCACGACGCCGAGCCACGCCAGGGCACCCGGGGCCGAGGTGAACAGCACCGCGTCGATACCACCCAGGGCGACCTGCTCGACCGAGGCCCGCACGGCCGCGGGGTCGGGCATGGGGCCCCAGCGGTAGACCTCGAGACCCGTGACCAGCGCCCCTCCCTCGGAGAGGGACCGGTCGAGGGCGTCGTCGCCGGCCCCGTGGTGCTGCACCGCGATGCGCGTGCCCCTCACCCCTTCGGCGAGGAGGAACTCGGCGATCTCGGCGGAGGTCTCGGACTCCGCGACCCAGTCGGCAACCAGGCCGACCGCCTGCAGGGCGCCGCGCGCCTTGGGGCCGCGGGCGATGAGCCGGCACCGTGCCAGTGCTGCGACGACCTGCTCGGCGAGTCCGCCGGTCTCGGCGACGTCCATCCAGCTGCGGAACCCGATGCCGGTGGTAACGACGACGATGTCGGGCGGGTCGGCGACCAGGGCGGCCGAGTGCTCGAGCAGGCCGGCCTCGTCGACGGTGCTGCCGACGCCCAGCGTCGGTGCGTGCACCACCGCGGCGCCACGGCGCACCAGCGCGGCGCCGAGCTCCTCGGCCCGCCGCTGGGCGGTGATCACGATGCGGGTACCGGTCAGCACCGGTGGCACGGGACTCATGCGAACAGCATGGGTCGTGGCGGTCGCGCCTCGGCGTCGGGGCGTGACGGGCGCGTGAGGATGCGTACGCCGCTCACCCCGCCAGCACACCCGCCCGCGGGAACGTCACCGATGTGACCGGACCGGCGCGGACGGGGTCCACGCCGAGGAAGACCTCCCCGTCCCGCACCCGCACCGGCCACGTGTCGAGGCGGCCCTCCTCGGTGAGGCACTCGCCGGTCGCCAGGTCGAACACCTGCTTGTAGACCGGTGACGCCACCGTCGTCGCCTCGCCGCGGCTGCCCACGATGCCGCGCGCGATCACGTTGGCGCCGCTGAACGGGTCGTGGTGGTCGACGGCGTAGACGTGAGGGCGGCCGGAGCCGTCCGGACCCGTCTCGGGCACCAGGAAGACCGCGACCTGCCGGTCGCCCAGCAGCACGGCCACCCCCCGCTCGGCGATGAGCTGATCGACGCGGCAGGCGCGCACGAACGCGAGCCCGGCCGAGAGGCGGGTGAACGGGATCATGCTCATCGTCGGACCTCCAGGGTCGGGCCGGACAGCATCACGGTGCGCTCCTCGGCGGTCGCGGGCCTGCGCTGACCGCGCTCGGGCACGTACGCCAGGTCGGGGTCGGGCACGTCCGGGGCGTTCACGAAGGTGACGAACTGGGCCAGCTTCGCCGGGTCGGCGAGGGTGGCTGCCCACTCGTCGGTGTAGCCGGCGACGTGGTCGACCATCTGCGTCTCGAGGTCGGCGTTGATGCCCAGGGAGTCCTCCAGCACGACGTCGCGCAGGGCGTCGAGGCCACCGTCGTACGCCTCGACCCACGCGGCGGTGCGCTGGAGCCGGTCGGCGGTGCGTACGTAGAACATCAGGAACCGGTCGATGACCCTGACCAGCGTCTCGGTGTCGAGGTCCTCGGCCAGCAGCTGTGCGTGCCGCGGGGTGAAGCCACCGTTGCCGCCGACGTAGACGTTCCAGCCCGCGTCGGTGGCGATGACGCCGACGTCCTTGCCGCGCGCCTCGGCGCACTCGCGCGCGCAGCCCGATACGCCCAGCTTGATCTTGTGCGGGGCGCGCAGGCCGCGGTAGCGGTTCTCCAGCTCGATCGCCAGGCCGACCGAGTCCTGCACGCCGAAGCGGCACCAGGTCGACCCGACACAGCTCTTCACGGTGCGCAGCGACTTGCCGTACGCGTGGCCGGACTCGAAGCCCGCGTCCACCAGCCTGCGCCAGATCGCGGGCAGCTGCTCCAACCGCGCACCGAAGAGGTCGATGCGCTGCCCGCCGGTGATCTTCGTGTAGAGGTCGAACTCCTTCGCGACCTCGCCGATCACGATGAGGCCCTCCGGCGTCACCTCCCCGCCGGGGATCCGCGGCACGACGGAGTACGTGCCGTCCTTCTGCATGTTCGCCATGACGTGGTCGTTGGTGTCCTGGAGCCTCGCCTGGTCGGGGTCGAGCACGTGGCCCGTGCCGAGCGAGGACAGGATCGAGGCGATCGTCGGACGGCAGATGTCACAGCCCCGGCCGGTGCCGAAGCGTTGCATGATCTCGGAGAAGGTACGCAGGCCCGTGACGCGCACGCCGTCGAAGAGCTGGGCCCGTGAGAGCGGGATGTGCTCGCACAGCGCGTGGTCCACCTCGACGCCGGCCTCGATCAGCTCGGTCGTCATCAGCTTCTTGACCAGCGGCAGGCAGGACCCGCAGCTGGTGCCGGCCTGGGTGCACGCCTTGACCGCGGTCAGGTCCGTGCAGCCCCCGTCGGTGACCGCGCACCGCACGGCCCCGGCGGTGACGTTGTTGCACGAGCAGACCGGGGCGGCGTCGGGCAGCTCGCCGCGCTGCTCGGCGGCCCCCTCCATCCCCTCGGGGAGAAGCCAGGCCGCGGGGTCGCCACCCAGCTCGAGGCCGACCAGCGGGCGGAGCGAGGCGTACGCGTCGGCGTCGCCCACCAGGATGCCGCCGAGCAGCGTGGCGGCGTCGTCGGAGACCACGAGCTTCTTGTAGGTGCCCGCCACCGGGTCGGCGAAGGTCACCTCGACCGCTCCCGGTGCGGTGGCGAACGCGTCGCCGAACGACGCGACGTCGACCCCCAGCAGCTTCAGCTTCGTCGAGACGTCCGCGCCCGAGAAGGACGCGTCGCCGCCCAGCAGCCGGTCGACCACGACCTCGGCCATCGTGTTGCCCGGACCGACGAGCCCCCACGTACGACCCTGCGCACAGGCGACCTCGCCGATGGCCCACACCCCGTCCACGGCCCGGCACGACTCGTCGACGACCACGCCGCCGCGCTCGCCGATGGCCAGACCCGCGACCCGGGCGAGCTCGTCGCGCGGGCGTACGCCGGTCGCCCACACGACGACGTCGACGGGGATCTCGGTCGGCTCCTCGGCGCCGGGCGCCGCGTACGTCATCGCGGTGCAGGGACCGGCCGGGTCGTCCGGGTCGCCGAGGACCCGCTGCGTCGCCACCCCGGTGGCGACGACGACCCCGAGGCGGCCGACGATGCGGGCGAGCGCCTCGCCGCCACCCTCGTCGACCTGCAGGGGCATCAGCCGCGGGGCGAACTCGACCACCGTCGTGGTCACTCCCAGGCCGTGCAGGGCCCCCGCGGCCTCGAGACCGAGCAGCCCGCCGCCGACGACCGCGCCGGTGAGCGGTCGCCCGAGCTGCTCCGACCGCGTGCGCACCCAGTCGGTCAGGCGCACCACGTCGTCGGTGGTGCGGTAGACGAAGCAACCCGCGAGGTCGGCCCCGGGCACCGGCGGTACGAAGGCCGAGGACCCCGTGGCGAGCACGACCTCGTCGTACGCGTGGGTCTCCTCACCGGCTCGCACGGTGCCGGACCCGATCTCGTCGACGCGTGCGCCGGTGCGCAGGGTGACCAGCGGGTCGTCCCACAGGGACGCGTCGCCCATCAGCAGGTCGGTCGGCGTGCGGCCGTCGAAGAAGGAGGACAGCGCCACCCGGTCGTACGGCGCGGAGGGCTCCTCGCACCACAGGTCGACGGCGTACGTGCCCTCGGTGTCACGGTCGCGCAGGGCCTCGACGAACCGGTGCGCGACCATGCCGCCGCCGACGACGGCGACGCGGCGGGGTGCTGCGGCGGTGTCGGACCGGTCGGTGCCGGGCGTCGGGTCGGGCATCGAATCAGGCGTCGGGTCAGGCCTCATGTCAGGCACCGTAGGAACCGGACGTCACAGGCGCCGTCCCCTCGTGTTGCGGGCTCGGAACGGGGTGCTCACCCGTCGCCGACCGTGGCTGTGAGGTCCCCGTCCCGCGGCCCGGGGCACCCGCGGCGTCGTGGGGGTCGACCTCGCGCAGCCAGTCGACGAGGCCGCACACCAGGGACCGGCAGCCCCCGCACCCGGTGGTCGCGCGGGTGGCGACGGCGACGTCCTCGACGGAGTCGGCGCCCGCGTCCCAGGCGGCGACGACGTCGCGCTTGGCCACCCCGTTGCAGCGGCACACCGCGACGTCGCCCGGCATGAGAGCGGGGTTGCCCTCCTCGTCGGCGGTCTCGGGAAGCAGCAGTGCCAGGGGGTCGAGCGGCGCGGGCGTACGCCGCTCCCAGGCCACGGAGAGGGACGACGAGAGGTCGGGGGCGCCGAGCGCGGTGACACCGACGAGCCGTCCCTCCGCGAGCACCAGGCTGACCGACCGTCGGGCGTGCGGATCGTCGACGGTGACGACGCGGGTGCGCGGGCCCGGGACGTCGGGGCCGCCCGCTGCGTCCGGGCGGTCCGCGTCGGACCGGACCCCCATGACGACCAGGTCGACGCCGGCCGCCTTGAGCCGGGTGAGCGGACGCGACGGCGCGCCGGACCCGTTCCCGACGGTCGGACGCTCCGTCCCCGGGGCCAGCAGGTCGCCTGCCAGCCAGGAGGCCTGGGCCCAGCCCGGGCCGAGGAGACCGGTGCCGCCCTCGGGCGGTGCGGCGCAGTCGCCGACGGCGCGGACGCGAGCGTCCGCCGGACTGCGCAGGTCGGCGTCCACCGTGATCCCCCGGTCGGTCGGCAGCCCCGCCGTCTCGGCGAGCTCGACGCGGGCCCGGGCCCCGACCGAGAGCAGCAGCAGGTCGCAGTCGAGCACGTCGCCGCCGCGCGTACGCACCCCGCGCAGCACACCGTCGTCGCTGAGCACCTCGCTGATGCCGTCGCCGCAGCGCACGTCGATGCCCTGGTCGCGCAGGGTGTCGGCCAGCAGGGCGGCGGGGCGTTCCTCGAGCTGGGCGCCCGCGAGCCGGTCGTCGAGCTGGAGGAGCGTGACGTCGAGACCCCGGCAGCGCAGCGCGGTAGCGGCCTCGAGCCCGAGCAGGCCGCCACCGAGCACCACCGCGTGACGCGCGGACAGGCTGCGCGCGAGCACGTCGCGGGCGTCGTCCACGCCGCGCAGCACGTGCGCGTGGCGCGGGAGGCCGGCCGTCAGTCCCGGGATCGGGGGCACCACGGCGTCGGCGCCGGTCGCGAGCACGAGGTGGTCGTAGGCGAGGCGGCGACCGTCGGCCAGCTCGACCCGGCGGCCCGTGCGGTCCAGGCGGCGCACCGGGACGCCGAGATGGGTGGTCAGCCGCGGATCCGTGAGCCGTGGCAGCTCCAGCGCAGCGAGGTCGTGCCGGCCGGCGAGCACCTCGGAGAGCAGGATGCGGTTGTACGCGCCGTACGCCTCCGCCCCGACCCAGTGGACGGCGAGACCGGACGGACCCGACGCGCCACCGGTCGACCCGTCCTCGTGGCGCCGCAGCAGCTCCTCGACGACCCGGTGCCCGACCATGCCGGCGCCGACGACGACCACGCGCGTCGGGCCCGGGGCGGGACGGGTGACGGGGTGGACCTCTGGCGCGTACGTCACGGGATCTCCTCGGCGACGGGGTCAGGGGCGGGTGCTGGGGCGGGGGCCAGACTGACGGCGCAGGTCTTGAACTCGGGCATGCCCGAGACCGGGTCCGTCGCGCTCGTGGTCAGGGAGTTCGCACGGCCCTCGCCGGGCCAGTGGAACGGCACGAAGACGGTGTCCGGCCGGATCGAGCGGGTGAGTCGCGCCGGGGCGACCACGCGGCCGCGGTCGGAGGTGACCTCGATGCGGTCGCCGTCCCCGACGCCAACGGTGCGGGCGGTCCGCGGGTGGATCTCGACGTGCGCCCCGTCGGCGCTGCGGGCGAGCGCGTCGACGAGGCGGGTCTGGGCGCCCGACTGGTAGTGGGCGAGCACCCGGCCGGTCACGAGGTAGTACGGCCGGGCGGCGCGCACGTCGTCGGCGGGGCCGGTGGGCGGTGTGGTGGCGACCATGCGCGCGAGACCGTCCGGGTGCGCGAACCGCTCGGTGAACAGGCGCGGTGTGCCCTGTGGGGCGTCGGCGCCGACCGGCCAGTGCAGGTCCGGCTCGTCGCCGGCCCGCTCAAGGGTCAGGGCGCCGTAGTCGGCGCGCCCGCCCGCGCTCGCCGCAGCCAGCTCGGCGGTCACGGCGGCCGCGTCGCGCGCCAGGGGCACGGGGCAGCCGAGGCGTGCAGCCAGGTCGGCGAGCACGGCGAGCTCGTCGCGCACCTCCCCCGGAGGATCGACTGCACGGCGACGACGCAGGATGCGCCCCTCGAGGTTGGTCATGGTGCCGTCCTCCTCGGCCCACTGCGCAACGGGCAGCACGACATCGGCGAGCGCGGTGGTCTCGTTGGGCACGAGGTCGCAGACCACGAGCAGGTCGAGCGACCGCAGCGCCGAGGTGACAGCGCCTGCGTCGGGGGCCGAGACGGCAGGGTTGGAGCCGTGCACCATGAGTGCGCGGACGCCCCCCTGGTCGGCCGGACGCCCGAGACGTCGCAGCAGCTCGACAGCCGGCACGCCGGCACCGGGGATGACATCGGGAGCGACTCCCCAGACCCGGGCGACGTGCTCGCGGGCAGCCGGGTCGGTGATCATCCGGTAACCGGGCAGCTGGTCGCTCTTCTGTCCGTGCTCGCGACCCCCCTGGCCGTTGCCCTGACCGGTGAGGCAGCCGTACCCGCTGCCTACGCGGCCGGGCAGCCCGAGCGCGAGGGCGAGGTTGACGGCCGTGGTGACGGTGTCGGTGCCGTCGACGTGCTGCTCGGCGCCGCGTCCGGTCAGCACGTAGGCCCCGCGGCCACCGCCCGCGGGCGACGCCGCCGCCAACAGCCGGGCGGCGGCCCGCAGCTGCGACTCGGGGACCCCGGTGCGGTCGGCGACGCGCTGCGGCCACCAGGCGGCGACGGCACGGCGTACGTCGTCCCACCCGCTGGTGCGCTGCGCGAGGTAGTCGTGGTCGACACGTCCCTCGGCGACGAGCAGGTGCAGCAGTCCCAGCAGCAGCACCTGGTCGCTGCCGGGCAGGGCCCGCAGGTGCAGGCCCTGCCCGTCAGAGGTGAGGCCTGCGGTGGCCGAGAAGCGCGGGTCCACCACGACGAGTCCGCGGCGGCGCCGCACGCCGTCGAGGTGCGCCACGAACGGCGGCATCGTGTCGGCGACGTTGGAGCCGACCAGCAGCACGGCGTCCGCGCCCTGCAGGTCCGGGAGGGGGAAGGGGAGGCCCCGGTCGACCCCGAACGCGCGGTTGCCGGCGGCGGCGGCCGAGCTCATGCAGAAGCGTCCGTTGTAGTCGATCATCGCCGTGCGCAGCGCGAGACGGGCGAACTTGCCCAGGGTGTACGCCTTCTCATTCGTCAGCCCGCCGCCGCCGAAGACGCCGATCGCGTCGGGGCCGTCGGCCTCGCGGATCCCGTGCAGGCGGGTGACGACGAGGTCCATGGCCTCCTCCCAGGAGGCCCGGCGCAGCTCGCCGTCCGCGCCGCGCACCAGCGGGTGGGTGAGCCGGCGGGGGTGGTCGAGCAGCGCGGCGGAGGTCCACCCTTTCTGGCACAGGCCGCCCTGGTTGGTGGGGAAGTCGCGCGGGGCGACCTCGACCGTCCCCTCCTCGGTCGCCGTCAGCGTCATCGCGCACTGCAGTGCGCAGTACGGACAGTGCGTGTCGACGCCGCGCGTGCCGGGGGCGTCCCTCAGCTCGGTCATGCTCAGACGCCGGCCTGGGCCATCGTGGCGCCCCTGCGCAGGTAGAAGACCCAGGTCACGGCGCACATGACGGCGTACAGCCCGACGTAGAGGTACAGCGCCGGCACGATCGAGTCGAACGCGCCGTCGGACCAGCCGTAGGTGCGCGGCACGATGAAGCCTCCGTACGCGCCGATCGCAGAGATGATGCCGATCGCCGCGGCCGCCTCGCGCTTGGCGGTGAGTGTGGCCCTCGCGTCGCCGGTGTCCACGCCGTGGCGGAAGATCGCGGGGATCATGCGGTACGTCGAACCGTTGCCGACGCCGGTGGCGACGAAGAGCACCATGAAGCAGGCGAAGAACAGCCAGAAGCTCTCGATGCTCAGGGCGTAGACGACACCGAGCACGCCGAGACCCATGGCCGCGAAGCTCGCGAAGGTGATCAGCGCGCCGCCGATGCGGTCGGCGAGCCGACCCCCGACGGGTCGGATCAGCGAGCCCACGAGGGCTCCGAGGAAGGCGTACGAGACGGGGTCGACGTCCTCGAAGGTCGTCTTTATGAGCAGTGGGAACGCGGCGGAGTAGCCGATGAAGGACCCGAAGGTGCCGATGTAGAGGAAGCTCATCACCCAGGTGTGCCGGCGCTTCGCCACCCGGGCGCTGGGGGCGAAGTCGGTCTTGGCGACGGTGAGGTTGTCCATGTACTTCCAGGCCAGGAAGGCCGCGACCAGCGCCAGGGGGATCCACATCGCACCGGCACGCCACAGGGCGATGCCGCCGCCGATGCCGATCACCGCCGCGACGATGAACGGCGCCTGCACGACGGCGACGCCGATGTTGCCGCCGGCGGCGTTGAGGCCGAGCGCCCAGCCCTTCTCGCGCTCGGGGAAGAACCAGGTGATGTTGGTCATCGAGCTGGCGAAGTTGCCGCCGCCGACGCCGGCGAGCGCCGCGACGAACAGCATGGTCCCGAAGGAGGTGGTGGGGTCGTTGACCGCCCAGGCCAGACCGGCGCCGGGCACGATCAGCAGCAGCGCGGAGACGATCGTCCAGTTGCGGCCGCCGAAGGCCGGCACGGCGAAGGTGTACGGCAGGCGGAGCGTCGCTCCGACCAGGCCCGGCAGCGCGACCAGCCAGAACAGCTGGGAGTCGGTGAACGCGAAGCCGACCTCGTTGAGGCGGACGGCCACGATCGACCAGATCACCCAGACCGAGAAGCCGAGGTGCTCGGCGAGGATGGAGAAGACCAGGTTGCGGCGTGCGACGGCCTTGCCGGTGGACTCCCAGAACTGCTCGTCCTCGGGACGCCAGTCGGTGATCCACCCGCGGTCGTCGCGTGTTGGCGGCACCTGTCCGGGCGCGGTCTTCTGCGAGGCGCCTGCGGCCTCCGGGGCGATGGTCATGGGGGCTCCTGCGGGACGAGGTCCCCGAGCGGGACCGTCTGCGCAGGACGCTAGGAATCAGATGTTTCGGCCCGACCCGGCACGCGTGAGGCCTGCGTAACGCCTTCCTCTCGCGTGCCCGGTCGCGACCGTGAGGTCGCATCGCTCAGAGAGCGGCGACGACCTCCGTGGCCTGCTTGATGGCCCGCTTGGCATCGAGCTCGGCGGCCACGTCAGCGCCTCCGATCAGGTGGACCCGTGGGCGGCCCTCACCCTCACCGAGGTCGGCGAGCGCGTCGTAGAGGCCGCGCTCGGACTCCTGGCCCGCGCAGACGATGACGTGGTCGACGTCGAGCACCTTCGCCTCACCGTCCACCTCGAGGTGGAGGCCGGCGTCGTCGACCCTGACGTACTCCACGCCCGGCACCCGGTGCACCCCGGAGTCCTTCAGCACGGCCCGGTGCGCCCAGCCCGACGTCTTGCCCAGGTCCTTGCCGATCGCGGAGGTCTTGCGCTGGCACAGCCACACCTCGCGCTGCGCCGGACGGTCCTTCTTCGGGGCCAGTCCGCCGCGGTAGTTCGACGGGTCGCCGACGCCCCAGTAGGCCAGCCAGTCCTCCGGCGTCTCGTCGGGGTCGTGCACCAGGTACGTCGACATGTCGACACCGATGCCGCCGGCGCCGATGACGGCGACCCTCTTGCCCGGGGTGACGGTGCCGTCGAGCACGTGGTTGTAGAGCACGACCTTCTCGTGGTCGATGCCCTGCAGACCCGGCACCCGGGGGGTCACCCCGGTGGCGACCACGACCTCGTCGTACGCGGCGAGGTCGTCCGCGGAGGCCTCGGTGCCGGTGCGCACGTCGACGCCGAGCACCTCCATGCGCCGGGCGTAGTAGCGCAGCGTCTCGGCGAACTCCTCCTTGCCGGGCACGGCCATCGCCAGCCTGAACTGACCCCCGATCTCGGGGTTCTTCTCGAAGACGGTCACCTCGTAGCCCCGCTCGGCCGCGCTGACGGCCGCGGCGAGGCCGGCGGGGCCGGCACCGACGACGGCGAGGCGGCGTACGCGCTGGGTCGGGATCGGCAGCAGGTTCAGCGAGGTCTCACGGCACGCGCGCGGGTTCACCAGGCACGACGCCGGCTTGTTGGCGAACACGTGGTCCAGGCACGCCTGGTTGCAGGCGATGCAGGTGTTGATCTCGTCGCTGCGCTCGTCGCGGGCCTTGTTGATGATGTCGGCGTCGGCGAGGAACGGCCGCGCCATCGACACCAGGTCGGCCGTGCCGTCGGCGAGCAGCTCCTCGGCGAGCTCGGGGGTGTTGATGCGGTTCGAGGTGCACACCGGCACACCGACCTCGGGGCGCAGACGGCGGGTGGAGTCGGCCCAGATGCCCCGCGGGACCTGCGTGATGATCGTGGGGATCCGCGCCTCGTGCCAGCCGATGCCCGTGTTGAAGATCGAGACCCCGGCCGCCTCGAGGTGCTTCGCGAGCTCCACGACCTCCTCCCAGGTCTGCCCGTCCTCGACGAGGTCGAGCAGCGAGATGCGGTACATGATCGCGAAGCCGTCGCCGACCTCCTCGCGCGCGCGACGCACGATCTCGATCGGGAACCGCATCCGCTTCTCCGCCGTGCCGCCCCAGCGGTCGTCGCGGTCGTTGGTGCGAGCGGCGAGGAACTGGTTGATGAGGTAGCCCTCGGATCCCATGATCTCTACGCCGTCGTACCCGGCCTTCTTCGCCAGACCCACCGATTTCGCGAACGCCGACGCGGTCCGGTCGACCTGTGCCGTGCTCATGCGCGAGGGCTTGAAGGGGCTGATGGGCGACTTGCGTGTCGAGGCCGACTGGTTGAGCGGGTGGTAGCCGTAGCGGCCCGCGTGCAGCACCTGCAGCGCGATCGCGCCCCCCTCCGCGTGCACGGCATCGGTGACCGCGTGGTGGCGCATCGCGTGCAGCCGGTTGCTCATCTCCGAGGCGAACGGCTTGAGCCACCCGCGCTTGGTGGGGGCGTACCCGCCGGTGACGATCAGGCCCGCCCCGCCGCGCGCCCGCTCGGCGAAGAACGCGGCCAGCCGCGGGATCTGCCAGGGGTGGTCCTCGAGCCCGGTGTGCATCGACCCCATCACCGAGCGGTTGCGCAGGGTGACGCCGCCGACGGTCAGGGGAGTGAACAGGTGCGGGTACGTCGGGTGGTTCGTCTCGCCGTGCGCATCGGTGGGGGTGCTCATGCCGTGTCCTTCTTCTCGGGGGAGACGCGCTGCCACGCCTCCAGGTACTCGTCGAGCCAGTCGACCCAGAACCGCTCGAGGCGTACGCCGCCGCGCAGCACCAGGTAGCGGTCGAGGTCGGCGCCCTCGAGAGCGTCGGGGTCGGGGTAGTCGCGCAGGCTCATGGACTCGTACGACCGCAGCCTCGCGGCGTGCTCGGCGCGGGTCTCGGCGACGTGGTCGAGCAGGGCCTCACGGTCCCCGTACGCCGCTCCCCGCATCTTGACCGCGAGGTCGCTGCGCATCGGCTCGGTCTCGCTCGGGGTGGCGATCCACTCGGCGAGGGCCTCCCGGCCGTCGGCGGTGAGGGAGTAGACCCGCTTGTCCGGGCGGCCCCGCTGGGCGACGGTCTCGGCGGTGATCCAGCCGTCGGCCTCCATGCGGGCCAGCACCCGGTAGATCTGCTGGTGCCTGGCCTGCCAGAAGAGCCCGATGGACTTCTCGAAGCGGCGGGTCAGCTCGAGCCCGGCCGCGGGTCGCTCCTGCAGCGACACAAGGAGGGCGTGCTCGAGGGCCATACACCGGAGTGTGCCTGCAACGAGGTGCATATGCAACGGCGTGCACACGGGTCCCTCTCTTACGCTTCTGCTCATGCGTACGCGTGCCCGCCTGCTGTCTGCCGCCCTCGTCCCGCTGGTCGCGACGACCGTCCTGGGCTGCGCCCCGGTGGAGGAGGAGTCACCCGCGACGGGGACCGGGTCGTCCTCGACCGCCTCGTCGTCCGCGCCCGAGGCGACGTGCACGCCGCAGCAGCTGGGGACCATCACGCCCGGCACGCTCACGGTCGGCACCGACTCCCCGGCGTACGAGCCGTGGTTCGCCGACAACGACCCGACCAACGGCGAGGGCTTCGAGTCGGCGGTGGCGTACGCGGTCGCCGAGGAGCTCGGCTACGCCCGGGGCGAGGTCGAGTGGGTGACCGTGCCGTTCAACAACAGCTACGCGCCCGGGCCGAAGCGCTTCGACTTCGACATCAACCAGATCTCGATCACCCCGGCGCGTGCCGAGGTCGTCGACTTCTCCGAGCCCTACTACGTCGCCAGCCAGGGCCTGATCGCCCTGGAGGACTCCCCGGTCGCCGACGCGACCAGCATCGAGGACCTCCAGGAGTTCACGCTCGGCGCCCAGACCGGCACCACGTCGCTGACCGCGATCCGCGAGCAGGTGCAGCCGAGCACCGACCCCCTGGTCTTCGAGGACACCAACTCCGCGAAGCAGGCGCTGCTCAACGGCCAGGTCGACGCCGTCGTGGCCGACCTTCCGACGGCGTTCTACATCACCGCGGTCGAGATCCCGCGGGCGACGATCGTGGGGCAGTTCGAGGACGAGGCGAACGCCGACGCGTTCGGGATGCTCTTCGAGAAGGGCTCGACCCTCGTGCCGTGCGTGGACGAGGCCCTCGCCACGCTCGAGCAGGACGGCACCCTCGACGACATCGAGCAGCAGTGGCTCTCCGACGTCGTCGACGTGCCCGTCCTGGACTGACCGACGGCACCTGTGAGCCAGCCCCCCGAGGCGGCGTGGGTCCCGAGCCCCGCGCAGCGTGACCGTGACGCGTACCGTCGCCGCCGCTCCCGGCGCGACGCGAGCGTCGCGACCCTGGCGACCGTCGTGCTGCTCGGCGGCCTCGCACTCGTGGTCGTCTCCTCGCCGGGGTGGCCGCGCGTGCAGAGCACGTTCTTCAGCGGCTTCCACTTCGCGGCGTCGTGGCGAGACGTCCTGAGCGCGTTCTGGGTCAACGTCTCGATGTTCCTCATCGCCGAACCGATCATCCTGGTCCTGGCCCTGCTGATCGCCGTCGTGCGGGGCACCCGGGCGCCGGTGCTGTTCCCGGTGCGTCTCCTGGCGGTGCTGTTCACCGACATGCTGCGTGGCATCCCGACCATCCTGCTGGTGCTGCTGCTCGGCTTCGGGATGCCGGCGCTGGGACTGCAGGGCGTGCCGACCTCCCTCTACTTCTGGGCGCTGACGGCGCTGGTGCTCTCCTACTCGGCGTACGTCGCGGAGGTGCTCCGCGCGGGCATCGAGTCGATCCACCCCTCGCAGATCGCGAGTGCGCGCACGTTGGGCCTCTCGCGGACCCAGACCCTGCGGCACGTCATCGTGCCGCAGGGCGTACGCCGGGTGATCCCGCCGCTCCTCAACGACTTCGTCTCACTGCAGAAGGACACGGCACTGGTCTCCGTGGTGGCGATCTTCGACGCCGTCTACACCGCCCGCGACTACGGCGCTTACAACTTCAACTACACGCCGTACGTCGTGGCCGCGCTGCTGTTCATCGCGCTGACGGTGCCGCTGGCTCGGTTCACCGACTGGCTGAGCGCACGCGCCCGACGGCGTGAGGTGGCGGGGTCGTGGTGACGCCGCTGCTGCAGGTGCGCGGCCTGCGCAAGACCTACGGCGACCGCGTCGTGCTCGACGGGATCGACCTCGACGTCTCCGCGCACGAGGTCGTCTGCCTCATCGGCGCCTCGGGGTCCGGCAAGTCGACGCTGCTGCGCTGCCTGAACCTGCTCGAGGACGTGGACGACGGCGAGGTGCACCTGGACGGGCAGGACCTGCTCGACCCGCGCGGGGACCTGCGTGCCGTGCGCCGGCGCATGGGCATGGTGTTCCAGGCCTACAACCTCTTCCCTCACATGACCGTGCGGGAGAACCTCGTGCTCGCGCCGGTCAAGGTGCACGGCACCTCCCGTGACGAGGCCGAGCGGCGCGCGCAGGAGCTCCTCACGCGGTTCGGCCTGGGCGAGGTGATGGACGCCCACCCCGACCGCCTCTCCGGCGGGCAGCAGCAACGGGTCGCGCTCGTCCGGGCCCTGGTGCCCGCCCCGTCGCTGCTGCTGCTCGACGAGGTGACCTCCGCGCTGGACCCCGAGCTGGTCGGCGAGACGCTCGACGTGCTCCGCGAGCTCGCCGCCGAGGGCATGACGATGGTGCTCGCCACCCACGAGATGTCCTTCGCCCGCGAGGTCGCCAGCACCGTCTGCTTCCTCGACGCCGGGCGCATCGTCGAGCGTGGGACGCCGGCCGACGTGCTGGGCAACCCCCGCGAGGCGCGTACGCAGCGCTTCCTCGCCCGGGTCCTCTGAGAGGACTGCGGCCCGCCACGCGGACGCCGGCACCGTGACAGCACTGCTGTCACGATCTGCCATGCTGCGCGGATGAGCATCGAACTCGGTCGGGGCACCGGCCCCCTCGCAGGCATCAAGGTCGTCGAGATCGCGGGCATCGGACCCGGGCCGCACGCGTGCATGCTGCTCGCCGACCTCGGCGCCGACGTCATCCGCGTGGAGCGTCCCGGTGGGGCGATGAGCGTGACCAGCCGAGAGGGCGACCTGCTGCTGCGCGGTCGGCCCAGCGTCGCGCTCGACCTGAAGCACCCCAGGGCGCTGGAGACCGTGCTCGAGCTCGTCGACGACGCCGACGTGCTGATCGAGGGCATGCGTCCCGGTGCCGCCGAGCGCATGGGCATCGGACCCGACGCCTGCCTGGGTCGCAACCCGCGACTGGTGTACGGCCGCATGACCGGCTGGGGCCAGGACGGCCCGTGGGCTCAGATGGCGGGCCACGACATGAACTACATCGGCCTCACCGGCATCCTCGACGGCCTCGGTCAGGACCGTGGGCGCCCGCACTTCCCCGCCAACCTGCTCGGCGACTTCGGCGGCGGGTCGCTCTACCTGGTCGTCGGGGTGCTCGCCGCCCTGCTGGAGGCGCAGCGCTCCGGTGAGGGGCAGGTCGTCGACGCCGCCATCGTCGACGGCACCGCGCACCTCGCCGCGATGACCGTCGCACAGCTCGTCGAGGGTGCCCTGACGGAGAAGCGCGGACGCGGTCTGCTCGACGGTGGCGCGCCCTTCTACGACGTGTACGCGACCTCCGACGGCCGCCACATGAGCGTCGGCCCGTTGGAACCGCAGTTCTTCGCCGAGTTCGCGCGCCTGCTCGAGCTGCCGGACGACGCGCCGGGACAGTTCGAGCTGGAGCGCTGGGGGGAGCTGCGCGAGACGCTCACGCGGCGGTTCGCGGAGCGTACGCAGGCCGAGTGGGCCGGGGTGTTCGACGGCACGGACGCGTGCGTCGCGCCGGTCCTGCGCTTCGGTGAGGCGGTCGACCACCCGCACCTGACCGCCCGGGGCGTGTACGCACCGCACGAGGGCCTGCGCCAGCCCGCGCCGGCGCCACGCTTCTCGCGTACGCAGGCCTCCCTGACCCGCAACCCCGGCGCCGTCGGCGCCGACACGCTGGCGGCGCTGCGCGCGTGGGGCGTGGAGTCCCCCGAGCAGCTCGTCGCCGAGGGGGCTGCCCACCAGGCCTGACGAGCTCGGATCCGCGTCCCACCCCGGGGGGTGAGGATCCGTATAGACCCGTTGTCCTGTTCGGGACCGAAGACCTAGGTTGTGAGACCTGGGCCGGGGGGCCTGACCGAGGAGGGGACATGACGCACGACGACGGCGTCCGTGCCGAGGGTGCGATGGTGGTGCCGTTCGCGCCGACCGGGCCCCGTGCGGTCGTCCCTCCGCAACGCGGCGGCGACCACGAGGACCTCGCGTCGCTGGGCATCTCGGTGGAGGACCCGGTGCGTTTCTTCGCCGGCCTGGTGCACGCCGTCTGGATGATGGCCCTGGCGTCCGCCGTGGTGGTCGCCGTCGTGCTGGCGACCGACACGGTCATCTGAGCGGGTCCGTGCGCAGGTCGGCCTCGGGGGGCAGGCTGCGGCCATGACCCGACGTCCCGAGACCGGCGCCGGCGCCGTGGCTCCCCTCCTCGCGTTGCTGCTGCTCGTCGTCGGGCTGGCGGCGCTGAACTACCCGCTCTACGACCACGTGCGTGACCAGCGGGTGCTCGAGCAGACCGGCGTGGTCAGCAGCGCCTCCGTCCTGACGACCGAGGTGCAGGGTGAGGCGGGCGAGGAGACGTACGCGGTCGTCTGGCAGCTGGGCGAGGCCGGCGGCGAGCGACGCTCGGAGGTGGACGAGGAGACCTACCGGGTCGCGGAGAACGAGCGCACCGTCGAGGTGCGCTACCCCGAGGGCGAGCCGGAGGTCGCGTACGCCGTGGGCCGCACCAGCGACCCCGACGCCCCGACCTGGGTGCTGGGGGCGGACGCCGCGCTGCTCGTGCTGCTCGTGCTGCTCGCGGCCACCGTGGGGCGCCGGCGCGTACGCGGTGCCGCCGACCGGTTCCTCGGCACGTCGCGGCAGCACGAGGAGAGCGACGTCACGCGCTGAGGGGCGTACGGGACCGGGTCGCACCTTCCAACCGTGACAGTGCTGGTGTCATGATGGCTGCGCAGCAGAACCCACGCAGCCGACACGAGAAGGG
The DNA here is from genome assembly GCA_018672315.1 of Nocardioidaceae bacterium. Taxonomy (NCBI): domain Bacteria; kingdom Bacillati; phylum Actinomycetota; class Actinomycetes; order Propionibacteriales; family Nocardioidaceae; species Nocardioidaceae bacterium. The sequence goes on along the minus strand of CP076053.1, from coordinate 1,333,200 downwards.
TGGCAGTCCATGACGCCACAGCCCGAGGCCCTCATCTACGACGCCGTCCGTACGCCCCGCGGCAAGGGCAAGAAGGACGGCTCCCTGCACGAGGTCAAGCCGGTCGACCTGGTCGTCGGCCTGATCGACGAGGTGCGCAAGCGCAACCCCGAGCTCGACGTCGACCAGATCGACGACGTGGTGCTCGGCTGCGTCAGCCCGGTCGGTGACCAGGGCGCCGACATCGCCAAGACCGCCGCACTCGCCGCGGGCCTGCCCGAGACCGTGTCGGGCGTCCAGCTCAACCGCTTCTGCGCCTCCGGCCTCGAGGCCGTGAACCAGGCCGCCTCCCGCGTCGCGTCCGGCTTCGAGGACCTGATCCTCGCCGGCGGCGTGGAGTCGATGAGCCGCGTGCCGATGGCCTCCGACGGCGGCGCCTGGGCGATGGACCCCGCCACCGCGCTGGCGACCGACTTCGTGCCCCAGGGCATCGGCGCCGACCTGATCGCCACCGTCGAGGGCTTCAGCCGCCGCGACGTCGACGAGTTCGCCGCCGAGAGCCAGGCCCGCGCCGCCAAGGCGCGCGCGAACGGCTTCTTCGACAAGTCCGTGATCCCGGTCGTCGACGCCAACGGCGTGACGATCCTCGACCACGACGAGTTCATCCGCGAGGGCACCACCGCGGACGGTCTGGCCAAGCTCAAGCCGAGCTTCGCCCAGATCGGCGACCAGGGAGGCTTCGACTCGGTCGCCCTCGAGAAGTACCACTGGGTCGAGAAGATCGACCACGTCCACCACGCCGGCAACTCCTCCGGCATCGTCGACGGCGCCGCCCTGGTGGTCATGGGCAGCCGCGAGGCCGGCGAGCGGCTGGGCATGACCCCCCGCGCGAAGGTGCTCAGCGTCGCGGTGTCCGGCGCCGACCCGACGATCATGCTGACCGGCCCCGCTCCCGCCTCGCGCAAGGCGCTGGAGAAGGCCGGCCTCGAGGTGGGCGACATCGACCTCTTCGAGATCAACGAGGCCTTCGCGGCCGTGGCCATGCGCTTCATGAAGGACATGGGCATCAGCCACGACATCACCAACGTCAACGGCGGCGCGATCGCCATGGGCCACCCGCTCGGCGCCACCGGCGCGATGATCCTCGGCACCCTGCTCGACGAGCTCGAGCGCCAGGACAAGCAGCGCGGCCTCGCCACCCTGTGCGTGGGCGGCGGCATGGGCATCGCGACCATCATCGAGCGGATCTGAGGAACCTCCCCGACATGAGCACCACGACTGAGAAGCAGAGCTCCGTACGCGTCGAGATCGGTGAGGACGGCGTCGCCGTCCTCACGCTGGACGACCCGAACGCGTCGGCGAACACGATGAACGACCTCTACCGCGAGTCGATGAGGGCCGCGGTGGACGAGCTCGAGGCTGCCGGCGACGCCGTCAAGGGCATCGTCATCACCAGCGCGAAGAAGACCTTCTTCGCCGGCGGCGACCTCAAGGGCATGATGAGGACCACGCCCGCGGACGCCGAGGCCGTCTTCGAGCAGGTCGAGGGCATGAAGGCGGACCTGCGCCGCCTCGAGAAGATGCCGGTCCCTGTCGCCGCGGCCATCAACGGCGCCGCGCTGGGCGGCGGCCTCGAGATCGCTCTCGCCTGCAACCGCCGCTTCTGCCTCGACTCCTCGTCGGTGCAGATCGGTCTCCCCGAGGTCACCCTCGGCCTGCTGCCCGGCGGCGGCGGCGTGACGCGTACGGTCCGCATGTTCGGTCTCTCCGACGCCCTCATGGGCGTGCTGCTGCAGGGCCCGCGCATGAAGCCGGCGCAGGCGCTGGAGAAGGGCCTCGTCGACGAGCTGGTCGGCAGCCTCGACGAGCTCGTCCCGGCCGCCCGCGCCTGGGTAATCGCCAACGCCGGCAACGAGGACGCGGCCATGCAGCCCTGGGACAAGCCGGGCTACAAGATGCCTGGCGGCACCCCGAGCAACCCGAAGCTCGCGCAGTTCCTGCCGGCCTTCCCGGCCAACCTGCGCAAGCAGCTCAAGGGCGCGAACTACCCCGCCCCGCGGGCCATCATGTCCGCGGCCATCGAGGGCGCGCAGGTCGACTTCGACACCGCGAGCCGCATCGAGTCGCGCTACCTCGCGGGCCTGATCACCGGCCCGAACGCGAAGAACATGATCCAGGCGTTCTTCTTCGACCTGCAGGCCATCAACTCCGGCGCGCTGCGGCCCGAGGGCTACGACGTCTACAAGCCGGCCAAGGTCGGGGTGCTCGGCGCGGGCATGATGGGCGCGGGCATCGCGTACTCCTTCGCACGGTCCGGCATCGAGGTCGTGCTGCGCGACGTCTCGATCGAGTCGGCCGAGCGCGGCAAGGCGTACTCGACGAAGATCCTCGACAAGGCCGTCTCCCGCGGCAAGATGACCGAGGAGGCCAAGGGCGAGGTGCTCGCTCGCATCACCGCCACCGACTCTGTCGCTGACCTCGCGGGCTGCGACACGATCGTCGAGGCCGTCTTCGAGGACCCGTCGCTGAAGCACAAGGTCTTCGCCGAGGTGCTCGAGGTCGTCGGCTCCGACGCCCTGATCTGCTCCAACACCTCGACGCTGCCGATCACCGAGCTGGCGACCGGGGTGGACCGTCCCGAGGACTTCGTGGGTCTGCACTTCTTCAGTCCCGTCGACAAGATGCCGCTGGTGGAGATCATCCGCGGCGAGAAGACCTCCGACGCCACCACCGCGAAGGCGCTGGACCTGGTGATGCTGCTGAAGAAGACCCCGATCGTGGTCAACGACAGTCGCGGCTTCTACACCAGCCGCGTCATCGGCACGATGGTCAACGAGGGCCTCGCGATGCTCGCCGAGGGCGTCGCGCCGATGTCGATCGAGCGGGCGGCGACACAGGCCGGCTACCCGGTCGGCCCGCTGCAGCTCTCCGACGAGCTCAACATGGAGCTCATGGCCAAGATCGGCAAGGCCAACCGCGACGCGGTCGAGCGCGAGGGCGGGGAGTACACGCCCCACGCCGCCGAGTCGGTCATCTCGAAGATGATCGAGCTCGAGCGGTCGAGCCGGCTCAAGGGCGCGGGCTTCTACGACTACGACGAGGACGGCAGGCGTGCCGGCCTGTGGTCGGGCGTGACGGAGGAGTTCCCGACGGCCGAGCGGCAAGTCCCGTTCGCGGACCTCAAGGAGCGCCTGCTCGTCATCGAGGCCGTCGAGACCGCCCGCTGCTTCGCCGAGGGCGTCATCCAGTCGGCCGCCGCGGCCAACATCGGCTCGATCTTCGGCATCGGCTACCCGGCCCTGACCGGTGGCTGCGTGCAGTACATGGAGGGCCACGAGGGCGGTCTGCAGGGATTCGTCGCCCGGGCGAACGAGCTCGCCGATCAGTACGGCGAGCGGTTCCGTCCGCCGTCGGACCTCGTCGAGCGCGCCGAGGCGGGTCGCACCTACCGCGACTGACCCGCCCACCGGTCCCCGACGCCGGTCCCCGCACCTGTCCCGACACCTGGACGCCCGCACATGCGGGCGTCCAGGTGCTTCTGCGGGTCTGTACGCCCGCACAAGCACGGGGAGGCCCGCGTACGCGGGCGTTCAGGGGGGCGGCCCAGGGGCCGGCAGGGGGGTTGGGCGGCGGGGCTTTGCCGTCACCGTGCGCGAACCCCGGCGGCGGGCCGCCCCGCAGGGGAGACTGGTCGGGTGAGCAACCCGTTGATCGACGTACGCGGCCTGGGCGTGCGCTTCGACGGCGTCGTGGCCGTCAGCAGCGTCGACCTCACGGCGTACGCGGGCCAGGGGCTCGCCCTGCTCGGGCGCAACGGTGCCGGCAAGTCCACGACCATGCGGGTGCTGGCCGGGGTGGTGCCCGCGACAGGCGGGCACGTACGCGTCGCCGGGGCCGACCCGCGGCTGCAGCCGATGGTGGTCAAGCGGGCGATCGGCTACTGCCCCGACGTCGGCGGCCTGGTGCCGCGAGCGACACCGTGGGAGCACCTGCAGCTCTCCGCCCGGCTGCGCCGCCTGAGCGACTGGGAGGAGCGCGGCCGCGCCCTGCTCGACCGGTTCGACCTCGGCGACGCCGCGCACCGGGTGACCGCCGGCTTCTCCCACGGCATGGGACGCCGCCTCTCGGTCGCGCTCGCCGCCCTGCACGAGCCCGAGGTGCTCCTGCTCGACGAGCCCTTCGACGGCGTGGACCCCACCGGCGTCGAGGCGACGCTCGAGGTCATCGCCGACGCCCGCGCCCGCGGCGCCGCCGTGCTGGTCTCGACCCACCTGCGCGACCTCGCGCTCGAGGGGTGCGGCGAGGCGCTGGTGCTCCGTGGCGGTGAGGTGGTCGCCTCGCTGACGGCCCAGGAGCTGCGCGGCGAGGAGGGTGCGGGTGTCTACCGCAGCCTCCTCACCTGATCCCGGGACCGACAGGCCGCCGCGGGCGTACGCCTTCGACCTCGGCCAGGTCGTGCGCGCCGTCGGTGACGTGCGCACCCTGGTCAGGTTCCGGGTCGGGGTCATCCCGCCCGCCGGGCGCCGCCGGCTGCGGCTCGCCGCCCTGGGTGTGGGTCTGCTGACCCTGCTGGTCGCGTTCGTGCCGGCCCAGGTATCCGGCGCCGACGCCGCCACCAGCGACTCGGCCTCCGACGTGCTCCTGCTGCTGCCGACCGCGTACCTCGCCGTGCTCCTGGTTGCTCTCGTCACCGCGGCGGCCTCCGGCGGCGGCCGCGAGCTGGTCGCGCGCGACCTCGCGGTCGCGTTCCCGGTCAGCCCGACCGCCGACCACCTCGGTGCCCTGCTCATGGCCCCGCTCAACATCGCGTGGCTGCTGCAGACCTGGACGGTGCTGGGGTTGACCGCGTACGCGCTCGGCCCCGGCGACGGCCTCCTCGGCAACCTCGGTCTCGTCGCCGCCCAGGTGCTCGTGCTGGTGTGGGTGCTGGCGGCGACCGCGATCGCGCAAGTGCTCGCCTGGGCGTTGGAGTGGCTGCGGCGCGGTCGTCACGGGCCGTGGCTCCTGCGCGGGCTGCTGCTCGTCGTCGGCGCGGCGGGTGCCTGGCTCGTGCTCACCGGACAGGTGACCAGCACGCTGGACCGTTCCCCGACGGTGCAGGTCGCCATCGGTGTGGTGCAGGGCGCGGACACCGCGTGGCTCGGCTGGCTGGTCACCCTGACCCGCCTGCTGGCGCTGACGGTCGCCGCCGTCGCCTTCGGGGCCTTCGTGGCCCGGTTGGCGCTGCGGCGTGCGCCGCGTGACGAGGCCGGGCTGGAGTCCCGGCGCTTCGCGCCGCGGCGTACGCCCACCTCCGACGTCGTGGCCATGCTGCGCACCGACCGGGCAACCGTGTGGCGGTCGGTGCCGCTGCGACGCGGGCTCGCCGTGCTGGCCGTGACCCCGGGGCTCGTCGCCCTGGCGGGCGGCGTCGGCTGGGACGTGCTGCCGATCCTCCCCGGCCTCGTCTGCGCCGGCGGCGCCCTGCTCTTCGGCGTCAACACGTGGTGCCTGGACGGTCGCGGGGCGATCTGGCGCGAGAGTCTGCCGGTCTCGCCGGGGCTGGCGTACGCGGTGCGCTCCTGGGTGCTGCTCGAGGTGCTCCTGGTCGCCGAGCTCACGACCATGGCGCTGGCGGTCTGGCGCGCCGGTCCCGTCACCGCACCGATCCTGGTCGCGACGGCGGTGACCCTGGTCGTGCTGCCGCTGCAGGTGGTGGCGACCTCGATGCAGTGGTCGGGACGCCGCCCGTTCGCGGTCGACATGCGCTCGGCGCGGGCGACGCCGGCGCCGCCGGCGCTGATGGTGGGGTACTCCGCCCGCCTCGCCCTCATCACCACCCTCACCGGCGTGCTGCTCGCGAGCGTCGCGATGCTCGGCTCGTGGTCCTACCCGGTGGTGTTCGGGGTTCCCTTCGTGCTGCTGGCGCTGCGTCGTTGGGAGGCCGCGCGGGCCGTGTGGGCCGACGCCGACCGGCGTACGGAGATCGTCGCCGTCGTCGCGGGCTGACCGCCTGCGACGTCGTGTGACCGCAGCCACCCCTGCTACTAGGGTCGGTCCATGGACTTCGCCCACTCCGACCGTGCCCAGGACCTCGCCGATCGCGTACGCCGGTTCGTCGTCGAGAAGGTCGAGCCGGCCGAGGAGACCATCACCGCCGACCTGCGCGAGGCCAGGGCGGCGGGCAAGGACACCTGGTACGTCCACCCGCTCGTCGAGGAGCTGAAGACCGAGGCCCGCGACCAGGGCCTGTGGAACCTCTTCCTTCCCGCCGGTCACGAGCGCGACTACGCCGAACGGTTCGGCACCGACGGCGGCACCGGCCTCTCCAACGCCGACTACGCACCGGTCGCCGAGCAGATGGGCCGCAGCTCGCTGGCCCCGCTCGTCTTCAACTGCAACGCTCCCGACACGGGCAACATGGAGGTGCTGCTCAAGTACGGCACCGACGCCCAGCGCGAGCAGTGGCTCGAGCCGCTGCTGCGCGGTGAGATCCGGTCGGGCTTCGCGATGACCGAGCCGGCCGTGGCCTCCTCCGACGCCACCAACATGGCGGCCACCGTGGTGCCCGACGGGGACGAGCTGGTCGTCAGCGGCCGCAAGTGGTGGACCACCGGCATCGGGCACCCGCAGAACGAGATCCTCGTCTTCATGGGGCTCGCCGACCGCCGAGCGTGCGCTCGAGCTGGCGATCACCCGGTCGACCTCCCGCGAGGCGTTCGGACGCCCGATCGTGCGCCTCGGCGGCAACCGCGAGCGCATCGCCGACGCCCGCATGGCCATCGACCAGGCCCGCCTGCTGGTGCTGCACGCGGCCTGGAAGCTCGACACCGCCGGGTCCCGTGGATCGGTCGCCGAGGTCTCCGCGATCAAGGTCGTCGTGCCCCGCATGGCGCAGCAGGTCATCGACATGGCGATGCAGCTGCACGGCGGCGGCGGTGTCTCCACCGACTTCCCGCTCGCCGAGGCGTGGGCCGGTGCCCGTAGCCTGCGGCTGGCCGACGGTCCCGACGAGGTCCACCAGGGCGTCGTCGCGAAGATCGAGCTCGGCAAGTACGCCGGCGCCTGACGTACGGACAACCAGACATCCCCCGAGACATCCCCGAGACATCCCCGAGGCAGAAGGACACCGCGTGACCGAGCCAGCCACGACCAACCCCCAGGGCCGTCGGGTCCTCATCACCGGCGCCGCCTCCGGCCTCGGCGCCGCCCTCGCGCGCGCCTTCGCCGCGAACGGCGACCGGGTGCTGCTCACCGACATGACCGCTGCGGCCGACACCCCCGAGGGCGACACCTCCTACCTGCTGCTCGACGTCTCCGACCAGGACGCCTGGGACTACGCGAGGACGCACGTCGAGGAGACCTGGGGCGGCCTCGACGTGCTCGTCAACAACGCCGGGGTCGCCGGCGGTGGACGCCTCGACGTGGTCGGCGAGGACGAGTGGTACCGGGTGCTCGACATCAACCTGCTGGGCGCCGTCCGCGGCATCAAGGCCTTCGGCGGCATGCTCAAGGACTCCGACGGCGACACGGCGATCATCAACATCGCCTCGCTCGCCGGCATCGTGCACCCCGCGGGCATGGCCTGCTACTCCGCCTCGAAGGCCGCGGTGCTGGCGCTGACCGAGACCATCCGGCACGAGTTCGGCCACGCCGGCGTGCACGCGATGGCGGTGTGCCCCAGCTACTTCAAGACCGCGCTGTCGAGCACCTTGAGCGACGCCGACGACGTCGTGGCCGGCATCGCCGCCGACCTGATGACGAAGTCGGAGGAGAAGGCCGACGAGATCGCCGCCGAGGTGGTGCGCGCCCTCGACGCCGGCGAGACGCTGCTGCTGCCCGACGAGGACGCCAAGCGGGCCGTCGCGATGAAGCACGACGACCCCGAGGCGTACGAGAAGCAGATGGCCAAGCAGGCCGCCAGCCTGCGCGAGCGGGCCGGCGAGAAGGCCTGACGGCGTGGCTGCGCAGGTGGACAACAACCCGGCCGGCGAGCTCCGCGAGGAGGACGCCTTCGACGTCGCCGCGGTCGTCGAGTGGCTCCGCGGTGTCGTCGGCGCCCAGGCGTGGCTCGAGGACGAGCCGCGCGTACGCCAGTTCGGCGGCGGCGCCTCCAACCTCACCTACCAGCTCGACTTCGGCCCCGAGGGTGGCGAGCCCAGCCAGGTACGGTCCCTGATCCTGCGCCGCCCACCGGTCGGGGCGAAGGCGTCGGGAGCGCACGACATGGTGCGCGAGTTCACGGTGCAGCACCGGCTGCGCGACCACTTCAGCAAGGTCGCGCCCATGATCGGCCTCTGCCAGGACCACGACGTCATCGGCTCGGACTTCTACGTCATGGAGCGCGTCGACGGCGTCATCCTGCGCCGCGACCTGCCCGAGGGCATGACGCTGGACGAGCAGCAGGCCCGCGCCCTGTGCGAGCGCATGCTCGACACCCTCGTGGAGCTGCACGGCGTCGACCACGAGGCCGCCGGCCTCGACGACCTCGCCAAGGGCTGGGGGTACGTCGAGCGACAGGTCTCCGGCTGGTCCAAGCGCTACCGCAACGCCATCACCGACGACGCCGGCGACTACGAACGCGTGATGGGCTGGCTCGCCGAGCACCAGCCCGATGACGTGGCGCAGACGATGATCCACAACGACTACCGCTTCGACAACCTGGTGCTCGACACCTCGGGGGTCGACGGTGAGGACCGCGAGCCTCGCATCCGCGCGCTGCTCGACTGGGAGATGGCGACCGTCGGCGACCCGCTGATGGACCTCGGCGGTCTGGTCGCGTACTGGATCCAGGACGACGACGACGAGGTCTTCCAGCAGTTCCGTCGCCAGCCCACGCACCTGCGGGGCATGATGACGCGCTCCGAGGTCGTCGCCTACTACTGCGACCGGGCCGGCTACGACATGACCGAGGAGCGGTGGCGCTGGTACGAGGTCTTCGGCCTGTTCCGCCTCGGGGTGATCGCGCAGCAGATCTACTACCGCTACTTCCACGGGCAGACCCACAACGAGGCGTACGCGCACTTCGGTCCCGTCGCCCGCTACCTCGAGCAGCGGTGCGAGAAGATCATCGACGGCTCCTCGACCGCGGGCACGGGCCACTGATGGGGCGACTGCTCCTGGTCCGGCACGGCCAGGCCTCGTGGGGAGCGGCGGACTACGACCAGCTCTCCGGCACCGGCGAGAAGCAGGCGCGCCAGGTGGGCGGCTGGCTCACCCGCCACGGCGTGAAGCCCTCGCTGCTGGTGCACGGCGGCATGAAGCGGCACCGTCAGACCCTCGACGGCATGCTCGAGTGCGCGCCCTGGAACGCCGAGGTGGAGCACGACGACGGCTGGGCGGAGTTCGACCACGTCGCGGTGCTCGCCGCCCACCGGGCGCCCTGGGGGGAGGACCGTCCGCCGTCGAAGGAGGCGTTCGGGTCCTGGTTCACCGAGGCCCTCACGAAGTGGATGGACGGGGACGGCAGCGTGGACGCGGAGTCCTACGCCGACTTCACCGCCCGCGTGGAGGTGGCGCTGCGGCGTACGGCCGAACGTCTAGCCCAGCTCGACCCCAAGGGCACCGCGATCGTCTCCACCTCCGGCGGCCCGATCGCCTGGGCCGTGGCGCACCTGATCGGCGCCGGGTCGGGCTCGTGGCAGCCGCTGAACCGCGTCACCGTGAACTCGTCGGTGACCACCGTCGTCTCCGGCGCCTCGGGCCTGTCGCTGATCACCTTCAACGAGCACCCGCACCTGCCGACCGAGCAGGTCACCTACCGCTGAGTCCCCACAGATCGACGCAGGAGCTGCCATGACCGTCACCCTGATCACCGGCGCGTCCTCCGGGCTCGGCGCCGAGACGGCGCGTCAGCTCGCCGCGAAGGGACACGACCTCGCGCTGTGCGCGCGGCGTACCGACCGGCTCGAGGAGCTGACGGCGGAGATCACCGCCGCCCACGACGTCCGCGTGGAGCACCGCGCGCTCGACGTCGACGACCACGACGCCGTACGCGAGGTCGTGCAGGCCTTCGCCGCCGACTTCGGCGGCCTGGACCGTGTCGTGGTCAACGCCGGCATCGGCAAGGGCGCGAAGCTCGGCACGGGACGCTTCGACGCCAACCGCGACACGCTGCTGACCAACGTCGTCGGTGCACTGGCCCAGATCGAGGCGGCGCTGGAGGTCTTCCGCGCCCAGGAGCGCGGTCACCTCGTGCTCGTCTCCTCGGTCGCCGCGCTGCGAGGCCTGCCACGGGCCCAGACCGCGTACGCCGCCTCCAAGGCCGCGCTCGCCCACCTCGGCGAGGGACTGCAGATGGAGCTGCACGGCACGGACATCTCGGTGACGGTGCTCTACCCCGGCTACATCGACTCCGAGATGAACCACGGCAACACCAGCCCGCTGATGGTCTCGACCGAGAAGGGCGTCCGCGCCATGGTCGCCGCGATGGAGAAGGGCACCGACCACGCCGTCGTGCCCGCACTGCCGTGGTCGGTGCTCGGTCGGGTGCTCGAGCACGCGCCGCGCGCGATCGCGCGACGCCTGGTCTGAGGCGTCCGCTGTTCTCCGGGCCTTCGACGGGGCCGTTCACGATGAACGGTTGCGACGTCCTCAGCGAGTGAAAACGGTCGCAATGGCTCACCGTGAACGGTTGTGACGGCGGCCCTTTCTCGGGCGCGGGCAGGCCTGTGGATGACGCGAGCGACACGTGCCGATACCGCGCACGATGGCGTCATGCTCGACACTCGCCGCCCTTTCACCCGCTCGGACGCGCTCGCGGCCGGCGTTCCCGCCTCCCTGTTGCGCGGCTCGCGGTTCCGCAAGATCTTCCGAGGCGTGTACGTCGACGCGGCGGTCATGGCATCCACTCGCGAGCGCACCGAGGCAGCGCTGCTGATCTTCCCCGATTCGGCGCGGGCATCGCACACGAGCGCTGCCCGCATCTACGAGGTCCCCGTGCCGACGATCGCGCAGGAGCACGTCTCTGTGGGACGCGCCGAGGAGCGCCGTCACCGAGAAGGCATCGTCTGCCATGTCTCGCCCGGCGACTCACGCCTCACCCGAGGCGTCCGCGTGTCGACGCCGGAGGTCATGTTCGTCGAGCTCGCGGAGCTGCTCGAGCTGGTCGACCTGGTGGTGGTCGGAGACAATCTCGTGCGGACGGGTCGTGCTTCGCGTGAGTCGCTCTCGGAGGCGGCGAGATCCGCCCGCGGAGTCGTGGGACGTCTCGCCTGTTCGGCGGCGGCCCTGATCCGAGAGGGCGTGGACTCCCCGATGGAGACCCGGCTGCGGTTGCTCCTGGTTCTCGCGGGATGCCCCGAGCCACAGGTCAACGCGACGCTGAGAGGGGGCGACGGAGAGGTCCTCCGCCGCTACGACCTGAGCTGGAACACCGCACGCCTGATCGTGGAGTACGACGGCCGTCATCACATCGACGGGAGCCACAGTGGCAGCGGGACATCGACCGGCGTCATGCGATCGAGAACGACGGATGGCGGCTCATCGTCGTCACGGCGCACGGGATCTACCGTGACCCGGCAGCGACGGTCGCCCTGGTGATGGACGCACTGCGTCAGCGCGGAGAGCCGGGCGTGCCGTCGCGCGCCCTCGCCGATTGGCGGCCGCACTTCGTCCGATGACCCGGCGGGGTCACAACCGTTCATGGTGCGCCGCCGTGACGTGAGCACGCCCTGCCTGGGTGTCACAACCGCTCACCATGCGCCGTCGTGACATGAGCACGCCCTGCCTGGGTGTCACAACCTGCAGGTCGCCTGCCACGCTTGCTGCGTGACGCAGCAGCAGCCCGGCCTGGCACTCACCTCCGGGGCCGGCCGGTGGGTGCTGGCTGCCGCCTCGCTCGGCACGGGGTTGGCGTTCCTCGACCAGACCGTGGTCAACGTCGCGCTGCCCACCCTGGGTGAGGACCTCGGAGCCTCGACCAGTCAGCTGCAGTGGGTGGTCAACGCCTACCTGCTCACCCTCGCCTCCCTGGTGCTGGCGGGCGGGTCACTGGGTGACAGGTTCGGCCGTCGCCGTGTCTTCACGATCGGCACCGTGTGGTTCGCCGTGGCCTCGTTGGCGTGCGCGCTCGCCCCGAGTCCGGTGGTGCTCATCGCGGCTCGGGCTCTCCAGGGCATCGGCGCGGCGCTCCTGGTGCCGGGCAGCCTCAGCCTGATCCAGGCGTCGTTCCGTCCGGCCGACCGTTCCGCGGCCATCGGCTGGTGGACGGGGCTGGGGGGCATCGCCATGGTCATCGGGCCCCTGGCCGGGGGTGCGCTCGTCGAGCTCGTCTCCTGGCGCTGGATCTTCGCCGTCAACCTCCCGCTGGCGGCACTGGTGGTCTGGGTCAGCGCGAGGCACGTGCCGGAGTCGCGGGATCCCGACGTGCACCCCGGCCTGCGTGGACTCGACGGGGGCGGTGCGGCGGCCAGCGTGGTGGCGCTGGGTGCGGCGACGTACGCGCTCATCGAGACCGGCACCCCGCTGACGCTCCCCGCCGCCGTGCTCGCCGCGCTGGGACTGGGCGCGCTCGTTCTCGTCGAGCGTCGCGTACGCACCCCGCTGATCCCGGTCGAGCTCTTCGCCGACCGCACGTTCGCGGTGGCGAACGGCCTGACCCTCCTGGTGTACGGCGCACTCGGCTCGCTGACGTTCTTCCTCGTGCTGCAGCTGCAGACCACGACGGGCTGGTCGGCGGTCGAGGCCGGGCTGGCGACGGTGCCCATCACCGCGATGATGCTGCTGGGGGCCGGCCGGTCCGGTGCGTACGCCGCGGCCCACGGGCCCCGTCTGCAGCTGACGCTCGGCCCGCTGCTCGCCGCCGCGGGCACCTGGTTGCTCGCCGGGGTCGATGCGGACACGGCCTACCTCACCGGCGTGCTCCCCGGCGTGCTGGTCTTCGGTGCCGGTCTCGTCGCGCTCGTCCCACCCCTGACCTCGAGCGTCCTGGCCGCCGCGCCCGACGAGCACGCGGGATCGGCGAGCGGGGTCAACAACGCCCTGGCGCGTACGGGCAGCCTGCTCGCGGTCGCCGCCCTGCCCTCGCTGGTGGGCCTGCGCGGTGGCGACTACGCAGACCCCGACGCCCTGACCGAGGGCTACCGCGCCGCTCAGCTGATCGGGGCCGCGGTGCTCGCCGGCGGTGGGGTGCTGGCCTGGGTCGGCCTCCCGCGACGCATCGAGCTCGACGCCTGACGCGGGCCCGTCGGAAGACCGTCAGACCTGCGGCTTCCAGCCGACGACCCCGACGACGATCATGCCCATCTGCTTGCGGGCACGTCGCATGATCTCGGCCTCGCGCTCCGCGGGTGAGTTGATCAGCTCGCCGGCGGTGTGGACCATCAGCTGCACCATCAGGTTCGACAGCAGCGCCAGGTCGGCCCCGGACCACCGGCGCAACGGCTCCATGCGGGCGAGGTCGGTGGAGAGCTCCCGCTCGAACTGGTCGAGGCCGCGGCTGATGGCCTCGCGGATCTCCGCGATCCCGCCGTACATCTCGCGGCCGATGAAACGGAAGTGGGGACGCTGCGTCCGCGAGAACTCCGCGACGACCGCGACGGAGCGGTCGAGGATCTCCTCGACCGGTGGATCCTCGCGGCGCACGGCCCGCACCATCTCGCGGACGGCGGCGAACGACTCGTCGACCAGCGCGAGGCCGAGCTCGTCGACGCTGGCGAAGTGCCGGTAGAAGGCGGTCGGCACGATGCCGACCTCCTTGGCCAGGCGTCGCAGCGACAGGGAGCTGAAGCTCTCGTGCTCGAGCAGGTCCAGGGCCGCTGCCATCAAGGCGTCCCGCGTGCGCTGCTTGCGCTCAGCGCGGGTGATGCCCTCGGCAGGCGCGGACGGGTCGGACACCTACACATCGTAAGACCACCAGACCAGCGTCATTCACAGAACACCTGTAGCGCTTGTGAGGTGCGTCGCGGAGAAAGTCCGACAAGGGTTTGACGCGTGACCGGGCGGCCACGCTATCGTTGAAGGTGTACAGGCGTTCACTCAATAAGATGTCTGGCCCCCCTCCACGAAAGGCAGGCCACCATGAGCATCGCTCAGACCCTGCTGCGGTCCAGGGCCGCCGCGGCGCTCACCGCGCCCCATGGCGTCGACCGCTACCTGGAGCAGATCAACCCGATGTGGGCCGCGCACGAGGTGCGCGCCCGGATCGTCTCGATCGAGCGTGAGACGCACGCTCTCGACGACCCGGCCCCCGTCGCGACCATCACGCTCCAGCCCACCTCCACCTGGCGCGGTCACCGCGCCGGCCAGCACGTGCAGCTCGGCGTCGAGATCGGCAGAGGGGTCGGCGGCGCCCGTCGTACGACCCGCGCGTTCTCCGTCTCCAGCGCCGAGTCCGGCCCCGGGGAGCGCTTCACCATCACGGTGCGCGCCAACCCCGAGGGCACGGTGTCCAAGCACCTGGTGCATGACGCCATGCCGGGCGAGATCGTGCACCTGTCGCAGGCGCAGGGCGACTTCACCGTCACCCCGGACCGGGGCGACCCGGTGCCGATGCGCCTGGTGATGGTCACCGGCGGCTCCGGCATCACGCCGGCCCTGTCGATGGTTCGTACGCTGCTGCGCCAGCGCTACCCCGGTCGCGTCAGCTTCGTGCACTTCGCACAGAGCCCGGACCACCAGATCGCGGCCGACGAGCTCGCCGCGATCAGCGCCGCCGACAACGGCGTCGACGTGCACCTGGTGCACGGCGAGCTGTTCACCGCCGAGCGGCTCGAGGCCCTCGTGCCCGACCACCGCAGCGTCCGCGCCTGGGCGTGCGGACCGGCGGCCATGATCGAGCTCGTGCAGGAGGCGTACGACGACCTCACGGTCGACGGCACGCCTGCGGACCGGGGTGGCGAGCCGCTGCTCGCCGTCGAGTACTTCAAGACCCCCGTCCTCGACACCGCCGACGCCGAGGGCACGGTCTCCTTCTCCCAGTCCTCCGGCGCCCCGGGCGCGGAGGGCGAGAACACCGGCGCGACCCTGCTCGAGCAGGCCGAGGCCCTCGGCCTCTCCCCGCAGTACGGGTGCCGCATGGGCATCTGCTTCAGCTGCGTCGCCACGAAGTCCAGCGGCACCGTCCGCGACGTCGTCTCCGGTGAGACCTCGGCCGCGCCGGACGAGGACATCCGCATCTGCATCTCCCAGCCCGTCGGCTCCTGCCAGGTCCAGCTCTGACCGGGCCGACCCCACCACCTCAGCCATCAGCCACCATCAGGAGGCACGCATGAGCATCACCAACCCCCTCAGCAAGCCGGTCCGCAGCAAGGCCCCCACCGGCAAGGGCGACCTCAAGGGTCCGCTCGCCACCACCGAGCTCCCCGAGGGCTCGACCTCGGGCACCCCCTCGGCCCCCGACGCGACCGAGACCGAGCAGGTCGCCGCCGGCCGTGTCATCGACATGGACACCGTCGACCCCACGACGGTCGCGGGCCGCTACGGCCTCACGCCGCGCCAGGTCGAGGAGTTCGGCGCCGAGGTCGAGGCCATCCGCAAGCGCGTCATGGACGACCTCGGCGAGACCGACGCGGCGTACATCCGCAAGGTCGTGAAGTACCAGCGCGGCTTCGAGGTCGCCGGGCGCGCCCTGTTCTACCTGCCGCCGTTCTGGCCGCTGGCCGTCGCGTCGCTGTCGGTCTCCAAGATCCTCGACAACATGGAGATCGGCCACAACGTCATGCACGGCCAGTACGACTGGATGGGCGACCCGGCCCTGAACTCGAAGATGTTCGACTGGGACAACGTCTGCCCCGGTGAGCAGTGGAAGTACAGCCACAACTACATCCACCACACCTTCACCAACATCCTCGGCAAGGACCGCGACATCGGCTACGGCATCCTCCGGATGGACGAGGAGCAGCCGTGGCACCCGTACTATCTGGGCAACCCGGTGTACGCGTTCCTGCTCATGGTCTTCTTCGAGTGGGGCGTCGCCCTGCACGACCTCGAGGTCGAGAACATCGTGAACGGCACGCGCTCGATCGAGCAGAACAAGCCGCTCCACGCGGGCATCATGCGCAAGGTCAAGAAGCAGGCACTGAAGGACTACGTGCTCTTCCCGCTGCTCACCGGGCCGTTCGCACCGCTGACGTTCGTCGGCAACGCGACCGCCAACCTGGTGCGCAACGTGTGGGCGTACAACATCATCTTCTGCGGCCACTTCCCGGCCGGTGTCGAGACCTTCACCGAGGCCGAGACCGAGGACGAGACCCGCGGCCACTGGTACTTCCGCCAGATCCTCGGCTCCGCGAACTTCGAGGGCGGCCCGCTGCTGCACATGATGAGCGGCAACCTGTCGTTCCAGATCGAGCACCACCTGTTCCCGGACATGCCGGCACGGCGCTACGCCGAGATCGCCCCGGAGATCCAGGAGCTGTGCGAGAAGTACGGCCTGCAGTACAACACCGGCGGCATCTTCAGCCAGCTCGGCTCGGTCTTCAAGAAGATCGCGCGGCTCGCACTGCCGGGCAGCGCCAAGAAGGAGACCGTGGCAGGCCCGACCGCGCCCGGCACGGGTCAGCCGCTCGTCCCCGAGGACGTCGACGGTGAGACGCGCGTACGCGCCTCGGCGGCCTGAGGACGCCCGCCCGAGCGCACCCGGGGCGGGGCACCCACGTTGTGCCCCGCCCCGGCGTACGCGCACAATGCCGCCATGGCAGACGACGTGACCGGAAGCCCCGAGCGACCCGGTGGGCGCCGCGGTGATCGCCTCAGCCGTGCCGAGATCAACAAGGACGCCGTGCAGGACGCGGTCACCGCGACCACCGGCGCCGTCGGCGACGTCATGGGCATCGTCGTGAAGGCGGTCGGCGACGTGGCCAGGTCCGTGGGCGGTCTCGCGACCGACCTGTTCGAGATCCGGGACGCCTCACGGCGCGCCAAGGACGACTGCGGCGAGGACCCCCGCGGGAAGTGACCCCTCGCGAGAAATGACCCCTCGCGAGTTGTGACCTCTCGGGTCAGCCGAAAGACATCGAGAAGTCGGCGGCGACGAACGAGGCGACCTGTCGGGCGTCCCGGAGCCAGGCCAGGGCTCCGTCGGGCGCGAACTCCCAGGTCGAGCGTGCCGGGGCGACCCGGGCGCGCCCCGCCACGGTCGTGACCACCTCGCCGCGGTCCTGCGGTGTCGCGTCCGGCACGTGCTCGCGCTGCTGCCGGGTGCCGAAGGAGAACGGGGCCGGGACGGCGAGGGGCCCGACGGTGCGAGCGGTGACCGAGACGACCGACCCCGGCACGGGCTCGCTGGACGGCAGCGTCACCTCGGCGTCCAGGCGCATACCGGAGCCGCCGTCGCCGGCGCCCTCGAACTGCAGGTCGGCCATGCCCTTCGGGATGGCCCACAGCCTCCGGCCGCCCGCGAGCGAGACCTCCGAGTCCACCCAGATGTCGGTGATGGTCACCCGCGTCGGCAAGGGACGTCGCAGTCGGGCCACCAGCAGCTCGCGGTAGGTCAGCACGCCGCCCGAGCGGTAGTCGACGAGCGCGCACCCGTACAGGCCACGCGGGCGCTCACCGCCCGGTCCCCGGGTCTCGTGCGAGCGGCTGAGCCAGAAGGTCGAGCACCACAGGTCTCCGCGCAGGTGCCAGGGAGCCGGGGGGTGGGTCACGAGGTCAGCGTACGAGCAGGTCGCCCCGGGGTTAAGGATCCGGCGAGACGCCTCGCGGTCGAGTCGGATACCTCCAGACTCGTACGCACGGCGCGGTCCGCGCGTCGGGATCCGAGGAAGGGACCGTGCGATGAGCCTGCGCCGCCGCGAGGACGAGATCGACCGCGCACCGAAGGACCGACGTGTCCGTGCGGTGAAGGCTGGGATCGCCGCCATGAGCACGGCCACGCTGCTGGCGATGGCCCTGCCGGTGCAGGCGGCCACCACGGACGGGTCGGGGGGTTCGGACCGGAGCCGGGGTCTCGCCCAGGCCGACGCCTCGGCCCTCGGGATCACGCTGGCGGGCACCCCGCTGGTCAGCACGGGGACGACCTCGGCGCGCGACTCCGGCTCCGGCGAGGAGGTGACGGGCCAGGTGCTCCCTCCGCTCGACGTGCTGGGCGCGCAGGGGATCCTGCCGGTCTCGCTGCTGGTGCAGGACGCGCTGGCCGAGGTGGACAGCAACAGGGCCCTCTCCGCCGCGTGCGCCGGGGTGGCCGGGGAAGGCGCCTCGGTCATCGGGATCGGCGACGCGGGCTGCATCGAGCCCGGAGCCGACGTGCTCGGCCTGCTGACCAGCCTCGACCTCACCGCCCTGCAGATCAGCGACGTGAGCGACACCGTCGACTCCCTGCTGACCGACGTGCTCGGCGACCTGCTCGGCAACCTGGGCAACACCCCGACGCCCGGCGGCGGAACCCTCGACGACGTGACGGGCGGTGCGGTCGGTGACCTCGGCGGCGGGCTCGGCGGTGTCGTGGACGACGTGGTCGACGGCGTCGTCGATTCCGTGGTCGACGGGGTCCTCGACCCGGTCACCGATCCGCTCCAGGCGGTGCTCGACCAGGTCACCACGCCCGTGCAGGCCGTGGTCGACCAGCTGGAGGCCTCGCTGCCGGAGCTGGGCCTCGGCCTCAGGCTCCGGGCGGTCGAGGCGAGCTGCACCGCCGACGGCACCCGCGCGGACGGCGCGAGCACGCTGACCGATGCGGGCGTCGTGCTGGCAGGGGGCCCCGCCGGGGAGCTGACGCTGGTCGACCTGCCGGTGCTGCCCGCTCCGAACACCGATGTCGTCGTCGACCTCGACGAGGTCGTCACCGACCTGCTGGACGGACTGCGGACCGACCTCGAGAACTCCCTCGGCGGCGTCGCCGCCGACCTGACCCTCCTCACCGATGCCCTGCAGGCGCAGATCGTCGACACCGTGCTCGCCCAGGTCGCCCCGCAGCTGGCGCCGCTGAGCGAGAACGTGCTGCGGCTGACCCTCAACCGTCAGACCACGCCCGAGTCGGGCGCGCTCGAGGTGACCGCCCTGTCGGCGGAGGTGCTGCCGGCGGCGGCTGCCCTCGGTGGTCCGAGCAACCTGGCCGCGGTCACCATCGGCACCGTCGCGTGCGGGCCGAACGAGCGTGCGGGCGCGCCCGTGGTCGAGGAGCCCGAGGAGCCCGAGGGCCCGACGGACCCGCAGACGCCGGGGACCCCGAGCGACCCCACCGACCCCACCGACCCGGGTGCGCCGCAGGGCGGACCCGGTGACGTGCCGACCGCCGTCGACGCGGGCGTCGGCACCGTGCCGACCTCGGGCCCGGTGACCGGAGCCGCTGCCGTCCTCCTCGCGCTGGCCGCGGGGGCCGCGGGCCTGCTGGCGCGACTCCGCCGCCGGGACCAGCTCGCCGCCGGCCGATGAGCCCGGCCCGTCCGCCGTCACGTCGCCTCGCCCGGACGGTCGGCCTGGTGCTGCTGCCCGCCGGGCTGGCGATGACGGTGTACGGCACGACCGCGGCCGCGCACGACGTGTGGTCCGACGGGACCCGCGACAGCGCTCCGCCCGGGTTGGCGACACCGGCGACACCGGCGTCACCGACGTCGTCCTCCGATGCCGTCGCGGCGGCATCGCCGTCCCCGGCTCAGGGCGACGCGAGCCGCATCGGACGACGTACGCCGGTGGGCGAGGCCGCGCCACCCACGGGCATCACGGTGCCCGCGCTCGGCATGAAGGCCCGCGTGGTCCCCGTGGAGGTCTCACCCGACGGGGTACTCGACCCGCCCTCCGACGTCTCGCTGGTCGGCTGGTGGCAGCGCTCGGCCCCGCTGGGGGTGGAGTCCGGACAGACCGTGCTCACGGGCCACTCGGTGCACGACGGTGGCGGCGTCATGGACGACCTCGAGCAGCTCGAGACCGGTGACCGGGTACGGGTCTTCAGCGAGGGTGCGCTCGCGCGCTACCGCGTCGCGGACGTCGAGGTCTGGAGCAAGGCGGAGCTCGCAGAGCGGGCTCTGGAGATCTTCGGTCAGGACCGTGACCCCGACCGGCTGGTCCTCGTCACCTGTGAGGACTGGAACGGGTCGGACTGGGAGTCCAACGTCGTCGTTACCGCCGATCCCGTCTGAGGGGTCGCGTGTCTTGGCAGTCCATGACACCGTGGTCCGTACCGGTCGTGCGTGGGAGCGCACGGCCTTCGCCTGCCCGCGCCCTGACGGACGCGGGTCGACTGACGACTCGGGAGATCTCTCGTGAAGAAGCTGCGCCACCCCAGCCTCGCCATCGCCGGCGCCGCCGTCCTGACGCTGCTGTCCGCGGTGTCCGCGAGCGCGGCGGACGTGGTCGCCCGGGCCGACGCCTCGGCGCTCACCGCCACGATCGCCGGCACCCAGACCGTCGACGCCGGCGCCGTGCAGGTGACCAACGACGGCGAGCGTGAGACCAAGACCGGTCAGGCGAACCCGCCGCTGAGCGTGCTCGGCGACCAGTCGCTGGCCGCCGTCGGCGTGCTCGCCCAGGACGCGACGACCCGCATCGAGAACCGCGACGGTCTCTCGGCCGCGTGCGCCGGTGTCGCCGGCGACGGGGGGTCGGTCGTCGAGATCGGCGAGACCGGCTGCCTCGAGCCGGGCGACAACGTCGACCTCGGGCTGGGCTCCCTGGACCTGAACGATCTCGACCTGGCCGACGTGACGTCGGTGCTGGGTGACCTCGACCTCGGCTCGCTGGGCGACGTCGGTGGCTCCCTGGAGGACCCGACCCAGGGCGGCGACACGGGGGTCGAGGACGGTGGCGGGGCGCTCGACGAGGTCGGTGACACCGTCGACGACGCGCTCGACCCGGTCACGATGCCCCTCGACGAGGTGCTCGACCAGATCACCGGTCCCCTGCAGGGTGTGGTCGACGCGGCCGAGTCGCAGCTGGGCGACCTCGGCCTCACCGCCTCCTTCGGTGCCGTCGAGGCGATCTGCGCTGCCGAGCCGGGCGCGGCCGAGGGCGCCGCGACCCTGACGGACGCCGAGGTCACGCTGGCCGGTGGACCCGCGGGCGAGGTGACCCTGCTGGACCTCCCGGTCGACCCCGCGCCGAACACGCGGCTGGTCACCGACCTCGGCGGCGTCACCGACGCCGTGTTCGCCGGGTTGCGCACCAATCTGCAGAACGCCCTCCAGGGCCAGGCGGAGCAGCTGACGGTGCTGACCGACGCCGTCCAGGAGCAGGTCGTCGACGCCGTCCTCGACCAGGTGCAGGGTCAGCTCGCGCCGCTCGAGGACAACGTGCTCGAGGTCGTGCTCAACAAGCAGGAGCAGCCCTCCCAGGATCGCATCGAGGTGACGGCCCTGGACCTGCGCCTGCTGCCCGCCGCCGCCGCGTTCGGTGGTCCCGACAGCCTCGCGGCCGTGCAGATCGGCATGGTGGGCTGCGGCCCGAACGCGCGCGTGGCACCGCAGGAGCCGGCCGCCCCGGCGCCGCCGGCCGACGTGCCCGAGCTGCCCACCGCCGTCAGCGCCGGTGACGTCGCCGCCTCCGGTCCCGTCGACGGTGCCTGGCTGTGGGGCGGTCTCACCGCCCTGGCCGGCGCGGCCGGTCTCGCTGGTCTCGGTCGGGCGCGCGGTCTGCGGAGGCAGCGCGTCTGATGGGTCGTCAGGGCGGTCGTCACGTGGCCGAGCACACCGCCTCGCGTGCGTCGCGGGGAGGCGGAAGCGACGCTGCGCGTCGAGCGGGGCGCGGGGCGTTCCGCGGCGCCGTCGCGGGTCTCGTCGTGCTCGGGGCCGGCATGGTCGCGATCGGCACAGGGCTGTTCGGTCTGGGTGACGACGGTGCCGACGACGCAGGAAGCTCCCGCACCGCGGCCGTACGCATCGCCGACGGGCCGGAGCGCACGGCTCTGCGCAAGGCGGCGCCCCCGACGGGACTCACGATCCCGGCTCTGAGCCTGAAGGCCCGGGTGCTGCCGATCGAGGTCTCTCCCGACGGTGTGCTGGACCCGCCCGGTGACGTCTCCGCGGTCGGATGGTGGGAGCGCTCCTCGCCCGTGGCCGCACGTCGGGGGCAGACGGTCCTCACCGGTCACTCCGTGCACGACGGCGGGGGCGTGATGGACGACCTCGAGCAGCTGACCCGCGGAGACCGCGTGAAGACGTTCCACGACGGCGCGATGGCGCGCTACCGGGTGACCTCGGTGCGGACGTGGTCCAAGGCGGAGCTGGCCGAGCGCAACGAGCAGATCTTCGCCCAGGACCGCGGTCGGGGCCGGCTGGTGCTGATCACCTGCGAGGACTGGAACGGCAGCGACTGGGAGTCCAACGTCGTCGTCATGGCGAAGCCGGTGCGGCGGGGCTGAGGGTCACAGGGCACGGGCCGATATCCCGTAGCGGAGTGTCAGTGCCCTCTGCTTGTCTTGAGCCATGGACGAGATGGCCGTGCGCGCGCACGGACTGGTGAAGACCTACGGCTCGTTACGGGCTCTCGACGGGCTCGACCTGGAGGTGCCCCGGGGCTCCGTCCTGGGTGTGCTGGGCCCCAACGGTGCGGGCAAGTCGACGGCGGTGAAGGTGCTGACGACCCTCATCAAGCCGGACTCGGGACACGCCGAGGTCTCCGGCATCGACGTGGTGCGCGACCCCGTCGGGGTGCGGCTCAAGATCGGGGTGTCGGGGCAGTACGCGGCCGTCGACGAGTACCTGACGGGCTTCGAGAACCTCGAGATGGTCGGTCGGCTCTACCACCTGGGGCGTGACACGGCGCGGGCCCGGGCGCGCGAGCTGCTGGAGCAGTTCTCGCTGACCGACGCCGCCGACCGGCCGGCCAAGGGCTACTCCGGCGGCATGCGCCGCCGGCTCGACCTGGCCGGCGCGATCGTGGCCCAGCCGCCGGTGATCTTCCTGGACGAGCCGACCACCGGCCTGGACCCGCGCAGCCGCACCGAGATGTGGGACGTCGTGCGCGACCTCGTCGGCGGGGGCACGACGGTGTTCCTGACGACGCAGTACCTCGAGGAGGCCGACCAGCTCGCCGACTCGATCCTCGTCATCGACGCCGGCCGTGCGATCGCGGAGGGCACCGCCGACGAGCTGAAGAGCGAGGTCGGCGGTGAGCGCATCGAGATCGTCGTCGGCCGGCCCGACCAGGTGGAGCAGACGCGGTCGGTGCTGGCGACGTACGCCGTGGGCGAGGTCGTGGTGGACGCCGAGAGACGTACGCTGCGGGCGCCCGTCGAGGGCGGCGCCGGCACCCTGACGCGCGCGCTGCGCGAGCTCGACGACGCCGATGTGGCCCTGGACGAGGTCGGCCTGCTCCGTCCGACGCTCGACGACGTGTTCCTCAGCCTGACCGGGCGGTCGACCGCCGAGGCCGACCAGGACGACCAGGAGGTCCCCGCATGAGCGAGCAGACGGTGCGGTCCCGCGGGGGCAGCCGGCTCGACCTGACACCGCAGCAGCTCGCCGGGTGGCGGGGCGCCTTCGTCGACTCGGCGACGGTGGCCAAGCGCAACCTGATCAAGATCAAGCGGGTGCCGGAGATCCTCGTCGGCACCACGGTCGCGCCGATCATGTTCATCCTGCTGTTCGCCTACGTCTTCGGCGGCGCGATCGACCCCTCCGGCGGGGGCGCGGGCTACCGCGAGTTCCTCATCGCCGGCATCTTCGCGCAGAACGTCATCTTCGGCTCGACGACCACGGGCGCGGCGTTGGCCCAGGACATCCAGTCGGGCGTCATCGACCGTCTGCGCACGCTGCCGATGTCGCCGTCAGCGGTGCTCGCGGGCCGCACGTTGGCCGACGTGCTCAACAACGTCATCCTGCTGGCGGTGATGAGCCTGACCGGACTCCTGGTCGGATGGCGCATCCGCAACGGGGTGCTCGACGCGGTGATCGGCTTCGGGCTGCTGCTGCTCTTCGCGTACGCGTTCAGCTGGATCATGGCCTACGTCGGCATGCTGGCCCCGAGCCCCGAGGTGATCCAGCAGGTCAGCTTCGTGGTGATCTTCCCGGTCACCTTCATCGCCAACACGTTCGTCCCCCTGGCCGGACTGCCGAGCTTCCTGCGCACCATCGCGGAGTGGAACCCGGTCTCCTCGATCACCCAGGCCGCCCGTGACCGCTTCGGGAACCCGGACCCCGCGGGACTGCGTGTGGAGGACCTGCCGTGGTCGCTGGCGAACCCCGAGCTCTACACCCTGATCTGGATCGTCATCATCCTCGCGGTGTTCGTGCCGCTGGCCCGGATGCAGTACAGGCGGGCCACCTCCCGGTGACCCGCCCGTACGACGTCGGTTCCTGATCGCGGTCAGCGGCGACGGCCGGACGCCGCGAGGGCCATGACCAGCAGGGCGCCGGTCTTGACGCGGGCGCGGAACGGGCGGCGGGGGCTGACAGTGCGGCGGCTCATCGGAGGCTCCTGGGGCTCGTCGTGTGGTCCGCGCGGGCCACTGCCCGACGGACCCCACGACCATGCGTCACGGGCCCGGCTCAGCGTGCGAGCTCGACCAGGGGCGCGACGGAGTAGCCGAACGCCGGGATCTCCTCGAAGGTGCGCACCGCGTACGCCTCGCCTGCGCCGGTGCAGGAGGCCGTGGGGTCGCAGCGGAGCACCTGCACGGTCTCCTCGTCCAGGCGGACGACGAGGAAGGCGTCGTCGCTCTCCCAGACGGCGTCGCGGGTGCGGTACTCGATCGTGCCGGTGGCCTGCCCCTCGGTGCCGACGACCCGGGTGGCTGCGAGGTCCGCGCTGTCCACCTCGCAGTAGGTCAGCAGCGCGCGACCCGAGCCGCTCCAGTCCTGCACGCACGACGTGAGCCCGATGTCGCCGGTGTAGAGGACGCGACCGGGGTCGCGCAGGAGCGAGGTCGTCAGACGCTGGGAGTCCGCGTCGTAGTACTGGAGACGGTCGGCCCCCGGGTCAGCGATCGCGAAGTTGCCTGCGACCAGATGCTCGACCGAACCGTCGGAGGGTCGCCACCAGACCAGTCGCGCGTCCGCCCGTCCCTCCTCGAGCAGCACGCGGTCTCCGTCAACCGCGACCACCTCGCCGAAGGCGAAGCCTCGGGTGGCGACGGTCTCGCCGGATGCTGCGTCGACGACTTCCACCGTCGTGTCCCGGTCCTGCCCACGAGAGGTCCAGGAGCTGCTGGCCCACGCGATCAGGCTGCTGGTGGGTGAAGCCGCCAGGGTGCGCCCGTCGATCGTGCCGATGCGTCGAGCGCCGGAGCGGTCGAGCAGCAGCACCTGCTCGCTCGCTCCCGTCACGGCATCGCCTCGCGCCACCAGGGTGCCGGGGATGCCGGTGCGGGCGAGATCGTTCAGGGCCTGACCGACGTCGACCTCGGCGCCGTCGAGGTGCAGCGTGCTGCCGACCGCGTACGGCAGACGGGGCTCCGGACCTTGGGGATAGACGGTGCCGTCAGCAAAGGCGCGTGCCGAGTCGGGCAGCGACGTGGTCTCGACGGGGGGCGTCGGCACGCTCGACCCGGCGCCGGTCTGCGCCTGGCACGCTGCCAGCACCACGAGTGCCGCGGCTGCCGCAGCGCGAGCCGTGCGCGGGGCGTTCACAATGGCCACAGCGGCATCCTCGACCCTCAGGACCCGAGGAGCACGGTCGGCTCATCGATGACGTAGCCGTTCGGCGCCTCCACCGGGAACGAGTCCGTGACCTGCGTGCAGCGCGAACGCAGGTCGCAACGGAGCAGGCGCGC
Source organism: Nocardioidaceae bacterium (assembly GCA_018672315.1). Taxonomy (NCBI): domain Bacteria; kingdom Bacillati; phylum Actinomycetota; class Actinomycetes; order Propionibacteriales; family Nocardioidaceae; species Nocardioidaceae bacterium. The sequence goes on along the minus strand of CP076053.1, from coordinate 1,307,657 downwards.
GGAGTCCTCGTCGAACTCGACGGTGACGTAGCGGCGCTTCGACTCCCAGACGGCCTGGCTGAAGCTGCTGTCCGTGCGACGCCCGTCGAGCCGGCTGGCGACGGTGTACTGCGGGTCCCTGCGCACGGTGATCTGCCCCAGGCTGGCACCGGAGAAGCCCTCGAGGAACCGTCGGCCGGAGGAGTTCCAGCCGAGCTGGGCGCGGCCGAAGGGGATTCTCTTGATCACGACGTCGCGCGGGTCGGAGAGTCGGCGGACCTGCACGTCGTCGTTGGCGATGCGCCCGCCCCGTGCGACGGTGAGGCGGTCGGCGTTGATGTCAGCGCCGTAGGTGTCCCGGCGCAGCAGCACGTCGACAGTGCTGCGCCGGTAGTCCCACGACACGGCGAACGTGTGTGCCCTCGCCTTCGGTGCCCGCCGGCTGAGGACCACCTGGTTCTCGTCGACGTCGAGCACCTGGGCGCGCGGAAAGCGGCGTGCCGCGAGGACCTCGCCGGTGTAGCTGTCGATCACGGTGACGCGGCTGCGCTGACGCGGCAGGTCCGTCGCGTACGCGAGCCGGGTGCTCCGGTCGGAGATCCCGACCTCCTCGAAGGTGTTGGTGCGCGCCAGGGTCACGCGCGATCCGTCCTCGACGTACCGGCTGATGCGGAGGTCGTCGACCTGCGGCTCGGACCGCATGAGCTCGGTGACGACCCAGTTCCGGCCGTCGCCGGGGGTGGCGACGCGGGTGACAGAGAGAGGCGTGACCGGGGCGCCGTCGAGAGTGATGCTCGCGTCGCCGTCGGTGAGCACATCGCCGACGATGTAGGGGAGGCGGGGCGCGGACGCGGTCTTCTCGTCGGCCGCCGGGGTGGTGCGGGTCGCGGCGGTAGCAGGCGTGGCAGTCGTGGCCGCCAGGGGCAGTGCGAGCGCGGCCGCCACGGCGAATCGGCCCGTGGCGCGACCGAAGCGTGCGGAGGACACGGTGCGAGCCATGTGGATTCCTTCGTTATCGAGTGATTGATTGCAGTCTGCAACAGCGAGTCATCAGGACAGAACGGTCAGATAGAGCGAGACGCGAACGCAACGCTGCCGTGACCGGAGTCGACGACTCAGTCGCCGAGGACCACCGCGGGGTCGATGACGTACCCGAACTCGACGGTGACCGGGAAGGTCGGCCCTGCCTGCTCACAGCGCGACCGCAGGTCGCACCGCAGCAGGCGAGCGGTGCTCGCGCCCTCGTCGGCGCCGTACGCCACGGTGATCCAGCGGCGGTTCGTCTCCCAGGCGGCGTCGGTGAAGTCGACGTCGGTCAGGCGCCCGTCGAGACGGCTGACGACCGTGTTCTTCGGGTCGCGCCGCACCGTGACCTGCACCAGGCCCTGCTGCTCCGCGGCGCCGGTGAATGCCTGCAGCAGCCGGTGCCCGGCCGGGTTCCACGCGACGGCGTAGTTGCGGCCGGTGCGGGCGATGACCTTGCGAGGCTCGGAGATCCGGCGGGTGGCGGCCGCGTACGGGACCTTGCGGCTGCGGCGTTCGGTGACCAGCCGGTCGGCGGAGATGTCGGCCTCGAGGCCGGCAGCGCGGGTGAGGAAGTCGACCCTGTCGGCGCGGTAGTTCCACGACACCGTGATGCTCGGAGTCTTGCGTCCCGGCGTCAGTCGCCCCATGACGACCTTGCCCTGGCCGATGTCGAGCGGAGTCGCGAGGGTGAACGTGCGCTGCGCGATCGTCGAGCCGTCCGTCGTCCGCAGCACCGTCACGCGGTTGCGGGCCTTCGGCAGGTAGGTGAGGTAGGCCAGCGACTCGCCGTCGTCGGAGACCACCACGTCCTGGCTCTCGGTGCGCGCCAGGGTGGTGCGGTTGCCGTCCGCGTCGTAGCGGCTGATGCGGATGGCGGGGTTGTCGCCGCGGAAGAACTCGCTGACGACCCAGGCCGGGGTCTGGTCGCCCCTCAGCTTGATCGCCGTCACGCTGAGCGCAGCGGCCATGCGCGGATCCAGGTCGATCGTGACGGGCCCCTGCTGCAGGCGCTTGCCGACGATGACGGGGATGTTCGGCGCCGGGGCGTTCTGCCCCGCGGTGTTCGGGGTCGTGCGCGTCGGTGCGGCGTGGGCCGGCGCCGTCGCCGCCCCGAGCGGCAGCGCCATCGCGGCGGCCAGGGCGAGACGACCTGACGTGCGGGCGAAGGCGCCGGCGCGTACGTGGGTCGAGCGGTTCGTGGTGGTGGAACTGCGGTCGGTGAAGGTGTGCATGTCTGCCCCACGCCCGCCGTGACGGCCTCGTTGACGAGAGGGGGGCGGCGTTATCTCATCGTGATTGATCAGGCACAGGCCGCATCACTCCCAGCGGCCCGACCCGCTTACAAGCAGGCTTGACTGTTTGTGTCCGAGTGCGACAGAGTCCGCGACGTGACCACCACCGGCGAGCGCGTGCCCCAGGAGGAGCGCTCGCGCGTCATGCGGCGCCGCCTGCTCGACGCCTGCGTCGAGGCCCTCGTCGAGCTCGGCTGGTCGGGTACCACGACCACCGAGGTCTCGCGTCGCGCCGGCGTCAGCCGCGGCGCGCAGCTGCACCACTTCCCGAGCAAGAGCGAGCTGGTCGTGGCGGCCGTCGCGCACCTCTCCGAGCAGCGGGAGGCCGAGATGACGGCCGCGTCCGCGTCGCTGCCCGACGGCGCCGGACGTACGCGGGCCGTGCTGGAGGAGCTCGCCGCGCACTTCACCAGCCCCGTCTTCACCGCAGCACTGGAGCTGTGGGTCGCCGCCCGTACCGACCCCGAGCTGCTGGCCGTCGTCGCCCCGCTCGAGCAGGAGGTCGGCCGCACCGTCCACCGCCGGGCAGTCGAGCTGCTCGGAGCCGACGAGTCCCGGCCGGGCGTACGCGAGCTCGTGCAGGCCACGCTCGACCTGGTTCGCGGTCTGGGCCTCGCCCAGACGCTCGGCGACGACTCGGCGCGACGCGCCCGCATCCTCGACGGTTGGTCCGAGGTGCTCGACACCCGACTCGACCGCACCACGACACCAGGAGGCTCCGATGGCTGATGACCGGCTCGAGCAGGTGCTCACCGACCTCGACACCCTCGGCGACCAGCTCGCCGCGGCGCTCGAAGGACGCCCCGAGGACGACTGGCGTACGCCCACCCCGGCCGAGGGCTGGGACGTCGCTGCCACGATCGCCCACCTCGCCTGGACCGACGAGGCCGCCGTGCTCGCGGCACGCGCCCATCGCGACGGCCCGGGTGAGGACGGAAAGGCCGCCTGGGACGCGCTCGTGCTCGAGGCGATGGGCGACCCCGACGGGTTCGTCGACGCCGCCGCCCTCGGCGGTGGCGCGGCAGCCCCGAGCGAGCTGGTCGACCGGTGGCGTACGTCGCGCCGCGAGCTCGCCGAGGCTCTGCGCGCCGTGCCGGACGGGGTGAAGCTGCCGTGGTTCGGCCCGCCCATGAGCCCGACCTCGATGGCGACGGCGCGCTGCATGGAGACGTGGGCCCACGCACAGGACGTGTACGACGCCCTCGGCGTGGACGCCGACCCCACGCCCGGTCTGCGGCAGGTGTGCCACCTGGGGGTGCGTACGCGGGGCTTCTCCTTCGCCAACGCCGGCCGGCCGGTGCCCGAGCGGGAGGTGCGTGTCGAGCTGACCGCCCCCGACGGCTCGACCTGGACCTGGGGCCCTGGGTCGCCGCAGGACGCGGCCGACCGCGTCACCGGCCCCGCCCTCGACTTCGCCCTGCTCGTCACCCAGCGGCGGCACCGCGCCGACCTGGCCCTGACGGCGGTGGGAGAGGCGGCCGACGCGTGGCTCGACCTCGCCCAGGCGTTCGCGGGCCCGCCCGGGGGCGGACGGGAGCCGCGCTCGTGACCACCCCCCTCCTCGTCGGCAACTGCTCCGGCTTCTACGGCGACCGTCTCTCCGCGATGCGGGAGATGCTCGAGGGCGGGCCGCTGGACGTGCTGACCGGCGACTACCTCGCCGAGCTGACCATGCTGATCCTCGGACGCGACCAGATGAAGGACCCCTCCCTGGGGTACGCGTTGACGGTCGTACGCCAGGCCGAGGACTGCCTCGGGCTGCTGCTGGAGAAGCAGGTGCGCCTCGTCGTCAACGCCGGGGGACTCAACCCGGCCGGGCTCGCCGACAGGCTCGGTGAGGTCGCCGGCGGCCTCGGACTCGACCCGCTCATCGCCCACGTCGCCGGCGACGACCTGCGGCCGCGTGCCGCCGAGCTCGGCTTCGACGGAGCACTGACCGCGAACGCCTACCTCGGCGGCACCGGCATCGCCTCAGCCCTGGCGCGCGGTGCCGACGTGGTGGTCACGGGCCGCGTCACCGACGCCAGCCTCGTGGTCGGCGCCGGCATGTGGGCCCACGGCTGGGTCGCCGACGGATCCGCTCTCGACGAGATCGCCGGAGCCATGGCCTGCGGGCACGTGCTCGAGTGCGGCGCCCACGCGACCGGGGGCAACTTCTCCGGCTTCCTCGACCTCACGCCCGCCCAGCGGTCGGCGCCGCTGGGCTTCCCCCTCGCCGAGCTGCACGACGACGGGTCGTCGGTCGTCACCAAGCACCCCGGAACCGGCGGCGCGGTCACGGTCGACACGGTCACCGCACAGCTGGTCTACGAGGTGCAGTCCGCCCGCTACCTCGGCCCCGACGCGACGCTGCTGCTCGACACCGTCGAGGTCACGAGTGACGGTGAGGACCGCGTACGCCTCTCCGGCATCCGCGGCGACGCCCCGCCGGAGCAGCTCAAGGTCTCGGTGAACGAGTTCGGGGGGTTCCGCAACACCGTCGAGTTCGTCCTCACCGGCCTCGACATCGAGGCGAAGGCCGACTGGGTGCGTACGCAGGTCGAGGAGGCCCTGGACCGGACGGGCCGCCGCCCGCACCGCGTCGACTGGACCCTCGCCCGCACCGACCACCCCGACGCCGACACGCAGGAGGGAGCGTCCGCGCGTCTGCGCTGCGCCGTCGCCGACCGGGACGACAAGGTCGTCGGCCGCGCCTTCGCCTCCGCCGGCGTCGAGCTGGCACTGGCCTCCTACCCCGGCTTCCACGTCACGGCCCCGCCCGGACCGGCGAGCCCGTACGGGGTGCACCGTGCCGGGTTCGTCGACCGCGCGGACGTGGTCGAGGAGGTCGTGCTGCACGGTGAGCCGCGGTCGGAACGGGGCCGCGCGACGGCCGACCGTCGGGGCGGCCTCCCCGGGGGTGGCCGTGGGCCAACCACCCCTTCCGCTCCTTCGTCGCTCCAGGGGGGCCAGGCCCATCCACGGCCCACGACCACCCCCGGTCCGGCCGCTGCCCCGGACGCCCGGCCGTCGCGCGGCTCCGTGCGCGTGCCGCTCGGGTCGTTCGTGCACGCGCGGTCGGGCGACAAGGGAGGCGATGCGAACCTCGGACTCTGGGTGAGCGATGACGGTTCGCCCGTGTACAGCGCGCGGGTCGACTGGCTCCTCGAGACGGTGACCCCCGACTGGGTCCGCGACCTGCTGCCCGAGGCCGCCGAGCTCGAGGTCGAGGTGCACGCCCTGCCGAATCTCGGCGGCGTGAACGTGCTGATCCACGGGTTGCTCGGTGAGGGCGTGGCCGCCTCGACGAGGTTCGACCCGCAGGCCAAGGCGCTGGGTGAGTGGGCCCGCAGCCGACATGTCGACATACCGACCGACCTCCTGGAGGGACCACGATGAGGTTCACCTACGACGACCCCGACCTGACGGCTCTGGCCGAGTCGGCCCGCCGGTTCACCGAGCGCGAGATCGCGCCGCACATGGATGCGTGGGAGGACGCGGGCGAGATCCCGCGCGAGCTGCACACGGCGGCCGCGAAGGCCGGGATCCTCGGGGTCTCCTTCGCCGAGGAGGTCGGCGGGGAGGGTGGCGACCTCGCCCACTCGGTGACCGTCAGCGAGGCGATGCTCGAGGCGGGGGCGTCCTCAGGTCTGCTCGCAGGACTCTTCACCCACGGCATCGCCCTGCCGCACATGGCCGCGCACGGCAGCAGCGACCTGGTCGACCGGTTCGTACGCCCCACCCTGGCGGGGGAGAAGATCGGCGCGCTGGGGGTCACCGAGCCCGGGGGAGGCTCCGACGTCGCGGGCATCACCACCAGGGCCGTCCGCGACGGCGACCACTTCGTCGTCAACGGCGGCAAGACGTTCATCACCTCCGGTGACCGCGCCGACTTCGTGACCACCGCCGTCCGCACCGGCGAGCCCGGCCACGCCGGGGTGAGCCTGCTGGTGATCGAGAAGGGCACGCCCGGGTTCACCGTCGACCGGCGGCTCCGCAAGATGGGGTGGCACTGCTCCGACACCGCCGAGCTCAGCTTCGCCGACGCGCGCGTCCCGGTCGAGAACGTCGTCGGACCGGAGAACGGCGGCTTCTACCTCATCGCCGAGCAGTTCGTCGTCGAGCGCATCGCCCTGGCGGTGCACGCGTACGGCATCGCCGCCCGGAGCCTCGCACTGACCCACGCGTACGCCGGGCACCGCACCACGTTCGGCAAGCCGCTCACCGACCGACAGGTCGTGCAGCACAAGCTCGTCGCGATGAGGCGCGAGGTCGAGGTAGCCCGGGCGTACACGTGGCACGTGGTGCGCCGGCACCAGGCCGCGGGCGGCACGGGGGACGTCATCGCCGAGGCCTGCCTGGCCAAGCAGACCGCCGTCGAGGCCTGCGAGCGGGTCGTCGACCAGGCCGTGCAGATCCACGGCGGCGCCGGCTACCTGCACGGCACCGAGGTGGAGCGGCACTACCGCGACTCCCGCATCCTGCCGATCGGCGGTGGCGCGACCGAGGTGCTGACCGACCTCGCCGCCAAGCTGCTCGGCTACACCGCGCCGACATCCTGAGCACCGGCTCCCGAGAGGACCTGCGATGAAGCTCATGCCCGACTACTCCCGCACCGTCGAGGTGCACATGGACGCGCCACCGCAGCAGGTGTGGGACCTCGTCTCCGACGTCACCCGCATCGGTGAGTTCTCGCCGGAGACGTTCGAGGGCAGGTGGACTCGCGGCTCCACGGGCCCCGAGGTGGGCGCGACGTTCGCCGGTCACGTGAAGCGCAACGGGGTCGGCCCCGTGTACTGGTCGCCCTGCCGCGTCACGGCGTGCACGCCGCCCGGCCAGGACATCGCCGGCCCCGCGGTCTTCGAGTGGACCGTCGGCACCGACGCGGTGACCGTCAACAACTGGGGATACGAGATCGAGCCGCACCCCGAGGGCGGGTCGCGCGTACGCGGGTACTTCCGCATCGAGCCGAACCTGGCGATGAAGGCGTACTGGGCCGTGATGGGCCGCGCCCGGGGCAACACCAACGTGCAGGGCATGCGGACGACGCTGGAGCGCATGAAGCAGGTCGTGGAGAGGGGAGACGCATGAGCCGCGCCGAGATGCTCGAGAAGCTCGCCGACCTGGACGGCGAGCACGCCAAGGCCGTCGCGGGGGGCGGGCAGAAGTACGTCGACCGTCACCACCAGCGCGGCAAGCTGCTGCCGCGCGAGCGCATCGAGCTGCTGCTCGACGAGGGGTCGCCGTTCCTCGAGTTGTCCCCGCTGGCCGGGTGGGGCTCGGACTACACGGTCGGCGCCTCCCTGGTCACCGGCATCGGGGTCGTCTCCGGTGTCGCGTGCGTGATCACCGCCAACGACCCGACCGTCAAGGGTGGCGCGAGCAACCCGTGGACGGTCAGGAAGGGGTGGCGGGCCGCGGAGATCGCGGCCGAGAACGGACTGCCGACGATCTCGCTGGTGGAGTCCGGCGGCGCGGAGCTCACCGCGCAGAAGGAGATCTTCATCCCCGGCGGGCGTGCCTTCCGCGACCTCACGCGGGCGTCGAAGGCACGCAACCCCACGATCGCGCTGGTCTTCGGCAACTCGACCGCGGGCGGGGCGTACATCCCGGGCATGAGCGACTACACGGTCTTCGTGAAAGAGCAGGCCAAGGTCTTCCTCGGCGGGCCGCCGCTGGTCAAGATGGCGACCGGGGAGGAGTCCGACGACGAGACCCTGGGTGGCGCGGAGATGCACGCGCGTACGTCCGGGCTCGCGGACTACCTCGCCGAGGACGAGCGCGACGCGCTGCGCATCGGGCGGCGGATCGTGGCACGGCTGAATCGAGGCGCGAGCCCCCGCCGGCCCCCGTACGCGGAGCCCGCCCTCCCCGCCGACGACCTCCTCGACCTCGTGCCCGTCGACCTCACCGAGCCGTTCGACCCGCGCGAGGTCATCACCCGCATCTGCGACGGGGTCGGGCCGGGCAACGAGGTCGTCTTCGACGAGTTCAAGCCGCTCTACGGCAGCTCGCTCGTCACCGGGTGGGCGACGCTGCACGGCCACCCGATCGGCATCCTCGCCAACGCCCAGGGCGTGCTCTTCAGCGAGGAGGCGCAGAAGGCCGCGCAGTTCATCCAGCTGGCGAACCAGTCCCACACCCCGCTGCTGTTCCTGCACAACACGACCGGCTACATGGTCGGGGCCGAGTACGAGCAGGGCGGCATCATCAAGCACGGCGCCCAGATGCTCAACGCGGTCTCGAACTCCGAGGTGCCGCACCTGAGCGTGATCATGGGGGCGTCGTACGGGGCGGGCAACTACGGCATGAACGGCCGCGCGTTCGACCCGCGCTTCCTGTTCACGTGGCCGAACGCGAAGTCGGCGGTGATGGGCCCCAAGCAGCTCGCCGGCGTCATGTCGATCGTCTCGCGCGCCAGCGCCGAGGCCCGCGGCAAGCCGTTCGACGAGGAGGCGGACGCCGGCATGCGTTCCTTCGTCGAGGCGGCCGTCGAGGAGGCGTCACTGCCGTTCGCGCTGAGCGGGATGCTCTACGACGACGGCGTCATCGACCCACGTGACACCCGCACCGTGCTCGGCATCTGCCTGTCGGTGATCGCCCAGAACCCCGTACGCGGAGCCGACGGCTTCGGCGTCTTCAGGATGTGAGCCCGTTGTCGATCAAGAGAATCCTCGTCGCCAACCGCGGCGAGATCGCCCGCCGCGTCTTCGCGACCTGTCGCCGTCTCGGCATCGACACCGTCGCGGTGCACTCCGACGCGGACGCCTCGCTGCCGTTCGTGACCGAGGCCGACGCGGCCGTACGCCTCCCGGGCAACGCGCCGGGCGAGACGTACCTGCGTGCGGACCTGATCCTCGACGCCGCCCGACGCACGGGCGCCGACGCGATCCACCCCGGCTACGGGTTCCTCTCCGAGAACGCGGACTTCGCCCGCGCCGTGGAGGAGGCCGGCCTGACCTGGATCGGTCCGGACCCCGCGTCCATCGAGGCGATGGGATCGAAGATCGGCGCCAAGCAGCTGATGGCGGAGGCGGGCGTGCCCGTCCTCACCGCCCCGGCGGAACCGACCGAGGCCGACCTGCCGTTGCTGGTGAAGGCGTCAGCGGGGGGCGGCGGCCGCGGGATGCGGGTCGTACGCCGCCTCGAGGACCTGGAGGCGACGGTCGAGGCCGCGCGAGAGGAGGCGGCGTCGGCCTTCGGCGACGGCACCGTCTTCGTCGAGCCGTACGTCGAGCAGGGCCGCCACGTCGAGGTGCAGCTGCTCGGCGACGGCCGGGGGTCGGTGTGGGTCGTCGGCGACCGTGACTGCTCGGTGCAGCGACGCCACCAGAAGGTGGTGGAGGAGGCGCCGGCGCCGGGGATCCCCGACGACGTGCGCGAGGCGCTGCACGAGGCGTCCCGCAAGGCGGGCGAGGCGATCGACTACCGCGGTGCGGGCACGGTCGAGTTCCTCTACGACGCCGAGACGCAGAGGTTCTTCTTCCTCGAGATGAACACACGGCTCCAGGTCGAGCACCCGGTCACCGAGGCCGTCGCCGGCGTCGACCTGGTGGAGCTGCAGATCGCCGTCGCCGAGGGCCGCTCGCACGTGGTCGAGCAGCGAGGCACCGGCTCAGCGGCTCGGAACCCCTCGACCGACGGCGGCCGGCACTCGATCGAGGTCCGCCTCTACGCCGAGGACCCGGCGGCCGACTACCAGCCCCAGTCCGGGCTGCTCTCCCGCTTCGAGGTGCCGGGTGTCGACGGCGGCTTCGACCACGCGTACGACCTGCGTCTCGACTCCGGGTTCGGCACCGGCGACGAGGTCGGCACGTTCTACGACGCGATGCTGGCCAAGATCATCTGCACGGCCGATTCGCGGGAGGCCGCCTGCCGGCGGCTCGCGGCGACGCTGCGTCGCGCGGAGCTTCACGGCCTGCGGACCAACCGCGACCTGCTCGTCGAGGTGCTGACGCACCCGGCGTTCGTCGCGGGTGAGCTCGGCACCGACTTCCTCGACCGGCACGACCTGGTCGCGCTGGGCACGGCCGAGCCGGCGCCGGCCGATGCTGCGGCGCAGACCTGCGCGTTGCTCGCGGCGGCGGCGGCGGTCACCGAGCACGCCCGCGACGTACGCCTGGCGCTGGCCGGCGCGCCGAGCGGCTGGCGCAACGTCGTCTCCGCGCCCGCCACCACCGTCCTCGAGCTGGACGGTGAGGCGATCCCGGTGCGCTGGTGGGGTGCCACGGCGGGCACGACGGCGTACGTGCACGCCTCGGTCGCCGAGGACGACCCGGCCGACGGGGCACACGTGACACGCCTCCTCGACGCCGGCGACCACGTACGCGTCGACGTCGACCGCGACGGGGTCGTGACGCCGCACCGTGTCTTCCTCGGTGTCGCTGATGGGGGTACGAGGGTCGACACCGTCGACGTGCACGCCGCAGGAGTCCACCTCGCGCTGCGTCTCGTGCCCCGCTTCGTCGACCCCGCCGACCAGGTCTCCGAGGGGTCGCTGCTCGCACCGATGCCAGGAACGGTGGTGGCCGTACGCGCCGCCGCGGGCGACCACGTGGGCGCCGGCCAGCCGCTGCTCGTGCTCGAGGCGATGAAGATGCAGCACACCATCAGCGCCCCCGCCGACGGCACGCTCGCCGAGCTGCCGGTCGTCGTGGGTGCCCAGGTCGCGGCGGGTGAGGTGCTGGCGGTGGTGGAGCCGGACTGACGCGGCTCCGGACGCGGCAGGGTGTCAGAGCCCGCCGAGGAACGCGAGCACGCGACCGAGCATCTGGGCGTACGCCTGGGGGTGGTACGAGTCCAGCGAGGGGTCGCTGAAGAGGTGCGTGCCGCCCTCGTAGAGGTGCAGCTGCACGTGGCCGCTGCCGTCGGCGAGCGCCTGGGCGGAGGGGAGGTCCTCGGCGAAGAACTCGTCGCCGAGCATGCCGTGGACCTGGCCGGGGAGGCCGTCGGGCCATCCGCCGAACTCCGAGGCCGGGAAGCACGACTCGAGCAGCAGGGCGCCCTGGGCCCCCGGGGTCGTCTGCGCGAGCCGTTGGGCGATGCCGACGCCGAAGGAGATGCCGGCGTACACGAGGCCGGGTTCGGTCGAGCGCGCCGAGATGTCCGCCGCGGCGTCGAGGCCACGCTGGGTGAGCACCTCCGAGCCGGTCTCCCGCGCTGCCTCGAGGCCGCGTTCGATGCTGCGGTGGACGCGGCCCTCGAAGAGGTCGGGGGTGTGCACGGTGTGACCCGCGATGGCGATGTCGTCAGCGAGGGCCCTCACCCCGTCGGTGAGGCCCTGGACGTGGTGGAAGAGGACGACGTCGGCCATGGCGGTCTCCTGCGTCGGCTGGGGCGCGCCCAAACCCGACATCATCCGGTGGCCGTGTCGAGACCGAACCGTGTTCTGTCGGGAACGGTTGCGTGGCGTCACGCGGCGTAGACTTGTGAGCGCAACCGGATACCTCCGGCATTCCGTCTCTGACCTGCGACGATGCTGAGGATGCCTCGGGTATCCGGCTGCCGTGCTCCTCGTCGCCGAGCGGGTGAGCCCACGTCTTGCTCGGCGGCCGATCCCGTGCTTGAGAGGAGCACATCCCGTGGCCCAGAAGCCCCGCCGTCCCCGTCCGTCCCGCCTCCGCAGCGGTGTCACCGCCATCGCGGTCGCAGCCGGCCTCCTGGCATCTGCGGCGCCGGCCTCCGCCGGCATGTACGACGGCCCTCCGGTGGACACGCGCACCTGGAAGGGCGAGGGGCGCACGCTCCACACCGGGGATGCGGTGAAGGTCGCGGGCAAGCCGTTCAACCGGTTCCTGACGCGTACGCTCGCGGCTCTCGACGGCGACGACCCGGCGTGTGCCGGCAGCGGCACCGTGGTGCTGAAGAAGTGGCGCTCGGACGGTTACGCGTGGCTGCCGAACGTCGGCTCCTTCGCGCCGTGCCCCGGTGGCGGCTACTACGCGGTCGCGGTGCGTACGGACGGCCGCTGGAGCATCCCGCGCGAGCTCGGCGGCCAGGAGCTGCTGCAGTGCACCGACCTGTCGTCGTACTCGGTGCCGCCGGCGATCTACCGGCAGGACTGCTTCGTGCCGACGGGCAAGGCCGTGGCCTACCGCGACTGGTACTGGAACAAGGTCGACGACCGCGGCAACCGTCGCTGAGCGGTCGCTGACACACCGGGCCTCGGCTCTGGTGCGCGGTCGCTCGGACGTGCAGAATGGGACGACCGTGACAGCGCTGCTGTCACGGTCGTTCGCCGTCCACCCGCCGCCAGGAGCGCTGCCATGACCGATGTCCCCTTCACCGAGTCCGCCGAGCGCACCGAGCTGCGTGCGCAGGTGCGCAAGCTCGCGCAGAAGTCGTACGGCCACGACTGGTTCGTCGAGCGCGCCAAGGCCGGTGAGAAGACGACCGACCTGTGGCTGGAGATCGGCAAGAACGGCTACCTCGGGGTCAACCTGCCCGAGGAGTACGGCGGTGGTGGCGGCGGCATCGGCGACCTCGCCGCCGTCTGCGAGGAGCTCGCCGCGGCCGGCTGCCCGCTGCTGCTGATGGTCGTCAGCCCGGCGATCTGCGGCACGATCATCAACCGCTACGGCACCGAGGCACAGAAGCAGCGGTGGATCCCGGGCATCGCCGACGGCACCCACACCATGTCCTTCGCGATCACCGAGCCCGACGCGGGCTCGAACTCCCACCGCATCACCACCACCGCCCGTCGCGACGGTGACGACTGGATCCTGTCGGGTCAGAAGACCTACATCTCCGGTGTCGACGAGGCGAAGTCGGTGCTCGTCGTCGCTCGTGCCGAGGACGCGAAGACCGGCAACCTCAAGCCCGTGCTCTTCGCGGTGCCGACGGACGCCGAAGGCTTCAGCAAGTCCCAGATCCCGGTCGAGATCGTCAGCCCCGAGAAGCAGTTCCAGCTGTTCTTCGACGACATCCGGCTGCCGTCCGACGCGCTGGTCGGCCACGAGGACCACGGCATCGGCCAGCTCTTCGCCGGTCTGAACCCCGAGCGCATCATGGCGGCCGCCTTCGCCACCGGCACCGCGCGCTTCGCGCTCGAGAAGGCCGTCGCGTACGCCAAGGAGCGCCAGGTCTGGGGCTCCGGCCCCATCGGCGCCCACCAGGCCGTGCAGCACCCGCTCGCCGCCAGCCACATCGAAGTCGAGCTCGCCCGGCTGATGACGCAGAAGGCGGCAGCGCTCTACGACGCCGGCGACGACGCCGGGGCCGGCGAGGCGGCCAACATGTGCAAGTACGCCGCCGGTGAGGCCGTCTGCCACGCCGTCGACAACGCCATCCAGGCGCACGGCGGGCACGGCGTCTCCAGCGAGTACGGCGTCGCGTCCCTGCTCGTGGGGTCGCGCCTCTCGCGCATCGCCCCGGTGAGCCGCGAGATGATTCTCAACTTCGTCGGCAACCACACGCTCGGCCTCCCCAAGTCCTACTGATGGGGCAGCTCGTACGCCTCGAGGTCGCCGATTCCGTCGCCACGATCACGCTCGACTCGCCCCACAACCGCAACGCCCTCTCGCGGCAGCTGGTCGGTGAGCTGGTCGAGGCGCTGAGCGAGGCCGAGTCCGACGACGCGGCGAAGGTCGTGCTGCTGCGCTCGGCCGACCGGGTCTTCTGCTCGGGCGCCGACCTGTCGGAGGCCTCGACGGTGCCGATGGAGGAGTCGGCGCACGCGATCGTCGCGCTGCAGCGCCAGATCCTGGCGCACGCGAAGCCGGTGGTCGTACGCCTCGACGGACCCGTGCGCGCCGGCGGTCTCGGCATCGTCGGTGCCGCGGACATCGTCGTGACCGCGGAGGAGGCGACGTTCGCCTTCACCGAGGTCAGGCTGGGTCTGGCGGCGGCGATGATCTCGTTGACCGTGCTGCCGCGGCTGACCTCGCGCGCTGCGGCCTCGACGATCCTCACCGGCACGACCTTCGACGGCACCCAGGCGGAGGCGTACGGGCTCGTCACCACCGCCGTGCCCGCCGACGAGGTCGACGCGGAGGTCGACCGCGTGGTCGGTGAGCTGCGCAAGGGTGCGCCGCAGGGGCTGGCCGAGTCGAAGAAGCTGCTCAACGCGCCGATCATCGCCGACTGCGACGCCCGGGGCGCCGAGCTGTCAGCCCTGTCGTCGCGTTTGTTCGGCTCCGACGCTGCCCGGGAGGCCATGACCGCGTTCCTGGGCAAGAAGGGCTGACGCGAGCCTGCGCCGGCCCCACCGGTGGGTTGCACTCATCTCACGCCTGCAATCCACCGCCGAGGCGCCTCAAGGACGTTATCCACACCCCTGAAGGCGACGGCTCGGCGTCCTGGCTGATCGGGTCGAGGATCGAGGCATGCGATCTCGCGACATCCTGGACCTGCTCGAACGCCAGACCGGCGTCATCTCACGCAACCAGGTGCTCGCCCTGGAAGGCGACGACAACGACCTGCGACGCCTCGTCAGACAGCGTCGGCTCGTGCGGCTCCATCGCGGCGTCTACGTCAACCACACCGGCCGCCCGTCGTGGATGCAGCAAGCCTGGGCAGGCCTGCTGGCCGTCGGCCGGTGCGAGACGGACGGTTCTGCGTCCGAGCGCATCGGCGCAGTGCTCGGTGGAAACTCCGCGCTGCGAGCGGACTGCGGTCCGGGGTCGCGCTGGTCGAGCGCGCCCATCGAGGTGTTGACGGACGATCAGCGACATGTGTCCGCGCCTGAGGGTGTCGTCATCAAACGGATCGGCGATCTCGATCGCGTGGCGCGGTGGAACCTCGGACCGCCGCGGGCGACCGTGGAGCACGCAACCGTGTCCGTGGCGGCGCGCCTGGATCCTCTCGATGCCATAGCCGTGCTGACTGCGGCCACCGGCTCCCGCATGACCACTGCTGATCGGCTGCGCACCGAGCTGGATGCTCGTGTCCGGGTGAGTGGGCGAGGCTGGATCGAGTCGGTGCTCCAGGACATGGCACAAGGCACGTGCTCCGCCCTCGAGCACGGCTACCTCACGCTGGTCGAACGCCCGCACGGATTGACCGGCGCCCGGCGGCAGGTGCGCGACCGCATGGCGTCAGGTGCCGTCTACCGGGACGTCACCTACGACGGCCTGATCGTCGAGCTCGACGGGCTCCAGCACGCACAGACCGTCCACCGGGATGCTGACCTCGATCGGGACCTGGATGCCGCGCTGTCGGGAGAGCGAACCGTGAGGCTGGGTTGGGGCCAGGTGTTCGAGCGACCATGCCGCACCGCGTCGCGGTTGGCGCGCCTGCTGCCGCACGTGCCGATGCACCCGTGCTCATCGGGTTGTCTCGTCGCGCGAGCTGACGCTGCATGAGACTGTGGAGCGTCTTCGCCGGCGCCTTGCAGTCACCAGGTGACTGTGATCCACCGGTGACGCAGGCGTCACGTGAGACGACGGCGTGCGCGGGGCACGTACATCTCGTGAAGGACCGTGCCACCCCCGTCGCCCCCGAGCCCGTCACCCGTGAGGCGCCGCCGTACCGCGGGCCCACGCTGATGAACCAGGACTGGCGCGACCTCACCTTCCTGCACTGGCGGGTGCCGCCGGAGCGCGTCGCGTCCTCCATGCCGCCCGGCGTACGCCCCGACACCCTCGACGGGCAGACGTACGTCGGACTGATCCCGTTCCGGATGGTCGACGCGAGCCCGTTCGACCTGCCCGGCACGCCGTACTTCGGGGACTTCCTCGAGACCAACGTGCGCCTCTACTCCGTCGACGAGCAGGGACGACGGGGCGTCGTCTTCGTCAGCCTCGACGCCGACCGGTTGGCGGTCGTGATGGGTGCGCGAGCGGCGTTCGGCACCCCTTACCGGTGGGCGAGGATGCGTCACCACCGACGCCCCGACCGTCGCGGTCCGGTGCATCGCTACGACGCGCGCCTGCGGTGGCCCGGCGTACGCGGCGCACGCAGCACCATCGAGGTGCGCGACCTCGGGCCCAAGCAGGATGGGCCGACCGAGGAGGACGTCTTCGTCTCCGCTCGTTGGGGCCTTCACAGCGCCGTGCTCGGGAGGACGACGTACATCCCGAACCAGCATGGCGACTGGCCGGTCCACGACGCGGAGGTGGTGCACCTCGACGACGAGCTGCTCGCCTCCGTCGGGTTCGGGGAGCTGGCGCAGCGTCCGCCTGACCAGGTCGCGTTCAGTCCCGGGGTGCACACGACCTTCGGCTTGCCGGGCAGCCGGCGGGAGCTGGCCGGCTGACGGTCAGGCCGCCCGGCGGGGACCGGATCGGATCGGCGCGGAGAGCGTGAGCTGGTTCCGGATCGTGCCGTCCCGTTGGGCGTCGTCGGCGAGGATCCGCTCACCGTCGCGCAGCATCTGGACCATCCCGGCCCCGATCTCGACCCGTCGCGGCGACCCGATGCACCGCCGCGGCACCGAGACCATCGCGACGTCGCCGGTGAAGTCCAGGTCGGCGAAGATCCCGCGACACCGGACGCTGCCACGCGGTCCGAAGAGGGACACGTCGCGGACGGCGCCTCCGCGGAGGTTCAACGCGGTCAGGTCGACGGTGTAGCGCCGCTGAGGTGTGCGGATGTCGAAGACCGGGCCGAGGAACGCGGTGTCGCGGCGCGTCAGGTCGGCGACCTCCACGCGCATGATCAGGCGAGCGATGCCATGGCGTACGCGTAGCTGGACGATGTCGGCGCGGTCCTCCAGCGGCTCCGGCTGCGTGTCGTCGGCATCGTCACCGGTGTCGTCGACGCTTCGCACGTCGCCTGTCGCGTCGTCGTGGTCGAAGGTCTCGGCATGGGCCGGTGCGGCACCGAGGGCGAGGGAGGCGGCGCAGATCAGGGCAGCTGTCGCCGTACGCAGGACGGAGTTCTTCACGGTCACGGCTTTCGAGAGGAGGGGAGCCGTGACCGGTCGGTCCGTGCTGACCGCAGTCTAGGTGCGAGCGGGCCTGCTCAGGCGACGATTCGCGGCGAGAGCGCCGTGCGCTTCGGGGCCCGGCCCACGCGCTGCGCGTCGTCGAGCTGCACCTGGCCACCGTCACGCAGCCGGCTGGTCGCACCGACGCGGACCCAGGCGGGGTCGCCACCCAGGCACGTGCGGGGCACCCGCACGGTGGCGGTGTCGAGGTCGTAGTCCAGCACCCCGGTCACACCGTCGCAGTCGACGGCACCGCGGGAGGAGGGCGTACGCATCTTCACGACCCGATGGTACGCGCCGTCGCGCGCCACGTCGGCGACCCGCACCGCCCAGGACCCCGACGGCGTCTTCAGGCGTACGCGCACGGCCACCACGTCACCGGACGGTCGCAGGTCAGCCATGCCGACCTGCACGTCGACGGTCTCGTACTGGTGCCCGATCACCAGCGAGGTGATGTCGCCCAGGCCGTCGGCGGGGGCCTGGCGGGCCAGCGCGCCCTTCGCGGCAGGCATCGTGCGCGAGGAGGTGTCTCCGTACGCGTCGCCGTGCTGGTGCACCGCGGCATGAGCCGGACCACCCATCAGCGTCAGGGTGGCGGTGGTCGCGACGGCGGTGCAGGCGAGCAACGCCTGACGCGCACGGGTGGGGAAGGTCTGGCCCATGTGGGCCATGGTGGGGGGTCGTGCTAGCAGATGACCAGGGCCTTGAGACCTAGATCCCTCGGATTGATCGATTCTTTACCGAAAAGAGTCCGCCGCGGGCCTCCGAGCCGCACGGCGCACCCCCGCACTAGGGTGTTCTGTCCGCTCGATGCGAGGTCGGGGTCGGACGTCGAGCAGCAGCTGTCACGGAGGGGGTCGCGGTGAGCGACGAGACCGACGCCCAGGTCGCCCGCGAGGTCGCGACCGAGCAGGCGTACGTCGACGAGGTCTACACCCACCTGGAGCGTTCGATCGGGTCGGCCAAGGCGCTGGCGACCGAGGGGTACGCCCGCGGCTCGCTCGGTCACGAGGGCGGCCTGGTCGAGCGGGACGCCATGGTCTACCAGTCCGCGAAGCGCATCGCCCAGCTCGACGCCGCCCACGAGGGGCTCGTGTTCGGCCGCCTCGACATGCTGCCGGAGGTCTCGCAGGCGCCGCGCTACGTGGGTCGGCTGGGCCTGCGCGACGAGGACCACGAGACCCTCCTGATCGACTGGCGCGCCCCGGCGGCCGCGGTCTTCTACCAGGCCACCAGCGCCGAGCCGGCCTCCGTCGTACGCCGCCGGGTGCTGCGGGCCTCGGGCCGCAGGGTCGTCGGCGTCGAGGACGAGCTGCTCGACCCCAAGGCCGGCGCGGACCTCCCGATCGTGGGCGAGGGCGCCCTGATGGCGCAGCTGTCGCGTGCCCGCGACCGGTCGATGCACTCGATCGTCGCCACCATCCAGGCGGAGCAGGACGAGGCGATCCGCGCCCCCACCCGCGGTGTCGTGGAGATCTCCGGCGGTCCCGGCACCGGCAAGACGGTCGTGGCGCTGCACCGCGTGGCGTACCTGCTCTACTCCGACCGTCGTCGCTACGAGTCCGGCGGTGTGCTCGTCATCGGCCCCTCGGGCGTCTTCATGCGCTACATCGAGCGGGTCCTGCCCTCCCTCGGCGAGACCGCGGTGGCGTTGAGGTCGCTGGGAGAGGTCGTCGACGGCGTCCGCGCGGCCCGCGCCGACGTCGCCGCGGTCGCCGACGTCAAGGGGTCCGCCCGGATGGCCGAGGTGGTCCGCCGGTTGGCTCGTCAGGCCGTGCCCGGTGCCCCGGACGAGCTGTCGTACTTCTACCGCGACGACCGCCTGCGGCTCGGACCCCGCGAGCTCGCCGACCTGCGCCGACGGCTGCTGGGCGGGGCCGGCGGTCGGGGCCGGTCTCGCGGGCCGGTGACCCGCAACCGCGCGAAGGCCCGCGTCGGGCAGGTCCTGGTCGACGCCCTGTGGCGCCAGGTGCGCGGCGACCGGGCCAAGGAGCTCGGCAAGGACCACTTCGTCGACACGCTCGTCTCCGACGACGACTTCCGCGACTTCGCGGCGGCCTGGTGGCCCGAGCTCGACGCGGTCGGCGTGATGCGGTGGCTGCGTGACCCGGCGGTCGTACGCCGCGCCGCCGACGGGGTGCTGGACCGCGACGAGGTGGACCTCCTCGCCGAGCACTGGGCCGAGTCGTTGGGCGGGGACGGCTCGTTCACGGTCGGGGACGTCCCCCTGATCGACGAGCTGCGCTACCTGCTCGGCGACCCGCCGCTGGCACCGCAGCGCGACGACATCCTCGCCGAGAGCGAGGAGGAGGTGGACCTGCGTCCGGTCACCACCGTCTCCGACCAGCTGGGCGGACGCTCCTGGGCTCCGCCCTCGGGGCGTACGGAGGACGACGGGTACGCCCACGTGCTCGTCGACGAGGCCCAGGACCTCACACCCATGCAGTGGCGCATGGTCGCGCGCCGCGGCTCGACGGCCACCTGGACGATCGTCGGTGACCCGGCGCAGTCGTCGTGGCCGTACCCCGACGAGGCCGGCGAGGCGCGGGAGGAAGCGCTGCGTGGCAAGGCCCGGCACGCGTTCCACCTGTCGAAGAACTACCGCAACTCCGCGGAGGTGTACGCCTTCGCCGCGGCGTACGCGAAGCACGTCGGGCTCGATGCCGACCTCCCCGAGGCGGTGCGGTCGACGGGCATCGATCCGGTCGAGCTCGCCGCCGACGGTGACCTGCAGAAGGTCGTACGTCGTGAGGTCGTCGCGCTCGCCGAGCAGCTGACCGGCACGGTTGGGATCGTGGTCGAGGCCTCCCGGCAGGCCGAGGTCAACGGCTGGCTGGCCGGCTGGTCGGAGCTCGTCGATGCCGCGCCGCACGCCGGTGAGGCGGCCCGGGCCGAGGCGGGCGGCTACGCCGCGGCGGCGAACGACCGCGTCGTCGTGCTGACCGGCCACGACACCAAGGGGCTGGAGTTCGACGGGATCGTCGTGGTCGACCCCGACGCGATCGAGGCGGAGTCGCGCACGGGGCCGGCGACGCTGTACGTCGTGCTCACCCGCGCGACGCAGCGGCTGGTGCTGGTGCGTCCGTGACGGAGCCCGGTGCGTCTGTGACGGGTGGGGGCGGGGCGCTGGACGGGGTGCGCGTGCTGGACCTGTCCCGGGTGCTCGCGGGGCCGTACGCCGCGATGATGCTGGCCGACCTCGGAGCCGACGTGACCCGTGTCGAGCAGCCGGGCGTCGGCGACGAGACGCGGGCGTGGGGTCCGCCGTGGGTGGCCGCCGGCATCGACGGCGAGGGGAAGGCGTCGTCGTACTTCCTCGGCGTCAACCGCAACAAGACGTCGGTGTCGATCGATCTGCGTACGCCCGAGGGGCTCGCGCGGGTGCGGGCGATGGCGGCGGACGCCGACGTGGTGCTGGAGAACTTCCGTCCCGGCACGGCCGACCGTCTCGGGGTCGGCTACGCGCAGCTGTCGGCGGCGAACCAGGGACTCGTCTACTGCTCGATCTCGGGCTTCGGTTCCGGGGAGGGCGCTCACCTGCCCGGGTACGACCTCGTCGTGCAGGCCGCCGGAGGGCTCATGTCGATCACCGGCCACCCCGAGACCGGCCCCGTGAAGACCGGCGTCGCGCTCGTCGACGTCATCACCGGACTGCACGCGTCGACCGGCATCCTCGCCGCCCTGCGTCATCGCGACGTCACGGGCGAGGGGCAGCACGTCGAGGTGTCCTTGCTGGTCAGCCTGCTGTCGGCGCTGACGAGCCAGAGCTCGGCGTACGTCCACACCGGTGCCGTGGCCGGCCCGATGGGCAACGCGCACCCGTCGATCTCCCCGTACGAGACGGTGCCGACGGCCGACCGTCCGCTGGCGGTGGCGGCGGCCAACGACGGGCTGTTCACGCGGATGGCTCGTGCGATCGGGCGTCTCGACCTGCTGGAGGATCCGCGCTTCGTCTCCAACCCGTCGCGGGTCGAGCACCGGCCGGACCTGATGGCCGAGCTGTCCCGGACGTTCGCGACGCGGGGAGCCGACGACTGGTTCACGGTGCTCGTCGAGGCGGGAGTGCCGGCCGCACCCGTGAACGACATCTCGCAGGCCGTCGCGCTGGCGGAGTCGCTGGGCCTGTCGCCGGTGACCCGACCCGAGGTCCCGCGGGCGGACTTGGGTGACGGTCACGGGGTGGCGCAGGTGCGGAGCCCGTTCACGATGTCGCGTACGCCACCGCGGCACCGCACGGACCCGCCACCCCTGGCCTGATCACGCCTCGGGGAACCGGTTCGGTTCGCGCTGCGTCGAAGCCACATGGCAGACCAACCGAACGCGAAGACGAGGAGCAGCTGGCGCGTCGGCGTCGTGGGTGCAGGTCTGGGGGCCGTGGTCGTCGGAGCCTTCGTGTGGTGGGGACACGGCACCGGGCCGCAGGAGATCGACGGCGTGGTGCTCGTCCGCGACGACAGGTCGCTGGCGACGGAGGCGATCGCCGGGTTCGGGTGGTCGGCACCGATCGTGCTCCTGGAAGATCGATGCGTCGGCTTCGAGAGCGACGACGGGTCGACGCTGGCCGTGTTCCCGCCCGGGGCGCAGCTGTCGGTGCGAGGCGGAGGCGTCGTCGTGACGCACGACGACGAGCGCTTCGCCCTCGGCAGGACGTACGACTTCCAGGCCCACATCATGCCCGTTCCGGCGGGTGTGCCCGACGAGTGTGCTGCGGCCGACGCGGTCAGGCTCGACTGAGCCAGTGCGGCGAGCTCGACCCGTGCGCCTGTCAGGTCTCCCGGCCATTCGGGGTGACGTACGCACGGGTGAAGGCTGACGTACGCACGGGTCAGGCGCGTGCACGGGAACCGTGCGGCCGGGTCCCGCGTCCCATGGGCATGAGCTCACGCGTACGCCTCGCCGCGTCGGGGCCCGCTCGCACGGCGACGACGCGACGTCGCGGCACCACGGGTGCGGTGAGGGCTGCCGGACTCCTGGTCTACGTGGCCCTCTCCCGGCTTCTCGCAGCCTGCGGTGGGGCGGTCACGGCGACGGCGTCGTGCTCGACGGCCCAGCCCACGCTCGACATCGCCGCGACGTCGATCTCGCCGGGGGAGCGCGTCCGCGTCACGGGGATGTACTTCACCGAGGGGTGCCCGGACGGCAGGCCCTCCACCGACGTCCGGCTGGTGGTCCATCAGCGAGGTGAGGCGTACGCGTTGGGGACGACCGATGCCCGTCCCGACGGCACGACGGTCTGGACGGTTGCCGTCCCGTCAGCGCTCGTCGAGGGCCGAGGGGTCCTGCGCGCCGACCTCTCACAGGAGCTGCGCGTACGCGTGACCGCAGAAGACTGACCCTGCCTGGCGGCCGCAGATCGCGTGGCAGACGGGTCCGTAGCTCTCTCCAGGTGACCCTTGACGACCTGTGACGAGCACCATACCGTCAGCGCTTGTGAAACCTTTCAACCCTCGCACCGAGTTGGAGCTGACCATGACCTCACGTCCTCCGCGGACGCCCCGTCGGGCGTCATGGTGGGTCGGCCTCGTCGCCGTGGCGACGGTCGGCGCCTCGGTGATGCTGCCGGCCCCGGCGACCGCCGCCCCGACCGCCGCAATCGCCCCCGCAGCCCCGAGCGCGAGAGCGCAGGCCGCTCCCGGGAGCGTGGCGTCGGCAGCGCCAACCGCCCTGCGCACCGCGCAGCGCACCGGACCCGTCGACCTCGAGCCGGGCACGAAGCCCGCTCTCGGCTGGCAGCCCCCGATCGGTGGTCCCGGTGCGGGCGATGGCATGCAGAGCGCCTACCGGGTGCAGGTCTCCGCCGCGGGCGCCCCGGCAGCCGAGGCCACCGTGTGGGATTCGGGCAAGATCGAGTCCGAGCGCAGCCAGAGCGTCGCGTACGACGGCCCTTCACTGGCTGCATCGGGCGGCTGGACGTGGCGCGTACGCACCTGGGACGGCGACGGCACGGCGTCGGACTGGTCGGCGCCCGCCTCGTTCGGGACCGGCCCCGGCAGCAGCTGGAGCGACTCGAGCCCCGTCTGGTCGCCCTCGGTCGCCGAGGGCTGGACCGACGCCACCTACTCCGGCACCTTCGCCGTCGAGTCGGTCGCGGCGAGCGTGACCTTCCGAGCCACGAGCACGAACGACTTCTACATGTGGCAGTTCCGGGGGGCGTCAGCCGGCGCCGACGCGAACACCCTTAAGGCTCACGTCACGAGCAACGGCAGCTACCGCGTCATCAGCATCGACGCCCTGCCGTTTACGCTGATGAACGGTTCGACGTACGAGTTCCGCATCGCCACGCAGGGATCTCGCATCGTCACCGATCTGCGCCCCGCGGGTGCGCAGGAATGGAGCCGGGTCAGCTCGATCACCGACGGCACCCACGCCGCCGGCGGCATCGGCTTCCGCACCGGGAGCTCGGAATCGGCGTTCTTCGACGACCTCAGGGTCAGCGCGGACGACTCCGTCCTCTACGCCAACGACTTCTCCGCCGGAGCCGAGGAGTTCGCCTGCGGCGAGTTGCGCTCGGGCCGGCTCTACGTCGCCAGGAGCCGCAACTGCCTCACCGGCGCGGCGTGGCAGGACTACACGACCGAGGCCGACGTGCGCATCGAGCCAGGCACCAGCACCGCTGCCCTGGCCATCCGCGGCACTGACGCGGGCTACTACCTGGTGCAGCTCAAGCAGGGCAGCCCGGAGGGTCTCGTCGAGATCTACGCCAACCGCGGTGGCAGCTTCGACCGGCTCCGCAGCGTTCGTGTGCCCGGCATCGCCGTCGCAGCTGACGAGCTGCACGCGCTGCGTGTCGAGGCCCGCGGCACGACGCTGCGCACCTACGTCGACGACGTGCTCGTCGACACCCTGGTCGACACCACCTACCGCACCGGGCGTCCCGGCGTACGCACCGGCGGCTTCGAGGCCTTCGAGGTCGAGCGCCTCGTGGTCACCCCGATCGGCGGTGACCCTGTGATCGACACAGACTTCAGCGACGGCAAGAACCCCCTGACCTGCGGTCAGGTCTCCGCCGGGACCCTGACGGTGTCCCGCGGCTCCTCATGCCTGACCGCGGAAGAGAGCAACGACTGGACCTTCCTGCGGGGCGAGGCTGTCCCGGCCGACAAGGAGATCGCGTACGCCCACCTCTACACCGCCGGCGCCTCCGCACAGCCGGCGCGGGCCTTCGTGCACAAGGTCTGGGTCAATGGCACCTTCGTGGGCATCGGGCCCGTGCGGCCGATCCGCGGGGAGACCCGCTACGACGGCTTCGACGTCACCGGGCTGGTGCGTCCGGGACAGCCCAACGCCATCGGGGCGCTCGCGCACACGACCGCCGACAAGCGCTTCCAGGCCGAGCTCGTCGTCGGCTACGCCGACGGCACCTCCGACGTCTTCGGCTCCGACGACACCTGGCGGTCCCTCGCGGGCTTCGAGGCCTACCCCGCCAGCGGTGACATCGGCACGCAGTACTTCACCGCGCCGATGGAGGACGTCGACAACCGCGCCTACCCGACGGGGTTCGCCGAGCCCGGCTTCGAGGCCGCGGGTTGGGAGTCCCCGGTCGTGAAGCCGGCTTTCGACGAGCTGCTGGCGACCCCGACGGCCAAGGTGGAGCGGCAGCTGCGCGACCCGGCCTCGGTCACCGAGACCTCACCCGGCTCGTACGTCATCGACTACGGACGATCCTGGTTGGGCGGCCTAGCGCTGGACCTCCGAGGTGAGGCCGGCCAGCGGCTCGACATCCGGTACGGCCAGGTCCTCGAGAACGGCTCGGTGAAGTACCGCACCACCGCGGGCAACACCTACCGCGACCAGTGGACCCTCAAGGCGGGCCGCAACCAGATCGAGACGTGGGGCATGCGGGTGTTCCGGTACGTCGAGGTCAGCGGCGCCCCCACGGGGCTCGGCGCCTCTGACTTCCCGGCGATGGCGTACGTCTACCCGTTCGACACCGACGGTGCGGTGTTCGAATCCTCCGACGCGGAGCTGAACAGCGTGTGGGAGCTCTCGCGCAACACCCTCGAGGCGCTCAACGGCAATCTCTACGTCGACTCCTGGGAGCGCGAACGGCAGCCGTACGAGGCGGACTCCTACCTGCAGCTGCTCGCGAACCTCTACACCACGTCCGACCCGACGCTGGGTGACTTCTCCACCGACTACCTGTTCGTCCAGCGCACCTGGCCGACCGAGTGGCCGATGTACGTCATCCTCGCGGTGGCCGACGGGTTCGAGCAGACCGGTGACGCCGCCGCCCTGGCGCGCCGCTACGACGCGGTGAAGTCCAAGCTGCCCGAGCAGTGGTTCGAGGCCGAGACCGGCCTGATCCGCAAGAACTCCGGCTCGAACGGCGCCAACAGCTGCACGGACTGCGACATCGTCGACTGGCCTGCCTCGGAGCGCGACGGCTTCGTGTTCCGCCCCTACAACACGGTGATCAACGCCCTGGCCGTGCGGTCCTACCGTGCCATGGCGACGATGGCCACCGAGCTCGGTCGCACCGCCGACGTGACGGCCTACACCCAGCGGGCTGACACGATCGCGGCCGCGGTCAACGAGCGCATGTGGGACGAGGAGCGCGGGGCCTACCGCGACGGTCTGAACGCCGACCGCACCCCGGTGAACCACTTCGCGTTCCAGTCCAGTGTCTTCGCCACCGCCTTCGGCGTGGCAACGCCGGACCGGGCCGACCGGGTGGCCGACTACATCAGCGACCGCGGCATGAATTGCAGCGTCTACTGCGCGGCGTTCGTGTTCGAGGCGCTCTACGACGGTGACCGAGCCGACATCGCGTTCGACCTGCTCACCGCAGACGGCCTGCGCAGCTACCTCAACATGGTCCGCGTCGGAGCCGGCGCGACCATGGAGGCCTGGGACGTCAGCATCAAGGGCAACACCACCTACTCCCACCCGTGGGCGGCGTCCCCGGCGTACGCGATGCCGCAGGGCATGTTCGGCATCCGGCCGACCACGCCTGGCTACCGCACCTTCGACGTGCGGCCGCAAGCGGACAGGTTGGACTGGGCGAACGTCACGGTGCCCTCGGTGCGCGGGCACATCGGGGCGGCGTACGACCGCGTCGGCGACCGTGTCGACGTCGGGGTGCACGTGCCGGCCAACAGCACAGCGACCGTGGCGCTGCCGAAGGTGCCCGCCGGCACCGAGACCGTGTACGTCGACGGAGTCGCGACGCCGGTCAAGGTCACGGGCGGCTACGCCGAGGTCGCGGACGTAGGGCCGGGCTGCCACGTGCTGAGCACGCAGCGGGGTGTCGCGGTGGCCGACAACGAGCGCCTCACCACGGTCTGCCCGTCCGGGTGGTCCTCTCCCGATGTCGTCGCGCCGACGGTGACGGTCGCGGTCGACCCGGCCGAGCCGGACGGCCGAAACGGCTGGTACGTCGGCGAGGTCGCCCTCGAGGCGTCCGCCACCGACGACTCCGACGGTCCACTGACCATCGAGATCCGCTCCGGCTCCGCCGGCGAGCTCGGCGACTGGACCGCCTACCCTGGCCCCGTCACGGTGCCGGAGGGCGAGACGGTCTTCGCCGTACGCGCTGCCGACGAGACGGGCAATGTCTCGGACGTGGAGCGGGTGGAGGTCTCCCGCGACGCCACGGCACCGGGTCTGATCTGGAGTGCCGCGCCGGAGGACGGCACCAGCTTCGGTGCCGGCCAGGTGCCGCAGCAGGCGCCCACCTGCACGGCCACCGACGACCTGTCGGGGCCTGCAGGATGCGAGGTCACCGGCTGGTCGACGGAGCCGGGCGAGCACGCGCTGACCGCGACGGCGTCCGACGTGGCCGGCAACACGACCGTGGAGCGCCGAACCGTCACGGTGCGCGAATCCTGGCAGGTACGCGGACTCGAGCGTACGAAGGGTGCCGACGGAAGCCCCGTCAAGGCCGGCTCGACCGTGCCGATCCGCTTCATGCTGCTCGACTCCGCCGGCGAGGTGCGCCGGTCCATCGACGCGGTGAACGACATCCGGCTGTACGTCGGCTGCGTCGCCGAGGAGTCGCGGGCGGACGCCGGGGACCTCCGGTTCGCGACCCGCGGTGGCGGTCTGTCGGTCCAGGACGACGGCTTCGCCGTCAACTGGGCGACGCCCCGGGGCGCCTCGGGCTGCCACACCGTCGTGGTCGAGGTCGCCGACGGCACCGAGCACGCCGTGGAGGTGATCCTGCGCTGAGCAGCGACGGCCGGGCACGACCCGGTCGGACAGCGACCGCCCCCGACCTGCGATCCGGTCGGGGGCGGCCGCGTGTCGTCAGGGTGTCCGTGTCGATGCCCGGGCGACGACCTCCGGCTCGAAGACCACCCGACGGTGCGTGTGCGGGGTGCCCTCACCCTCCGCCAGGAGGAGCTCGGTGGCGGTACGTCCGAGGTCGGCACGCGGTTGGCGTACGGACGTCAGCGGCACCGCGGCCGCGCCGGCGAACTCGATGTCGTCGTAGCCGATGATCGCGAGCTCCCCCGGCACGCTGACTTCTCTGCCGACCATGCCCTGGAGCACACCGAGCGCGACCAGGTCGTTGGCGCAGAAGGCGGCAGTCGGGCGGCGATCCACGTCCTGCGCCAGCAGCGCCTCGCACGCGGAGAGGCCATGGGTGACCGTGAGGGCCGGGGTGTCGATGACCGTGAGGTCGGCGGCGGCGCGCCCGGCCGTCGCCCACGCCTCGCGAGCCCCGGCGAGACGGTCGGCGACCTGACCGAGACCGAGCGGGCCGCCGACGAAGGCGATCCGGCGATGGCCCCGCTCCACGAGGTGCTCGACCGCGAGTCGTCCGCCCAGGTGGTCGTCGACGGCGACCGAGCACAGGGCGTCGTCGTCGCGGACCCGGTCGACAACGACGAGGGGGACTCCACGGGCGCTGACCTCGAGGAGCCGGGGCGAGCCCGGGTCGACCGCGGTGACCATGATGCCGGCGACGCGCTGCTCCACCAGGCGGTCCAGGTGTGCCTGCTCGCGCTCGGCGCGGTTCCCGCTGTCGCACAGGAACAGCGTCAGGTCCGCTGACTCGGCGCTGCCCTCCATCGCCCTGGCGACGTCGGTGAAGAACGGGTTCGTGGCGTCGAGCATCACGTAGGCGAGGACGCGGCTGCGACCCGCGCGAAGCGTCCGCGCGGACTCGTTGCGCACGAATCCGAGCTCGCGCACCGCCTTCAGCACCCGCTCGCGGGTGGCCTCGCTCACCCGGTCTGGACGGTTGAGGACGTTGGACACGGTGCCCAGCGAGACTCCCGCAGCGATCGCGACGTCCTTCACCCCGACGGAGTGGCGGGGTTCGGGTGGCTGGCTCGACTCGCCCGCGCCGCGCGTCTGGCCTGCGGGGACACGGCCCGGGGGTCGATTCACAGCACTCCTGCTCGTGGAAAGCGGACTGTCCGCCTCCACGGGCATGCTAGGCGACGCTGATGCTCGACTGGTGACCGTTCAGGCGCCCTCCGTGCGCTGTCGCCAGGCCCCGCTGCGATTTCGTAATCACTCGACCCTTGACGTGTGTGGTCGTGGTCACTAGCGTCGGAGATCACACATTGAAACCTTTCAATCAGGAGGGTGCATGAGCGAGCAGAGCCAGGTGACGCTCCAGCTCCACGACGTCACGAAGAGTTTCGGTGCCGTACGCGCCCTGACCTCGGGCACCCTCGAGGCGCGCGCCGGATCGATCCACGCGCTCGTCGGCGAGAACGGTGCCGGCAAGTCGACCCTGGTCAAGATCGTCGCCGGCGTGCACCGTCGCGACGGTGGCGACCTGAGGCTCGAGGGCGAGAGCGTCGACTTCTCCAGCACCAGCGAGTCCAAGGCCGCTGGTGTCGCGGTGATCTACCAGGAGCCGACCCTGTTCCCCGACCTCTCGGTCACGGAGAACGTGTTCATGGGACGCCAGCCGCTCAGCCGCGGCCGACGCATCGACCGGCGCGAGATGGATCGTCAGGTGCGCGCCCTCTTCGCGCGACTCGGTGTCGACATCGACCCACGACGTCCCGCCCTCGGTCTCAGCATCGCCGACCAGCAGCTGATCGAGATCGCGAAGGCCGTCTCGCTCGACGCGACGGTCCTCATCATGGACGAGCCCACCGCCGCACTGTCCGGCGTCGAGGTCGAGCGACTCTTCGCCGTCGCCCGTGGGCTGCGGGACGAGGGCCGCGCGCTGGTGTTCATCTCCCACCGCTTCGACGAGGTCTTCGACCTCTGCGACACCATCACCGTGATGCGCGACGGGGCGTACGTCGGCACTCGCCGGACCGCCGAGACCGACCCCGAGGAGATCGTGGGTCTGATGGTCGGTCGCGAGGTCGGCGATCTGTTCCCCAAGACGCCTGCCCAGCTCGGCGAGACCGTTCTCGAGGTCGAGGGCCTCGGTGCGCGCGGCGTCTTCTCCGACGTCAGCCTCACGGTGCGCGCCGGCGAGATCGTCGGCCTCGCGGGGCTGGTCGGCGCGGGACGCAGCGAGATCGCGCGTGCCGTGTTCGGGGTCGACCGCTACGACGCGGGGTCGGTGCGGGTCTGCGGCGAGGCCGTGCGCCCCGGCAGCCCCCGGGCCGCCGTCGAGGCCGGCATGGCCCTGATCCCCGAGGACCGCCGCCAGCAGGGCCTCGTGACCGAGGCCTCGGTCGCGCGGAACGTGGCGGGCGTGATCCGACGTGGCCTCGGACGCGCCGGCATCCTCACCATCTCCGACGAGACTGCCGCTGCCGCTCCCTGGGCCGCGCGGCTCGAGGTCAAGACCGGCGCCCTGGACCTCGGCGCGACGACGATGAGCGGAGGCAACCAGCAGAAGGTGGTCATCGCCAAGTGGTTGGCGACGGAGCCGCGTCTGCTGATCATCGACGAGCCCACCCGGGGCATCGACATCGGCACGAAGTCCGAGGTGCACCGTCTGCTCTCCGACCTCGCCGGCCAGGGCCTGGCGATCCTGATGATCAGCTCGGAGCTGCCGGAGGTGCTCGGCATGGCCGATCGCGTGCTCGTGGTCTGCGAGGGGCGGATCACCGCTGACCTCGACCGCTCCGAGGCCGATCCGACGACGGTGATGCAGGCGGCGACGCGGACGGCCGCGCGGGCGGACGGCACGGCGTCCGGTCGCGACGCCGAGGCGGTGGCCTCGTGAGCGCCGACGCCGCCGCCGCCCGCTCCGCGACCGCTCGCGGTTCCGCGACGGCCGCGACCTCCACGGAGGAGGCCGGCACCGGACCGGGGCCCGGTCGACCTCCGACCCGCCAGGGCCCGCGGTCGGGGCCGGCACGTGCGCGCGACGCCGCGACGACCCTGATCCGGTCACGAGAGCTGTCGATCGCCCTCGTGCTGGTGCTGGTCGTCGCGCTGGCGACGTTCCAGACGCCCAACTTCCTCTTCAGCTCCGGTGGATGGCGCGACCTCCTGCTCACCCCATCGATCCTCATGATGCTGGCCGCCGGCCAGGCGGTCGTCATCATCACGCGCAACGTCGACCTCTCGGTCGGGTCGGTGCTCGGGCTGACCGCCTACCTCACGGGTCGCCTCTTCATCGACGTGCCGGGCATCCCCATCGTGGCGGTCGCGGCGGCGGGTGTCGCGGTCGGTGTCGTGCTGGGCCTCGTCAACGGCTTGCTGGTGACCTTCGGACGGGTGCCGGCCCTGGTCATCACGCTCGGCACCCTGTACGTCTACCGCGGCATGGTGCTGACCTGGGCGGGAAGCGACCGCGTGAACGCAGGCGACCTGCCTCGGCCGTTCCTGCAGCTGGGTGTGCGGTCCGTGCTCGGCGTGCCGGTGCTCTTCTGGCTGGCGCTCGCCGTCCTGGTGGCCGTGGGGTACTTCCTCCACACCGCGCGCTCGGGCCGCGAGATGTACGCCATCGGTTCCGACCCCGACGCCGCCGAGCTCTACGGCCTCCCCGTGCGCCGGCGCGTCCTGAGCGCCTTCATGCTCTCGGGCGGACTGGCCGGGCTGGCAGGCGTCATGTACGCCGCGCGCTACGGCACGGTGAGCTCCGGCGCCGGCCAGGGCCTCGAGCTCGAGGTCGTCGCCGCCGTCGTGATCGGAGGAGTCGCGATCTTCGGCGGTTCCGGCACCGTGTGGGGCGCCGCGGTCGGCGCCGTGCTGCTGGTGACCATCAATCGGGCGCTGCCGATCCTCGGCATCCCCGACTTCTGGCAGCAGGCCGTCGTGGGCGTGCTCATCATCGCCGCGATCGTGCTCGACCGGGTGCTGGCAGCCCGCCGCGCCCGACGATTGACCGAGACCGAGGAGAAGGCATGAGTGCCACCGTCGAGTCGCCGCGTCCCGACACCGGCACGAGCACGGCGACCCAGCGTGCTTACCGCGATCACGCCCACCCGCTGTGGCATCGCCTGCTGCTGACCCGCGAGAGCGCGGTCGTGGCGCTGCTGCTCGCCGTGGCGGCGTACGCGTTGGCGAGCGTCGACAACTTCGCCGGACCGCTGACGCTCACGTTCCTGCTGCTCGACACCGCGCCGATCCTGCTGATCGCCCTGCCGATGACGATGGTGATCGTCACCGGCGAGATCGACCTCTCGGTCGCCAGCATCGTCGGTCTCGCCAGCGTGCTCACCGGGCTGCTGACCCAGGCCGGGCTCCCGATGTCGCTGACCCTGCTCGTCGTGCTCGTCGCCGGGGCCGGCGCGGGCGCCTTCAACGGATTCCTGGTCGCGTACGTCGGCCTGCCCTCGCTCGCCGTCACCATCGGCACCCTCGCGCTCTTCCGCGGACTGGCGGTGGGCCTGCTGGGCACCACCGCCATCACCGAGTTCCCCGACGCCTGGTCCGACCTCGCAACCGCCACGATCGGGGCGAGCGGGGTGCCGTACGTGATCGTGCCGTTCCTCCTGCTGCTGGTGCTCTTCACGTGGCTGCTGCACTTCTCGGCCTTCGGCCGCGGTGTCTACGACGTCGGACTGAGCAGCGAGGCCGCCCACTTCACCGGTGTCGACGTCGAGCGGACCAAGTTCCTCCTCTTCGTGCTCTCGGGTGCTGTCTCCGCCTTCGCCGGCGTCTACTTCACCCTGCGGTTCGGCAGCGCCCGCGGCGACAACGCCACCGGCTTGGAGCTCCAGGTGATCGCCGCGGTCCTGCTCGGTGGCGTCTCCATCTTCGGTGGGCGAGGTCGCCTGCACGGCGTCATCGCCGGCGTGCTGCTCATCGGCGTGCTGTCCTCCGCGCTGCGCCTCGAGGGCGTCACCGTCAACGTCATCAACATCGTCGTCGGCCTGCTCCTCGTCGCCTCGGTCGTCTCACCGGTGGTCATCGAACGTCTCGGCAGCCTGCGTGCCTCGCTGTCGCGCCGCCTCGCCGCTCGGTCCTCCGGCTCGGGGGCCCCGACAGGTTCGTCCAGCTCGTCCCGATCGGGGGCCTAGCCCCTGCCGTCACCACACGTCACCTCCGCATCCCTCCGATTGAAACGATCCATCCCGAAAGGTCACCTCATGTCGATCACGAAGTCGTTCACCAAGCGCACCCTCGCCGTCCTCGCAGTCAGCGGCACGCTGGCGCTCTCCGCCTGCGGCGGCGACAGCGGCGGCTCGGCCGACTCCGGCTCGGGCTCCGGCTCGAGCGAGGAGCAGGTCAGCGTCACCATGCTGCCGAAGAACCTCGGCAACCCCTATTTCGACACCTCCACCCAGGGTGCCCGTGCGGCAGCCCAGCAGGTCGGCGCCGAGTTCGAGGAGGTCGGTCCCCAGGAGGCCACCCCCGACGCGCAGGTGCAGTACATCAACACCGCCGCGCAGCAGGGCCGCGATGCCCTGATCCTGTCGGCCAACGACCCGTCCGCCGTCTGCGACGCTCTCGACCAGGCGCGCTCCGCCGGCACCGCGATCGTCACCTTCGACTCCGACACCGAGCCCGAGTGCCGTGACCTCTTCATCAACCAGGCCACCGCCGAGGGCATCGCCTCGGCCCAGGTCGAGCTGATCGCGGAGCAGATCGACGGCGACGGCCAGATCGCGATCCTCTCCGCCAGTGCCAACGCGACGAACCAGAACACCTGGATCGACCTGATGCGCGAGCAGATCGAGTCCGACTACCCCGACATCGAGCTCGTCGACGTGGTCTACGGCAACGACGACGACCAGGAGTCCTTCGACAAGACCGCTGCGCTGCTGCAGTCCAACCCGGACCTCGAGGGCATCGTCTCCCCGACCACGGTCGGCATCGCCGCCGCGGCGCGCTACCTGTCCGACAGCCAGTTCGACGGTGAGGTCGCCCTGACCGGTCTGGGCACGCCGAACCAGATGCGCGAGTACGTGGAGGGTGGCACCGTCGAGGCCTTCGCCCTGTGGAACCCCGAGGACCTCGGTGCCCTGGCCACCTACGCCGCCACCGCCCTGGCCTCGGGCGAGATCGAGGGCGCCGAGGGCGACTCGTTCTCGGCCGGCGAGCTCGGCGAGTTCACCGTCGACGCCGACTCCACAGTGCTCCTCGGCGACCCGTTCGTCTTCGACGCCGAGAACATCGGCGACTTCGACTTCTGATCGACCACCCCCCGACCGTGCGTGGCGGGTCCGGCGCGACCGGACCCGCCACGACCGGACGGCAAGGAGACCCCGTGCAACGTGTCTGCTTCACCCTCCAGGTCCGGCCCGACCGGCTCGAGGAGTACGCGGCCCGGCACCGCGCGGTCTGGCCCGACATGCTGCGGGCCCTCGCGGACGCCGGTTGGCACGACTACTCGCTGTTCCTCCGGGACGACGGCCTGCTCGTCGGCCACCTGCGTACGCCGAGCCTCGAGCAGGCCCAGGCGGCGATGGCGGCGACCGAGGTCAACGCCCGCTGGCAGTCGGAGATGGCGGAGTTCTTCACCGGACTCGACGACGCGGCCCCCGACACCGGGTTCGTACGCCTGACCGAGGTCTTCCACCTCGAGGAACAGCTCGACCGGCTCGACGACACCACCCCCACCCCGACCAGAGACGAGACACCATGACCGCCTTCGAGACCATCGGCGACCAGCTGGCCGAGCTCGCGATCGAGGTCCCTTCCTGGGCCTACGGCAACTCGGGCACCCGGTTCAAGGTCTTCGGCACCCCCGGCACCCCGCGCGACGTCTGGGAGAAGATCGACGACGCCGCCACGGTGCACCGCTTCACCGGCCTCGCACCGACCGTGGCCCTCCACATCCCGTGGGACGACGTCGAGGACTTCGGCAAGCTCCGCGCGTACGCCGCCGACCGTGGCGTCGCGCTCGGCACGATCAACTCGAACACCTTCCAGGACGACGACTACAAGCTCGGCAGCCTCACCCACCGCGACGGAGCGGTCCGCCGCAAGGCGATCGACCACAACCTGCGGTGCCTCGAGATCATGGGCGAGACCGGCTCACGGGACCTGAAGATCTGGCTGGCCGACGGCACCAACTACCCCGGTCAGGCCGATCTGCGTGCCCGTCAGGACCGCCTCGCCGACAGCCTCGCCGAGATCTACGCCTCGGTGGGCGAGGGCCAGCGACTGGTGCTGGAGTACAAGTTCTTCGAGCCGGCCTTCTACCACACCGACGTGCCCGACTGGGGCACCGCGTACGCCCAGGTCGCCGCTCTCGGCGACCGCGCCGTGGTCTGCCTGGACACCGGGCACCACGCACCTGGGACGAACATCGAGTTCATCGTCATGCAGCTGCTGCGCCTCGGCAAGCTGGGGTCCTTCGACTTCAACAGCCGCTTCTACGCCGACGACGACCTGATCGTCGGGGCAGCTGACCCCTTCCAGCTCTTCCGCATCCTGGTCGAGCTGGTCGCGGGGGACGGGTACGGCAGCGGCAGCGACGTCGCGCTGATGCTCGACCAGTGCCACAACATCGAGCTGAAGGTGCCGGGCCAGATCCGATCGGTGCTCAACGTGCAGGAGATGCTCGCACGCGCTCTGCTACTCGACCGCGGCGCGCTGGCGTCGGCGCGCGCCGACGGTGACGTGCTCACCGCCAACGAGGTGCTGATGGACGCGTTCTACACCGACGTACGACCCGACCTCGCGGCATGGCGCGAGGGCCGCGGGCTGCCGGGCGACCCGATGAGGGCGTACCGGACCAGCGGATACCAGCAGGAGATCGAGCGGACCCGCGAGGGCGGGGCCCAGGCAGGATGGAACTGAACCGATGACACGCACCTCACTCACCGCACCGACCACCAACCCCGTGGTCCAGGACCTCGTGGCCCGGTCCAACCGACTGGGCAGCGACCCGAAGAACACCAACTACGCCGGCGGCAACACCTCAGCCAAGGGCACAGAGACCGACCCGGTCACCGGCGAGGACGTGGAGCTGGTCTGGGTCAAGGGCTCCGGTGGAGACCTGGGCACCTTGACGGCGGCCGGCCTCGCGGCCCTGCGGCTGGACCGGATGCGGTCGCTCGTCGACGTCTACCCCGGTGTCGAGCGCGAGGACGAGATGGTCGCCGCGTTCGACTACTGCTTGCACGGCAAGGGCGGAGCCGCGCCGTCGATCGACACCGCGATGCACGGCCTCGTCGACGCCGCCCACGTCGACCACCTGCATCCCGACTCCGGCATCGCGATCGCGACGGCCGTCGACGGGCCCGAGCTCACGACCACGATCTTCGGTGACGAGGTCGTCTGGGTCCCGTGGCGTCGTCCCGGCTTCCAGCTGGGCCTCGACATCGCCGAGATCAAGGAGAAGAACCCGCAGGCGATCGGCTGCGTGCTCGGTGGCCACGGCATCACTGCCTGGGGCGACACCTCGGAGGAGGCAGAGCGCAACTCGCTGCGGATCATCGACACGGCCGCGGCCTACATCGCCGAGCACAGCCGGGCCGAGCCGTTCGGGCCGGCCCTCGAGGGCTACCGTCCGCTGCCCGAGGCCGAGCGACGGGCCAAGGCCGCCGCCCTGGCCCCGACCATCCGCGGGATCGCCTCGGCCGACCAGCCCATGGTCGGCCACTTCACCGACGCCGACGCCGTGCTCGAGTTCCTCGCGTCCACCGAGCATCCGAGGCTGGCCGCCCTCGGCACGTCCTGCCCCGACCACTTCCTGCGTACGAAGGTCAAGCCGCTCGTGCTCGACCTGCCCGCGGACGCCTCTGTCGAGGACTGCATCACCCGCCTGCACGAGCTCGCGGAGCGCTACCGCGAGGACTACCAGGCCTACTACGACCGGCACGCCGAGCCCGACTCCCCGGCGATCCGCGGCAAGGACCCGCTGATCGTGCTGGTGCCGGGGGTCGGCATGTTCTCCTTCGGCCGCAACAAGCAGACGGCGCGGGTGGCCGGCGAGTTCTACCTCAACGCCATCAACGTCATGCGCGGCGCCGAGGGCCTGTCCTCCTACGCACCCATCGAGGAGTCGGAGAAGTTCCGCATCGAGTACTGGGCCCTGGAGGAGGCCAAGCTGCAGCGCATGCCCGCGCCGAAGCCGTTGGCGACGCGCGTCGCGCTGGTCACCGGCGCCGCCTCGGGCATCGGTCTCGCGACGGCGCACAAGCTCGCCGCCGAGGGCGCCTGCGTGGTGGTGGCCGACCTGTCTGCCGAGAAGGCGCAGGCGGCAGCAGCGGAGATCGGTGGCACCGACGTGGCCGTGGGCGTCGAGGTCGACGTCAGCGACGCAGCCGCCGTGGCGCGCATGGTCGAGCAGGCCGTGCTCGCCTTCGGCGGCGTGGACCTCGTGGTCAACAACGCGGGCCTGTCGCTGAGCAAATCGCTGCTCGAGACCACCGAGTCCGACTGGGACCGCCAGCACGACGTCATGGCCAAGGGCTCGTTCCTGGTCTCCCAGGCCGCGGCCAGGGCGATGATCGCGCAGGACATGGGCGGGGACATCGTCTACATCTCCTCGAAGAACTCCGTCTTCGCGGGGCCCAACAACATCGCGTACGCCGCCACGAAGGCCGACCAGGCCCACCAGGTGCGGCTGCTGGCCGCCGAGCTCGGCGCCCACGGCATCAAGGTCAACGGCGTCAACCCCGACGGTGTCGTGCAGGGCTCCGGCATCTTCGCCGGCGGCTGGGGCGCGCAGCGGGCCGAGGTGTACGGCGTGGCTGAGGAAGACCTGGGCAAGTTCTACGCGCAGCGCACCATTCTCAAGCGCGAGGTGCTGCCCGACCACATCGCCAACGCTGTCTTCGTGCTCTGCGGACCCGAGATGACGCACACCACCGGCCTGCACGTACCTGTCGACGCCGGCGTCGCCGCGGCGTTCCTGCGCTGAGAGGAGACCAGGTGCCCACCACGCGACAGCGTCCGGCCCTGAGGGACGTCGAGGTCGCTGCCGTCGACCTCGGCGCTTCCTCGGGTCGGGTGATCCACGCCCGCGTGGGCGCCGACCGCCTCGATCTCGACGCCGTCGCGCGATTCGAGAACACGCCCGTACGTCTGCCAGACGGCCTGCACTGGAACGTCCTCGAGCTCTACCGGCGCTCGGTGCAGGGGCTCGCGGCCGCCGAGTCGGCGAGCGGGCCGACGGGGCTCACGAGCATCGGCATCGACAGCTGGGCGATCGACTACGGGCTGCTGCGCGGCGACCGGTTGCTCGGCCAGCCGTTCCACTACCGCGACGAGCGCAGTGCAGGGGGCGTGGAGCGGGTGCGCCAGGTGGTGACGCGCGAGGAGCACTTCGCGCGCAGCGGGTTGCAGCACTTGGACTTCACCACGGTGCACCAGCTCGCGGTGGACCCGCTGGTGGCGTGCGCCGACAGGGCGCTGCTCGTGCCCGATCTGCTCGGCTGGTGGCTGTGCGGTCAGCAGGTCGCGGAACGCACCAACGCGTCCACCACCGGGTTGCTCGACGTCACCACGGGCGAGTGGGACACCGAGCTCGTCGAGCGCCTGGGCCTCGCCACCAGCCTCTTCCCGCACCTGGTGGATCCGGGAACCCGGCTGGGGCGGTTGCGACCCGCGGTGCGGGCCGAGGTCCCGACCGACGCGGTGGTCGTCAGCGTCGCTTCGCACGACACCGCCTCGGCAGTGCTCGGCGTGCCGATGACCGAGCCGGGTGCCGCGTACGTCTCCTGCGGCACCTGGGGACTGGTCGGCGTCGAGACGGGTGCCCCGGTGCTCTCCGAGGCCGCGCGGGACGCGAACTTCACCAACGAACGCGGCGTGGACGGCCGCACCCGCTTCCTGACCAACGTGATGGGCACCTGGCTGCTCTCCGAGACCCTTCGCTCGTGGGGTGCGGACGGCACCGGTGAGGTGCTGCAGCGTCTTCTGGCCGAGGCGTCCGCCCGGCACGACGCGGGCGTCGAGCCGACGCTCTTCGACGTGCAGGACCCGCGCTTCGTACGCCCCGGCAACATGCCCGCACGGATCGCCGCGTGGTGCCACGAGCACGACGTACGTGCTCCGGCGGGGCAGGCGGAGGTCGTTCACGCCGTCGTCGCGAGCCTCGCCGACGCGTTCGCCGGAGCGGCGCGCGCGGCCGGCGAGCTGGCCGGGGTCGACGTCGACCGCATCCATGTGGTCGGGGGCGGGTCCCGCAACGAGCTCCTGTGCCGACTGCTGGCCGACCGCGCCGGTGTGCCGGTCGTCGCCGGACCGGTCGAGGCCACCGCCATCGGCAACGTGCTGGCTCAAGGACGTGCGGCCGGCGCGCTGCGCGGGTCGCTGGAGTCGCTCCGCGACCTGGTCGCCCGGACCCAGCCGCTGCGGACCTGGATGCCGCAGCCCTTGGCGGAGCGGTCCCGCTCGGGGAAGGTGGGCGCGTGAGGGTCGCGCTGATGGTCACCTGCGTCAACGACGCGATGTTCCCGGACGTCGGCAAGGCGACCGTGCGGCTGCTGCGTCGGTTGGGGGTCGACGTGGAGTTCCCCGCCGCCCAGACGTGCTGCGGCCAGCCCATGGTCAACACCGGGTACTACGACGAAGCGGTGCCCGCGGTGAGGCAGGTGGCGACCGCGTTCGACGGCTACGAGGCCGTCGTCGTCCCCTCGGGGTCGTGCACCGGGTCCGTACGCCACCAGGCCGCCGACGTCGCCCGGCGCACCGGTGACACCGTGCTCCTCGACACGGTCGAGTCGATCGCGCCACGCACGTACGAGCTCACCGAGTTCCTCGTCGACGTGCTCGGGGTGACCGACGTCGGGGCGTCGTTCCCGCATCGTGTGACCTACCACCCCACCTGCCACTCCCTGCGTCTGCTCGGCGTCGGCGACCGGCCGCGCCGGCTGCTCGAGAAGGTGCGCGGCATCGACCTCGTCGAGCTGCCCCGCGCCGAGGAGTGCTGCGGGTTCGGAGGCACCTTCGCCACGAAGAACGCCGACACCTCCGTCGCGATGGGCTCGGACAAGGCGCGGCACGTACGCGACACCGGCGCCGAGGTGCTCGTTGCCGGCGACTCCTCCTGCCTGATGCACATCGGGGGGCTGCTCAGCCGACAGCGATCGGGCGTACGCACCATGCACCTCGCCGAGATCCTGGCGAGCACCGAAGGCAGTGACGGGGGAGCCCGCTGATGGCCACCTTCGTCGGCATGCCCGCCTTCCCCGAGGCCG
The DNA here is from genome assembly GCA_018672315.1 of Nocardioidaceae bacterium. Taxonomy (NCBI): domain Bacteria; kingdom Bacillati; phylum Actinomycetota; class Actinomycetes; order Propionibacteriales; family Nocardioidaceae; species Nocardioidaceae bacterium. The sequence goes on along the minus strand of CP076053.1, from coordinate 1,268,103 downwards.
CCCGCGAGAAGCTCGGCGACACCGTGCTGCGCCGCAACCTCGCCCACGCCACCGCGACCATCCGCGACAAGCGCGCGAAGGTCGTCGGCGAGCTCGAGGACGCCGGCACCTGGCAGGACCTCCGGCTGGCCGGCGCGGCGATCAAGGACACCGCCCTGCACGACCTCGCCGATCACCTCGAGCTGCTCGAGCGACGCCTCACCGCGGCCGGCGCGACCGTCCACTGGGCGCGCGACGCCGCCGAGGCCTGCGCGATCGTCGCCTCCGTCGCGCGTACGCACGACGTCGACGAGGTCGTGAAGGTCAAGTCGATGGCCACCGCCGAGATCGAGCTCAACGAGCACCTCGCCGACGAGGGCATCGCTGCCTGGGAGACCGACCTCGCCGAGCTCATCGTGCAGCTCGGAGACGACCTGCCCAGCCACGTGCTCGTCCCGGCGATCCACCGCAACCGGGCCGAGATCCTGGACATCTTCCGCCGTCGCATGGCCGACGCCGGCCGCGCCGCACCCGACGACCTCACCGACGACCCGCGTCGCCTGGCCGAGGCCGCACGCTTGCACCTGCGCGAAAAGTTCCTGCGCGCGAAGGTCGGGGTCTCCGGCGCCAACTTCGCCGTCGCCGAGACCGGCACGCTCGTCGTCGTCGAGTCCGAGGGCAACGGCCGGATGTGCCTCACGATGCCCGAGGTGCTCGTCAGCGTCGTCGGCATCGAGAAGGTCGTGCCGACCTGGGAGGACCTCGATGTGCTGCTGCAGACACTGCCGCGGTCCTCGACCGGCGAGCGCATGAACCCGTACACCTCGACGTGGACCGGGGTCACCGACGGCGACGGCCCCCGTGAGGTGCACGTGGTGCTGCTCGACAACGGGCGTACGCGGGCGCTGGCCGACGAGGTCGGCCGTCAGGCGCTGCGCTGCATCCGCTGCTCGGCATGCATGAACGTGTGCCCGGTCTACGAACGCGTCGGCGGGCACGCGTACGGATCGGTCTACCCCGGGCCGATCGGCGCGATCCTCAACCCGCTCCTCCGCGGCGTCGGTGAGGACCCGCAGGTCGACTCGCTGCCGTACGCCTCGACGCTCTGCGGTGCCTGCTACGAGGTGTGCCCGGTGGCCATCGACATCCCCTCGGTGCTGGTCGACCAGCGGCGGGCGGTCGTGGACGCGAAGCGCGGCAAGCGGCCCTCGGCCGAGGCCCTGGCGATGAAGGCGGTCGGGGCGGCCTTCGGGTCCCCGCGGCGGCTCGGCGCGCTGGAGCAGGCGTCGGGTCTCGCGGGACGGGCGGTGTCGCGCCTCGGGTCCGTCACCCTGCCCGGTGGACGGTCCGCACTGCGGAGCGCGCCCGGCCCCGGTCGTGCCTGGACCGACGCCCGGGACGCCCCCGCGCCACCGGCGGAGTCGTTCCGCGCCTGGTGGGAGCGCACCGACGGTGGTCGCTCGTGAGCGCGCGGGAGGACATCTTGGCCGCCGTCCGAGCGGCGACGGCCTCGGCGCCCGAGGTCGCACCGGTCGACCGCGGCTATCGGCGTACGCAGGACCTGGATCCTCAGGCCGTGCTGGACCTGTTCGTCGAGCGGGTCGCCGACTACCGCGCGGAGGTCGTCACCTGCCGCGCCGACGAGGTCGCGGCGACCGTACGCGCGCAGCTGACCGATGCGGACGGCGCCGTCGTGCTCCCCCCGGGGCTCGATCTCGACCTCGGCGGGACCGCGACCGTGGTCGACCGCCCGGAGCAGCGCGTGAGCGCCGCCGACCTGGACGCGGCGTACGCCGTCGTCACCGCAGCCCGAGTCGGCATCGCCGAGACCGGGACGATCGTCCTCGACCACGCCGCCGACCAGGGACGCCGCGCGATCACCCTGGTGCCGGACCGCCACGTCTGCGTCGTCCGCGCCGACCAGGTGGTCGAGTCGGTGCCCGAGGCCGTCGCCACGCTCGACCCGACGCGGCCGCAGACCTGGATCAGCGGCCCCTCCGCCACCAGCGACATCGAGCTGGACCGTGTCGAGGGCGTCCACGGACCCCGCACGCTCGTCGTCGTGCTCGTGCGCTGAACCGACGAGGCGTCAGGCGACGGTCGTGAGCGGGTGGATCGCGACCTCGCCGCCCAGGTGGTCACCGGCAGCGGCGAACGCCCGCTGCACGTGCGGACTCTGCATGTGGGAGTCCAGCGCCTCCTGGTCACGCCACACCTCCACGGTCACGAAGGTGCCCGGGGCGGCCTGTGACTCGTAGAGGTCGTAGGAGACGCAGCCCTCCTCGGTGCGGGTGGCCTCGACCAGCTCGGTGAGGGCCGCCCTGATCGACTCCTCGGACCCGGCCTTGGCGGGGATGGTGGCGACGACGTGCAGTTCACTCATCGGGGCGTCCTCTCGTGAGCCCGGTCGCGCACCGGGCAGGCGCATCCCTCCTACCCTCGGGCGCGCTCCTCGTACGCCCGGCGCGCGGAGGCGTCCGCGTCGGCCAACGCACGGTCGGCTCGGGTCAGCCTCGCCAGCAGGCGCTGCCCGGCGCGGGGCAGCACGTGCGACGTCCGTCCCAGGGACTGCGCCCAGCGAGGCACCCACAGCTCCGGCGCTCCGGAGACGATCGCGTGCTCGACCACCTCGGCGACCTGCTCCGCGGTCACCGGCTTCACCCCGACCGTCGCGGGCACACCGACCGACAGCTCGGTCTTCACGATGGTGGGCAGCACCGTCGACACGGTGACGCCGGTCGGCTCGAGCTCGGCGCGCAGCGCCTCGGAATAGCCCACGACGGCGAACTTCGAGGCCGAGTACGTCGCGCCCCCGGCCAGGGGCAGCCGTCCGACCGCCGAGGCGACGTTGACGATCGACCCCGCACCGCCTTCGACCATCGACGGCGCGAAGGTCTTCACGCCGTGGACGACCCCGAAGAGGTTCACCGCCACGATCGCCGCGGTCACCTCGTCGGACTCCTCCAGGGCCGGACCGAGCGGCATGATCCCCGCGTTGTTCACCAGCACGTCGACCCGGTCGACCCCCTGCGTGGAGATCGCCGACCGGAACCCCTCCCAGCTGTCCCGGTCGGTCACGTCGAGCTCGGCTGCGGTGACCCGTCCGGGGTGGGCGGCGGCGAGACGCGTCCGCGTGTCCTCCAGGGCGGTGGGGTCCTTGTCGCCCAGCGCCACCCGGCACCCCGCGCGCAGCAGCCGCTCGGCCGTGGCGGCGCCGATGCCGCGTCCGCCGCCGGTGATGACGACGGAGAGTCCGTCGAGTTTCCTGCTCGTGCTCATCGTGAGATCTCCTCGGGGTCGCGGCGGGGTCGTGGGCGCAGGTCGACGGGTTGGCCGTCGCGGGGGAAGGGGAGCGAGCGGAAGTCCAGCGGGGCCTCGTACGCCGGGTCGACGTGCACCTCGAAGCGCCGCAGCAGGTGGCACAGCACCGCCTTGATCTCGAGCCCGGCGAAGCCCATGCCGAGGCACTTGTGCACGCCCCCGCCGAAGGGCTCCCAGGCGAAGCGGTGCGCGGCGTCCTCGCGGCGGTCGGGGCCGAAGCGGTCGGGGTCGAAGCGCTCGGGGTCGGTCCACAGCTCGGGCATGAGGTGGGTGAAGAGCGTCGAGACCGTGACGTTCGCGCCGGCGGGGATCCGTACGCCCAGGATGCGCGTCTCCTTCATGGCCCGCCGCACCACGACGGGCACCGGTGGCCGCAGCCGCAGGGTCTCCTTCATCACCAGGTCGATCGCGCTGAGCGAGTCCAGGTCGTCAGCCCCGGGTCGCTCCGGCAGGGACAGCACCTCCTCGCGGCACCGCTCCTGCCACTCGGGGTGCTGACCGAGGAACTGCAGCATCGCCGACAGCGTGCTCGTGGAGGTGTCGTGGGCGGCCATCATGAGGAAGACCATGTGGTCGACGACCTGCTCGTCGGTGAACGCGAGCCCGTCCTCGTCGCGCGCCTGGCACAGGGCGGAGAACAGGTCGTCGCCCGGGGCGTCGCGGTGCTCGGCGAGGTAGCCGCGCAGGAAGGTCTCGAGCCGACGCCGGGCGCGTACGCCGCGTCCCCACCGCCCCACCGGCAGCGGACGACGCACCAGCGCGGTGGCGGCCTGCACGCAGGCGATGAAGTCGGCGTTGACCTGGTCCATCGCGTCGCCGCTGTGACGGTCGGCGCCGCCCATGAAGGTGCGGGCCGCGATGTCGAGGGTGAGCTCCTTGAGCGCCGGGTGGGCCAGGAACCCTTCGCCGGTCTGCCACCGGTCGAGCGCCGCGTCGACGATCGGGTGCATGGCGGCGGTGTAGCCCTCGAGCCGGTCACGGGTGAAGGCCGCCTGCATGAGGCGCCGCTGCGTCAGGTGCTCGGCGCCGTCGAGCAGCATCAGCCCGCCGGCGAAGAACGGTCCGACCAGGAACCCCCAGGCCGGTTCGTTGGCCAGGGCCTTGTCGCGGTTGGTGAGGGCGGCCTGCGAGGCGTCGGGACCGAGCAGGAAGACCCAGTCGCCGCCGATCATCGGTCGCACCGAGACGGGTCCGTGGCGGTCGTACTGGCGGCGCAGGAAGCCCTCGGGGTCGCGCAGGTAGGCCGGGAACGCCCCCACGACGGGCCACCCGCGCTCCTCGCGCCTCGACGGTGGCAGCTCACGGGGCGGGTGGTCTTGGAGCCTGTGAGCCGTGGACGCGGAGGCGCGTGAGCTGGGCGTCATGGGCCCCACCGTCGACGATGACAGTGACACTGTCAAGGTTGCGCGGGCCCCGGGTGCTGTCAGGATGACCGGATGGCCCGCCGACTGCCCGACCTGCGTGACCACCCGGTGCTCGCGATCATGGCCGGCTTCCTCGTGCTCGCCCTGATCGCCGTCCCGACGCTCCTGGTGTTGACGGAGTCCAGCCAGGGCCCCGCGGGCGCCGACCGTCCCGCCGGTTCCCCCGCGACCCGCAATCCGGACGGCCCCGAGGCCTCGGGTCCACCGCCCACCGACCTCGACGTCAGCACGGCACAACCGGTGACCGAGGCAGCGGCCGACGTGATCTCCCAGGACATGGCGTTCCCGGGCTGGCGTGCGCAGCTGTTGACGATGTCGCCGCAGGTCGACGAGTCCGCGCCCACGACCGACGGCGACCTGGAGGAGACGACCGAGGCCGAGGCCGCCGCCGCGGGCTGGGTCGAGGTGTACGCCCTCACCCCCGAGGACGCCCCCGAGCGAGGCCCGGGTGAAGCCTTGACGCAGCAGCAGATCGGCATCCTCGTCCGGTCCGGGGAGGGCGGCGTACGCACTCGGCGGGTCGTCGGAGAGGACGCCGAGCGCCCGGCACCGGCCCAGATCTACTCCGCCTCCTACGACGCCGGCACGGTGGTGTGGCAGGAGACCACCTCGACCGACGCGGCGTCGCGCCCCTTCCGGATCTACAGCTGGTCGACCAGCAGCGGCGAGACGACCGAGCTGGCCGCCTCGCCCGAGGTCGACGGCGCCGACGCGCCCCCGGTCGCGGGACTCTTCGGGCTCGTGCTGCGGGCCGACACCGTGCTGTGGTCACAGGCCGCGGCGGGCGAGGACGGCGGTCCGGTGCGTACGGACGTCCTCGGCTGCACCGTCTCCGAGTGCGAGCCCACGCTCGTACGCCGGGACGCGGCCTACCCCACTGCGGGCCCCCGCGGGTTCGCGCTGCTCGCCCGCGACGTCACGGAGGCCGGGGACGACCAGCAGGTCGTCTCGCTCGTCGAGGTCGGGGCGGACCTGACCCCCGACGGCGACCCCGTGCCGCTGCCGGCGTCGGTCGGCACCGTGACGGGCTTCGCGGGCGCCGACTCCGGCTACGTGCTGCTCGAGACCCCGCCGCAGGAGCCGACCCGCGCGATCCTCTTCGACGGCGCCGACGACGACCGGCCCCGTGTCGTGGTCGGGCCACCAGCCGGAGGGTTCGTGTACGCGGCGGCCGGGCGACGTCTCGTGGCCTGGGGCTTCGCCGGCGCGGCGCAGGAGCCGGTCGGCGGGTACGTCTACGACCGCGCCACCGACCAGCTGCTGAGCCTCGGGGACTCCTCGGCCCGCTACTCGGTGGCGGTGGCTCAGGGACGGGTCGCGTTCCAGGTGGCCGAGGAGGCTCCCGACGGTCTGCCCGGTCAGCGGGTCGCGCTGCTGCCGTGACCGGCGCGACCACGTGAGGTCGCGGGCAAGTAGCGTTCCGGCATGACCGCGCAGCCAGACGCCTCCGTCCTGCTCGAGGAGCTGGCGGGCTGCGAGGCCTGGGCTGTCGTACGCCTCCAGGACGCCCCGACCGTGACGCTGGTCGGCGGACCGCGGCACGAGGTCGCCTCCCTGATGGACGTCCCCCTGCTCGACGGCCCCCCGCCGGCCGGCAAACGGTTCGACCACCTGGTCGCGGTGCCGTTCCGGCAGGTGCGTGAGCGCGGGTTCGAGGCGCACGACGACGGCACCCCGCTCGTGGTGGTCGAGGCCGCGACCGAGCACGAGGTGCCCCTGGCCGACCTGCTCGCCGCCCTGCCCGACGTGCCCGTGACCTTCGCCGACGAGGGCGGGTTCGAGACCGACGACGACGCGTACGCCGAGGTCGTGCGCCAGATCATCGACGAGGAGATCGGCAACGGTGAGGGGGCCAACCTCGTCGTCGGCCGGCACTACCGCGCCCGGCTCGCCGACTGGGGCGCCCAGCAGGCTCTCACCGTGCTGCGCCGGCTGCTGCAGAGCGAGCGCGGGGCGTACTGGACCTACTGCTTCTTCACCGGCGACCGCTTCCTCGTCGGGGCGAGCCCCGAGCGTCACGTCAGCGTCACCGGCGGCGACGTGCGGATGAACCCGATCTCCGGCACCTTCCGGCTCAAGGGCCTGGCGGAGGCCGAGCGCAAGCAGGCGCTGCTGGACTTCCTGGCCGACGAGAAGGAGATCTACGAGCTCTTCATGGTCGTCGACGAGGAGCTGAAGATGATGTGCGACGTCTGCTCCGAGGGCGGCCAGGTGCTCGGGCCGTTCCTGAAGCCGATGACGCACCTGGTGCACACCGAGTACCTCCTCGCCGGCCGCACCACCCGCGACGTCCGCGCGGTGCTGCGCGACACCATGTACGCCGCCACCGTCACCGGGTCGCCGGTGGAGAACGCGTGCCGGCTGATCAAGCGGTACGAGTCGGAGGGCCGCGGCTACTACGCCTCCGCGCTGGCGCTGCTCGGTCGCGACGCCTCCGGGGCGCCGACCGCGGACAGTCCCATCGTCATCCGCACCGCCGACGTCGACCTCGACGGCAACCTCACAGTCACCGCCGGGGCGACGCTGGTGCGGGACTCCGACCCCGCCTACGAGGTCGCCGAGACCCACGCCAAGGCGGGCGGGATCCTGTCGGCGTTCGGTCTGGTGCCGAAGGCGGCGCCGGCGGCCGGCGTACGCGACCTCGTCGAGGACCCCGACGTCGTCGCCGCGCTCGCCCAGCGCAACGGCCGGCTGTCGGGGTTCTGGCTGACCGACCAGCAGGGGTCGCCGCCCGCGCCGGAGCTGAAGGGGATGAGCGCGGTCATCCTCGACGGCGAGGACGACTTCGTGAACATGCTGCGCCACGTGCTCGCCGTGATGGGCATGACCTCCACCGTCGTGCGGCACGAGGCGTACGAGCCGGGCTGCCTCGACGGCCACGACCTGGTGCTCGTCGGCCCCGGCCCCGGGGACCCGCGCGAGGGGGAGGTGCCGAAGATCGCCGCCTTCCGGGCCGCGGTCGACGAGCTGCTGGCGACGCAGCAGCCCTTCCTGGCCGTGTGCCTGGGCAACCAGGTGCTGTGCGACCGGCTGGGCATCGAGCTGGCGTACAAGGACATCGTCTTCCAGGGCACCCAGAGCGAGGTCGACCTCTTCGGCCGCGTCGAGCGGGTGGGGTTCTACAACACCTTCGTCGGCCGGGTCCGGGACGCCGGGGGGTCACTTCCCGCAGGCGTACGCGTGGCCACCGACCCGCTCACCGGCGACGTGCACCAGGTGAGCGGACCGCACTTCCGCGGCATCCAGTTCCACGCCGAGTCGATCCTCACCGAGCGTGGCTACGACCTGATCCACGACCTCGTCGTCGAGCTGCTCGTCGACCGCTGACCATGCCCGAGGTCTTCCTGGTCGACCACCACGACTCGTACACGTTCAACCTCGCCCACCTCATCGCCTCGGTCACCGGCACCCTGCCGACCGTGGTGCAGCACGACGAGGTCGCGCTCGAGGACCTCGGCCCGGCGTCCCACCTCGTGCTCTCACCCGGGCCCGGCGACCCGACTGTCGCGACCGACTTCGCGCTGGGTCCGGGTGTCTTCGCGCTCGGGGTCCCCGTGCTCGGGGTGTGCCTGGGGATGCAGGCGCTGGTGGTGGCCTTCGGTGGTGAGGTGGGGCGCGTACGCCCGGCGCACGGCGAGGTCGCCGCGCTGTGCCACGCCGGTGAGCCGGCGGGGGTGCTGCGTGAGGTGCCCGAGGGGTCCAGGGTGGTGCGCTACCACTCGCTGGCGGCCGTGCGCGTGCCCGAGGAGCTGGTCGTGACCGCGTACGCCGAGGACGGCCCCGACCGCACGGTGATGGCCGTCCGGCACCGGGAGCTGCCGCTCCACGGCGTGCAGTTCCACCCCGAGTCGATCCTCACCGAGCACGGCGCCACCCTCGTCGCATCGTTCCTGGCCGAGCCGTGACCGTCCCCGCCGACGTCCTCGCGGCTCTCCACGGTGACCACCCGCGCCTGTTCTGGCTCGACGGTGGCGGGTCGCGCGACTGGTCCCGACGTCGCTCGGTGCTGGGGGTGCTCGAGGACGACGACGTGTCGCTCACCTACGACGCCGCCCGCCGCGAGGTCGTACGCCACCGGGGTGACACGCACGAGGTCGTCGGCGACGACGTCTTCACGGTGCTCGGTGAGCACCTCGCCCACGATGCCGAGCACGCGCCGGAGGTGCAGTGGGTGGGCTATTTCGGCTACGCCTCGAACCCTGCGCAGCCGGCGGCCCCCGGCGCGGTCGTGCCCGACGCGGTCTGGATGCGCGCGCGAACCACACATGTCGTCGAGGAGCCGGGTCGCCTGCCCGACCCGAGGCCGGCGCCCCAGGTGCAGGGGGGAGAGGTCCCGGGGTGGTACGCCACCGCCTTCGCCGCCGTGCAGGAGGCGCTGCACCGTGGTGACTCTTACGAGGTGAACCTGACCTACCGCGAACGTCTGAAGAGCGACGTCGACCCGGTCGAGGCCTACCTGCGGCTCCGCGCGGCGAACCCGGCTCCGTACGCGTGCTTCCTGCGCCACCCCGGCGTCGCACTGCTGAGCTCGAGCCCGGAGCGCTTCGCGGTCGTCCGCGCCGATCGCACCGTCGAGACCAAGCCGATCAAGGGGACGACCCTGCGGGGGGCGACGCCGGAGGACGATGCCGCCGAGGCCCGTCGGCTCGTCACCGACCCGCGCTTCCGGGCGGAGAACCTCATGGTCACCGACCTACTGCGGCACGACATCGGCGGCATCAGCGAGGTCGGCAGCGTCGAGGTGCCGGGCCTGATGGAGGTCGAGACCTACCCGCACGTGCACCAGCTGGTCTCCACGGTCCGCGGGCGGATGCGTCGGGAGGTCTCGACGGTCCAGGCGCTGCGGGCACTGTTCCCGGCCGGGTCGATGACCGGCGCGCCGAAGCGGCGCACGATGGAGATCATCGACACCGTCGAGTCGAGCCCGCGGGGCGCCTACGCAGGCGCCGTCGGGTGGCTCGCCGCCGACGGACGCGCCGACCTCGGGGTGGTGATCCGGTCGCTGGTCACCGACGGAGCCGGCACCTGGGAGCTCGGCACCGGCGGGGGCGTCACCGTGCATTCCGACGTCGCCGAGGAGTGGGCCGAGACGCGCTGGAAGGTGGCTCGTCTGCGAGCGGTGCTGGAGGACTGACCGGTCCGGCACGGGTTGCGTGGGAGCGAGCACGCGCCCGAGCGCGTCGTGACACCCACGCAGCCTGCGGGCGAATGCGATGCTGGTGGTGTGCAGCCTCGTAACTCGCGGCTCCTGCCAGCCCTTCTCCTTGCCGGAGTCTCGCTCGCGACGTCGGGGTGCGGGTCGGGAGACGATGTCGAGCTTCTGGGAGGCGGGAACTCCTCGACCGTCGGCTACCCGACGCCAGAGCTCGACGAGCCCATCACGTCGAATCTCAACACATCCTTTTGCGTGCCCGGCGGCACCGGCCCGGTCACCGTGACGCCGTACCTCCCGACGGACGGCTTCGAGGTCTCCGACTTCAGGATCGCGGACTTCGAGCCCCCGAATGCCGTGCCCGACGCGCCCGGGCCGCTGGCAGATCGACCCGTCGCCGCTCAGGACCGTCGCATCAGGCCGTGCTCGGAGGGACGCTCGGAGGCTGTCCTCGAGGTGCGTCGCACCGACGACGGACCGCAGACGGCAGCCGGCTTCGAGCTGCGCTGGGAGGAGCCGGAGGCCGGCGGGTTCTTCATCCCTCTCGGGATGGTGCTCTGCGACGGCCCGGCGGCCTCCCCGCCTCGCTGCGACCGTCCGGGGGTGTCGGACCGCGTCGACGACCGGATCGACGAGCTGTCCTGAGCTCCACCCACGCAGTCAGCGGCAGAGCTGCTCGGCACGCTCGCGCCCCAGGTTCCAGTCGAGCCACCCGTCGATCAGGTCGACCTCGAACTCACCGGCCTGGACGCAGGTGTAGCGCAGTCCCGGGGGCAGCACCCCGTACGCGTCGTAGGACAGCTGCTGCAGGTAGAACTCGTCGAAGCGCACGGACTCGACCTCGAGGTTGCGCTCGGCGATCCGGGCGTCCGGGTTCACCACCGCCAGGCCGAGCAGCGCCACCGCGCCCGACAGCAGTGCTGCGCGGGCGAGCCACCGCCCCTTCCACAGCACGCCGGCGACGAGCACGGCCACCAGCATGGCGCCCAGCCAGCCCTCGAAGACGAACACCAGCAGCCGCAGACGGGTGAGTCCGTAGGCGTCCTCGTACGTCGCCATGCGTCCCAGCGCCGAGCCCACCACGAGCAGGGTGAGAGCCACCAGCACCCCGAGCGCGACCCGGGCGACGGTGCGGTCCGCCGGACCGGAGCGACGCGCCGCCCACGACACCAGCGCGAGCACCACGAGGGTCACCGCGACCATCTGACCGAAGCCGGAGCGGGCGTACTCGGCGTAGGTCAGCCCCGTCGTCCGCGCCACGAACGCCTGCCCGCCGAAGAGCGCCGCAGCCTGCCCGACGACGAAGACGGCGAGCACGAGATCGACCAGCGCGACCGGGGCGAGCCACTCCCACCGGGGGCGTGCGGCGACGTCGCGGTCCAGCAGGTGCAGCGGGGGACGGTTCAGCGCCGCGTACGCCGCCGCCAGCACGAGGCCCGTCACGAAGAGCCCCAGGAGCGTACGCGGCACGGTCTCGCCGAGGTCGAACGACGGTAGCACGGCGTCCACGACACCGGCGAACACGGCGTCTGCGGAGGCGAGGAGACCACCCACGACGAGCAGCAGCAGCACCGAGACGACCGCGGTCCGGGCCGCCGCCCACGAGGTGCGGCCCACGGCGGACTCGACGCTGCGCCCCACCCACGGCAGCCCGCGCAGTCCTGCCAGGGGCACCGCGACGCCGGAGGCGAAGATCCCGGCGAGGGTGCGGGCGCCCACCACGGTCGCCGTCACCAGGCCGCCGGCGGCCACGACGCTCAGGGCGCTGACCCACTCCGCGTCGCGGACGACCGGCACCGCGGCGAGCGCCACCGCGAGCCCGATCGCCGCACGATCGAGGGCATCGAGCCGGTGGCGTACGGGCCACGCCGCCACTGCCGTCATCAGCCACAGCAGCAGGGTCTGCGCGAGGGTGGTCTCGGCGAGGTGGTCGGCGGCGAGTGCCGCGAAGGTGCCGACCAGCGCGGCGGCGCCGAGCAGGCGGGGCGCGGGCTCCGGTCGTGACTCCGGCCACCAGCTGGTCGAGCCGGACGGTGGTGCGGGCGTGGTGGCCGGCGAGGCCGACGTAACCGCGGCGGGCTCCTGCGACGTCTGGGTGGGGGGCATCGGGTTCTCCTCGGCAGTCGGTCGATCGGTGGGGGGCGGCAGGGTCAGCTGCAGCTGGGCGCCGCGGCCGGAGTCGGGGTCGACGGCGTGCAGCGAGCCGCCGTGGAGCACGGCCACCCAGCGGGCGATGGCCAGACCGAGGCCGGTGCCGCCCCCGGTCGGGGCGCTGGTCTCGAAGCGGTCGAAGACCCGTTCGCGACGGTCGGCGCCGATGCCCGGCCCCTCGTCGCGCACGTCGAACACCAGCCGTGGGCCTGTCAGTCGACCGTCGGCCCCGAGCGGCTCCGACCGATCGATGCGGGCCGACACCTCGACGCGGCCGCCGCCGGGTGAGTGCTGCACGGCGTTGACGACGAGGTTGGTGAGCGCCTGGTGCAGCCGCGCGCGGTCGCCGGGCCAGACGAGGTCGGCTGACACGTCCGCCTCGAGCGCCACGTCGCTCCCGTCCGCGTCGCGGACCTCGGCGAGCACGGCCTCGATGAGCTCGTCGACCGCCACCTCGTCGCGGCGCAGGGGGACCAGCCCGGCGTCCAGCCTTCCCAGGTCGAGCAGGTCGTCGACCAGCCCGGAGAGCCGCTCGGCCTGGGACAGCGCAGCGTCGAGACGTCGCTGGTCCGCGGGCACGACCCCGTCGGCGAGGTTCTCCAGCACCGCGCGCAGGGCGGCCACGGGCGTACGCAGCTCGTGGGAGACGTTGGCGATCAGCTCGCGGCGCTGCGCGTCGACGTCGGCCAGCTCGGCGGCCATCGCGTCGAACGCGCGGGTGAGCTCGACGACCTCCGTCGACGTCGCCCCGGTCGTGGCGGGCGAGACGCGTACGCCGTGGTGCCCGGCCGCCAGCCGCCCCGCGGCGGCAGTGAGATGACGCAGCGGGGCGACGAGCCCCGTGGCCAGCAGCTGGGTGACCAGCAGTCCCAGGGCCAGGGCGACCGGCACCGCGACGAGTGGGGCGACACCCGCGGCGCCGGCGAGCGCGGCGAGCCCCGAGGACGCCAGCACGGCGGCGACCACGACGAGCCCCAGGCGCGTACGCAGGCTCAGGCTGCCCGGACTCCTCAGCGCGCTCACCGGCCGGTCGCCTCGGGGACCCAGGCGTACCCCACCCCGGTCACCGTGCGGATCCGCTCGGCCCCGACCTTCGCGCGCAGCGACCGCACGTGGGAGTCGACGGTGCGGGTGGCGGTGCGGTCGAGGCCGGCCGCGTCCCAGTCCCACACCTCGACCAGCAGACGCTCGCGGCGGTGGACCTGACCGGGGCGCGACATCAGTGCCAGGAGCAGGTCGAACTCGGTGCGCGTCAGGTGCACGGCCTCCCCACCCCGCGAGACCTCGCGGGCGTCCCGGTCGACGGCGAGGTCTCCGTCGCGCAGCAGGGCGCCGGTTGCCGCGGCGAGCTCGGCGGCGCGGTCGACGCGTCGCAGCAGCGCCTGGACCCGCGCGACGACCTCCCGCATCCGGAACGGCTTGGTCAGGTAGTCGTCGGCCCCGACACCGAGCCCGACCAGCAGGTCGGTCTCGTCGTCGCGTGCGGTCAGCATCAGCACCGGGACCGGTCGCTCGGCCTGGATCCTCCGACACACCTCGTGGCCGTCGAAGCCGGGCAGCATCACGTCGAGCAGCACGACCTCGGGATCGCTCCGGGCGGCGGCACTCACCGCACCGGGGCCGTCGTACGCCGGGGTGACGGCGAACCCCTCGGCCCGCAGCCGGTCGCAGAGCGCTTCGGAGATGGTGCGGTCGTCCTCCACGACGAGCACGCGACGGGCCTCCGGCGTGGTCGGGTCCGGGGCCGGTCCCTGGTCCGGGTCACAGGGCGGTGAGGTCATGCGCCGACGCTAAGCCTGTCGGCGTGCAGGAGCGGCTCACGCGGTGTGAAGGTCCTGTGCAGATCTCACGGCGTGTGTTCGGGTGGGGTCATGTCACCGCGCAGCAGACGACCGGGCACCAGACGTCGGCGCTTCCTCGGTCTCGGCGTCGCGCTCGCAGCACTCGCCTCAGCGGCGACCGCCTTCTGGTGGTGGGGACCGCTGCCGGGCGATGACCGGGTACTGCTCGCGTACGCCGGCCTGAGCGCGAGCGAGCGGCCCGCGGGGGCGGACCCGTGGACGGTCACGGCCGGGGGAGCGCTGTGCACCCGGGGCGACGGAGCGGTGATCGAGGACGTCCGCATCCGCACCGTCGGCGATGTCGACGCGCGACCGGTGCTGCTCACGGTGTCGCCCGCCGACTTCGGCGAGTCCGGGCTGGTCGGCATCGGCACCGCAGCCGGGTCACCTCCCGACTTCGCGGAGCCGTACGCGGACGCCGATCCCGTCCCGGGCACGTACACCGAGCCCGTCGACCGCGAGATCTCTGCCTGCGAGTCCTCGCGCGCGGGCTCGACGGGTCCGACACAGGACCTGCTGGTGGTCATGTCCGCCGGTCCCGGCGGTGGCGCCGTCACGCGCGTCGAGGTCGACTACAGCTCCTGGGGGCGTACGCGCACCGCCTCGGCGCGCACTGAGCTCGTGCTGTGCGGCTCGGAGTCGGCGGCGCCGGTGCTGCGGCGCGAGTGTCGCGGGTGACGGCCGGGTGAGCGCCGGCCGTCCGGGCGTCGGCACCGATCAGGCGGTCGTGATCCGCTCGCGCAGCTGCGTCACCAGAGCCCGGGGCTCGTCAGCCCACAGGCTCACCGCGGTGACGGTCATCGGCTCGCCGCGGACGTCGAGCTCGGTGGGGCGGCTCAGCTGCACGTGCACGTTGACGCGGCCGGACACACCGATGCGCAACCGGGTCCCGTCGTCGTCCTCGACCGGCTGCACCGCCCGCGACGACGAGGGGAGGGACTCCTCCCGGGTCGTGGCCCGTGCGATGGTGGAGCAGGGCACTGCCACGTCGATGACGGCGCCCTGGCGGACCCGGAGACGTTCGCTGTCGAGCGCGTGCGGGTGCTGGTGGTAGCTGGCGAGCAGACCGAACATCCACACCAGGCCCCACACCCCGATGACCAACGCCGTGACCTGCGCCCAGGTCCACGGCAGGATCAGGTGCAGCACCGGGATCTCGATGGCGGACACCGCGACGAAGACCCAGATGATCGGGGTCGGCATCCCGGCGTACGCGTGCGGCGCCTCGCCGGATCCGTGTCGGGGCCGGCGGGCGGCCCAGCGCCACAGGCTCACGTACATGCTCTGCTCCAGCTGGAGCAGACGGCGTACGTCGGCGCTGCTCATGGCGTGAGAGCCACCAGCAGCCGCCCGAACCGGTCCGTGAGCTGCTCGGGAGTCTGCTCGGGGTGGTCGAGCCACCACTGCACCTGGGCGGTGACGACCGCCTGCCACAGCGCGTTCATGCCGCTCACGTCGAGCTCGTCGTGGTTGCCGCGTGCGTGCAGCAGCGCGCGGACGCCGGTGGCGCCCAGCTCGGTGAGCCGCCTGCGCGCCTTGTCGACGGCGAGCCCGGCCTCGCTGTCGGCGGGGATGCGCGGGTCGTAGACGACCATCCAGCGTCCCGGCAGTCCCTCGAGGGTGCCGAAGACGGTGCGCATCGTCTCCAGGGCCATCGCCAGGCCCGGCTCCTCACGGTCGACGACCGGGGTCACCGCCTCGAGGATCTCCTCGGCGACGTCGTCCACGCACCGGATGTAGAGCGAGTCCTTCGTGCCGAAGTAGGCGTGGACCAGCGGCTTGGACACGCCGGCGCGCGCTGCCACCGAGGCCATCGTGACCTGGTGGTAGCCGCGCTCGGCGAACTCGGCCAGCGCAGCGGTGAGGATCTCGCTCTCGCGCTCGGCTCGCGGCATGCCCCGGGTCCCGAGATGAGGCTTGACGGTCATGCGGCTGATCCTAGGGGTACTCGACACACCCTCTTGCGATGTGACTAGACGGTCACTTACGCTGCTGCGCATGATCGCGGAGCTCTGGAACTCGCTGCCGGTCGCCCTGCGCGATCCCGTGGCCCTCGCGGTGCCCGTCTTCCTCGTCGTCATCGCGCTCGAGGCGCTGGCGGCGTGGAAGCTCGAGGAGTCCGCCGAGGGCGAGCAGCAGCTCGCGCCGGACGGACGCGTACGCCGCGACAAGGGCGCCTGGGAGCGGCGCGACGCCACCGCGTCGATCTCGATGGGAGTGGTGTCGGTCGCCACGAGCGCGGCCTGGAAGGCGCTCGCCCTGCTGCTCTACGCGGTCGTGTTCGCCTACGTCGCGCCGTGGCAGCTCTCCTCGACCTCGGTGTGGACGTGGGTCCTCGCGCTGCTCGGCATCGACTTCCTCTTCTACTGGGAGCACCGGGTCGCGCACCGCGTACGCCTCGTCTGGGCCACGCACCAGGCGCACCACTCCAGCGAGTACTTCAACTTCTCCACCGCCCTGCGCCAGAAGTGGAACAACTCCGCCCAGATCGTGGTCTGGCTGCCCCTGCCGCTGCTGGGCGTGCCGCCGTGGATCGTCTTCACCTCCTACGCGGCCAACCTCGTCTACCAGTTCTTCGTGCACACCGAGAAGGTCGACAAGCTGCCCGCCCCGATCGAGGCGGTCTTCAACACCCCCTCGCACCACCGCGTGCACCACGGTCGTGACCCGGAGTACCTCGACAGGAACTACGCCGGCGTCCTCATCATCTGGGACCGCATGTTCGGCACCTTCCAGCCCGAGCTGCAGCGGCCCAACTACGGCCTCACGAAGCCTGTCGACACCTACAACATCGTGACGCTGCAGCTGCACGAGTACGCCGCCATCGTCCGCGACGTCCGTGCGTCCGACCGGCTTCGCGACAAGCTCGGCTACGTCTTCGGGCCCCCGGGGTGGCAGCAGCGGCGCGGCCTCGAGGCGGACGACCAGGCGCGTACGCCCACCCCGGCCTAGGACTCCGGCGTAGGCGTCGCCGCCCGGGGAACACCACAGTCATGTCCCATCGCGCTGCCACGGCAGGCTCACCCGAGGCCCCGGCGACGACGGCGTCGGGTGTCGACGACGACCGCCTGTCCAACCTCCGCGTCTGGAATCTCGGACTCACGGTCCTCCACGCCGTCCAGGCCGTGGCGATCGTGGTGCTCGCGAGCGACTTCGCGATCACGGTCACCAGCTCGTTCCCGACCGGCCCTCCCGGCACGGCACCGCCGGCGCCGGAGGCGCTGTTCGACGTACGCGTCGGCTGGGCCATCGCCGTCTTCCTCGGTCTCGCGGCGCTGGACCACCTGCTGACCGGCACGGTGCTGCGCGGTCGCTACGAGGCGGACCTGCGTCGCGGCATCAACCGGTTCCGGTGGCTGGAGTACTCGATCAGCGCCACGATCATGGTGCTGCTCATCGGCTTCTACAACGGCATCACCACGATCACCACCGTCATCGCGATCGCCGGGGTCAACATCTCGATGATCCTCTTCGGCTGGCTGCAGGAGGCCGCGAACCCGCCGGGGCGTACGCACACCACGATGAAGCCGTTCTGGTTCGGCTGCGTCGCCGGCGCCACGCCCTGGGTCGCGATCGTGGTCAACACGGTGGGTGCGGGCAGCGACGTGCCGGGCTTCGTCTACGGCATCATCATCTCGCTGTTCGTCTTCTTCAACAGCTTCGCGATCAACCAGTGGCTGCAGTACAAGAAGGTCGGCCCGTGGCGCTCGTACGCGTTCGGTGAGAAGACCTACCTGGTGCTGAGCCTGGTGGCGAAGTCGGCGCTGGCGTGGCAGATCTTCGGAGGCTCGCTCGCCGGGTGACAGAGTGGGTCGGTGAGCAGCACCCGTCACCGGCCCCCTCCGACCGCCGGCTCCACCCCGGTGCGCGCCCGCGTCGGGGTGTCGCTGATGTTCCTGACCAACGGCGCGATCTTCACGGCGCTGTGGCCGCGGTACCCGGAGGTCAAGGACGCGTTCGGGCTCTCCGACACGGCCTTCGGCCTGCTGGTGGTCGCACCCGCCCTCGGCGCCATCGCGGCCTCGCTGTCCGCCGGCCCGCTCGTACGCCGTCTCGGCGCCCCGCGACTGACGGTCCTCGCCACGGCACTGATCGCCCTCGGCACCACCGCCGTCGGGCTCGCGGCGGGACTCGGCGCGCTCATCGGAGCGGTCGTCGCGCTCGCGCTGGTCGGTGCGGCCGACGGCATCACCGACTCGGCGCAGAACGTGCAGGGAGCCCTGGTCGAGCGCTGGCACGGCCGGTCGATCATGAACTCCTTCCACGCCGCCTGGAGCCTGGGTGCTGCGCTGGGCGCGGGCGTCGGCGCGCTGGGGGCCGCGCTGCAGATCCCGTTGACCCTGCAGCTCGCCGTCAACGCGTCGGTGTGGGCGCTGGTCGCCGTGGTCGCCGCGAGGCTCTCGACGGTGCCCGAGGGGGAGGGGACGAAGACCGCCGCGCCCCCACCGGACCATTCTGCTGCACGGCCACCGCGGATCCGGGCCCGGTGGCTCGTGGCACTCGCGCCCATCGCCGGCATCGCCATCGCGAGCTCGGTCGTGGAGGACGTCGCCTCCAACTGGTCCGTGCTCTTCGTCGTCCGCGAGACCGACGCGGGTGCCGGCATCGCGGCCTGGGCCGTCGCCGTCGCCCTCGTCAGCCAGCTCCTCGGACGCCTGGCCGGTGACCCGCTGACCGACCGCCACGGCCGGGGAGCCGTCGCCCGCGCCGGCGGGGTGGTCATCGCGCTGGGGGCCGTGCTCGTCGTGGTGGCCCCGGTCTGGCCGCTGGCCATGCTCGGCTTCGCGCTCGGCGGCCTCGGCTGCGCCACGCTCATCCCCGCGGCGTACGCAGCCGCCGACACCGTCGAGGGGCTGCGCGACGGCACCGGGGTCGCGGTGCTCGGCTGGTTGCTGCGCGTCGGGTCCCTCGTCACCTCGCCGCTCATCGGCGTGGTCTCGGACCTGGTCGGCCTGCGCGTGGCTTTGCTGCTCCCGCTCGTCGCGGGCGTGGCGGCCGCCGTGCTGGCGCACCGACTGGCCGGACGTGACCGATCTGCCGCGGAGCTTCCTGGGTAGTGGCCCCCCGTGGCCACCCGACACGTCCGTCTCGTCTTCCCGCACCAGCTCTTCGTCGAGCAGCTCGACGCCGACGAGGGCACCTACTTCGTGCTGGTCGAGGACGACCTGTTCTTCCGCCAGTACCGCTTCCACGCCCAGAAGCTCGTGCTCCACCGTGCCTCCATGCGCCGTTTCGCGGCGCGCCTGGAGGAGGAGGGCTTCCGCGTCGGCACGGTCGAGACCGACGGCCGGCGCAACTCCTCCACGGGCCTGAGCCAGGTGCTCGCGGAGCTCGAGCCGATGCGGGTCAGCTGCTACGACGTCGTCGACGACTGGCTGCACCAGAACACCGTCGCGACGCTGGCCGACCTCGACCTCGAGATCGCCGAGGAGGACTGGTTGGAGTCGCCCAACTTCGTCACCAGCCGTGCGCAGGTCGAGGACTGGTTCGGCGGCGACCGGACGCACCGGATGGCCGCGTTCTACGAATGGCAGCGCAAGCGCCTCGACATCCTGGTGGAGGGCTCGGGCGAGGACGCCTCCCCGGTCGGCGGCCAGTGGTCCTTCGACGAGGACAACCGCAAGAAGCTGCCGAAGGGCTACGACGTGCCACGTGTCGACCGGCCCGGTGACGCCGAGGTCTCCGACGAGGGCGACTCGGAGCGACACGAGGCCGTGGTCGAGGCCATCTCCTGGGTCAAGGACGCGTTCGGCGACAACCCCGGCGACCCCGATCTCTTCGCGTGGCCCACCAGCCACGACGAGGCCGAGGCAGGGCTCGAGCAGTTCCTCGCCGAGCGGTTCACCGACTTCGGACCGTACGAGGACGCCCTCCACTCCTCTCACCGCTTCATGTTCCACTCGCTGCTGACCCCCGGGCTGAACATCGGCCTCCTGGACCCGGAGCAGGTCGTACGCCGAGCCGTGGAGGTCGGCTCCGACGACAGCGGCGACGGTCCCGGGGTGCCGCTGAACTCCCTGGAGGGCTTCATCCGCCAGGTGATCGGGTGGCGGGAGTACATGCGCGCCACGTATGTCACCCGCGGCCGGGCGATGCGGACGAGCAACCACCTCGGCCACACGGCCGAGCTCGGCGAGGGCTGGTGGACCGCGAGGACCGGTCTCGCGCCCGTCGACCACGTGATCGGCAACGTGCTGGAGTCCGGGTACGCCCACCACATCGAGCGGCTCATGGTGCTCGGCAACGCGACCTGCCTGCTGCGTGCGGACCCGGACGCGGTCTACGAGTGGTTCATGGAGATGTTCATCGACGCCTACGACTGGGTGATGGTGCCCAACGTGTACGCCATGAGCCAGTTCGCGGCCGGCACGATGATCACCACCAAGCCGTACGTGTCGGGCTCCAACTACCTGCGCAAGATGAGCGACTACGGCTCGGGTCTGGAGGAGTCGGACGTCGAGCGCAACGACGGTCGCGATGCCGACTGGCAGGCGGACTGGGACGGTCTCTACTGGACCTTCGTGCGTGACCACCGCGAGGTGTTCGAGAAGAACGGCCGCTCGTACTTCGTGACCGCGAACTACGACAAGATGGACGCCTCGACGAAGTCCGAGCACACCAAGCGGGCCGGCGCCTACCTCCCCTGACGCCGAGAGGGCACAAAATCACGCCGAGAGGGCACAAAATCACGTGATTTCGTGCCCTCTCGCGGGGATTTACTGCCCTCTGGGCGTCAGAGGGACTCGAGGACGCGGGTGAGCTCCTGCACGACTTCCTTGGCGAGCTTGGCCTCGAAGTAGACCTTGAGCACCGGGTCGGCGAGCTTGGCGGCGCCCTTGAGCGTCAGGTCCGCCTCGTAACGGATCTTCGATCCCTCGGGAGCGGGGGTGACGTCGATGATGTCGTAGGACACGGCTTGCTCGTTCGTGCCCTTGAACTTGACTCCGTCGCCGCGCAGCTCGACCAGCTCGTAGACCAGCGAGGTCTCGTTGCCCAGCATCTTCGAGGTGTTGTCCCACTGCGACCCGACGGCGATCTCGCCGGAGTCCTTGCGGGTGCACGAGACGGTGCCGGGGTCCCACTGCTCGGCGTGCGAGAAGTCCTTGAGGTAGTCGATCACGGCGGCGGGGTCGGCCTGGACGGTGAATTCGCGTACGACGTTGACCATGCCTGTCCTCTACCCACGCACGACAGCGGCCACCGCCACCCTGAGGTGACGATGGCCGCTGTCGCTGTGGCCGTCGCTGTCGCCGGGGTCGAGCCTCAGGCGCCGTCGGCGTCGGACCCGAGCGTGGCCTGCACGTCGAACTCCTCACCGTCGCGCAGCACCCCGAGGGTGACCTCCTCGCCCGGTCGGAGGCTGCGGATCTGTGCGACCAGGGAGTCCGAGCCCTCGACGAGCTTCTCGTCCAGACGGGTGATGACGTCGCCCTCCTGCAGCCCGGCAGCGGCGCCGGCGGAGCCCTCGGTCACGTCCTGCACCTCGGCGCCACGGGGGAGACCGGCGTCGCTGACGGCGTCGCTGACCTCGATGCCGATGAGGGCGTGCGTGGGCTCCTCGCCGTTGCGGATCTGGCTGATGATCGGGGCGACCTCGTCGAGCGGGATCGCGAAGCCGAGACCGATGGAACCGCTCGTGCCACCCAGTGCCGCCCCACCCGTGCGGATGGAGGAGTTGATGCCGATGACCTCGCCGTTGAGGTTCACCAGCGGTCCACCGGAGTTGCCGGGGTTGATCGCGGCGTCGGTCTGGATCGCGGGGTAGATCGTGTTCTGCTGCGTGTCGCCGATCTGACCGACGGCCACGGGACGGTCCAGCGCGCTGACGATGCCGGTGGTCACGGTCGCGGAGAGCCCGAAGGGCGAGCCGATGGCCACGACGTTCTGACCGACCTGGAGGTTGCTCGACCTGCCCAGGGTCGCCGGCTGCAGACCGGAGACGCCCTCGGCCTGGATCACCGCGATGTCGGTGACCGGGTCCTCGCCGATCACCTCGGCCGGCGCCGTCGTGCCGTCGCTGAAGGAGACGACCAGGTCGGAGCTCGCCGAGTCGCCGGCCCCCTCCACGACGTGCGCGTTGGTCAGGATGGTTCCGTCCTCGGTCAGGATGATGCCGGAACCCGAGCCCTGGGCGTCGCCTGAGCTCACGAGCACCTGCACCACCGAGGGCAGCACCTGGTCCGCGACGGCCTGCACCGAGCCCGGCGTCGCCGCGACCGCGCCGGAGTCGACCACCGTGGTGGTCACCCCCTGGTTGCTGGTGGAGACGGCGGAGTCGGCCGGACCGAGCTCGGAGTACGCCGCGGCGCCGCCGAAGCCGGCGGCCGCACCGGCGAGCACGCTGGCCGCCACCAGGGCGGTGACGCGGCGTCGCCCGCGGCGCTTCTCGCGCTTCTCCCGCAGACGGGCCTCACGGTCGGGGTCGTGCGGGGGTGCCGCGGCTGCGGCACCGAAGAGGTAGTCGTCGTCGCCCCACGCGCCGGAGGAACCCGTGGTCGCTCCCGGGGCCGGAGCGGCGTACGCCGGCTGCTCGGTCGTCGGCTCGTCACCGCCGACGTCGGGACGCGCGAACGCGCGGGTGTCCTCGGCGTCCGTCGGATCGTGCTGCTCGCGGTCGCGGCGTTCATCGCTCATGCCACTCATGTTCCCCCGCGTGCCTGAGCGCTCACTTAGATCGTCGTGTGGAGCGGGACAGAACCGCCCCGGCCTCCTCGGAGGGGGCCGGCACGGGAAGCCGCACCGTGAAGCGCGCGCCACCGCCCTCGTTGCGGGAGGCCTCGACCGTGCCGCGGTGACGGTGCACCGCCTGGTGGACGATCGAGAGACCCAGACCCGACCCCGGCATGGTGCGCGACTCCGAGGCGCGCCAGAAGCGCTCGAAGACGTGGGGGAGGTCGGCGTCGCTGATGCCCGGTCCTTCGTCGTCGATGACGAGGACGCCGTCGGCGCCGCGGACGGTGACGGTCCCCCGCTCCGGGCTCCACTTCGCGGCGTTGTCGAGCAGGTTCGTCACGGCCCGTTCGAGGGCGTTCGGCTCGCCCTCCAACGGCCAGGCCTCGACGTCGACGTCGAAGGTCACCCCGGGGGCGCGGCGGCGTACCCGGGCCACGGCCCGGTCGACGACCTCTGCGAGGTCGAGCTCCTCCAGCGTCGGGGTGAGCGGCTCCTCCCGCGCGAGCTCGACCAGGTCGCCGACGAGCGTCGTGAGCTCGGCCATCTGGGCGCGCACGTCCTCGAGCAGCTCCGAGCGCATCGCCGCCTCGCGCGGCGCCGCGGCCCCGGACTGGACGGCGTCGTCGAGCTGCTGAAGCAGGTCGAGGTTGGTGCGCAGCGAGGTCAGGGGCGTCCGCAGCTCGTGCCCGGCGTCGGCGATGAGCCGCCGCTGACGCTCCCGGGAGGCGTCGAGCGCGGCGAGCATCTGGTTGAAGGAGATCGCCAGACGCGCGATCTCGTCCTCGCCCTCGACGTGGATCGGGTCCAACCGGTCGGTGCGGGCGACCTGCTCGGCGGCCCGGGTGAGGCGTCGCACGGGCATCATCGAGTTCTTCGCGACACCCCAGCCTGCGACGCCGCCGATGACCATGCCGATGATCCCGACGACGAACAGGACGACCCCGAGGTCCTCCAGGGCCGCCAGCGACGGGCTCAGGCCCTGGGCCAGCACGAACGCGACGCCCGGCTCCGCCGGCACGGCCACCACCCGGTACAGCGACCCGTCGGAGGCGGTCACCGTACGCACGGACAGCGCCGCCACCCCCATGGCGACGTCGTTCTCGGCGTCACCGAAGGCGGGCAGGGGCCCGCTGCCCGCGGCGGGCACGAAGATCCCCTCGGGGCCGACGTAGTGGCCGACCCGGATGTCGCCTGCGCCGAGGACCCAGGACGGGACTTCGCGCCCCAGCTCGAGCTGATTGAGCGCGTCGGAGCGTACGGCCGCCTCCGCGCGCTGGATCAGGGACTCGTCGATGCTGGTCGACAGCTGGACGCGCACCGTGGCGTACACGGCCAGGGCCGCCGCGGCGACCGCGATGCCGACCGAGGCGGCGACCAGCAGCAGGATCCGGCTCGCGAGCGACTGGCGGTACGTCGGCATCGTGGTGGGACGTCCGGCGGCTCCGGGGCTCTTGAGGCTCACTGCTCCTCGCGCAGCACGTACCCGATGCCTCGCACGGTGTGGATCAGCCGGGGCTCGCCCTCGGCCTCGGTCTTGCGGCGCAGGTAGCCGACGTAGACCTCCAGGGAGTTCGCGGTGGTGGGGAAGTCGTAGCCCCAGACCTCCTCGAGGATGAAGGCCCGCTCCAGCACGCGGCGGGGCCGGTGCATGAACATCTCCAGCAGCGAGAACTCCGTCCGCGTCAGCTCGATGCGTCGGCCGGCCCGCAGCACCTCGCGAGTGGCCAGGTCCATCGAGAGGTCCGCGAAGGTCAGCAGCTCCTCGCCGTCGGCGGGCACGGCCGGGCGACGCCGCAGCAGGGCACGGAGCCGGGCGAGCAGCTCCTCCAGCGCGAACGGCTTGGTCAGGTAGTCGTCGGCGCCGGCGTCGAGCCCGGCGACCCGCTCACCGACCGCGTCGCGTGCGGTGAGCACGAGCAGGGGTACGTCGTTGCCGGCGGCGCGGAGGGCGCGGGTGGCATCCAGGCCGTCGAGCCGCGGCATCATCACGTCCATCACGACGGCGTCGGGACGCGCGGAGCCGATGACGGCGAGGGCCTGGGCCCCGTCCTCGGCGAGGCTGACCTCGTAGCCGTTGAACTCCAGGCTGCGACGCAGCGACTCACGGACGGCGCGGTCGTCGTCGACGACGAGGATGCGGGAGGGATCGGTGCCTGCGGCGTCGCCCTGGGCCGCCTCGCTCGGTCTGCTCACGAGACCAGGGTGCCACCGATCGCTGAGCGACGGCTGAGACGACTCACAGGAGCTTGCGCGCCGCGTCCGCGGCGCGGGCTCCGTACCCGCCCCCGAACATCACCGCGTGCGCGAGCAGCGGGAAGACCTGGTGCAACGGCACGCGCTGCTCCCAGCCCTCGGCGAGCGGGCTCTCCTGCTGGTAGGCCTCCAGCACCGTCGGCAGGTGCGGGGTGCCGAACAGCGCCATCAGCGCCAGGTCGGTCTCGCGGTGTCCGGCGTGGCAGGCCGGGTCGACGAGCACGGGGTGGCGGTCGTGGCGCCAGACGATGTTGCCGGACCACAGGTCGCCGTGCAGGAGGGCAGGGGGCTCGGCGGGGCCGGCGAGGTCGTCCCCTTCCTCCAGACGCTCCACCAGCCGGGTCAGCACCGCGTGGTCCTCGCCGTCGAGCCGGCCGCGGTCGCGGGCGAGGTCGGCGTACGGCAGCACCCGGCGGCGGGCGTAGAACTGCGCCCACGTCTCGTCCTCACGCCCGGCGACGTTGGTGAGCCGCAGGGTGCCGATCCACCCGTCGCGGGGGCCCCCGAACGCCTCGGCGCCGTGGGCGTGCATCCGCGCCAGGTCCGCGCCCAGGGCTGTGGCGGCGTCGGCGTCGGGGCGCCCGGGCTCGATCCACGGCAGGATCAGGCAGTCGGGCGCGACGGCCAGCACCTCGGGCACCAGGCCGGGGTGCGCACGAGCCAGGGCGGCCAACCCCTCGGCCTCGCTGGTGAAGAAGTCAGCCGGTGCCCCGGAGCGGGTCTTGACGAAGACCGAGGTGCCGTCGGAGAGCCGTGCCCGCGTGGCGGTGCAGATGTCGCCGCCGGTCACGGGGGTCGTCGCCACGACCGAGCCGCCGAGCAGACGCTCGACGCGACCGGCGATGACGGTGGACCGGGCCATGGGGTGCCTTCCTGGACGGGGTCAGCTCGGGAGCAGGCTGGCTGCCTGGGTGGAGAGTTCTGCGCTGGTGCGCTCGACCATCTCGAGCACGCGCGTGAAGCCCTCGTCGCCACCGTAGTAGGGGTCCGGCACGACCCGCTCCCGAGCCGGGGGCGAGAAGACCGTGCCCGGCTGCTCCTCGACGACCTCGAGGGCGGGGTCGAAGTCCCTGAACAGCCGGAGGCGCTCGGGTCCGACCTCGACGCCCGTACGCCCCGCCTCGTGGGCGAGGCCGCGCAGGTCGGCGAGGTTGTCGGTGTCCATGGCCAGCACGAGGTCGTGGCGTGAGAACCAGGAGGCGTCGACCTGCTCGGCGCGCGGCCCGGACGGGTCGTAGCCGGCCCCGTCGAGCGTGGCGGCGGCGCGCCGGTCTATCGGGTCCCCCACGTGCCAGCCGCCGGTGCCGCCCGAGCTGACCGCGACACGGTCGCCGAGCCCGGCGTCGCGCAGCGCCGCCTCGAGCACGACGTGTGCCGTCGGCGACCGGCAGATGTTGCCGAGGCACACCAGGGCGATGGCGTACGCGGGTGCGTCCGCGTCACGGTCCGCCCGCGGGGGCGGCAGCTGCGGGTGTCGGCCGGCGCGGGTGCTCATCGGAGCCGCTCCTCGTCGTACTCGGGCAGGAGCAGCCGCAGCACCATCGCCGTCACGCTCACGACGAGCGCCCCGATGATCGCCGCACCCCACGAACCGACGCGGAAGCCGAGGTCGAGCTCGCCCGCGACGAACCCGGCGAGCTTCAGCATGGCGCCGTTGATGAGCAGCCACACCAGCCCGAGCGAGAGGATGATGAACGGCAGGCCGAGCAGCTTCAGGGCCCGACCGATCGTGGCGTTGATGGCACCGAGGATGGCGCCGACGACGAGCACGGTGAGCGCCGCACCGGTCGAGGAGGTCTGGTCGGTCACGCGGATGCCGCCGACGAGGTACACGGCCGCGCCGAGGGCGAGACCGTGGACGGCGAGCCAGATCAGGATCCTCATGCGGGGATCCTGCCGCGCACGGACGAGTTCATGCGAGTCCGGGCATCTCCGGGGCCCACTAGGGTCGCGGGCGTGAGCGCGCCCGCCGACCTGCCCCAGCCCCTGCCGCATGTGGCGGACATCCCGGCGTACGTCCCGGGCCGTCCGCCGGCCCCGCGGGAGGGGCTGCCGACGTACAAGCTGTCGAGCAACGAGAATCCCTACCCCCCGCTGCCGGGTGTGCTCGAGGCGGCGGTCTCAGCGGTGGAGTCGATGAACCGCTACCCCGACATGGGCATGACCGCGCTCTACGGGGCGCTCGCCGCGCGGTGGGGCGTGGAGCCCGCGAACCTGGCCGCGGGCACGGGGTCCGTCGCGGTGCTCTACCACCTGCTGCAGGCCTTCGCCGGGCCCGGCGACGAGGTCGTGTACGCCTGGCGCTCCTTCGAGGCCTACCCCATCGCCGTGACCGCGGCCGGTGCGCGGTCCGTCCGTGTGCCCGTCACGGACGAGGGTCGCCACGACCTGGACGCGATGGCGGCCGCGGTCACCGACGCGACGCGCGTGCTCGTGGTGTGCAGCCCCAACAACCCGACCGGTCCCGCAGCCCGGCACACCGAGGTCGCCTCGCTCCTCGAGCGCGTGCCGAGCCGGGTTCTGGTCGTGCTCGACGAGGCGTACGCGGAGTTCGTCCGCGACGAGGACCCGCTCGACGCGCTGGCCCTGGCACGCCGCCACCCCAACGTCGTGGTGATGCGCACCTTCGCCAAGGCGTACGGGCTGGCCGGTCTGCGGGTGGGGTACGCGATCGCCGCGCCGCCGGTGGCGGCGGCGGTCCGCGCGGTGGCGCTGCCGTTCGGCGTCTCCCAGGTCGCGCAGGCCGCGGCCGTCGCCAGCCTGGAGCGTGAGGACGCGCTGCTCGAGCGCGTGGAGGCCGTCGTCGAGGAGCGGGCGCGGGTGGTCGCCGGGCTGCGCGGGGCCGGGTGGACGGTGCCGGACCCGCAGGGGAACTTCGTGTGGCTCGCGGCAGGCGACGGCAGCGCTGCGCTGGCGCACGCCTGCGAGGACGCGGGGGTCGTCGTACGCCCGTTCGTCGGTGAGGGGGTGCGCGTCAGCATCGGTGAGCCGGCCGCGAACGACGTGCTGCTGGAGGTGGCTGCGCGCTCGGTCGTCGTTGAAGGGTGAACGACCCCGCTCCGTGGGGTAGGGGAGGCTCATGAGCGACGACACCGCACAGCGCGACGAGCACAAGCAGGGCGGCAAGTACATGGTCGAGGGCAAGTCCTTCGAACGCGACATGAACTACATCCCCGACCGCATCACCCGCGACGCCCGCGACGGGTGGCCGGTCGAGCCGGGCAAGTACCGCCTCATGGCGGCCAAGGCGTGCCCGTGGGCGAACCGCTCGATCATCGTGCGGGACATCCTGGGCCTGCAGGACGTGATCAGCATGGGTCTGGCGGGTCCGACGCACGACGAGCGGTCGTGGACCTTCGACCTCGACGAGGGCGGCAAGGACCCCGTGCTGGGCATCGAGCGGCTGCAGGAGGCGTACTTCGCCCGCTACCCCGACTACGAGCGCGGCATCACCGTCCCCGCGGTCGTCGACATCGAGTCCGGCAAGGTCGTCACCAACGACTTCCCGCAGATCACAAAGGACTTCTTCTTCGAGTGGCGTGAGCACCACAAGCCCGACGCCCCCGACCTGTGGCCGGAGGACAAGCGGGAGGAGATGGAGGACGTCATCGAGCGCGTCTTCCACGAGGTCAACAACGGCGTCTACCGCTGCGGCTTCGCCGGGTCCCAGGACGCCTACGACGAGGCGTACGACCGGCTCTGGACGACCATGGACTGGCTGGAGGAGCGCCTGACCACCCGCCGCTACCTCATGGGCGACGCCGTCACCGAGGCCGACGTGCGCCTGTTCACCACCCTGGCGCGCTTCGACGCGGTCTACCACGGCCACTTCAAGTGCAACCGGCAGAAGCTGACGGAGATGCCGGCGCTGTGGGGGTACGCGCGGGACCTGTTCCAGCTGCCCGGTTGGGGCGAGAACATCGACTTCGCGCAGATCCAGGCTCACTACTACGTGGTGCAGAGCGACATCAACCCCTCGCAGATCGTGCCCAAGGGGCCTGACCCGGAGGTGTGGTTCACCCCGCACGGTCGCGAGGACCTCTGACCCGACCAGGTCAGCAGATCATGGTCACCCCGGGGGGTCTCCGGGGGACCTTCGTCATCACTCTTCGGACGAATGCGGGCAAACGTGCCTGTGTCTGACATGTCCAGGGTCTAAAGACCCTGGTCGCGTGTGGCCAGTCCTCGCCACGATGTGTGCGGGCCTCTGATCAGGGGGCCGTGTACACCGTGGAGGGGACCACCCGTGTTGCGAACTGCTGTCCGCGTCTGGACGACGCTGTTGCTCGCGTTGAGCGTCATGGCCGGCTTCGGATCGACAGGTCTGCTGTCGTCCGCCGGAGCGACGGGCAACATCTGCTCGCCCCAGGGCTACGGGGACACCAGCGGCAAGATCGACACGACCGGCGACCCCGAGTCGGTGACGGTCCACGCCCCCACGGGCAAGTTGATCATCGGCTACTGCGTCAAGGCGGGCTCCGAGGCCAGCGGCGGCGGCCCTGAGTACGTCCGCGTCGCTGCGACGACGTCGCTGACGATCAAGCACTCGACCAAGAAGGCCGTCAGCCACTACATCGTCTTCTACAAGAAGAAGGACGAGCCGCCGACGGACAAGCCGTCGAGCTCGGGCATGCAGACCGGCCCGTACGAGAACTTCGACTGCGAGGCGGGCACCGCCACGCAGACCACCACCACGTGGGACGACGAGTACGTCGTGAGAGACGGCCAGTGGGTCAAGAGCGGACAGAAGCTCAACATCAAGGAGACCACGAAGAGCGTTCCCGTCGATCAGGACAAGATCCCCGCTGACGCGCACTGCGGTCAGCCGAAGGACGAGGTGGAGACTGTCGTCTCCGCGCCCGAGATCACCTGTGACGGCGTCAAGAAGACCACCACGACCACGACGACCACGTCGTACGAGTGGATCCCCGGCCAGGGCTGGGAGAAGAAGGCCCCCGTCGTGACGACCGACGTGAAGACCGAGAACCTCGACGTCCCCCCGGACAGCTGCGCCAAGCCCACCGGCGAGATCGTCGTGACCGGCGACCCGGTGCTGAAGTGCGAGGCCGGCACGTACGACGTCACCACGACGCGCTACGCGAAGATCTACGACTGGAAGCCCGGCAAGGGCTGGACGCTGCGCGTCGACGACCAGGGCAAGCCCGTACGCGGCGACAAGCTCGGTGAGACCACCGAGACCAAGAACCTCGCCAGCGGCGAGGACTGCACCAACAAGCCTGACGACAAGGTCGAGCAGAAGACCACCTCGAAAGACGTCTGCGTCGACGGCGTCACCGAGACCACGACGACCACGACCACGACACCCTCTGTGTGGCAGCCCGGCACGGGCTGGGTCGCCGGCGAGCCCGTCGTGACCGAGAAGACCTCCACCAGCCCGCTGGTCACGCCCGGCGCCTGCGAGGAGCCGGCCACGACCGGCTCGGACGAGAGCGGCCCCGTCTTCAATTGTGAGGCCGGCACGCTCACCACCACGACGACGAGCTGGGACGAGCGCTACGAGTGGATCCCGGGCCAGGGCTGGGAGAAGGTCCTCGACGACACGGGCACGCCGGTGCGCGACAACATCCGCGTCGTCACGGACACGAAGGACGCCGAGAGCCCGGGCGAGGGCTGCGAGCCCGACGAGACCACCGGCCAGGACGTCGCCGTGGACACCGCGAATCAGTGTGACGGCTCGGTCACCCGCACCACGACCACCTGGGACGAGGCGTACGAGTGGATCCCGGGCCAGGGCTGGGAGAAGGAGATCGACCCGCTCACCGGCCAGGTGAAGCGCGAGAACGTGAAGACCACGACCGATCAGGTCGCCCTCGACCAGCCGCCGGCCGCCTGTGAGGACCCCTCCTACGAGGACGAGCAGTCCAGCTCGCAGGTCAAGTGCGTCGAGGGCATCGTCACGACCACCACGACCACGACGAAGGTTTCCTACCGCTGGGTGCCCGGCCAGGGCTTCGAGCAGGTCTCCTCCGACGTCGTCTCCGTCGACTCGGTCGACCGTCCGGCCACCGCCGAGGAGTGCCCCGGCACCGACGAGGGCCCGACCGACGAGTGCCCTCAGCTCGAGGGTGAGCAGCCCGCGGGCTTCGACTGCGAGAAGGCGCCCGACACCCGCACGGTGGTGCAGACGCTGACCAGCTGCGAGCTGGGCAACGGGGTGCGCGAGGGCGTCATCACGACGACCTACGCCTGGGACGGCACGCAGTGGGTCGGCACCGACTCCGGTCCGGTGTACGGCGAGTGGCGCTACACCCCGCTCACCGTCGCCCAGGAGGCCGAGCTCGGCTGCGACAGCGTCGTGCAGCCGCCCGAGGAGATCTGCGCCGACATCCCCGGCGGTGAGGTCGTCGACGGCGAGTGCACGCGTCCCGACGAGACGGTCGACCTCTTCGAGGAGCTCAGCCGCACCTGCGACGGCGTCACCAGCCGCCGCGGGACGGTGACCACCTCGTTCGACTACGACGCCACCATCGGCGGGTTCGTGGCCACCACGACCACGTCGTACGAGCCGCCCACGACCCGGCAGCTGACGGCCGAGGAGTCGGCAGCACTCGGCTGCGACACGGTCGAGCCGCCGGAGCCGATCGACCCGAACGAGCCGGTCGACCCGAACGAGCCGACGGACCCGGGTGACGAGCCGTCGCGCGGACCGGAGCCCGGTCCGCGTGAGGTCCCGACGACGGGCCCGGCGCCGCAGGCGCTCCCCGCCACGGGCACCTCGCCCGGCATCCTCGGCGCCGGTCTGCTCGGCACCGTGATGCTGCTGGTCGGCGGCGGCCTGCTGATCCGCCGCAGGTCGGTCGACGGCTGAGCCGACGCCACGACACCACGACGACCCGTCGCCCCGCAGGGGGTGGCGGGTCGTCGTGCGTCAGGCGTAGCGGTGCAGGCGGGCGGCGCGTCGGGCGGCGTCGTCGGTGCCTCCGAGGTCGCTCAACGCCGCGGCGACCCCGCCTGCGAGGCGTACGACCAGCTCGCGACCCTCACCCTCGAGGACCTGGTCGACGAGTCCGTGGGTGGCCATGGCCGCCGCCGTGACGCCGTGCGCGTGGGCCATCTCGGCCGCGTGCGACGTGTCGCGATGGACGATCGCCGAGGCTCCCTCGGGCGGCAGCGGCGAGAGCCAGCCCGTGCCGCTCGCGATGACGTGGTCGGCCGGCAGCAGGGCCAGGGCACCGCCACCGTTGCCCTGCCCGAGCAGCACGCTGACGGTCGGCACCGGCAGCGAGGTCAGCTCGGCCAGGCAGCGGGCGATCTCGCCGGCCATCGCCCCCTGCTCCGCGGCGACGGACAGCTCGGCGCCGCCGGTGTCGACGACCGTGACCAGCGGCAGGCCGAGCTCGGCGGCCAGGCGCATGCCGCGGCGTGCCGTACGCAACCCCGCGGGACCGAACGGTCCGTGCGCGGCGACCGAGGCGCGGTCGTGCCCGACGAGCACGCAGCTGTGCCCACCGAGGCGGGTCAGGGCGAGCAGCACGCCGGGGTCGCGCTCACCCTCCCCGGTGCCGCTGAGCACCACGGTGCCCTCGGCGCCGACGGCGAGCAGGTCGCGGACGCCCGGGTGGTCCTCTGCGCGTGACCGGCGCACCACCGACCACGTGCCCGACGCGTCTGCCGGCGGCGTCGGCGGTGCCGGTGGCGACGACTGCTCCGCCCGCGCGTCGCCCGCGGCACCGACGTGCACCACCCGGTCGGTGAGCAGCCGCACGACCGCGGCGGCCCTCTCACGCAGCCGGGCGACGGGCAGCACGGCGTCCACGACGCCGTGGGCGGCGAGGTTCTCCCCGGTCTGCACGCCCTCGGGGAACGGCTCGCCGTGCAGCGCCTCGAAGACCCGGGGCCCCAGGAAGCCGACGAGCGCGTCGGGTTCGACCGCCGTCATCTGGCCGAGGGACCCCCAGGAGGCCATGACGCCACCGGTGGTGGGGTGGCGGAGCCACACGAGGTACGCCAGCCCGGCGGCACGATGCGCCGCGATCGCGGCGGCGACCGGAGCCATCTGCACGAACGCGGGGACGCCCTCCTGCATGCGCGTCCCCCCGGAGACCGGCGCCGCGAGCACGGGAAGTCCCTCGGCGGTCGCCCGCTCGACGGCGGCGCGGATGCGTCGCGCCGTGGCACGCCCGACCGAACCGGCGAGGAAGTCGAACTCCCCGACCACGACCGCCACGGGCAGGCCGTCGAGGAGCGCCCTGCCGGTCACGACGGACTCGTCCGTGCCCGCCTTCTGCGCGGCTCGGGCGAGCTGGGCGGCGTACGCGTCGTCAGGGGTCTCGGAGCCCTCGCGGACGACGGGAGCGTCCCACGACTCGAAGGTGCCGGGGTCCAGGACCCGCCTGATCAGCTCGGCGGAGGAGAGGCGTTCAGGCACCCGTGGATCGTACGGCGCCCAACTCGAGCCCGACCCCGGGCCGATCGGCGAGGGGCGTCGGTGCGGTGACCTGGGCACGGCGCTCCGCGAGCTCGGTGAGCCGGCTCAGCTCCGCCGGGAGAGAGGTGGCGAGCCGCTCGGTGAGCCGTCGACGGTAGAGGCGGGCCAGCCGGCCGCGCAGGGTCACCGAGACCGTCACGTCGCTGCCGCCGCCGGCCGAGCGCACCTGGTAGCGCGACTCCACCCGCGCACCGAGCAGCCGGGTCGCCTGCGCGTAGCTGTGGCCCGGCACGAACAGGGTGATGACGAAGTCCTCGCGGCCACCGTCGGTGCGCTCCTTGCGACCGGTGGCGTTGCACCGCATCGGCGAGCTCATCGAGACGTCACGGCACCGGGTCACCCACTGCGGCCAGGTCTCGTGGTCCTCCCAGCGCTGCCAGACCTCGTCCGGAGCCGCCGATGTGTGCCGTTGCGCCCTGCCCACCTCGCGCGTGCGTGCCTTCGCCACCTCGCACCACCCCTCCACTCGGCCGGTCAGGTCCGGGAGGACCTCACGCCAGCTGTTTGACCTGCAGGGACACCTCAGTCCCTGGCCCCCCGAGCCGCGCGACCTCGGTGAAGCCGCGGGAGGCGTGGAAGGCCAGCGACGCGGCGTTGGGAGGGTCGGTGTCGACCTCGAGGCACAGGCGCCCGTGGGAGACGGCGTCCCCCTCGACCTCGTCGTAGACGATGGTTCCCAGACCGCGGCGGTGCACGCGCGCGTCCAGCACGATCCTGTCGAGATACAGGAATTCGTCGTAGGCGGCGTCGAACCAGCGGTACTTCGCCGAGTCGTACGCCGAGCCCGGGCCGACCACGACCACGAAGCCGACGACCTGCTCGTCCTCGTCCGGCTCCTCGAGCACGACGACGTCGAAGCGCTGCGCCCAGCCCCGCAGCTGCGTCAGGCGGGCGCGGTCGAGCGGCGAGAGCACCGCGACGTGCTCCTCGTTGAGGGCGAGCACGCGGTCGACGTCGGCGTCGCGCAGCGGTCTGAGGCGCGCGCTCACGGGGTCGGGGGGTCCCGCGGTCAGGGGGTCACGGCGAGCGCAGGCAGGACGCGGTCGGCGAGGTCACGGTCGCCGGTGACGGCGATCTCGCGTACGCCGGGCTCCTGCCGTCCGCCGGCGAGCACGGTGAAGGTCTCGGTGCTCATGGCCAGACCGACCGTGGGCTCGTCGGGGAGGTCGTCGGTGAGTCC
Organism: Nocardioidaceae bacterium; assembly: GCA_018672315.1. Lineage (NCBI taxonomy): Bacteria > Bacillati > Actinomycetota > Actinomycetes > Propionibacteriales > Nocardioidaceae > Nocardioidaceae bacterium. The sequence continues at coordinate 1,233,680 of CP076053.1, read as the reverse complement.
GACGCGGCCCTCGGGGCGCATCGCGTACGCCAGCGACATGTCGGCGTCGGTGAGGGTCAGCAGCACCGACTGGTCGGACCCCAGCCCGACGCGCTTGCCCAGCACGAAGGGAAGGGCGCCGAGGAAGCTGCGTACGACGTGCGCCGACGCGGCGCCCTCGAAGCCGCCGGGGCGACCGACGGCGCGGCGTACGTCCTGCTCGTGCATCCACACGTCGACGACGCGGTTGGACAGCAGGGTGTTCCAGTCCCAGTCGCCGAGCCCGCCGTCGGCACGGGCCGAGCCGTCGGTGGGCGGGTGGGCGCGCAGGTGCTCGGCGCGGGCGGTGACGGCGGCCTGCAGCTCCTCGAGCACCTCCAGCGCCGCGCGACCGCGGCGGGCGTGCACGCCCTGCTCGATCCAGGCGTTGACGGGGCCTCTGACGTGCGGGGAGTCGGGCAGGTCGACCTCGTCGTGCGCCGTGCCGGTCATGACGGCCTCGAGATGGGCGGTGTGGCCGAAGACGTCGGCGACCGTCCAGCCGGGGAGGTCTGTCGGGACGGACCAGTCGTCCTCGGACAGCGCGCGGCCGAGCGCGAGGAAGCTCGCGCACGCCTCGGCCCAGGCGTCGATGGCGGCCTGCAGCCGCTGCTCGTCGTTCATGGATCGCACCCTACGGTCAGCCTGCGATGAGCGCGGTCGGGTGACAGCCCGGCGCGTCAGTACTGGTTGTCGGTGCGACGGTCCTGCTGCACGTAGGTGGTGCGGGTGTTGGAGCGCTGGTAGCTGAGGTAGAGCGCGAGACCGATGGCGAGCAGGCCGGCCAGCATCAGGATCACGCCGGTCGCGTCCTCGTTGATGCCGGGGATGTCGACGTCGATCGCCCAGTAGAGGATCGCGCCGATGACCAGCAGGACGACGCCGATGCCGGTGCCCATGGTGTTGCCTCTCGTCGAAGTGCAGAGTCGGCTGCTGAGCAGCAGGTCACACGTACCCGGCGTACGCCACGCCGACACAACCGCCACGCCGCGCCGACGCGTCGTCGTTGCCGAGACGAGACGCGGCAGGGCCGGACCGTGCGTACGGTCCGGCCCTGCGGCGGGTGATCAGCAGCTGGTGGCGCGTGTCAGAACGCAGCCTCGTCGAGCTCCATGATCGAGCCGTCGACGGCCTCGGCCATGGCCCGCTCCGCGGCGATCTTCGGCAGCACGTTGCGGGCGAAGAACTGCGCGGCGGCGACCTTGCCCTCGTAGAAGGCCTGGTCGGAGCCGGTGTCACCGGCCAGCTTCTCCAGTGCCAGCTCGGCGTGACGCAGCAGCAGCCAGGAGCAGGTGATGTCGCCGAGCACCATCAGCAGGCGGGTCGTGTTCAGGCCGACCTTGTAGATGTTGGTGATGTCGCCGCCCTCCTGGCGGACGTCGGCCGCCATGAGGGTGTTGATCATCTCGCCGACGATCGCCTGGGCGTCGGTCAGCGCGCTCGCGAGCAGCTCGCGCTCCACCTTGAGACGGCCGTTGCCGCCCTCGTTGTCGATGAACGCCTGGATCTCGTTGTTGAGGTGGCCCAGCGCGGCGGCCTGGTTCTTCACGATCTTGCGGAAGAAGAAGTCCTGGCCCTGGATCGCGGTGGTGCCCTCGTAGAGCGTGTCGATCTTGGCGTCGCGCACGTACTGCTCGATCGGGTACTCCTGCAGGAAGCCCGACCCGCCGAAGGTCTGCAGCGACTCGGTGCCGAGCAGCGTCCAGGACTTCTCCGAGCCGTAGCCCTTGACGATGGGCAGCAGCAGGTCGTTGACCTGCTCGGCCATCTCGTCGCGCTCGCCGGCGTGCTCGGCGAGCATGACCTTGTCCTGCCAGGAGGCCGTGTAGAGCACGAGGGCGCGCATCGCCTCGGCGTAGGACTTCTGGGTCATCAGCGACCGGCGTACGTCGGGGTGGTGCGTGATGGTCACGCGCGGTGCGGTCTTGTCGGCGGCCTGGGCGAGGTCGGCGCCCTGCACGCGGGACTTGGCGAACTCCAGCGCGTTGAGGTAGCCGGTCGACAGCGTCGCGATGGCCTTGGAGCCGACCATCATGCGGGCGTTCTCGATGACCTGGAACATCTGGGCGATGCCGTCGTGGACCTCGCCGAGCAGCCAGCCCTTGGCGGGCTCGTTCGCGCCGAAGGTCAGCTCGCAGGTGTTGGAGACCTTCAGACCCATCTTGTGCTCGACGTTGGTGACGTAGACGCCGTTGCGCTCGCCGGTGAGCTCGCCGGTCTCGTGGTCGAAGTGGTACTTCGGCACCAGGAAGAGGGAGAGGCCCTTGGTGCCGGGGCCGCCGGCGCCCTCGACGCCCACGGGGCGGGCGAGGGTGAGGTGCATGATGTTCTCGCTCATGTCGTGCTCGGCGGAGGTGATGAACCGCTTCACACCCTCGATGTTCCACGAGCCGTCCTCGTTGGCGGTGGCCTTCGCTCGGCCGGCGCCGACGTCGGAGCCTGCGTCGGGCTCGGTGAGGACCATCGTGGCGCCCCACTGCCGCTCGATCATGATCTCGGCGATCTTCTTGTCGCGCTCGTTGCCGTTGCGGCTGACGATGCCGGCGAAGGACGGCCCGGCGGCGTACATCCAGATGGGGGCGTTGGAGCCGAGCACGAGCTCGCCGATCGCCCAGTTCAGCGTCGAGGGGGCGGGGGTGCCGCCGTCCTCCGCGCTCAACTGGAGGCGCCAGTACTCCGCGTCCATCCAGGCCTGGTAGCTCTTCTTGAACGACTCGGGGATCGGTGCCGTGTGCGTCTCGGGGTCGAAGACCGGGGGGTTGCGGTCGGAGTCGACGAAGGAGTCGGCCAGCTCCTCGCGGGCCATGCGGTCGACCTCGCCGAGGATCGCCTTCGCGGTGTCGACGTCGACGTCCTCGAAGGGGCCGGATCCGAGCACCTCGTCGCGCTTCAGGAACTCGAACAGGTTGAACTCGATGTCGCGGATGTTGCTCTTGTAGTGACCCACTGCGATCCACCTCGTGTCGGTGTGGCCCCCGCTGGGCGGGGCGGCCGGCTTGCGTACGTCTCTTGTTACTCCTGAGTAACCGATTCTGGGACGTCCTAGGACCCCTCGCAAGCGAAACGCCGTGCGGCGTGGGTCACGCCTTCGCAGTCTTTGCCGTCACGCCAGGCATGCCGCGGCGCGTCGCGGCCGGATGGTGTTGCAGCGACGTCCGATCTGTGTTTCTCTATCGACGTACTAACCATAGTGAGTTAGTCGACAATCACGATCGGAGCTTCCCCCGTGCGCAACCTCATCGTCCTCGCCGTCGTCGGCCTCTTCGCCCAGCTGGTCGACGGCAGCCTCGGCATGGCCTTCGGCGTCACCTCCACGACCCTCCTCCTCGCCGCGGGCATCGCCCCGGCCGCCGCCTCCGCGGCCGTGCACTTCTCCGAGCTCGGCACCACGCTCGTCTCGGGCTTCGCGCACCACAAGCTCGGCAACGTCGACTGGCGCACCGTCTCGATCATGGCCGTGCCGGGCGCGATCGGCGCCTTCGTCGGCGCGACCTTCCTCGTCAGCCTGGACGCCGAGACCGCCAAGCCGTGGGTGGCGGGCATCCTGCTGGCGCTCGGTGTGTACGTCGTGTGGCGCTTTCTCGTGCTCGGCGGGCGCCGGCCGCAGTTCAAGGGCCGGCTGTCGGTGCGTTTCCTGGTGCCGCTCGGCCTCTTCGGCGGCACCCTCGACGCATTGGGTGGCGGCGGCTGGGGCCCCGTCGGCACGACCACGCTGCTGTCCTCGGGTCGCCTCGAGCCCCGCAAGGTCGTGGGCTCGATCGACACCTCGGAGTTCCTCGTCGCCGTCGGCGGTTCGGTCGGCTTCCTCCTGGCGCTCGGCACGCAGGGCATCAACTTCGCCTGGGCGCTCGCCCTCATGGCGGGCGGCGTGGTGGCTGCGCCGATCGCGGCGTACCTCGTGAAGATCCTCGCGCCCCGCGTGCTCGGTGTCGCCGCCGGCGGCCTGATCATCCTGACGAACTCCAACACCATCCTCTCCGCCGTCGGGGTGCCCGGGGCCGCCCAGGCGTACGTCGCGCTCGGCGTGGCCGCCCTGTGGATCAGCGGCATCGTGTGGGCGGTCAAGCAGGAGCGCCTGGCCCGTCGCAACGAGGCTGCCGGAGAGATCGAGACGGTCACGATGGCCGGCATCTGATCTCTGCTGCGCCGACGGGCGTCGTACGCGGCGCCAGTGCCCCCTCGGATGGGACACTGGCGCCGTGCGCGTCTCCGCCAAGTCCGACTACGCCCTGCGCGCGCTGATCGAGATCGTCACCGAGGAGTCCGGTCGACCGGTCAGCGCCGAGTCGCTGTCGACCCGGCAGGACATCCCGCACGGCTTCCTCCAGGCGATCCTCGGCGATCTCCGACGGGCCGGCATCTGTGCCTCGCAGCGCGGTCAGTCCGGGGGGTGGCGCATGGCGAGGGCTGCGGCGGAGGTGCGCGTCGCCGACGTGATCAGGGCGGTCGACGGACCGCTGGTCAGCGTGTACGGCCTCCGCCCCGAGGCGGTGGAGTACAACGAGCGCGCCGCCGTGCTGCAGCCGGTGTGGATCGCGGCGAGGTCCAGCCTGCGTGAGGTGCTCGAGTCGGTCACCATCGCCGACCTCGCCGCGGGTGAGCTGCCCGACGCCGTGCAGGAGCGCACCGGCGACGAGGACGCCTGGCAGCCCCACTGACCGCCGAGAGGGCACAAAATCGCGCCGAGAGGGCACATAGTCACGCCCAGAGGGCACAAAATCGCGCCGATGGAGGTCTCAGCCCTCGCGCAGCACCACGTCGTCGGCCTCGACCCGGGTGTGCTCGGTGACCCACGTGACGAGCGGCATCGCCTCACGCCAGTCCGCCGCGACCTGGTCCGCGAGCGCCGGCGTGTGGATCCAGTCCTCGAAGCCGTAGTGCTTGGCCAGCGTCAGCGTCTTGTGACGCAGCAGGTCGATACGCGGGTGGTCCGCGTCCCAGCCGCGCGGTGAGGTCTTCAGCCGGTCACCGCCGCGTTCCCAGCCGGCGCCCTCGAGAGCGGCGAGCGTACGCTCCAGCGACTCACCCGCAGGGGAGTCGACCGCCGTGCGGAACGCCGCCAGCCGGGCCGGCTCGGCGTGGTAGAAACCGACGCCCACACGGAAGCCGGGCGCGGCCACCTCGGCGTACAGGCCTGTCGCCGGGGCCTTCTGGACGAACAGCCCCTGGTGCGTCTTGTACGGCGTCTTGTCCTTGCTGAAGCGCACGTCGCGGTAGGGCCGGAACAGCTTGGCCTTGCCGAACTCCGGCTCGAGCGTCGCGGCGAGGGCCTGCATCGGGCCGCGGACGGCCTCGGCGTACGTCTGCTTGCGCGCCTCCCAGAACGACTTCGTGTTGTCGAGCTCGAGGTCGTCGTAGAAGTCGAGGGCGGCCACTGGGATGCCGGCGAAGCTCATCGCTCGCCCCGCGCGTCCCCGCCCGAGTCCGGGTAGGTGAACGGGTCGTTGTCGGCGTCGGTCAGCCCACGGTTCGCCACGATCGCGGCGATGGGCGGGATGACCGCGGCGACCAGGCTCATCACCACAGCCGCGGTGGTGGAGAAGAAGCGCACGACGCCCCAGGCGAGAACGATGAGGGTCAGGCAGGTGCCCATCATCACGAAGTAGGCGCGGCGGCGCTTGGCACGGCGTACGGAGCGTTGTTCCACGACCACCCCCTACCCGCTGCCCGCGGGTGGCACGATCCGCTCATGACCGCCTCCCGTTCGGGCCCTCCCGTGGTCGCTGCCGTCTGGGTGCTAACCGTGCTGCAGCTGGCCGCGGCGGTCTTCGTGGACCTGCCTCAGTTCGAGGGCAAGGCGTTCGGGTCGCGGCTGGTGCTCTACCCGCTGATGATGCTCGTCGCCCCGGTGCTGTGGTGGGTGTTCCGCGGACGGCGCGGCGCCGGCGGGGCGCGCCCCGTGCCCTGGCTCGCGTTCGGGCTGGTCATGGCGCCGTTCCTCGTCGACGTCACGGGCAACACGCTCGACCTCTACGACGCGGTCTCGTGGTGGGACGACGCCAACCACCTCGTCAACTGGGCGCTGCTGCTCGCGGGCATCGGGCTGCTGGTCGCTCGCGACGTGCGACCCCGATGGGTGCAGGTCGCCCTCGTCACGGGTCTCGGGGCGCTGCTCGCGATCGGGTGGGAGATCGGGGAGTACTACGCCTTCATCCGCGGCGGCACCGAGCTCGACGGGGCGTACGAGGACACGCTCGGCGACGAGGTGCTCGGCTCCCTCGGGGCGCTGGTCGCGGGGTCGTGGCTGGCGTGGCGTACGAAGACGACCGATGCCGGGAACAACCACCCCGCCCGGACTGTTGACCCCCGGTGACGTCAGACGCGAAGCGGGTCAGCCTGCTCATGGGGCTGCTCTTCGGGCTGGCCGGCATGGGATCCTCCTCGGCAGCGGTCGTGCTGCCCGTCATGGCCGAGGACCTCGGCACCTCCGTCGGCGTCGCGACCTGGACGATCAGCCTCTACACCCTGATGCTGGCGATCACCACGGCCGTGTACGGACGCATCTCCGACCTCGTCGGGGTGCGTTGGCCCCTGGCCGTCGGTCTCGCCCTGATGGTCCTGGGCGCCCTGGGCGCGGCGCTCGCGCCGAACCTCGCCGTGCTCATCGCCGCGCGCGGCATGCAGGGATTCGGCGCGGCCGCCATCCCGACCCTGGGTGTCGCGGCGCTCTCGGCGCGCTACGACGGCGACGTACGCGGCAACGCGCTCGCCCGCCTCGCCGGCGCGGCGGCTGCGGTGAGCTGCCTCGGACCGCTCGTCGGCGGCACCGTCGAGTCCGCCTTCGGGTGGCGCGCCGTGATGGCGCTGCCGGTGCTCGGCCTGCTGGTGCTGCCGTTCATCTGGCACGCGCTGACCGACGAAGGCACCGGGGCCCACCTCGACATCCCCGGCGCGCTGCTCGTGATGGCGGCCACCGGTGGTGTCGTGCTGCTGCTCCAGTCGCCCGCGTCGGGCCTGTTGCTGGCCGGCGTGGGCGTCGCGCTCCTGGCGCTCGGTGTGCCGGCCGTGGTCGCGTGGGTGAAGCGGCACCCGATGGGGTTCCTGCCGGAGGAGGTCGCGACCAACAGGACCGTCGTACGCAGCGCCCTCGCCGCGTCGGCGATCCCTGCCTCGTGGTTCGCGCTGCTCGTCGGCGTGCCGGCCGTGCTGGTCGGCGAGGGGTGGGAGACCTGGCACGTCGGGCTCCTGCTGCTGCCCTCGGCGGCGCTGGCGCTGCTCATCCCGCAGTACGTCGGCCGCGTGCTCGCCCGCGTCGGCGCGACGAAGGTGCTGGTGGGCGCGGCCGTGGTCTCCGCGGGGGCGATGGCACTCGCCGCGCTCGGCACGGCCATCGAGAGCCCGTGGCTGCGGCTGCCGCTCCTGGTCGGCACGGTTCTCTTCACCACCGTCGCCTTCGGCGTCGGGCAGCCGAGCCTCTCGGCGGCGGTCTCCGATGCCGTCCGAGCCCCGGTCCGCGGGGTCGCGCTCGGTGTGGCCACGCTGTGCTTCCTGTTGGGCGGCTCGATCGGTGCCGCCGTGGTCGGTGGCGTCGGCGACGCCCTGGGCGTGCCGGTGGCCCTCGGGCTCCTCGCCCTGCTGCCTGTGCTCGGCGTCATCGTGCTGCTGCCGGAGATCGGTGACGAGCGCCGGCGTTCGGCTGCCGAGGAACCACGAGATACCTCGGGCGGGGCGTACGACGCGGCGCCCGTCACGTTGGACTGAGGTCACCGTGTGGTGGAGCGGATGACGAGAATCGAACTCGCATTCTCAGCTTGGGAAGCTGATGTTCTGCCATTGAACTACATCCGCGGGACTGCGCCCCGACTCTAACCGACGGCGTACGCCGGGCTGAGCGAGGGCGCGGGGTAGCCTCACGCCGTGCTGCTCTCCGACCGTGACATCCACGCCGAGATCGACGCCGGGCGTGTGGCCCTGGACCCCTGGGACCCCGAGATGGTGCAGCCGTCGAGCATCGACGTGCGGCTGGACCGCTTCTTCCGCACGTTCGAGAACCATCGCTACCCCCACATCGACCCGTCCATCGCGCAGCCGGAGCTGACGCGCGAGGTGGAGCCCGAGGGCGACGAGCCGTTCATCCTGCACCCGGGCGAGTTCGTGCTCGGGTCGACGTACGAGGTCGTCACGCTGCCCGACGACGTGGCCGCGCGTCTGGAGGGCAAGAGCTCCCTGGGACGGCTCGGGCTGCTGACGCACTCGACCGCAGGCTTCATCGACCCCGGCTTCTCGGGTCACGTGACGCTCGAACTCGCGAACGTCGCGAACCTGCCGATCACGCTCTACCCCGGCATGAAGATCGGGCAGATGTGCTTCTTCCGGCTCTCCAGCCCGGCGACGCACCCGTACGGCTCGGAGAAGTACGGGTCCCGCTACCAGGGTCAGCGCGGCCCGACGGCGAGCCGGTCGTACGCGAACTTCCACCGCACCCGCATCGACTGAGCACCGCGCGCCGCGGTGCGTGAACCCCAGGACGCGCTGTGGCGCGTCGAGAGGTTCACGCACGCGACCCGAGGCCGCTCAGCGGAAGGCGGCGTGCCCGGTGAGGGCCTGCCCGAGCACGAGCGTGTGCATCTCGACGGTGCCCTCGTAGGTCAGCACCGACTCGAGATTGTTGGCGTGCCGGATGACCGGGTACTCCAGCGAGATGCCGTTCGCGCCCAGGATCGTGCGGGAGGTGCGGCAGATCTCGATGGCCTCGCGGATGTTGTTGAGCTTGCCGATGCTGACGTGCTCGGGACGGATGAGCCCCTTGTCCTTCGAGCGGCCCAGGTGCAGCGCGAGCAGCTGCCCCTTCACGAGCTCGAGCGTCATGTCCGCGAACTTCTGCTGGGTCAGCTGGTAGGCCGCGATCGGCTTGTCGAACTGCACCCGCTGGCCCGCGTAGTCCAGCGCGGCGTACAGCGAGTCGCGCGCGGCGCCCAATGACCCCCAGATGATGCCGTAGCGCGCCTCGGTCAGGCACGACAGCGGCCCCTTCAGCCCGGTGACCTCGGGCAGCACCGCCGAGGCGGGGAGGCGTACGCCGTCCATCACCAGTTCCGAGGTGATCGAGGCGCGCAGCGACATCTTGTGCTTAATCTCCGGCGCGCTGAAGCCCTCGGACTCGGTGGGCACGACGAACCCGCGGATGCCCTCCTCGGTCTGCGCCCAGACCACGGCCACGTCGGCGATCGAGCCGTTGGAGATCCACATCTTGCGACCGTCGAGGATCCAGTCGGCGTCCTCACCGGCACCGTCGCGCTTGGCGCGCGTACGCATGTTGCTCGGGTCCGACCCGTGGTCGGGCTCGGTGAGACCGAAGCAGCCGATCGCGTCGCCGGCGGCCATGCGCGGGAGCCACTCCTGCTTCTGCTCCTCCGTGCCGAACGCCCAGATGGCGTACATCGACAGCGACCCCTGCACCGAGACCATCGACCGCACCGCGGAGTCGCACGCCTCGAGTTCGAGGCAGGCCAGGCCGTAGTCGACGGCGCTCATGCCGGCGCAGCCGTACCCCTCCAGGTGCATGCCGAGGAGACCGAGCTCGCCGCACTGCTTCATCATGCCGCGCGGGTCCGGCACCTCGCCGTCCTCGAACCACTGGCCGACCTCCTCGCGCCACGGGGCGACGAGCTGGCGTACGGAGTCGCGCACGGCGATCTCCTCGACGCTCAGCTGCTCGTCGATGCCGGCCGGGTCGTCGCGGTCGAACGCGGGGCGCTTGGTGGAGGTGCTCATGGCAGCCGAGCGTACGCCGAGCCGTGGCGGCGGTCACCTCACCGCGGCGGCTCAGACGACGGCGCCGACGCCCTGCGGGGTGAACCCCGGGAAGGCGGCGGCCGAGGAGACTCCCAGCCGTCGCGTGACCACCTCGGCCAGCACCGAGCGGTAGTCCGTGGTCACGGCGAGGTCGCCCTCGCGCAGGGACGCGGCGTCCAGGCCGGGCCACCGGCCCAGGTAGCGACCCCCGCGTACGCCGGCTCCGAGCAGCAGCATCGCCGACCCCCACCCGTGGTCCAGCCCGCCGGACCCGTTCTCCACGACACGGCGGCCGAACTCCGAGACCGTCACGACCGTGACGTGCGAGCCGAGCAGCGATCCGAGGTCGGTGCAGAAGGCCGCCAGCCCCTGCGCCAGACCGGTGGCCATGGTGCGCATGGAGCGGTCGCGCGGGTCGTCGACGTCGCCGAGGTAGGCGTGCATGTCCCACGAGCCGTGGTCGACGGTGATCGCGCGGACGCCGCTGCCCGATCGGATCAGCCGTGCGGCGTCCTTCAGGGCGTCACCGAGGTCGGTGGCGGGGTAGCGGGCGCCGTTGGACGGCGCGTACGGCGAGCCCACCACCGGCCTGAGGTCCGCGGCGACGGTCAGGGCCTTGCGGGCCGAGTCGCCCAGCGGTCCCTGCGTGCCGCCCCACATGCGACGCAGTGCCGCGGCCCGGTCCCGCCGGTGCGAGCCCATGGGCCCGTTCAGCTCGGTGGCGTCGAGCTCGGCCACCGCGAGCGTCGGGGTCGGCCCGGCGAGCGCGGTCGGCAGCATCCCGGACCCCACGTGCACGCCCTGCTGCGGGTCCTCCCCGGCGACGGCACCGAGTGCCCGGTTCAGCCAGCCGGCGCGCAGCGCGTCGCCGGGGCCGGCGTCCTCGAGCTCCTCCAGCGCCGCGAAGTGCGAGCGGTTCGGCACGGGGAGTCCGGTGCCGGTGACCACCGCGAGCCGGCGGGTCTCCCACCACGGCTGCAGCGGTCGCAGCGCCGGGTGGAGGCCGAAGAAGCCGTCCTGGGCCCACAGGGCGCCGCGCGGCACCGCGATCGAGGACCGCGCCCGGTAGTAGCCGGGGTCGCCGTGCGGCACGACGAGGCTCAGCATGTCCGCGCCGCCGGACAGCGACAGCACGACGACGACGTTCTGCGGGGTCCCCGCCGCGGCGGGCAGGGCCCCGGGCAGGGTCGGGGCGGCGTACGCGGGGCCGCCGAGCACCCCGAGCGCGGTGGAGCCGAACATCGTGGTCGCGGCGAGCCCGCCGCCGATGCCCTGGAGCAGCCCGCGGCGGGTGAGTGCGGCGCCCTCGGTGCAGCAGGGTGCCTCGACTCCGTGGTCCGTGTCAGGTGCGGTCATCGCGTCATGTGCTCCGGTGAGTCCAGCAGCAGGGCCAGCAGCCACGGCATCCGCCAGCGCACCACGGGGTGCGAGCGGGTGATCACCGTGCCGGGCGAGACCTCGAGGTAGCGGCAGGCCGCGGCGAGCGTACGCGCGTCCACGGGGCGTCCCCGGAGCGTGCGGCTGAGGTGGTCGGTCAGGGTGTCGAAGCGCATCCGTCGTCGGGGCAGCCGGGAGCCGGCGGGCCGGTAGGTGACGCGCTCGCGGGGGTAGTAGCCGCCGGCCAGGTTGTGGTGCACGCGGAACGACGCGAGCATCCGTGACGCCGACGCCCAGGCCTCGGAGCGGTCGGGGAACCCGTCGGGGGTCACCCAGTGCCACGGCCTCTGGCCGACAGACGTGGTGAGCCACAGCACGGCGTTCGCCGCGGCCGCGCCGTCACCGGGGTCCCCGGGGCGACCGACCGTCACCTCGAGCGCGCGGAGGGTGGCCACGACGTCCTCCATGGGCGTACGCACCTTCGGTTGCGCCGCCGCACGGAACAGCGGGTCGTCGACCAGCGCGCGCAGCGTCGCGGGGATCGAGGTGCCGGAGGACAGGAACGCCTCGGCCACCCGGTCCACCAGTGCGGCCGGCGGGTCGTCGGCGACGAACCGCACCGCGAGCTTGGTCGCGATGCGCCGTGCGGTCGCCGGGTGCACGGCCAGTCGGGCGAGGAGGTCGGCGATGGCGTCACGGCCGCTGCCGAGCAGGTTGGGCACGGAGATGCCCAGCACCGACAGCAGGCCGCGCTCGTGGTCGCGCTCGTTCCAGACCGGCTGGAGGGTGATGCGGTCGACGCCGAGGCCGGTGAGCACCTTCGCCGCGTTGCGTACGTCGACCTCGCTGTAGCCGGACTCCCGCCCCAGCGTGTGCAGCTCGAGCAGCTCCCGGCCGAGGTTCTCGTTGATCTCGCCGGCGACCGAGGAGTCGGCGTCGAGGTACCGCAGCATCGCGGGGTGCGTGACGGCCGCGGCGAGCAGGTCGGTGAAGCGCCCGAGCGCGTGGTGGCGTACGACCTCGTCGTAGCCGGGCCGGAACGGCCAGGCCGGGGAGGCCTGGGCGTACACGTGGAGATGGTTGAGCCAGAACTCCGTCATCACCTCGTGCACCTGGCGCGAGGAGTACGTCTGCCGCAGCAGGGCGCGACGGGCGATCGACCAGGTGTAGTGGTTGCGGTGCACGCGGCCGGACTTCTGGTTCTCGAACGCCGTGCGCGGGCTGTGCGCCAGCAGGGGGAACCAGCCGTCGACGGCCTGCCCGCGGGGGTCGGAGATCCGGGAGGGGGCGAGCTGCTGCTCGAACCAGGACCGGGCCCCGCCCGCGGCGGCGGCCTCGGCGCGCAGGGCAGGGGTGTAGCCGAAGCTGAACCGGCGCAGCAGGTGCAGGTCCGCCGGCGACGGCACGGGGGTCGCGCGGTAGCGGCGGATCGGTGGCACGCTCGGACGTTCTCACGCAGCCGCCCCTGGCGCGGGGCGAATGTCCGATTCTTCGCCTCGGGGGAGAAGCCTTTACCGAGCGTGGGTGCCGGGCAGCCTCAGGCGCGGCGTACGCCCGTGACCCGGCCCCGGCGGTCGAAGGTGACCGTGCGTTCGACGGTGCGGCCGGCGGCGTCGCGGGCGCAGTAGCCGAACGCCGACCCGAGACGCGTGTGCGGCTGCCCGGCGCGGCGCAGCACGGCCTCGACCCGGGTGCCGCGGCGGAGCCCGTCGAGCACGCGGACGGGCTTGCGCACCGAGTCGTCGCGGCAGGCGTCGGGGCTGACCCCGACCGCACGCTCCCAGGTCTGCAGGTACGCCTCGGCGCCCCGGGCCATGTCGGCGACGATGTCGCCGCCGGCCTGCCGGCGCAGGTCCTCGATCCAGTCCGGGTACAGGCCGTAGTGCGCGACCCCGTCGACGTTGATGTCGTAGACGCGCTTGCCGGAGCGCTGCTTGCGCACGGTGCTGCCGCCCAGGGCCGTGAAGGGGTACGTCACCGGGTTCGGTGCGTCCGCTCCGCGCGGGTCGCCCTGCGCGCCGAGACCGTTGATGTCGGCGCCGTACCCGAGCCCGAAGAGGTACCGCTCGTCCACCCAGTCCAGGTGGGCCCGCCACTTGTCGACGAACCCGGCGGAGTCGCCCGCGTACGGCGAGATGAAGCCGCCCATCTCCAGGATCCGGGGGTACGCGTCCGGCGTCGACCACGAGTGGCTGGACAGGATGCCCGGGTAGTCCAGGCGCTCGATGAGGTCCAGGGCCTCCTTGCGCGCCGCCACGCTCATGTGGTCGGGGTCGAAGAGCATCCTGCGGTCGGCGAGCTCGCGGATCAGGTGGTCGCCCAGGGGCGTCAGGCCGCGGGCGTTGCAGTGCGGTCCCGGCGGGTAGAGCGGCACCGGCTGCAGCGCCCCGGTGACGGCGGCGACGGCGCCGAAGAGGGCGTCCTGCTGCTGGGCGAGCTCCCCCTGGGGTGCCGCCGGCAGTGCGGCCTGCTCGCGGTCGGTGACCCCGGCCTCGGCAGCGGCCTCGTCCTCGCAGCGGCGCATCGCCCAGAAGGACCCGGTCTCCAGGAAGTTCGCCGCGTTGACGGCCACCCCGGTCTCGGCGGCGTCGCCCGCGACACCGGAGAGCGCGTTGTCGAACTTGTTGACCAGCTCCATCTGGCGTACGCCCATGCGGCGCACCTCGGCGAGGCCGTCGTCGATGTCGTCGCGGGAGCACTGGGGGACGCCGAGCTTGACGGTGCAGTCGAACGGGATCGAGGTCTCGATGCCCATGATCACCGCGAGCTTGCCGGCGTTGATGACGCGTCGGGCCTGGAACGGGTTCTTCACGATGCGGTACCAGCCCTTGCCCGGGCCGCCCCACTGCGCGTCGATGTAGCGCTCGAACTCGTACATCCGGCGCGCCTGCAGCCGCACGGAGTCCATGTCGTCGCAGGAGTTGCGCTTGAGCGGGTAGAGCATGCAGAGCTGGTTGTTCTCCACCAGCAGGTTCGTGAAGACCCGCAGACCGCCGCGCCAGGCGCGCTCCATCCACTTGTAGTAGGTGCCCTCGTGGGTCAGCGAGTTCGGGGCCGGCCAGTCCTCGAAGGTCGGCCAGCCGACGGGGTCGTGCGGTTCGCCGGAGAGCAGCAGCTCCAGGGCGGCGCCGTAGCCGCCGGTCAGCGTGTGGTCCTCGCAGTCGACCAGCGCGTACGTGACGCCGTAGGGGTGCCACGGGCGGCCGCAGTGCGCCTCGCCGCCGAGGAACTCGTACGCCATGCCGTGGGTGTGCGCGTCGGTGAGACCGGTGACCTGCTGGAACGACGTCTCGCCGGCGAACGGGCGCCCCGAGACGTTGACCTGCGCCTCGGGGAAGCGTGCGCAGCCGATGGCGCGGTGCAGGGTGAAACGGCCGGGGCGGGACCCGGCGACGACGCCGGTGCCCCGGGTGCCCAGCGACCGTCCACGCGCGCTGGTGAAGGTGAAGGCGCGGCCCTTCTTGCGCACGGTGAAGTCCGCCGTGGGCGCCGGACGGTCCTGCACGCGGACGCGTGCGCCGTCGGCGGCGAGGAAGTCGCGGTCGGCGGTGAAGAGCAGGTACTGCCCGAGATCGGTGGCCTGGAAGCGCAGCGGCGAGGCCTGACCGCGTCGGGGCCGGTCGGCGGCGTAGGCGTCTCCTCGTTGCCTGACCCAGCGCCCGTTCGCCACCGATCGCAGCACGTAGCAGCCTCCGGCCATCGCGTACCGCGTCTGCGGTCGCGCGGTCCGCTTCTCCCGCAGCGGCACGGTGCGCAGCTGCGGCGTCGGCTCCCGGCGCATCGCGGCTGCGGCGGCCCGGGCGCGGCGGGAGTCCTCCGGTGAGGTCGGGTCGTACGCCGTCTCGTCGAGCACCCCGGCGCGGGAGAGCGCGTTCTTCATCTCGTACGTCGCCTCGCTCCCCGCGGTGCCGCCCGAGGCGCCGTGCTCGTCGTGGGCCTGGACCGCCGACGGCGTCAGCGCCGTGCCGAGGAGGGTCACCGAGAGGGCTCCGAGCAGAGCACCGCGCAGTCGGGGTCGCGTCTGGGGGCTCCGTGTCACGTGGACCTCCGAGGTGACGGGTCGACCTCACCGACGGCGGTCGACGTTGGGAGGACGGTAGGCCAGACCGGTCTCGTTGTCGCCCCTTTCGGGTGGACGAGATGCACCCGGGACCCCGTGCGCACGCACCACGGCCCGGCCCCCACAGGTGGGGACCGGGCCGTGGTGTGTGTGACGCGAGTCAGAGGTCGAAGAGCGACCCGCCCTCGGAGATGCCGCCCTTCTTGGGCTCGTGCTCCTCGGCCGTCGGCTGGTCCGTCGACGCCTCCGGCTGCGGCTCGGGCTCGGGCTCGGGCTCGGGCTCGGGCTCGGGCTCGGGCTCCGGCTCCGGTTCGGCCGCGGGCTCCGGGCTCGCGATGTCGAACAGGGACCCGCCGCCGCTCGTGGCCGTGGAAGCACTCGGCTGCGGCTCGGGCTGCGGCTCGGGCTCGGGCTCCGGCGCGTGGTCGGCCGTCGCCTCCGGTGCAGCCGCGGGCTCCGGCTCCGGCTCCGAGGAACCGATGTCGAAGAGCGAACCGCCTCCGGTCGCAGGACGCTGCGCCGCCTCGTCCTCGGCCTTGCCGGCCTCGCCCTCCGCCTTCGGCTCCGTGGCAGGTGCTGCCTCGGGCTCGTCGCTGGCGGGGGTGTCGAACAGCGAACCCCCTCCGCTCGCCGGCTTCGCCGCCGCGGCGGGCTCCTCGGCCGGCTCCGAAGCCGGCTCCGAGGCAGGCTTCGAGGCAGGCGCGTCGAACAGCGAGCTGCCACTCTCCCCGGCCTTCGTCGTCGAGCCCTCGGTCTCACCGGCGGCGGAGTCCCCGAACAGCGAGGTGGACTCCGTCGGCTTCGACGGCGTGCCGGCGTCACCGGCGCCCGAGTCACCGAAGAGCGATCCCGCGGAGGCACCCGAGGTCGAGGCCGGCTTCTTCTCCTCGGCGTCGGAGAAGAGCGAGGACCCGGACCCGGACTGCGGGTTCTTGCCGTAGTCCTGCTGGTCGGTCACGGTGTGCTCGGTCTGGGTCGCGTCACCGGCCTCCGGGCTGCTCTTGGTCGCGTCGTCGCCCTCGGCGGGAGCGGCCTTCGCAGCAGCCTTGCCGGTCGTGCCGCCGGTGCCGGCGGGAACGGCCGGGGCGTACGCCTCACCCTTCACCGATGCCAGCAGCATCTGCGCGACGTCGAGCACCTCGACCGACTCGCGCGCCTCGCCCTTCGACTGCTTCATCGTCAGGCCGTCGGAGAGCATGACGCGACAGAACGGACACCCGACGGCGATCTGGTCCGCGCCGGTGCCGACGGCCTCGGTCGTGCGGTTCATGTTGATCCGCTCGCCGATGTTCTCCTCCATCCACATGCGCGCGCCGCCGGCGCCGCAGCAGAAGGAACGCTCCCGGGACCGGTCCATCTCCTTGAAGTCCGCGTCGGGGATGACGGTCAGCAGCTCGCGCGGCGGGTCGTAGACCTGGTTGTGACGGCCGACGTAGCAGGGGTCGTGGTACGTGATCGTGCGCTTCTGCCCGCCGCTCGCCTTGACCGGCGTCAGCTTGCCCTCACGCACCAGACGGTTCAGCAGCTGCGTGTGGTGCACGACCTCGAGCTCGATGCCCAGCTGGCCGTACTCGTTCTTCAGCGTGTTGAAGCAGTGCGCGCAGGTCGAGACGACCTTCTTGGCCTTGGCCTCGGTGAGCGTCGCGACGTTCTGTCCGGCGAGACCCTGGAAGACGAACTCGTTGCCGGCTCGACGAGCCGGGTCGCCCGTGCAGGTCTCGCCGTTGCCCAGCACCGCGAACTCGACGCCGGCGGTGTGCAGCAGCTCGGCCACCGCGCGGGTGGTCTTCTTCGCGCGGTCCTCGTACGCGCCGGCGCAGCCGACCCAGAAGAGCCACTCGACCTCGTCGAGGTCGGTGACGTCCTCGCCGACGACCTTGACCGGGAACTCCAGACCCTGCGCCCACTCCAGGCGTGCGTTGGGCGACATGTTCCACGGGTTGCCCTTGTTCTCCAGGCCCTTGAACAGTCCGTTGAGCTCGGCGGGGAAGTTCGACTCGACCAGGACCTGGTAGCGGCGCATGTCCATGATGTGGTCGACGTGCTCGATGTCGACCGGGCACTGCTGGACGCAGGCACCGCAGGTCGTGCAGTTCCACAGCACGTCGTCGTCGATGACCGCGCCGCCAGTGGGCTCCCAGGCCCAGCCCTCGGTCTCACCGACGAGCGGGCGGTCGGCCTCGAGCAGGGCGACGCCGGTGTTGTCCTCGCGCTGGTCCGCACCCTGCTGGGCCTTGGCGTAGGCGTGGTCGCGCAGGCGCGTGATCAGCAGCTTGGGGGACAGCGGCTTCTCGGTGTTCCACGCCGGGCACTGGTCCTGGCAGCGGCCGCACGAGGTGCAGGTGGTGAAGTCGAGGATGTCCTTCCAGGTGAAGTCCTCGACCTTGCCGACCCCGAGCGCCGTGTCCTCGTCGATGGAGTCCATGTCCTCGAAGTCGATGGGCTTGCCGTTCGCCATCATGGGCTGCAGGCCGCCGAGCGCGGTGGAGCCGTCGGACTCGCGCTTGAACCAGATGTTCGGCCAGGCGGTGAAGCGGTGCCAGGCGACGCCCATGGTCAGCCAGGTGGAGATCACGATCAGCCAGACCATCGCGAGGCCGACCTTGAGCGCGGCGATGAGCACGATCGTCGTCTCGAGAGTGCCGACCGCGTCCGGTCCCGAGGCGAACAGCACGTCGCCGAAGAACGAGGAGACGGGGAAGTGCAGGCGGCTGTAGAGCTCGGTCTCGCCCTCGGCCTGGCCGAGGTTGTACTCCGCGCCGCGGATGAACAGGATCAGCGAGCTCTCGACGAGCACGAACGCCTCGACGAAGTACGCCTGCCACTGCACCGAGCCGAAGAAGCGGCTGTCCCGCCCCTGGTCCCGCGGGTGGTGGCGCTGCCGCACGACCGCGAGGTAGACGATGCCGACCGTGCCGAGCACCCCGAGGGCCTCCTGCAGCCACTCGAAGGGCAGGAAGTGGCCGATCACCGGCCACAGGAAGTCCGGCTTGAACAGCTGCACGAAGCCCTGGGCGACGGCCGCGGACAGCACGATGAACGCCAGGTAGACGAACCAGTGCATGACACCGATCCAGGTCCACTTGCCTTGCGCCATCCGGGTGTGGAGGAAGGTCTCCTTGAGCATGGTGACCGAACGCGCGCCGGGGTTGTCCGTACGCCCGACGACGGGCTGCCCCTGCTTGATGGTGGCGACCATGCGGGACACGGCCCGGGTCGTGTAGGCGATCGCGAACGCGGCGAAGAGAAGCGTCGCAACGGCCACGATGGTCTGGAAGGTGGTCATGGGTCTCCTTGCGCCGCGCTCAGGTGCGAGTGCGGGTCGACGAGGGGCCGGACGGGTCGGTTCAGACTAGGTCCGGCCCGACGCCGGGTCAGCCGAGTGGGGCTGTGAGTCTGATCCTACTGATCGGTAACTTCCGGTGTTCGGCTACGGCACCGGCGCTGCGAAGAAGAGTGTCCTGTGCGACCACTGTCCCGGGCCGGTCCGGGTGCCGGAGCAGACGACGATCGCCATGCGGGGAGCCCCGTCGCGCCGGTAGTACTGCGCGCCGCTCACGGTCGCCGGCACCTGCACCCGGCGGGTGAGTCGGTAGCAGAGCACGCGACCCTGCGTACCGCGCACCTCGAACCGGTCGCCGACACGGAGGCCCTCGAGCAGCCGGTTGCCGAGCGCGGAGCCGTCGGGCCAGGTGTGCGCGTTGAAGAGAGCGTTGCCCGCGGCCGCTCCCGGCGCGATGCCGTTCTCCACGTCGAAGGCCATCTGAGCCTTGCCGTCCGCGGTGAGCGGGGGCGTGCCCGGGACGCCGGAGCCGTCGCGGGCCGGGTGGACGACCTCGGCGTCCGCTGCGATGCCGGGGATCGACACGGACGTCGGACGGAAGCCCTGCGTCGCGGTGCTGCAGCGGTCGGCTGAGAGGCGCTCGCCGTCGACCGGGCGTACGCCGGTGTCGGCGGGAGCCGGTGACGTCGCGGGCGCCGAGGACGCTGACGGAGCTGTCGCGGCGGACCCCGCCGGGCCCCGGACGACGAGCATCCCGACGACAAGGGCGGCCACGGCGACGAGGACGACCGTGGCCACGGCACCCACGGTGTACGCCCGGGCCGCACCGTCCTCATCGCGCCCGCCCGCCCGGCGGCGGGCGAAGATGCCGAGCCGCCGTCGTCGCGCGGGAGGCGGCGGCTCCGTCGCGCGAGCGCGGCGCTGGGCCTCACGACGGTGCTCGGCACGCTCGCGCCAGCGACGTACCTCGACCTCGACGTCGCGCAACGGTGTGATGACGGGTGGCCCCCCGGTCAGCTGCCGCCGCGCCTCGCGGATGCGGGCGTTGAACTCCTCGACGCGGTGGCGCACCTCTCGTGCGGACCCCTCGGCGTCCAGGGCGTCGTCGAGCCGGGCGTCGTCCAGGCGCAGGGCGAGCGCGGGGTGGGTGGGTCCCTCGATGCGCTCTCGCTCGACGAGTCGCCGCAGCCACCAGTCGCGGTCGCGGCCCTGCCCGAGGTCCAGGGGCCGTCCCGCGCCGCGGAGACCGTCGAAGTCCCCGCGGCGCATGGCCTCGTCCACCTGCAGGTCGGCCCAGCGCCGGTGCTGGGCGGTGCGGGCACTGCGGACACGCTCGGCCCGCTCGCTGCCGCCCTCGCCGCGCAGGCGGCGGGGTCCGTCCGCACCCTCCGCCCCGTCCGATGTGTCCTGTGGCACGTCCACCTCCCCGCCGAGCCCGTCTCCCCCAGTGTGCCGCCCGTCCCCACGGGCTGGACCGTTCGGACTACAGCCCATGACCCGAAAGGGTGAGTGGCACGTTGCGGTAACTAGACATGTGCTGTCGAATGGGCCGTCGCAACCGCAGGACGTTCAGGATCAGGAGCGAGGTGACCGTGTCGACCGGCAGCCGGCTGCCTCCCTCGCCGGGGGACCACGTGCTCGGCTGTCGCATCGATGCGCGCCTGTCGTGGCGTCCGGGCGCCGCGGTGTGGCGCGCCTGGCAGCTCGACGCAGGACGCGACGTCGTGGTCAAGGTCCTTCCGCGCTCGGCTGTCGACGTGCGCGCCGTCCGCGACCTCGCCGCCCGCACACGGCTCCTGCAGCGGCTGGACCCCCCGTACGCCGTGCCCGTGCTCGACGCCGCGGAGGTCGGCGACCACCTCGTGGCGGTCAGCGCGCTGGTCCGCGGCGAGGAGCTGGCGCGTCGGGTCAACCGTGCCGGTCGCTGGACCCCTCGGCAGGCGGTCACGCTCATCGCGCAGCTGGCCTCCTGCCTCGAGGTCGTCCATCGCGCCGGCCTCGCACACGGTGCCCTGACGCCCCACAACGTGCGCATCGAGGGCACGGGCGGCGCCGAGAGGCTGATGGTGCTCGATCTCGCACTCCCGCGAGCCGTGCGGGCCATGGGCGAGGATGCGTCTCAGGTCGAGGACGCGACCGGGTCGTCCGCCGTGCACGGTCGCTGGCCCGTCGCCGAGGGCCACGTCGCCCCCGAGCTGCTGGCCGGCGACGCGGCCACGACCGCTGCGGACGTGTACGCCGTGGCTGCCCTCCTCCACCTCATGGTCACCGGCGTCGCGCCGAGCCACGACCTCCGCGGACCCTCCCGGGTCACCGACGAGAGATCGCGTCTGCTGGCCGTGGCGGCCCTCGGGCTCTCGGCGTCCCCCGCAGACCGACCGCGTGACGTGAGCGCCCTCGCGGACGCCGCTGCCATGGCGCTGGACCCTGTGCGGCGTCCCGAGGCGCACCTGATGACGCGATCGGGCAGGCCCACCGAGGAGCCCCGGGTCATCGTGATGCCGCTGACCCCGGTCGGTGCCGCCCATGGGGGCTCCGGAGCGTCCAATTTCTCCGCTGCGGCCGGGGGGCCCGTGCCCGGCGTCACCGTGGCCGGACGCGCGGCCGGCGGCATCGGCGGTGAGGGCGGCGTCGGGGCTGCAGGCGACGACGACAACGACCGGGGTCCTGTCCGCCCGGCCCGTGGCGAGCGCTCCCGTCGGCTCCCCAGCGTGCTCGTGGCACTGCTCGCGCTCCTCGCCCCGGTGGTGGCCGCGACCTGGTGGGCGAGCGCCCGGAGCGGTGAGGGCGAGGGGGTCGTGGCGCCGCGCGAGCAGGCCGTCCAGGTCGTCCCTTCCGCGCCGAGCCCGCAGGCACCGTCGGGCACCCCGACGCCGCAGACCCCCGAGGCTCCGCAGGCGTCGACGACGCCGGAGGCGCCGCCGACCTGGGGCCGAGTGGCCGTCGGGGACGCGGGGCCCCAGGTGACGGCGGTCCAGTGGCTGCTCTTCGCCAACGACGCGGGGCCGCGCCCCAGCGGTGTGTACGACGAGCTGACCTCCCGTTCCGTCGCGGAGTTCCAGGCCGCGCAGGGGCTCGAGGTCTCCGGCGCCGTGGACGGGACCACGTGGCTCGCGCTCGCCGCTCCTGCGGCGCCGGGCGACCAGGGCCCGCGGGTCCGGGCGCTGCAGCAGCTCCTCCAGGTGCAGCGCACGCTCACGGTCGACGGCACGTACGACACCCCCACGGCTCTCACCGTCGTCGGGTTCCAGCGACGCGACGGCCTGGCCCCGACGGGGCGTGCCGGGGTGGAGACGTGGGCGGCGCTGACGCGGGCCTGGGCGGCTCCGGCGGCCGGGTAGTGACCTCGCACGGGGTCGGTGCGAGCCCCCACGGACGCCAGGGTGTCCTCGCGCACGTTGCGATACCGGGATCTTCCCGGGCAAACTGGGCGTGTCCAGACCAGGGGTGCGGCCACCGCTCCAGGGACAGAGGGGTATGACGTGGGTCCTGGTGGTCATCTGACGCCGCGAGCCGGTGACTGGGTGCTGGGGTGTCGGCTCGACGGACGTCTGTCCCCGCGTCCCGGGGCGTCGGTGTGGCGTGCGTGGCAGCCCTCGGCAGCGCGCGACGTCGCTGTGAAGATCCTGCCTCGGAGCGAGGTCGACCCGGTGCTCGCACGGCACCTGCGGCGACGCGGCCAGCTGCTCACCGCTCTGGCGCCCCCGCACGCCGCGGAGGTGCTGGACGCCGGCGAGCTGGGCGACCTGCTGGTCCTGGTCAGCCGTCTGGTGCCGGGCGTCGACCTCGAGCGACGCGTACGCCGTGACGGCTGGTGGAGTCCTGCACAGAGCGCGCAGGTCCTCGCCCAGGTCGCCGCCGCCCTCGACGTGACGCACCGCGCGGGTGTGGTGCACGGAGCGGTGACGCCGCGCAACGTCCGCGTGACCGGGACGGGCGAGTCGATCGACGCGACCCTGGTGGACGTCGGGCTGACGCGGCTGGTGCGTCCGCGCGAGTCGGAAGTCGACCAGATGGCTCTGCCCGGTCTGTCCGTCGACGGCGCCTCGCAGCCCTCGGGGCGGTCCGACCGGTTCCTCGCGCCGGAGGTCCTGGCGGGGGAGCCGCCGACGGTCGCCGCCGATGTCCACGGCCTCGCCGCGCTGCTCCATCTCATGGCCAGCGGCAGCGCGCCCGGTGACAGGCCCGTGATCGCGAGCCGCCTCCACGACGAGCGCAGTCGCCTGCTGGCCGTGGCGAGGATCGGGTTGTCCGAGGACCCGGCTGCTCGCCCGAGCAGCGTGCTGGCGCTCGCCGACGCGGCGACGCTGGCGCTCGACGAGCGGCCTCGTGTCGTGGGTCCGCAGCGCACCGAGTCCGGCCGCCCGACCGAACAGCCCGTCATCACCCGCATCCCCCTCGACGCCGGTGACGGGGAAGCACTCCCGGTGGCATCGACGGTGCCGCCCCGGGCCGGTGCGGCGTCGCGCACCGTCCGCAGCGTCGTCCCGCTCCTCCGAGGTCGTGCGGACCGTCGGCCGGACGACCGCGGCCCCGTGGACCAGGCGGACCCGGCCGACCATGCGCTGGACCGCGAACGACGTGGTCTGCGGCCGGACCGTACGCCTGATGCTCCTCGCCTCGTGGTCGTCCCGTCCCTCTCGGGTCCCCCACCCACGACCGACGTCGCGGACGACGACGAGGACCACGAGCAGGGTCCCCGGCGGGCGTCCCGACTGACCGCCGTCGCCGCCCTGGTCGTCGTCGCTCTCCTCGCCCAGGTCGGCGCCGTGCTGTGGGCGGCGCGCGACGACGGTGGGGGCGCCGAGGTTGCTGGTCCGACCCCGAGCGCCGTCTCGCCGGAGGCCGGGACCTCGGACGGGCCCGGTGACCCCCCGCTCGTCGGCGAGGCCCAGGTCGTCCCTCCGCCCCCCGGGACAGGGCCGGCGTGGGGCACCGTGCGGCCGGGCGTGATCGGTCCCCAGGTCACCGCGGTGCAGTGGCTGCTCTTCGCCAACGGGGCCGGACCTCGCCCCGACGGTGTCTACGACGCCGGCACGGCGCAGCGCGTGGCCGACTTCCAGGTCGCACAGGACCTCCCCGTCACGGGGATCGTCGACCCCCGCACCTGGGCGGCCCTGGCGGCACCGGTGGCACCCGGCGACCAGGGCCCCCGCGTCCGAGCCCTGCAGCAGCTCCTGCGCGCGGCGGGTCCCGTGCCCGTCGACGGCACCTACGACGACCGCACCGTCTCCGCCGTGGACGCGTTCCAGCGCTCCAACGACCTCGGGTCCTCCGAGGACGCCGACGTCGAGACCTGGGCGGCACTCTCCCGCGCCTGGGACACGACCGCCGGCATGTCGTCGTCGCTGGACGGGTAGGCACCCGGTACCCCACCAGAACCGCCCAGGAGGCACCGTGTCGGACGCGCGCGACGACGAACTCGAGACGACCGGCATCCCGGGGGACGCGGTCCCGCAGCGGCTCCTCAAGGAGATGCAGGACGACGAGTCCGACGCCTCCCAGGAGGACGCGGACGGCGAGCCCTCGGAGGAGGACGAGACCTCGGGCGACTCAGAGGACTCAGAGGACTCAGAGGACTCAGGGGACTCAGAGGACGAGGAGGAGTGAGCTGACCGCCGCTCCCGACGTCACGACCCGGCGGTGCGCAGAGGTCAGCGCCGCTGCCGGAGAGCAGCTCGGCGGGTCCGCGAGCGCCTGGAACGCGTGCCTGCTGATCGAGCAGGACGGGCCCTGGGGCCCCAAGGTGCTGCGCGACACCAGGCTGCCCGCTGCCGTCCGTGACCATCTCGACCTCGAGGGACTGCGGGTGCTGCTCATTCGTCGCCACGGGCGGACGGGCCGCGACCAGGGCGCCCAGGGCGTACGCGTGATGGCGTCGTGGTCGGGCCCCGAGATGTCGTGGCTCGAGCGACGCACCCTGGCCGACCTCGACGAGCTCCTGACCGTCGATCTCGCGGGGCTCGTCCGAGGCGAGCGGCCGGGGTGGCAGCCGGTCGAGGAGCCCGTGGTGCTGGTGTGCACGCACGGCCGACGCGACGTCTGCTGCGCAGAACGTGGTCGGCCGGTCGCCGCCGCTCTCGCCACGCACGACCCCGAGGGCACGTGGGAGTGCTCGCACGTCGGGGGGCACCGTTTCGCCCCGAACGTGGTCCTTCTCCCGGCGGGACTCGCGTACGGGCGGGTCGAGGCCGGCGAGGCCGTGGCCCTGCGTGAGGCGTACGCGTCCGGGCAGCTGCTGACCGAGCGTCTGCGGGGCCGCGTGTGGCAGCAGCCCGCGGCACAGGCGGCCGAGGTGGCGATCCGCCAGCGGCTCGGGCTGACCGGGGTCGACGACGTGGACGCCGCGGTCCGCGAGGTCGCGCCCGGGGCCACCACCGTCACGCTCGAGATCAGGGCCGGACAGTCCGCCGGACGATGGGCCGTGGAGGTCCAGCAGCACACCCTGGAGGACGAGGCCGGCCCGGTCGGGGTGCTGTCCTCGTGCGGCGACGCGGACACCTCACGGGCGTCCTCGTGGCAGGTGGGGCCCCTGCGTCAGGCCTGAGGGCCGGCGTCAGGCGCGCCGCGCCTCGAGTCGCTGCAGCAGGTTGTCGGCGAAGCGGTCCCCCATGCGTGAGATGACCCTGTTCATCACCCGCGTCACCGCGCCCTTGGAGAGCTTCGGCAACGGCAGGTCGACCGTGATGGTCAGCGAGATGGACAGCTCGGTGCCGCCGTCGGTCTCCTGCAGGTCGTAGACGCCCTCCGCCCCGGCGCGCTCGGTGGAGCCCTCGGGCGGCGTGTGGGTGAACTCGATGCGGGAGGGCTCGTCGAAGCTCATCGTCTCGGTGAACGAGGGTGCCAGCGAGGTGCCGAGGATCGGCATGCGGCTCATGTGCCACACCCAGGTGTCGCCGTCGGCGTCGATGCGCTCGAGGTTCGGCGTCAGCCGGGGCAGCTCCTCGGGGTCGGTGAGGATCGCCCAGATCTCCTCGCGGCTCGCGTCGACGACAGCGGTCGAGTCGTTGGTCGCGCTGAAGGTGGTCATGAGTCCTTCCGGTCGGGTCCGTCCGTGTCGCAGGTGCGCATCAGTCCGTCCCGGTTTCCTTCCCCCTGCGCGTTGGGTACGACACACTGCGCCCACGCCCCAGCACTGCCCGGGTCCCCGGGCGCCGACGACACGGAGCGACGATGGCTGAGAACCACAGCACCGACGACGACACCTCGGCGGCCGACGAGACCTCGACCGAGGGGTCCGACGGGTCCGAGGGGGGCTTCCTCAGCCGATTCGGCGGGGGTTTCGCGACGATCGCGGGCGGCCTCGCCGCGTTCGTGCTCATGATCGGCATCGGCGGGTACGTCGCCTTCCAGCTGCTCGGCGGTCCGGGTGAGGGCTCCGCACCCGGCCCCCTCAGCGCGACCGCCCCCTCGACCTCGGGCAACGGCGGCAACGGCGGGAACGGGGGCAGCGGCGGTGGTGGCAGTGGCAGCAGTGGCGGCAACGGCGGCGTGATCGACGTGCAGAACCCGAACACCGTCCGCGAGCCCGACGACCAGACCGAGTTCGGCGTCGGCGGCAACGGCCTCCCCACCGGGACCCGTCAGGGCGACTTCGTGCTGCGCCTGAACAAGGAGGCGGCCGAGCCGTACGAGACCGTCGTGTGGCGCGGTACCTTCCGCGGCCAGACAGGCCGCACCCTGACGTTGCAGAACAAGGTGGGACCGAACTGGATCGACTACCGCGAGAAGGCGACGGTCCAGGGCAACGGCCGCTACCGGGGGACGCTCGTGGCCGGGCTCTCCGGCGTCGACGAGTTCCGCGTGGTGGACCCCCGCAGCGGTCAGGTCTCCAACGTCGCGAAGGTCGAGATCTACTAGGCCTCGCGAGCGACGACGCTCGATTCCGCGCCGTGGACGGCCCGCTCCCGCGTGGGGTCGGGCCGTCCGTCGCGCGTCCGTGTGCGCGTCCTGCGGCGCGGGAATAGCCCGGACCGGGTCGCCGTTGCACCAGTCAGAGAAGTTGAGTTGAAGCGGCTCAGGTTCTCTGCCACGATCCATCTCGCGCGACCGCCTGCGGCGATCGCGCCCACGAACTCTCCCGCACGTACTCGTCCCGGCCGGCACGGCCGGCCCACCAGGAGGTAGCAGCACATGGCTCGAGCAGTCGGTATCGACCTCGGCACCACCAACTCCGTCGTCGCCGTCCTCGAGGGCGGTGAGCCCACGGTCATCGCGAACGCCGAGGGTGCGCGCACGACCCCCTCGGTCGTCGCCTTCGCCAAGTCGGGCGAAGTCCTCGTCGGTGAGGTCGCGAAGCGTCAGGCGGTCACCAACGTCGACCGCACCATCCGCTCGGTCAAGCGCCACATGGGCACCGACTGGAAGACCTCGATCGACGACAAGTCGTTCACGCCGCAGCAGATCAGCGCGTTCGTGCTGCAGAAGCTCAAGCGCGACGCCGAGTCCTACCTCGGTGAGACCGTCACCGACGCCGTCATCACCGTCCCGGCGTACTTCTCCGACGCCCAGCGCCAGGCCACGAAGGAGGCGGGCGAGGTCGCCGGCCTCAACGTCTCGCGCATCGTCAACGAGCCGACCGCGGCGGCGCTGGCGTACGGCCTGGACAAGGGCGATGACCAGACCATCCTGGTCTTCGACCTCGGTGGCGGCACCTTCGACGTCTCCCTGCTCGAGATCGGCGACGGCGTCGTCGAGGTCAAGGCGACCTCCGGCGACAACGAGCTCGGCGGTGACGACTGGGACTCCCGCGTCGTCGAGTGGATGGTCAAGAAGTTCAAGAGCACCGACGGTGTCGACCTGAGCAAGGACAAGATCGCCCTGCAGCGGCTGCAGGAGGCCGCCGAGAAGGCGAAGATCGAGCTGTCCTCCTCCAGCGAGACCTCGATCCACCTGCCGTACATCACCCACGGCGAGTCCGGTCCGCTGCACTTCGAGCAGAAGCTGACCCGCTCGGAGTTCCAGAAGGAGACCTCCGACCTGCTCGAGCGCACCAAGGCGCCGTTCCGCAGCGTCGTCAAGGACGCCGGCGTCGACGTCAAGTCCATCGACCACGTGGTCCTCGTCGGCGGCTCGACCCGCATGCCGGCGGTCGCCGACGTCGTCCGCGAGCTGACCGGGCGCGAGCCCAACAAGGGTGTGAACCCCGACGAGGTCGTCGCGCTGGGCGCGGCGCTCCAGGCCGGTGTCCTCAAGGGCGAGGTCAAGGACGTCCTGCTCCTCGACGTCACCCCGCTGAGCCTCGGCATCGAGACCAAGGGCGGCGTCATGACCACCCTCATCGAGCGCAACACCACGATCCCGACCAAGCGCTCGGAAATCTTCACGACCGCTGACGACAACCAGCCGTCGGTGGAGATCAAGGTCGCGCAGGGTGAGCGTCAGATGTGGGCGCAGAACCAGCCGCTGGGCAACTTCGAGCTCACCGGTCTGCCCCCGGCCCCGCGCGGCATGCCGAAGATCGAGGTCACCTTCGACATCGACGCCAACGGCATCGTGCACGTGTCCGCGAAGGACCAGGGCACCGGCAAGGAGCAGTCGATGACCATCTCCGGCGGCAGCGCGCTCAGCAAGGACGACATCGAGAAGATGGTCAAGGACGCCGAGCAGTACGCCGAGGAGGACCGCAAGCGCCGCGAGGCCGTCGAGGTCCGCAACCAGGCGGACGGGCTCGTGTACTCAACGGAGAAGTTCCTCACCGACAACGACGACAAGCTGCCCGAGGACGTCAAGACCGAGGTCCGCACGGACGTCGACGCGCTGAAGGCCCTGCTCGAGGACGAGGAGGCCGACGCCGAGTCGATCCAGGCCGCCATCGCCAAGGTGGGCGAGTCCAGCCAGAAGATGGGCGCCGCGATGTACGCCGACGCCGAGGCCCAGAGCGCCGAGGGCGCAGCCGCCGGTGACGAGGGTGCAACCGCTGCCGACGACGACGTCGTCGACGCCGAGATCGTCGACGAGGACGAGGAGTCCAAGTGACCGACAAGCCGACCGGATCGGATCCCGCGGCACCGGGCTCGCCCGACGGCGTGGCCCACCCGGACACGGCCACGGGTCCCTCGGGCGACCCGCTGGCGGAGGCGGTCGACGCCGCCTCCGCCGGTGGCTCGGGGGCCGACGCGCAGAGCGCTGCTCCTGACGCGGCCGAGGCGCCGGTCGTCGACCCCGGTGCGCCCGCACCGGACGAGGACGGTGGCATCGACGAGCTCGTCGCGGCGCACGACCGCATCGCCGGACTGACCGGCGACCTGCAGCGGCTCCAGGCCGAGTACGTCAACTACAAGCGCCGGGTCGACCGCGACCGCGAGGCCAACAAGCAGCAGGCCACCGTCGCCGCGGCGACCGCGCTGCTGCCCGTGCTGGACGACATCGACCGGGCCCGCGAGCACGGTGAGGTCGTCGGCGGCTTCAAGCACGTGGCCGACTCGCTGGTCCGCGTCGTCGGACAGCTCGGCCTCGAGCGTTTCGGGGAGCCGGGCGAGGAGTTCGACCCGACCCTGCACGAGGCCATCAGCCAGCGCACCAGCGACGACGTCACCACCACGACCGTCGAGCACGTCGCGCAGGCCGGCTACAGGGCAGGGGACCGCGTGGTCCGGGCAGCCATGGTCGTGGTGGTCAGCCCCGGCTGACCCACGCCGGACCCGCCGCACCACCGACTCCGAGACCGCTGAGAGGGGGATCCCGCATGGCCGTCAGTGCCGACTGGGCCGAGAAGGACTTCTACAAGACGCTCGGCGTGGCCAAGGACGCCGCTGCCGCCGACATCAAGAAGGCGTACCGCAGGATCGCGCGGGACAACCACCCTGACACCAAGCCGGGGGACACGGCCGCCGAGACGCGCTTCAAGGCCGCGTCGGAGGCGTACCACGTGCTCTCCGACACCGAGCGACGCAGCGAGTACGACCAGTTCCGCGCTGCCGTCGCCGGTGGTGGCATGGGGGGCATGGGCGGCATGGGTGGCGGCTTCCCCGGGGGACGGCGGCCGACGTCGGGCCCGGGTCAGCAGGGCCAGCCGTTCGACCTCGACGACCTGCTCCGCCAGGGCGGAGGAGCCGGCCCAGGAGGACTCGGCGACATGTTCGGCGACCTCTTCGGAGGCGGTGGTCAGCGTCGCGCACGGCGTACGCCGACCAAGGGCGCCGACGTGACCGCCAGCGCCAGCATCGGGTTCCTGGAGTCGTTGGCCGGCACGACCATCACCCTGCGGTTGCGTGCCGACGGGGCGTGCTCGACCTGCAACGGCACCGGTGGCAAGCCGGGCACCTCACCGAAGGTCTGCTCGGTCTGCGACGGGGCGGGGGAGGTCGTCGACTCCTCCGGTGGCGCGTTCGCCATGCGTGAGGTGTGCCCGAAGTGCCGGGGACGCCAGCTCGTCTACGACACCCCGTGCCCGACGTGCATGGGCTCGGGGCGCACCACCGACTCCCGCACCGTCTCCGCCCGGCTCCCCGCGGGCGTCAAGGACGGCCAGCGCATCCGGCTCACGGGCAAGGGCGCCCCGGGTGAGGACGGTGGACCGGCGGGCGACCTGCTCGTCAACGTCAAGGTGGCGGCGCATCCCGTCTTCTCCCGTGACGGCGACAACGTCGTGGTGGACCTGCCGGTGACCTTCGACGAGGCGGCGCTCGGCGCGACCGTGAAGGCGCCGACCCCGGGTGGGCAGCCCGTCAGCCTGAAGATCGCGCCCGGCACCGGGTCGGGTCGTCGCCTCAGGGTGCGTGGCAAGGGTGCCCCGCGTCGCGACGGCAGCCGGGGTGACCTGCTGGTCACGGTGCAGGTGCAGGTGCCGGCGGCGCTCTCCGACGAGGCGCGCACGGCCGTGGAGGCCTATCGGCGGGCGACCGGGGGCGCCGACGTGCGCGCCGAGGTGCTGGCGGACGGATCCCGCTGATGGCCGGCCGCGCGGGTCAGGGCGGCAGGGGCCGCGCACCGTCGGCGCCCGGCCCCGACGTGCCCGTGTACGTCATCTCCGTCGCCGCGGAGCTGACCGGGCTGCACCCGCAGACCCTGCGCACGTACGACCGCATCGGACTCGTGTCCCCCGGGCGCACGGGAGGGGGCGGGCGTCGCTACTCGCTGCGCGACCTGGAGGTGCTGCGCGAGGTCGCCGAGCTCACCGCCGCCGGCATCGGGCTGGAGGGGGTCAAGCGCATCCTCGACCTCGAGAACCAGGTGCTCGCCCTGCGCAGTCGCAACACCGAGCTCCGCCGCCGTCTCGCCGAGGTCGAGACCGAGCTGGTGGATGCCGCCGACGTGGTCACCCGACTGGCCGGGGAGCTGCGTGCGTCGGAGGAGGAGTCGACCAGCCGGCTCCCGGTGCTGCGCACCCGGACGGTGCTCACGCGCTACCAGGGGCCGTTCCCGGAGCTGTGACCCGGTGCGCGGGAGCCGGTCTCGCACGGGCTTGATATGCACACGTGCGCATGTAACGATGTCTGCATGAGCAGAGAGGTCGGGGGCCCCGACGGCTACGCGGCCGTCGCGGAGGTCTTCGCCGCTCTCGCCTCACCCGTACGCGCAGCCATCGTGCACCGCCTCACCGAGCGCGGATGGACGGTGGGAGAGCTCGCCGCCGAGCTCGAGGTGAGCCAGCCGCTGGTCAGCCAGCACCTGCGGGTGCTGCGCTCGGCCCACCTGGTCACCCCCACGCGCACCGGCCGTACGAGCACGTACCAGCTGGTCGACGAGCACGTGGCCCACGTGTTCCTCGACGCCTTCCACCACACCGAGGAGTCCCACGCATGACCACCGCCACCGAGCACCGCACCGCCGAGGACCACCACCACACCCACGGTCCGGGCTGCGGCCACGTCGCCGTCGTCCACGAGGACCACGTCGACTACCTCCACGACGGTCACGTCCACCGCGAGCACGACGGTCACTACGACGAGTGCCTGACGTGCGAGTGCAGCAACTGCTCGGACTCCTGCGCGACGTGCACCTGTGCCGACTGCACGTGCTCGACCTGCAACCACGCGGTGTGCAGCTGCGACGCGTGCGGTGGTGAGCCCTGCGTCTCGTGCGTGTGCGCCGACTGCAGCTGCGAGACCTGCAACCACGCCGCCTGAGCGACGCGCCTCACGCCCCGAGAGGCCGGCCGCACCCGGAGGGGTGCGGTCCGGTCTCGATCGGGTGACGACCACCTTTCCCCGCGGGTGATGACCTCGCGGCGGGGCAGGCACCACGGAGCGGTTGTCTTCGCCACCATGACCTGAGCGGTCCGGCCGTCCGGTGCCGCGCCGGCCGGACCGACCCGCCTGGTCGGCGACGGTCTACTTGTCGCCGTCGGGCGAGACCGCTCCGGCGGGCGTCTGGTGCTCCGGAAGGTCGCCCCGCGCGGCCGCGTCCGGGGTCAGCACCGCGACGCAGAAGTCGTGGCCGAAGGGCGTGAGGTGGATCGAGCGCCGCACCACCTTCGCGAACTTCACCGAGCGCATGGCCTCCAGCACGGCTGGCTGGGCCTCCAGCACCTGGTACGGCTTGGGCGAGCGCAGCGCCTCGCGGCTGAACCAGACCATGCCCAGGCGGTAGAGGTTGTTGAGGTAGCTGGGCACGAAGTCCTCGTAGCGCACCCCGGCGCGCGGGCCGATCATGTTCAGGCCCGGCGCGAGCAGCTCGGAGGAGACCATGCCGACCGGGCCGCCGGTGCGGACGTCGACGCTCGGCTGCGGACCCTCCTTGCACATCAGCACCAGGATCCGCGCCTCGTCGGGCGCGAGCTCGTCGAGGATGCGGGCGTACGCAGGGTGCGCCGTCTCGTTGGACCACACGTCGCGTGAGCGACGCAGCAGCGCCTGACCCTTGGTGCGCAGGTCCTCGGCGTTGACCTGCGTCTGCAGCGTCGCCTCGCTGCGTCCGTTGACCTCTTCGCGGTCCGGCGCGGTGAGCTCGGTCAGCGCTTGCTGCAGGGACATGCCGGTGGCGAGCTGCCTGCCGAGCTCGCCGATGGTGCCGACCGTGACGCCGAGCTCGTGTGCGAGCAGCTGGGCCTCCTCCGGCGAGGTGGCGGCACGGATGAGGCGCCGGGCGACCTTGAGGTAGGTGCGCAGCGACCAGGTGGCGGTGTTGAAGGCGGCCTCCGCGGCCACCCGGGCGACGCCGGGCGCCGAGCGGGTCATGCGGGCGACGAGCATCGGCGACAGCGGGACCGGGGTCAGCGCACCGTCGTCGGCGCCGCCGTCCTCCAGCCTGGCGATGCGCTTCTCGGCCTCTCGCACCGAGGCCTCGCTCGCCTCGGTCACCGGCTCGGTGCGGCCGCGCGTACGCCCCGCGTTCATGCGGCGCCGGGCCGAGGTGAGCTGGCCGTGCTCGCCCACGCCGCCGGGGCCCGGCTCGAGGCCCGGCTCGACGTACGCGTCCTCGGTGCGGCTCACGGCCATGTCCCTACCCCGCTTTCGGCGCGCATGCTCATCCTCACGTGCACGGTGGTGCTCATGCGCTGCTCGCGCCGACGCCGAAGATCAGCAGGTGGAGGAAGCCGCCGGCGAGTCCCATCACGGCGCCGTGGGCGTAGAGCAGCCACTCGTCCTCCTCGATCGCCGACCGCATCATGTCGACGAAGTCGGTGGCCGGCAGCTCCTTGGTGCGGTCGGAGATCAGCTTGCGGATCTTCTCCGCCTGCTGCTCGCCGAACTCCTCGTCCTGGAACGGTGCGATGGTGCGGTCGACGGCCTCCAGGGTGACCGACTCCCGGATCGCGTCGAACTCGCGCTCGCCGACCGCGACGCGCACGGCGCCGCGCAGCGGACCCGCGGCACGGTCGATGGCCGGGCGCAGGGCGGAGGCCATCATCTGCTTCGTGCGGTCGCTGCGCGGCCCCTCGGTGATGAAGCGGCCGATGTTCTCGAGGTTGATGACGTCCTCGGCGATGATCTCGGCGTACACCTCGGCGGCCTCGTCCTGCCGCTTGGGGAACAACCCCTGGAAGGTGAAGGGCCCCACCTTCGTCTTCTCCGCAGGGGAGTAGATCAGCCACATGCCGAGCTTGTTGGTCACCCACCCGATCACCACGCCGAAGACGGGCAGGATCCACCACTGGTGGAACCAGTGGTCGACCACCGCGAG